>JBJTQJ010000019.1:0-25550 GCA_046075565.1 Verrucomicrobiales bacterium | reverse complement strand
CGGGGGCTGATCAATCTACTCTTCGTGGTATCAACCCTCTGTTATTTCGGCGGGGGAACCCTGCCCTGGATGGCTCTCGGCATGGCGGCGCATGGCCTCGCGCGCGCCGGAGGTGATGTCTCATGGAATCTCTGGGTCACGAAGTTCGCGCGGCCCGATCAAGTGGCGGAATACATGTCGGTGCACGCCTTTCTCACGGGAACACGCGGCCTCATCGCTCCCTTCATCGGGTTCCATCTTCTCGGGCATTTTCCACCGCAGGTGGTCGCTACCATCTGCGCCGCGCTCATTCTCGTGGGAACCTCGTTGATCGTGCCGGAAATGCTCGACACCTCGCGCAAACACGGGCGGAGCGGAGCATAAACCTTGAACCGAGAAACCACGATGGCGAAGCCAGGGCCTCATCATGGACACGAAACCGCACGAATAGAAATTTGAAACCCAGAGGTTTCGATTTGGGCATTCTCTTACTCACAGGATGAACTGCTCTTTTGTCCTAATCCTCTGAATATCCGTGATAATCCGTGGCGTCCGTGGTTTTCATGTCCGAATTTAGGATAAACCAGCCCGCATTTTCCACACCCGTTCTACCGCAGCTTGTTAGTTCGCGTCGTGGCAACGTGGCGTTTGCCCGCTCCTCGGACAATAGGTTCAGTGCTTGGGTAACGGCTCCTCTTCTTCCACGGGATCATCGAGTTCCGGCAAACGTCCCGGCAGTTCGAAGGCGGGCAAATCTTCCGGTGCGGGATCAGCCGCGGCCCCATCGTCGGGATCCAGTGGGTCATCCACACCCGCGACAACCGGCGGAGGGAGAGGACGAGAACGCGGCGCGGGAAGGATAGCAGGTGGCAACTCGGCGGGCAGGGTGAAGTGGACATCAAAGCGGTGGGCCAAGCCCTGGCCATCGGTGACCGAGCATTCGAGGGAGAATCCGGCTCCCGGCTCGATCACATCGCTAACAACTCGCATGGTATTTCGTCCCAACAATACGCGCCGCGGAGCCACGGGTTTGGCCTCGGAGAATCCGGCGTCCGGTTTCCATGCGGTCACCCGCACGAAGCGACTGGCGGCGGTGGCGGCGGGATCGAGCGGAGAGTTGAATCGCAACGTCACGCTTTGGTCATCGGCATCAAACTCAACGGGATGGAAAAGATGCCCGTTCTGCCGGCGAATGCGCCAGAATCCTGCGGCATGAGGGGGAGTTTCCTCGTCGAGCGGGATACCGCAGATGTAGAGGGAGGATCCGGAAAAAGATGAGGCCATGATGTCGGTATCCACGGGCGGAACGGGCAATGACCAGAGGACCCGCGGCATGGAGAGATCACCGGGACGGGCGGACCAGAGCCGGAAAAGCTTCCCGCTATCCCGGCAGGGCATGAGGGTTCCGCTTTGCAGTCCCCCACCCCACTTGCCGGTCGCCGGCAGCCAAACCGGTCCGGCGGGTGGTGATGACTCCGCGCCGGGAAGCCAGACATAAACGGGCGGTTCGGCGTCTTCGGGTGGCCCGCCCTGGTTCCGGATGAAGCCTGCTCCCGGATTGCTTTCGGTCGCGGCGGCGGCGAAATACCATGTATCGTCGGCGGTGCGTGAGGGCGCGGCCCATCGTGTCAATCGATCTGTTAGCTCGGAGCGCGTGTCGCCACTGGAAGCGGCTTTCCGTTCATAACGCTCGCAGAAGCCGTCGTTGTTTTCATCGAACAAGCGGAACCTACCGTTGCGGCATCGGGCTTCCAAGACTCCACCCGACGTGGAGAGGCGGTGCGGGCCGTCAAGCCCGCTGGCAAATCGCCGCCAACGCGGGGTGGCCTTGGGGGAATCCAATCCACGCACCAGCCAAACTTCACCATTCGGCGTGCAAAGCAGCGCGCTGCCGTCATTCCGCATGGCGAGGCCGGTGAAGCGCATCCAGGAACCGGTGATCAGTTCTTCCGGCGCGGGCGCGGGAATGCCCTCGACCACCAGTGGCGCGCTGGCATTTTGTTCATCAACGATCAGGCGCGTGGTGACCTCGACCGCGAGGGGATCCGCCTTTCCGGGTGCGAGACCATTTTCCAATGGCCCATACTCACGTGTTGGTTTTTGCCCGGCTCTCCAGAAGAATCGTTCTGAAAAATCGGTTCCATTGATCGTTGAGAGCACCGCAACTTCGGAGCCCGAGACCGTGACGGCTTTGAATACGGCCTTCTCCCCTGCTTCCGCAGAACTCTCTTCCTTTTCAAGAGTCGCTCCTTGCAAGGTGAGTCCCGCGTCGCCATTGCCGTCGAAGATCGCGGAGCTATCGGAGAATCTTCCCCCACGGGCGATGCCGAGGAATCTGAAATCACCGACATCATAGACGGCCCAGGCACGCCCACGTGTCACGCCGCCGATGCCGGGGTCGAGCCGGACCACCAGAGAATGCGCGACTTCGGCGCTGGTCTTGCCTTCGGCATCAAGGATCCTCAGAGGCTGGAAGAGAAAGGGACCGTGATCCATACGACGCCACGGGGCACTGGAAGAAACAGAACTCTCCTCCGGAGGGGAAAGCACACGTCCGCGCGGCAGCTCGGAGGAACCTGGTTCGGCGTCATTGGTCGACAACAGATTGTCTCTCAGATAACGGAGCACTTGGTAGGCCTCTTCGTCGGTTAGACGAGGATGGCCGGGGGCGGATCCGTCGGGATCTTTGATCGCCCGCCAGAGGCTGTGTGGATCCGTCGATAAAGAAACATCACGTTCTTTCCACGCGGCAAGACCGGGGTAACGGCCGATGGTGTTGCCATCTCCGTGGCAGGCCAGGCAATGGTCGCGATAGAGGGCCGAGCCGATCGTGGCATCGGTGGTCGTGGCTTTGGCCCACAACTCGCCATGATCGGATTCGCGGAGCGGTTGCACGAAAGCGCGGTGGATTTGAAAGCCTTCCGGCGCGGTCAAGGTTACTTCGGGAGCCGCCGCATGTTCATGCCTGCGCGGGCGATCCGTGGAGTCGGGACGGTCGCGGCCGGGACGCCAGTGCCGGACAATATAGGGCGAACCATCGGCATCTTCGATGGCGAATTCGGCCCGCATCTTTTCGCCGGCCGGGAGAAGTCGCTTCCAGCCTTCCAAGGAAACCATGGCGTTGTGCCCCGCCTCGGCAGAGTATTCGATTACCAGACGGTAATTGCTTTGGCCCGGGGCGACGGGTGTTGCATTCCACGGCCCAGGATCAACAAGAACGGGAATTCGGCCAAGCGAATCCGGTGTGGATCCGGAGACCGGAGAGGTGGCGAAATGGAATGCCGAGACAAGGCAGAGGACGATTGATCCGGCGCGCCGTAGGGATCTCGGCATCAAGTTGGCGCGGGGTGATGAGCGTGGATCACTCATTCACTTCGAGCACGAGGTTGCCGGGTTCGACTTTGAGGGATTTGATCCCTTGCAAAAACGCTCCTTTTCCCGCCTTGCGGGCCTCCTCTTCGAAGAGATTCCGTCCCTTCAGATCGCCGAGCCAAGCTTGGGGAAGGCTCAGGCCGAGAACCGTGACATCCTCGAGAATGGCGCTGGGCACCTCGCCTTCGACCACCTTGATTTGGAAACGACCGCGGGCGCGGAAAGTCGTGCCTCCACCGATGGGAAAATCCGGCGGAATCGGCACCGCGAGGTAGGCATGCACGGCGTCTTTGGCCAATTCCAACCGGACCGTGTCTCCGAATTCGGTATTCTGGTTCAGTAGTGCGTTCAGCTCGCGTTCCGTGAGGCGGAGGGTTTTGGATCCCGGCAGGTAAGCCGGATCGGGCGCGGGTGCATTACCCTCGTTAGGTTGCCCCGGCCCGGCGGCATCGGCGGGGGCCGCCGCCGCATTGCCTTGTCCCCTCGATTGTTCAAAGACCCGCACTTTCTCGTCGAGCACGGCTTGTTCCTTGGCATCAAGGGTCACCGGTTCGATCGGGCGCTTCAACCACCACAAAGTGGCGGCAACCGCGATGACCGCCGTGATGACGATCATAGCCAGCGCTCCGCAGCCGAGCATCAGGCAATTCTTGCGCGGCGGCGCGGAAGCCGTGGGAGGAACCGTTGCGGGGGAAGTTTCCATGGCAGTGATCGGAGGAGCGTCGCGGGGAGCGCGATTGGTTCACATTACACCGGAGGGTTGAAGGGAAACAATGCCAAAGGTGCGAGCAGGGCCACATCGAGCAGAAACGCGGCCAAAGGTCCGTTGAGGCGGTGGTTCCGCGCGAAATGATGGACGGTGAACATGAGCGTGGCACAAAGGGCCACGGCGCCATGCACCGGCCGCAACTCCGGCGAGCGGTTGATGGTGAGATTCACGAGCGAACTCAGGGCAAGGGCGAGAGTTAGCACCGGCGCGAGGGCGACTAGTCCGGGCGCGAGTCGTTTGGCCGAGGTCACATCGCCGAGGCCGACCGCCTCATGCCGGACGGTCAAAAGTGTATTCGCGACGCACAGGAGGGCGAAGAGCACGACCGCGCCGTCGGTGAAGATGGTGAGCAAGAGGAAGAGGATGGATTGAATCAACCAGAGGATCGCGCTGAGAAGCCCGCCTTTGACGGCCATGAGTGCCGACTCCACGGAGACCGGACCAACCGCACCGCGTCCATGCGCCTCGATGATGACAAGTCCGACGCCCATGGCGAAGAGCACACCACCGAAGACCTCCTTGGGCAGAAAGGTGAATTGGGCTTTGCGGAGATTTTGCGCATGGCCGAGGTAAAAGAGCACGAGAAGACCCAGAAAAATCCCGGAGAGGAAAAGTCCGGAACCAAGTTCGCTGAGCGCGATCCCGAGCAGGCAGCCCGAGCCCACGAATGTAAACAACCAGAACCAACCCGCGTGTTTGCGTAGGAAAGCGCGGCGTGGGCTCAGTGGTTCGCCCTCCCGGTGGTTCCGGGCGTCGAGCAGGCCATCCAATGTATAGATGAGCCAGACGGCCAGACCGAGGGCGAGGTACTGTGCGCCCGAGACGTAAAGTTTATAACTGGCCGCGAGCCACCCGAGCCATGTGCAGGCGATGATCGGCTGGATGAGACCCAAAACAACCGGCCACTGCCACGGTGGAACGCTCTCGGGAATGGAACTGGAAGAGGACAAATCTCGGCAAAGATGGCTCAGGGCAGAACGTCCCGCAAGGTCTTGCCAAAACGGATTTCATCGATTTTCCCCGAGAATTTCTCGCCCCGGCTGATCCGGAGGCGGACGAAATCCTTGAATGGCACGGTCGTGGAGAATTTCGCCACCCCGGCCACACCCGCCAAGGGATTGCGCAAGTCGGTCGGGTTGCAGACCGCCCGGACAAGCCAGTTTTCCCGGCTCTTCGGGTCAGGTTCCATGCCCGCGAGGAAAACGTGACGACCTTTGACCTCCTTGCAACTCACTCCCCCGGCGGAACCCCCGGCGGAAAGTTTCCAATGTCGCTCCTCGAGTTTCTGAATTTTCAGTTCGAACGGAAGATCAACAATTTCATCCTCGAGGCTGATGCTAAATCCTCCGGCCGAGTAGTCGGTTTCCAGGACGACCAACATGTAAAATGGCGCCTTGATGGGCTCGGAGAGAGTGCGGACAATCGATTGTCCGCCCGGTTTGCCGGGGACGAGGGTGAGCTGGCCCGGCCGGGTTTTCAGACTGGCGGCGACTTTGGCTGCCTTGGCGGCCGTTTCCCGGGCTTCTTCCGCTTTTTTCCGGGCATCCCGATCCAAATCCTTTTCAGCCTCCCGGAGCGCGTCCTTCTCCTGACGCTCCCTCTCGCGCGCGGCTTTCGGATCCTCCGGTTTTTCCGCAACGGACGCGCTGGCGACGAAGGCATCGGGAAGAGGGGCCTTGATTTTGTCGTCCATCACCCAGCCACCCGCCCCATCGGCGGTTTTTTCGACACCGGCCACGGTCTGCCCGTCCTGATAGACCCTTGGCACCTCGAAGCCTTCATCGATCCAATCGGGTTCGGCGGCGGATAAAGCGGCGCCGGCAAGCAGGAAGAGGCAGAGACGCGTTTTCATGGGGAAAGAATGCACGACGCAGTTCAGGGTGCAAGCGATGAAACCGCCCCCGGCATCTTGACAAAAGCCCCGGTCCATGCTCGAATCCGTGCCACATGCAGAAACAGGGATTCGAAGAATACGCCCGCCAGGCGGCGGAAAAGGACCCGCGCTACGACGTGGATGCCTACTTGTTCCTGCGGGACGCGTTGGATTTCACCATCGCTGGGGTTCCCCGCGCCTCCCAGAGTCGCCCCCGGCACGTTCGCGGCCCGGAATTGCTTGGCGGATTCCGCGACCTCGCGCTCCGGGAATTCGGGCCGCTGGCCCGGACCGTGCTCGAGATCTGGGGCATCCACCGCTGTGAAGATATCGGGGAGATGGTATTCGGTCTGATCGAGGTCGGTGCTTTCGGGAAAACCGAAGAAGACACACGCCAAGACTTCGCGAATGGCTACGATTTCGAGGACGCCTTTCGCAAACCCTTCCTTCCGACCGGCCGGCCAACCCGGCCTCCCGCCAAACCCGCCCGTCGTGCCAACCGGCGGCGCTAATCCGACTCCGGTTCCGATTCGCGAATTTTCCGGCAAGCGCTTGCGTTCCGACCCCTCCGGCAGTATCGGAACATTCAAGTATGAGTATTGCAATCATGACATCAGGGGGCGACTCGGCGGGCATGAACCCGGCGGTCAAACGCTTCGTGGATTATTCACTCGAACGGGGCGAGCGGCCGTTCCTGATCCATGATGGCCTGCGGGGCCTGCTCGAAGATAAAGTCGTGCCTGCTGAAAAGTCGATCGTCTCCGGGATCATCCACCGCGGGGGTACTGTTTTGGGTTCGTCACGATCCAAAGATTTCCGGGATGCGGGGCTGCGTCCCTGGGCCTACGACAATCTCCTGAAACGCGGGATCAACAAACTCGTGATCGTCGGCGGAGATGGATCCTTCAATGCCGGGCGCATCATGTCCGAAGAGTGCGCCATCCGGGTGGCGGGAATTCCCGCGACCATCGACAATGATATTCCGGGCACCGACTATTGCCTCGGAGTGGATACGGCGCTCAATGTCATCCGCCAGGCCATCGACGACATCCGGGATACGGCGGCTTCCTTCGGACGAGCCTTCGTGGTGGAGACGATGGGCCGCCATTGCGGTTATCTTGCCGCCGTGAGCGCGCTTACCAGCGGCGCGGAACTCTGTCTCATTCCGGAGGTGACTTTTGATCTGACCAGCGCCGCCAAAAGACTGCAAAACGATATTCGAGGAGGAAGGCGATACGCCATCGCGGTGGTCGCGGAAGGCGTGGGCGGCTGCGATAAAATCGTCAAATGGTTCGAAGACGAAATCGGCATGGAATCCCGCGCCTCGGCGCTCGGCCATATCCAGCGCGGAGGCTCACCGACGGTCTTTGATCGCAGGATGGGTTTTTTATTCGCCACTGCCGCCGTCGATGCTCTTTGTTCCGGCCAGAGCGGCGTGGTGACCGTCGCCAATGGAGGCAAGGTGAATCTGGCGCCCATTCAGGACATCGCCTCGACAACCTACCAGATGGATCCCTATATCCTCAAAATGGTGTCGCGCCTCTCGAGGTGAATGGAAGCAGGTCGCCCAATCTGGTCGGTTTAGCAGTGGGAATGGCAAAGAGCGATCAGTTTTCAGGGCAAGACCGGGACGGTCTTGCTACGATTCCGGTATGAGCTCACAGGACAATTCTCCGCGAGTTTCGTTGTCATTCGTAGCAAGAGCGTCCCGCTCTTGCCCTACAAGGAAGTGGACAACCAGCCCCCGGAAGACCAAGATTGTTTGGGGTAAACTCAGAGGATTGGGAGTCCCGCCCGTTCCGCATTCGTTGATTCCGGGGTGAGACTGATCGTTTTTAGCAACATGCCGTTGGCCCACCGCCATGAACCCGTGGCGGCCACCCTTTTCACTCGATCTCACGGGATCGGCTCGACCATACCCAATGCTTCGAGAATCCGATCCAGATCCCCGTCACCGTAGTATTCGATTTCGATGCGTCCGCGTTTGTCGGAATGAATCAATTGGACTTGGGTGGAGAATTTTTCCCGCAGACGAGATTCGATGTCGGCGAGATGGGCGGGCAGAACGCGGGTTCCTCCGCTCTTGCGGGAACGCTTTTGCCCGCCGGTCTTGTCGAGTTGCTCGACCACCAATGCTTCGGTCTGGCGCACGGTGAGTTTGCGTTTGATCACCTGCTCGGCAACCGCACGCTGGTGCTCGGCTTCCTTAATCGCCAGAATTGCTTTCGCGTGGCCGGTAGTGATCAGCCCACGGGCGAGATACCCTTGGACCATCTCATCAAGATCAAGCAAGCGGATGGCATTGGCGACCGTGGCACGGTTTTTCCCGACGCGGGCCGCGATATCTTCCTGACGCAGCGAAAACTCCCGCGCGAGCCGCTCATATCCCCTCGCCTCCTCAACCGGATCCAGATCCTCGCGCTGGAGGTTCTCGATGAGCGCCATCTCGAGAACGTCACGATCCGTGGCCGAGCGGCGAATCACCGGCAACTCTGTCAAGCCAAGCAATTGCGAGGCTCGGAAACGACGCTCACCAGCGATGAGTTCCAACCTGCCACCAACCTCGCGAACGATGAGAGGTTGGATAATTCCGTGCTGGCGAATGGACTCCTTCAGCTCCTCAAGCGCCTCTTCAGCGAAGTTTCTCCGGGGCTGAAGCGGGCTCGCCGTCAAACGATCCAATGGCACTTTTTCCACTCTCTCGCCATCACGGGGCAAGGAGGGATCGGGGACATTAGCGCCGGATTTTTTGATCAGCGCTCCCAGGCCTTTTCCTAAAACAGGTTTACTCATGCGAGGGACGCAGTTTCCCAAATTCCCGGGCAGAAGTCAACGTGTCGCTGCGATATTCGTGAAAATTCTATTCCCGCGCTCGCCAAACCGCCGGGCTAATGGCAGATTGACTGCTCATGTTCCCCGGTCAACTCGAAGACGACGCCCGCGACATCTTGGCCAAGGCCGCATTCGGACTCGGCCTCGCTCCCGCCATCGTGGCCGAACGCTCAGGTGTCCCGCAACGAACCGTGATGGCTGCCATGGGGAAAAATGCCTTTCCTGCTCTCGCCGATATCACGGACGACCAATGGCGCGCCATGGCCACTGCCCTGCAACTCGCGCCAGAGGCACTGCTAGCCATCGCGCGGGGCCGCTATCGTCCGCAGGTTGCGTTACCTGATGGCCTCGTGTGCATCGCCACCCGCCAGCGCCAGCTTGAGGTGAACGCATGGATCCTCGCCAACCCATCGACCGGCGATGCCATCATCGTCGATACCGGAGCTGATGCCCGGCCGCTGCTCGGACATGTTACCGCCCGCCAGTGGAAAGTCCGTCTGCTCCTCCTCACCCACGATCACCCCGACCACATCGCCGCCCTGCCGGAATTGCGTTCCGCTCTCCCCGAATTGCAAGTCTATTCCCCTCCCCTTGATTTTGTTCCCGGCACTGTGGCTCTGCCGGACTCAGGAAAAATTTCTTCCGCCCTCGGCGAGATCTCGTGTTTGCCTACGCCCGGCCATACCGATGGTGGCACGACCTACCACGCCCGGCTAGGCCCCATCACCATTGCTTTCGTGGGCGATGCGCTCTTCGCGGGTTCCATCGGTGGCCCTCGTCATTCTTACTCCGAGGCCCTCCGGAGCCTGCGGGAAGACGTTTTCACCCTTCCTCCCGAGACCATTCTTTGCCCCGGCCACGGCCCGGCCACGACAATTGCCCTTGAAGCGGCGAGCAATCCGTTTTTAGTCACAGGCTTATGACAAACGCACCCACCCGTTTCGGCATCATTGGTGCGGGCATGATTGCCCGTTTTCACGCCCAGGCCCTTCGCGACATGCCGCAGGCGACCCTGCACTCCGTTTTCGATACCGTTGCGGAGCGAGCCCAAGCTTTGGCCAATGACTTCGGCGCCAAGGCCGTTGCCACCATGGAGGAGTTCCTCGCAGACCCGGAATTGCAGATTGTTACCGTCTGCACGCCCAGCGGCGCGCATCTGGATCCCGCTCTCGCCGCCCTGCGCGCGGGCAAACATGTGATCGGGGAAAAACCACTCGAAATCACCACCGCCCGCATCGACCAACTCCTCGATGCCGCCCGCGAAAATGGCGTCACGGTTTCGGGCATCTTCAACCGCAGGTTCCATCCCGCCATGGAGGCCTTCAAACAAGCATCCACCGAAGGACGTTTCGGTCGCATCACCATGGTCGAAGCGAGCGTGAAATGGTGGCGCGACCAAGCCTACTATGATTCCGGTGCCTGGCGCGGGACCTGGGCTCTCGATGGCGGCGGTGCGTTGATGAACCAATCGATCCACACCATCGACCAACTGCTTTATCTGGTCGGCGATGTCGAATGGGTGCAAGCCAATATCGCCTGCCTCGCCCACGAACGCATCGAAGTCGAAGACACCGCCACCGCCATCCTTCAATTCAAGAACGGTTCCCTCGGCATCATCCACGGCTCCACCGCTTGTTGGTCATCGACCGGTCACCCGGCGGAAGTCCACGTCTGCGGCACCAAAGGTTCGGTGTTTCTCGCCGACGAGTCCTTCCGAGTCTGGGATTTCGCAGAAGAAGCTCCCGCCGACGCACGGGTCAAAGCCGATCTCATGGTGAAAGCCGATACCCGCGGCCTCGGAGCGAACGATCCCAAAGCCATCAATTACACCGGCCACATCCGGAATTTCTCCGATGTCATCGAAGCCATCCATGCGGGACGTATGCCCTCGACCTCGGGCACCGAAGCCCGCCGCGCTGTTTCGGTTATCGAAGCCATCTACACCAGCGCCCGAGAAAACGGTCGCCGCGTGACCCCGGCGTAAAGGGGTTTGTGGGCCTCCGGGTTTTCCGAAAAAAACCACTTGCCCGCCGACCTCACGTGCCTAATTTGACATCTCCCCCAACGCCTCGGTAGCTCAGTTGGTAGAGCAGTTGACTCTTAATCAATTGGTCCTAGGTTCGAGTCCTAGCCGGGGTACCAAAATCCGCTTTTCTGTTTTGTCCCGAATGGGGGTTTGGTCAAAAACTTTGGTACGCAGACTTGGAAAGTAGGCGCCGCGATCCAGTCTAGCGCACCGCCAAGCTGCCTATTTCTGCCCATCCGGCGTCCGAATTTCCACCCATCCCGCCCTCTTCGAGCATTTTCCGGTTGCCCTGAAACCGGAATAGCTTAGTATCCGTAGTAGGATTAACATATTTTATGGCTGACCAACCTCCCACCTCTGAAATCCGCACCCGCGGGGCCCCTTTGGACACACTTGCCGCCAACGAGCGGATGAAGGTGGCGAGCCGCTATCTGCGCGGAACGATTCTCGAGAGCCTAGCCAGTCCCGCCACGGGTGCGGTTTCCGCCGATGACGGCCAATTGCTCAAGTTCCACGGCACCTACCAGCAGGACGACCGGGATTTGCGCAAGGACCGGCGCAAACATCTGCTCGAACCGGCCTATTCTTTCATGATCCGCGTGCGGGTCCCCGGAGGGGTCTCTTCGCCGGCCCAGTGGCTGGAAATGGATCGCCTCGCGGGAGAATACGCAAACGGGACCATCAAACTGACCACCCGCCAGGCCTTTCAATTCCATGGGGTCATCAAGTCGAACCTCAAACGCACCATCCAGGAGATCAATCTCGCGCTGCTCGACACCATCGCGGCCTGCGGCGACGTGAACCGGAACGTGATGTGCAATCCGAATCCGTGGCAGAGTCGCGTTCATGCCGACGCCCTTGGTCTCGCCCAAGCCATCTCCGACCACCTCACGCCGCGCACGCCCGCCTACCATGAAATCTGGCTCACCGACACCGATGGCGGAGAACCGATCAAAGTCACCGGCGAGATCAAGGACATCGATCCCACGGTCGAAGACGAAGTCGAACCGATTTACGGCCGAACCTATCTCCCCCGGAAATTCAAAACTGTGGTGGCCGTGCCTCCCAGCAATGACGTGGACATCTACGCCCACGATCTCGGCTTCATCGCCATCATCGAGGATGATCGCATTGTCGGTTACAATGTCACCGTTGGCGGCGGCATGGGCATGACCCATGGCAATGAAACCACTTTCCCCCGCCTGGCCGATGTCATGGCCTTCGTTAGTCCGGAAGAAGCCGTGGCCGTAGCCGAGAAGGTCGTGCTCGTGCAACGCGATTTCGGCGACCGCGGCAACCGCGCCCAAGCCCGTCTGAAATATACCGTCCAGAACCGCGGCCTGGCCTGGTTCCGCTCGGAAGTCGAGAAACGCCTCGGTCACGCGCTCGAAGATGCGCGTCCATTCGTATTCGACGATAACGGGGATCGTTATGGCTGGGTCGAAGACCATCGGGGCCACTGGCACTACACGCTTTTCGTGCAAAATGGCCGGGTGAAGGATTTCGAAAACGGTCCCGCCCTGCGCACGGCCCTGCGTGAAATTGCCCGCGTGCACACCGGTGACTTCCGTCTCACCGCCAACCAGAATGTCATCATCGCGGACATCACACCGGAGAAGAAACCCGCCATCGAGGCCTTGCTGGCCCACTACGGGCTCGACACCGCCCACCAGCGCGGAGCAATGCGCCTGAATTCCATGGCTTGCGTTGCCTTGCCCACTTGCGGACTCGCCCTCGCCGAATCGGAGCGTTATCTTCCCGACCTTGTCACCGAACTGGAAACCGAACTGGAAAAAGTCGGCCTGCGTGACGATGCCATCACCATCCGCATGACCGGATGCCCGAATGGATGTGCCCGCCCGTTCATCGCCGAGATCGGACTCGTCGGTCGCGGTCCCGCGCGTTACAACCTCTATCTCGGAGGCGGTTTCCATGGCCAACGCCTATCGAAACTTTTCCGCGACAATTTGCCCGCCAAAGATGTCGCGCCGACCTTGCGTCCGCTCTTCCAATCCTACGCCGCGCGTCGCCAGCCCGGCGAACGCTTCGGCGACTTCGTCATCCGCGAAGGTGTCATCGCCGCCACCGTGCAAGGACCCGACTTCCACAAAAACATCGTGCTCCCTTCGTGATCATGGCCGTGCTTGATGCCCCCACTCTCTCCGGCGAATTCGCCAGCCTCGATACGGCCGCTCGTTTCGGTCTGATCCGGCGCGAATTCGGGGGCAGGGTCGTGGCCACCACCAGCTTCGGGGCCCAGTCGGCCGTGCTTTTGCATCAACTGGCGAAGCACGCGCCGGAGATTCCAATCATCTGCGTCGATACCGGCTATCTGTTTTCCGAGACCTATCAGTATGCGGAGGAAGTGCAATCGCTTCTCGGCATCCAGGTCAAATTCTACTCTTCTCCCGTCACCCCGGCGCGCATGGAAGCAACCCGCGGTCGTCTCTGGCAAGATGGCGAAGATGGCCTGGCCGAATATGGCAAACTCCGCAAGGTTGAACCGCTGGACCGCGCGCTCAAGGAACACGGCGCCGAGGCATGGATCAGCGGGATCCGCCGCAGCCAGAGTGGTGAACGCGGCAAACGCCCGCACATCGAGACCCAGAACCGGACCGCGAAAATTTATCCCATCCTCGATTGGAGCGATGAGCGTGTCGATGCTTACATGAACGAACACGGGCTCCCGCCCCATCCGCTGGTTTCCCGCGGTTTTGTTTCCATCGGCGATTGGCATTCCACCCGCAAACTCGAGGAGGGAATGCTCCCCGAGGATACCCGGCACGGCGGGCTCCAGCGCGAGTGCGGCCTCCACCTCGTTTCCGGCGACGCCGACTTCCAGATTTGATCCTCACACCCTAACAAACCAGCACCTACCAAAACAACCACCACCATGGCCCAGAAACTACACACCAATCTCGTCGAAACCGTCGGCGATACGCCGCTCGTAAAAATCAACCGCCTCGCCGATGGGCTGGCGGGTGAAATCTACCTCAAGGTCGAATCACGCAACCCGCTCGGTTCGGTGAAGGACCGCATCGGTCGCGCCATGATTGAAGACGCCGAGAAGTCCGGCAAACTCAAGCCGGGTTCGATTATCGTCGAGCCGACCTCCGGCAACACCGGTATCGCGCTGGCCTTCGTTGCCCGTGCCAAAGGATACCGCTGCATCCTTACCATGCCCGAAACGATGTCGCAGGAACGCCGTGTTCTCCTCCACCTCTTGGGAGCGGAAATCGTGCTTACGCCCGGACCGAAGGGCATGAAGGGTGCCATCGCCAAAGCCGCCCAACTCGCGCAGGAACTCGGGGAAAATGCCTTCCAACCGCGCCAATTCGATAATCCGGCGAACCCGGAAGTCCATCGCAAAACCACCGCGGAGGAAATCTGGGAAGCCACCGGTGGCGACGTGGATGTCTTTGTCGCCGGTGTCGGCACTGGCGGCACGATCACCGGAGTCGGCGAAGTGCTCAAATCCCGCAAGAAGGTGCACATCGTCGCGGTCGAACCCAAGGACAGCCCGGTCATCACCCAGACCCGGAATGGCGAGGAAGTAAAACCCGGTCCGCACAAGATCCAGGGCATCGGTGCTGGTTTTGTGCCGGGCAATCTGAAACTCGATGTGCTGGACGAAGTGATCCAAGTGAGCAACGAAGATGCTTTCGCCACCGCCCAGGAAGCTACCGTGCTCGAGGGCATACCGGCCGGCATCTCAACCGGAGCCACCATCTGGGCCGCCCTGCAACTCGCCAAACGTCCCGAGTTCGCCGGCAAGAAGATCGTGGTGATTGGAGCCTCCGGCACCGAGCGTTACCTCTCCACTCCGCTCGCCGAGAAGGCCCGCGAAATCGTGAGCCAGCTCCCGGTCGCGGAAGTCTGAGATTCCCGGTTTCTACAGCAACACCACCGGATCTCCACCTTCCCATCCACGGAGGGACACGATCCCGCAGGGTCGTGTCCGTAACTCGCGCGAGCGATGGGTTATGCCGGATGGGTTGCGGGGTCATTCGCCGAAAAGGGAGCACGGGCATCCTGCACGCGAAAAGGACAAGTTACGGGCGGGACGCCCGGACTCCCTTTCTTGTCGAGAAAGGAACGAGTGTCGTGGCTCCGAGCCGCGTGCCGCTTTGGGAAAGCGCGTTAAGTTAAGTATTTCTCTCGGTAGCCCTGACGGACTCGGGGACATGTAGGGAACGCCTTCGCGTTCCGGGGTGGGGACATCGCAGCTCGGAGGAAATGGACCGTCCTTCGCCTGGCACCGGAAGCGGTGCCGCTACGGCCATACGAATAGCAAAGGCTCTTTGGGGCATGGACTGTTCCCTGTGCCTATGCGCAAACGCCAGCCAAACAAAGGCACGCAGATGGAAAAGGCTCGCTGTCTTGTTTGTCCTGCACCCCCGCCCAAACCGGTGGATTCTTCTTTCTTTCCATCGGCGCCCAATCGTGCTTGAATGCGTGGCAAAAGCATCCGCACATGAATTACCGATACCTTCTTCTCATTCCCATCATCCTGCTCGCGCTATTCCTCGCACCCAAGCTTCAGCATCGCGACGCTCTGGAGGAAACTCCGAGTCCTCCAGCGCCAACTCCGGCAGTTCAACCAACACCGCCGGTTCGGCAAGCAGACCTTCCACCTCCCGAGCCCTACACCTTTGCCACGCCATCAGCCGATGGCATTGGAAAAATTTTCATGGGCCGCGAAATTGCCCGGGTCATGGGTCATCCCGGCATCGGATGGCTGGAACGGACCGAACGGGAAAAGGAGGAAGCCCCAGCAAAGGCCATCTCCCTTCTCGAACTCGCACCCGATACGGTCATCGCGGACATTGGCGCTGGCTCCGGATATTATTCGTTCCGGTTGGCCGAAGTCCTTCCGCGTGGCCGTGTCGTGGCGGTGGACATCCAACAGGAAATGCTCGACTACCTGAAAGAGGAATCCCTCCGCAGGAAGATCACGAATGTGCAACCACATCTTGGTGCGGTGGATGATCTCAAAATGGAAGCGAACACCCTCGATGCCGTGCTCATGGTCGACGCCTACCATGAATTCTCCCACCCGGTTGAGATGCTGCAGTCGATCAAGAATGCCCTCAAGCCGGGAGGCCGCGTTTATTTGCTCGAATTCCGCGCGGAGGATCCGGCCGTGCCCATCAAGTTGCTGCACAAGATGAGCAAGGAACAATCGCTCAAGGAATTCAAGGCCATAGGTTTCGAGTTCGAGGCCGACAAACCCGACCTGCCTTGGCAACACCTGCTGGTTTTCCGCAAGCCCGGTGTTTGAAACAAACCCTTGCTGCCGGTGAAAGTCCTTTCATTCCGGGCGCATCGTTATTACTGGCATTAAGGCCGTTCATCCCGGCGGGGCGGGCCACACTAACCCGGGCGTCGCCATTTGCGGAGGGCGCGGACGATGGGTGAACGGGATTGCCAGGCGATGGCCGAATCAAGCTGCGCATGAAGCTTCGCGACGCGTTCCTCCAGCCTGGCTGCCTTATCGCGCAACCGCTGGTTGGATTCTTTGCGCAGCTTGAGTTTCTCCTCCAGTTCGGCTCTTGTCGTGAAACCCGGAAGCTGAAAACTCGCGGACGACTTGAGGATTTCCCGCAAATCGTTGTATCGGGCGATTTTGGCAGACAATTGGGTTATCCGGTTGCAGCCGCAAGCCGCGATCATCGGCGCATACCCCGCGAGAAACAAAGCGATGGTCTGCCGACCCATGACCACAATTTGATATCCTTGGGCCACGAGTTCAGGCATCAGCAAACGACCTTTTCCGCCGTCGACGACATCGGTGTCATCCACCACTACCAGATGATTGGCGGCCAGTTTCGGACGCGCCGCCAGATAGGCTTCCAAGTGCCGCTCCGCAAACGGGGTATTTTCGACAACATCCCAGGCATCGAGATACAACAAATCGATGGTGCCCCCGAAATTTTTAATGAATTCAATCCCATCGGCACAGGTCACGCTGCAGTTCGCATAGGCGGCGGTGGCTTGGCTGGCCAAGGCCACGGCCTCCGGATTGATGTCGCACGAATACACGACAAACCCGGCGTGCGCCCAGAGGAGGGTTGAGTGTCCATCGGCACAGCACGCGCGATCGACTACAAACGGGGCATGTTTGATCGGGCTGCGCATACATCCAAGATCGACGATGGTCGTGCCGCCCAGCGCCCGCAGCATCTGCTGAGCAGCGAGGATGTAGGGCGTGGGCATGTCGCGCTCTTCGTGCGGGATAGCATGGCCATGGTCGGTCAGGGTGTGATCGGCCAACCTGCACGTGCTCTCCAGAATCGGCCGCAGGGATTCCATGATTTCTCGGGAGCCATTGGGAATATCGTGGTCGCTCATGGGCATCGGCTGCAACTATAACCTGCAATACGGGTAGCAAACTTGGGATTTTAGGGGAAACGAGACGATCCACTCGTTTCGCGGTCATGTTTTTCCATTGGAGGGGCCTTTTCTCCGGTTCAGGCGTTGGTCGTCGGTTACAAATCCCGCCCTGCCAACCTCATCCCCACTCGACGCAACCAAACGCCGCGCCACAATCAACCTTTGCCGCCACGACCATTGCCATTTGCTCCGGGCTCGCCGACGTATCTGCAGGGTTCGCCGACAGCCTGCCCGCCAGAGCCTCCGGCGAAGGCTGGGTCCTCGTCGGCATCCCCTCCCTCCCCTCATCTGCCTCCTCGCCCGTCCGAAAAGATCCTTTTTTCCCGTATGAATTCACGCTATCCTGCATATTTCAAACATCCATTGGACACACCCATGAAACTCCTTAGCATCGGGCACACTTTCATCCCTCTCGCGGAACGCCATCTCCAGTTGGCCTCTCGGTCCGTCGTCTCACTCCGCAAGCTCGCCTTCCGGATACTTCTCGTCCTGCTTGCCATGGTGATCGCGGCGCCTCAGAGCCGCGCGGACGCGCTCGAATCCGGCTTCCGCAATCCACCGCACAGCGCGGGCATCCGCTGCTTCTGGTGGTGGCTCAACAGCAATGTCACCAGGGAGTCGATCACCCGCGAATTGGAGGAAATGAAAGCCAAGGGTTTCAATGGAGCGATGATCTTCGATGCCGACGGAAGCAATCAAAGAGGCAACGCCCGAACCAAGGCGGGCCCGGTGTTCGGTTCACCCCAATGGACCGCCCTGCTGCTGCATGCTTGCAACGAGGCCAAACGCCTCGAACTGGAACTCAGCCTCAACATCCAAAGCGGCTGGAACCTCGGCGGACCTTCCGTTTCCCCGCAAGAGACCACCCAGCATCTCGTGTGGTCGAAGACCCAGGTCACCGGTCCCTCCGCCATCCGGCAAACCCTGCCGAAACCGGAAGCAAAAGATGGGTTCTATCGCGATGTCGCGGTCATCGCCGTTCCCCTTGCCCCGCCACGCGGCGCGGAAGCGAATGGACGGGTGCAATACGAAATCAAGGCGAGCAACGCCCAACCGCAGTATCCAGCGAAGAACGCGATGGATGAAAATCCCGACACCTTCTGGGCCTCGCAGGACGCACCTACGGCAGAGAATCCGCAGTGGATCTCCGTTTCGCTCAATCGGCCGATTGAAATCTCGAAACTAACACTGCGCGGACGGCCGGAGCGCGGCCCACGCAGCGGGCAAATCCAAATTTCCACCGACAATCGGAACTTCCGTTCCGTCGCCACCTTCAACCTCAAGGATAGTGAAACTCTCAACGCCAGTTTCCCCGCCCAAAGGGCATCGCACATCCGTCTATCCTTCACCTCCGCCCATGATCCGAAGCCGGAAGCGGGACGCGCCCGCAACGTGCAGGTAGCGGAGATCATCCTACCGGGAGTAACCGATGGCGCGGACATGGTGTCAGCCATCGCACCACTCAAAGATCTCGACCTCAAGAACGCGACCCGTGCGCTGGGCAAATCGGCGCCCGATACCCGTTTCATGTTGGAAACCGAACCCGGAAAACCCGGCGAGACCTTCTTCAGTCCTGCCGAGGTTCCGAACCTGACCACGAAGCTCTCGGCCAATGGCACCTTGAATTGGGAGGCTCCCGCCGGTCATTGGGAGATTCTGCGTATCGGCCACACCGCGACCGGCGCGCGCGTCTCGACCGAAAGCGAAGGCTGGTCCGGGCGGGTGATCGACCTCCTCAGCCCGGCCGCACTCGACAGCTACTGGGACAAGAACATCACGCCGATTTTCAAAGCCCTCGGCCCGCACGCGGGCACCACCATGAAATACGTGCATACCGACAGTTGGGAAGGCGGCGGCATGAACTGGACACCGGGTTTCGACCGTGCCTTTCGGGAAAGACGCGGATATGATCCCACTCCATGGCTCGCGGTACTGACGGGACATATCATCGGTTCCCGCGCGGAATCGGATGCCTTCCTCGCCGATTTCCGCAAGACGATCGGAGATTTGATTGCCGATCACTTCACGCATCTGACAAAGCGCTCGGCGGAGTTTGGCATTGCTACCCATCCCGAATGCTCCGGCCCGCACGCCAGTCCGCTCGATGGTCTGAAAAACTACGGCCGTAGCGAGTTGATGATGTCCGAATTCTGGTCGCCATCGCCGCATCGTCCTGATGCCGACAACCAATTTTTCGTCAAGCAGGCATCTTCGGCGGCGCACACCTATGGCAAGCGCTTGGTCGGCGCCGAGGGATTCACGACCATTGGCCCCCACTGGAACGACATCCCGTGGCTACAAATGAAACCGAGCTTCGACACCGAAATCTGTGCCGGCCTCAACATCCTCTTTATTCACACCTTCACCAGTTCGCCTCCGGAGATGGGCATGCCAGGGCAGGAATACTTTGCGGGCACGCACTTTAACCCCCAGATCACATGGTGGGACGAAAGCACGGCATTCATTACCTACCTGCGGCGCTGCCAGTTCCTCACCCAACAGGGCGGATTCCAGGCAGACGTCCTCCATTACTATGGCGATCACATCCCGAACATTTTCGGACGCAAGGGCCACGACCCGGCGGGCGCTTTACCCGGCTATGACTACGATGTGCTCAGCGAGGAACTCTTGTTGGATAAACTCGTCTTCGCCGACGGCAAACTCCGCCTGCCCTCGGGCATGAGCTATCAGGTGCTGACTCTCCCGGACCACGGCATACTCTCCCTCGGTGCGCTTCGGAAAATCGATACCTTGGCCCGCGCGGGTGCCAGTATCCTCGGCCCCAAACCCGGGCATGCCGTGAGCCTCGAAGGAGGCCCGCCAGGGGCAAAGGAATTCCAACAACTCGCCGATGGCTTGTGGGGCAATGAAGAAGAAGAATCCGGCACCCGAGCCGTCGGCAAAGGCCGAATCGCCTGGGGCATGAACGCCTCCGAGTTTCTGGCCAAACACAACATCCTACCGGATCTCTCCATCACCCTGGCCAATGGCTCGGCGGCACCACAAACCGATTGGATTCACTACAAGGTCGGAGAAGCGGACATCTATTTCCTGTCGGAATTCTCAGGCAAACCCCGCCAACTCGAAGCGACGTTCCGGGTGTCGGGCCGCATCCCGGAGATCTGGAATCCGGTGGATGGCTCCATCCGCGAGGCCACGCGCTACAACATCTCCGATGGCCGCACCACGGTGCCGCTCGACCTTGGCGCCTTCGACAGTTGCTTCATGGTCTTCCGCAAACCGAGCCCCACCAACAACCGCGACGAAGCGCCGAACAGTTCCCCATGGCAGCAAGTCTGCGGCATTGATGGCCCATGGCAAGCCACCTTTGATCGCAAACTCGGCGGTCCAGCCAAACCCGTCGCCTTCCCCACACTCACCGACTGGCTCGACCATGCGGATCCCGCCGTGCGCGATTATTCCGGCAAAGCGATCTACACCACGACATTCGAGTTGAGCGAGGAAGAGGCCGCCAGCCCCATCGCCATCGAATTGGGCGAGGTGCGCGGCGTGGGAATCGCACGGGTCAAGCTCAACGGCAACGATCTCGGCATTGCCTGGCGTCCTCCGTTCCGAGTCGCTCTTGGAAAGTCGGCAAAACCCGGATCCAATACCCTCGAAGTCACCGCCATCAACTCGTGGTGCAACCGCGTGATGGCCGATGCAAAGCTGCCGATGAATCAACGCATCACCCGCACCAATATCCGCGTTGAAAAAGAAGGACGCTTCAAATGGAAGCCGGAACCATCCGGCCTGATCGGACCGGTGCGAATCGTGCGCGCAACGGCAGCTCAAGAAAAGCAATAGAACCGACCATCAGCGACGGGGGCGCGAAGGAGCGGGACAGTAATCAAAAGGTAGATGGTGCGAACCAAAAGTTCCGCGCCATTGGGAATCGATAGGTTGCGTGCCGAATCGGGCACGGAAAGAGAGCCTAAAGCGACTGTCCATATTCGCGACCGAACATCAACGCCGAGAAGCCGGCCAGTTCCTCGACGAACACAATAATGTCAACCCCACCTCGGGCGGGACCATTTCAATCCCGGCGGCGGCGCAGGGCGAGGACCAAGGTTCCGATCAAAGCCATCAGGGATGTGGAAAGTTCCGGAATCGGCGCGACCAAGACCGCCGGCGGGTTGCCCAAGGTATCGGTGAAAGTGGACCATTCCTCGAAACCGCCAGACTCGCCGAAGCCGGTAAACTTCACCCCGTGGGATGACTGGTTCGTGCCCAGATGTCCGTGGCTAACATACAGATAAAGGAAGGAATTCGGGTCGAAGCCGCTGAAAAGAGCCTTTCGGCCAGGCCGCTGGGCGGGGAAAAGGGGCTTGAGGGGGAAAGGGGGGCTTTCGTGGCCGTTGGCATAGAAGCGGTCCATAGCTTTCGCAATCCGCGGTGCCAAGAATATTTTTGGCAGGGCTTGATTCCGCACTTTTGCCGTCCCCCGGGGCGACTCAGGACGCGCGATGGCCCCGCGCACGCTACTGGACCTTGACGCGCATATAGCGCTGGGTGGCTGATGCAGCCGACACCGGGTCGCGGACTGTCACGACGGTGCGATCCGCCTGGTCAATCGCCGACTTCACCGCGGGCGCAGCGAAGCCGTCGGAACTCGTCCAGATCGTCGCCCAACTGCCCGGCAGCAGGGTGCCGGAGACCTCGACGGAATAGGTCAGATTCGCGGCGAACTTGCGGACCGGAAAAGTGATCTCCAAATGCTTCGAGCCGGCCACCGGCGTGAGCGCAAAGAGCGGCACCGGGTTTCCCGTCTTGGCGATGTTTGGATTCCCGAAAAAGGCCCATTCCTGGATGTTCGTGAGCGCATCGCGATCCGGGTTATTTCCTGCACCCGCTTCTCCGGCGGGAATGCCCTGACCCGCCGCCCATTGAGAAAATGTCTCACGCACCTCGACCGTGAACGTCGCAGGCGTGGCGTTCCCATCGACATCGACCGCGACAACGGCGATCGTCGTAAGGCCCGGTGCACGCCCGTCGAGTTGCAGGCTGTTGCCGACGATCGATGCGGCCGCCACCGCGGGGTTGGAGTTTTCCGAAACCGTATACGTCAGCACCGGCAGCGTTGTCACCGAGATGGTCTTAACCAGTTTGCTCTGATCCACGGCGGCCGGCACAGGCGACTTGTCGATGGGCAGGTCGGTGAACGTGGAATTGACGACGTCCGTCGGGAGCGGCCCGACATATTGCTTCACCGCGTAGTCTTCAGTCGGCAGTGAGGCGAGCGCGGCGAGAGTCGTGCTGAGCGACGGCGTGGCGATACGCCCGAAGACGGTGAAGCCGCCGTTCTGGTTGTCGAGGTTCGCGCTGTTGTCGCCCAGGTTGAAGAAGAATTCGCTCGTGGCGCTGTCTGGGTCGTCCGCAACCTTCGCCATCGCGATGGTTCCGAGGGTATTCGTTATCCCCGGCTCATTGGGCACCGGCGATGACGTGGTGATGCGCTGGAACACATCCGGTGCAGCATACGTCCTGTAGCCGCCGCCCTGCACTACGAAGCCCGCGGGTGCGCGGTGGAAAAGCACGTTGCTGTAATCATAGGTAAGGAAGTTCGCCACGGTCTGTGGCGCGGTGCTCGAGTATAGCACGATATCCACATTCCCCTTCGAGGTCGCCATGCGCACCGCCGATTCGGTGTCGGGGTCGGCGAACTTCGTATTCAGCGCGACGGTTGCGGCGCCACCCTTGGTCAGCGTCTGTGCGCCGATCGCCGAGGTGAGCTGCGGCGGGGCTGGCGGACGGATGATTCGCAGGGCCAGATTGAGCGTGTGTGCGGGGCCGCTCGCAAAAGACGCCGTCATCGGCACGGAGTAGAAACCGGCCGCCGTCGGTGTGCCGGAGATGATGCCTGTCCCTGCGTCAAACGCGAGTCCCGGCGGCAGTGTGCCCACGCTCCACCCGGTGCGCGGGGACTGGCTGATGGTGGCCATCTGGTAGCTGAAGGGAGTGCCCGTCTCGATCGGCGCGTAGGACTTGCTGCTGAAGCCATTCCTCGTCGTGGCGACGACTCCGCCCGCTGAAGGAAAATACGCCGAGCGAAGACCGTCTGCCCGCGCCCGGATGCGGAATTCGTAAACTGTTCCCGGCTCAAATTCCGGCAGATTGACGATGCTCGTCGCATTGGCCGCCGTCACTTTACGGGTTACAAAAGAGCCCACGCCCTGCTTTCGATATTCCAATTCGTAGCCGGTCTCGGCCGCGGATTGATCCGTCCATGAGAAGCTGATCCGGTAGGGCGTGACGGCGGAAGGCGTGACGACAAGATTTGTCGGCGGATAAAAAGGCGTCGTGGCGGTCCCGATGTTCGAGTAGGCGGAATAGACGCGCGGGTTCGCGCCGTTTTGGTAATATGCGCGGACTCGAAAATCATACGTCGTGCCCGGGGTCAGGATGTCGTTCGTGTTCACTTTGGCGATATCAGCGACTTCTCCGAGGTAGCTGAACACACCACCCTGCGGGCGGATCTCGATTTCGTATCCGGTGTTGTTCGCCGTGTTGTCCGCAAAGGAAAGACTCACCGCCCGCTCGCTGGTCGGCGTCACCACGAGGCCGCTGGGCGCGGCGATCGTCAAGGGCGTCGTCGCGCTGACCACGCTGGTATAGGCCGTCGTGAAAGTCGGACTGGCGGCGGTGCCCTTGAAGCCGCGGACGCGGAAATAGTAGGTCGTCGCCGGAGCGAGGCCGCCCATGATGAAGCCGGTGAAGTTCTGCCCCGTCGATCCTGCCACCGTGAACGGCCCACCCGACGCTGTTGCTGATTCCACCATATATCCAGCCTCGCCGGTCGAGCTGTCCGTCCAGATAAAGAGCATGCTGCCATTCGCCTGCACAGCCAATCCGGGGCTGGTGGGCGCCTTGAAATCGCCACTATTGAGGGTGATGGTGTTCGAATAGGCGGATGCGTTCGCAGTGGAGGTTGTATACGCACGAACCTGGAAAGTGTATGTGACGCCGGCAGAAATCATGAGACCGACGCTGATCGTTCCGGTTCCCGCGTTCGCGCTCGATGTCAGTGGCGTCTGCGTCACGGCATTGACGGTATAGGCGATTTGAAAGTTCGTTTCATCCGTCGAATTGTCATCCCAGATCAGGGTCATTGCGGTGCCCGAAGTCGAAGTCACCGCACCACGCAACAAGGTCGGCGCCGCGGGCGCTGCGTAAACACGCACCAGAACCGCCAGAAGAATCCACACGATCCAAGTGGTTTGCAGAAGACAACTAGGGGAATAGTGCGTGCGACGCGCCATGCGGAGAATCGAGGTAAAACGTGAAGGGCTTGGCCGGGAAAGCGCAGGACTGCCGGGAAATTGCCTTCAAGTAGAAAGCCCCTGAAACAGCCGTTGGGGTGAAACCTTCGCTGCGTTACACCTGCCCAAGCAGGATAGGCTTGCCTGGCGGAGCTTTGGCGAAGACAGGAGGGTGGGGAAATCGGGGGTTTCCATGGCGTTTTCGATACCTACGAAGCATAGCTTTCCCAACCCGTGGAGCCAAGATTTTTTTGCCACTGCCTATTTTTGAGCCCAGCCGGTGGGCTCAGGGCCATTGGAGGGGCCGGGGGCCGTCGTGAGACGCCATGTCTCTTGGAGTGCCAGGTAATAGGGCTTTCCAGATGGGGATCAGTCGGATCCCAGCTTCCTTACCACCTCGCGAACGATACCTTCCAAATCAAACGACTGTTTGGATAAGGGAGCAGGCGCTGTTTTTAGACGCAGTTTGCATTCCCGTGCCACGTCGGTATAGCCGCAATCGGCGAGCAGGCAGGCGAGGCGGCCCTTGGCCTCTTCGAGCGACGCTTCTGCCGCCAGGGCGGGCAATACCGACCATTTCACCTCGGCTGTCAGGGTGCCATCGGCCTCGGGCATCGTGTGCCAAAAGGCAACGGCAAGGATGCGCTCCACAGGCTGGGTGCGCACGGCGACAAAGCAATGCAACTGCCCCTCGCCCGGACGCACGGTGGGCGTGGTGCAAAGTGAGGCGGCACGGCCCATCTCATCCGGCTGGGCTGGACGGTAGATGCAGGGGGCGGCATGGGTCGGCATGGGAGTTGTGATATCAATATTTGAGATGATGTTTACGACGAGTCACACTTCGGAGTTTCAGTTTTCCCGAGTCCCCCGCCCCCGCCCGCCCGGTCCTTGATTGCTAGTAATTTGCTCACAGGCATCCCATAGGCTTCTGAAAACGGGCCGACGCGGGCCTGGAGCCTCGCTGTGACAAGGCCCTTGCCGTTTGGAAAGGACAATGGCGATTGTGGTTTCCGGGGTCTTTTGGTGTCGATTCTTTGTGGATTCGGG
>JBJTQJ010000018.1:0-32324 GCA_046075565.1 Verrucomicrobiales bacterium | reverse complement strand
GGTACAAGCTCATACATCCAAATATTGTTGTGGGTGTGGGTGTGGGTGTGGGTGTGGGTGTGGGTGCGGGTGTGGGTGTGGGTGTGGGTGCGGGTGTGGGTTTGGGTGTGGGTGTGGGTGTGGGTATGGGTATGGGTGTGGGTGTATGGGTGTGAAATGTCGAACTTTTCCTAAATGGAAAAACTGTGTGTGGGTATGGGTGTGAAATTTCGAACTTTTCCTAAATGGAAAAACATGGCAAAACTGGGAAATATTGTTGTGGGTAATATTGTTGTGGGTGTGGGTGTGGGTGTGGGTATGGGTGTGAAATGTCGAACTTTTCCTAAATGGAAAAACTGGGTGTGGGTATGGGTGAGAAATGTCGAACTTTTCCTAAATGGAAAAACATGGCTAATTTTTTCTACATACATAGGAATTCAGTATAAGCAAAAAAATCGTACTCATTAGGAATTAGTATAACCTACATACATACGTAAGGACTTGATACAAGCCTAGGATCCTACATACATAGGACCTCAGTACAATTAAAAAACCTACATAGTAGGAATTAATACTAGCTACATATCGAACACCGAGCCTACCTGCCTGGCGATGAGACGAGAAATATCGACTGGAATGTCACCGCGCGTCTGCAGGATCCGTTCATCCGCACCTTTATCGAGGAACGTGAATTGCTCGTGTATCTGCTCGTGGATATCAGCCCGTCGATGGACTTCGGCACCGTGCCCGCGGAGAACAAACCGGCTCATGCCCGGTTGAACAAACGGGCGCTGGCGGCGGAAGTGGCGGCGACCATTGCTTTCTCCGCCCTGCGCAACAATGACAAGGTAGGATTGATTTTGTTCTCCAAAGGCATCGACCTCATGCTCCCCGCCATGCGAGGGCGTCCCCATGTCCTGCGTGTGCTGAGGGAGATCCTCGCCCGCAAGGGCGAAAGTGGAGGAAAAGGCCCGGCAGCGGCGCTCGAAGGACTGCGCAAAGCCGTGCCACGACGCGCGCTCGTCTTCCTCATTTCCGACATGGTCGGTCCGGGATTTTCCGAAACACTCCGGCCGGTGGCGAAAAAACACGATGTCACTGCCGTGCTCATCCGCGACCCTGCTGAAGATCGCATACCGGACATGGGCCTCATCGCCGTGATCGATCCAGAGGACGAAACCCAATCATGTCTATTGGACACGAGCAAACCGCAAACGCGCACGGCAATCGCCGTGGCGGCAAGGCGATGGAGAGAAAAAAAGGAAGATCAATGTAACAAGGCCGGATGTTCGATGCTGGCCGCGGCCACCGATTCCGATTTCACTCCCGCGCTGCATGCCCACCTGCGCCGCCGCTCGAAACACCCGCACTGATTCCGAGCCATGCCCTGGGAACAATACCAAGCCCTGCCACCCGCCCCGCCACCGGAATTGTCCTGGCAGCATTGGGCAGGCGCGGGCGTGGCACTGGTTATTCTCCTAATCACGGCGGTTGTGTTGTCCCGCCGGTTCCTAAGAAAGCGTCCTTTGCCCTTGCCTCCGCCCCTTCCCTCGAACAGAGCCCTGAACGCGCTCTCGGCAATTCCAGCGGACTGGCCGGTCGATCGCTCGGCTGCGGCAGGCGCCCGGGTGCTGCGCGCTTACCTCGGTGCTGTTGGCATGGGCCCCGGTCTTGCCCACCCCGCACGCTCATTCAGCGGCCTGCGTGCGGCGGAAGCTTGGCGCGAACTAACGAATCTGCTCGTGGAAATGGAATCGCTGTCGTGCCGCCTTCATCCAACCCGCGCCGATTGGGATGATGCCCGCGCACTGGCGGAGACATTTCTCAAAACCACCGGGCAGACATCAACGCAAGGGGGCGCCCCATGATGAAGGATTATGAATTCGCGGATCCCGCGTGGTTCTGGGCATTGCTGCTCGTGCCCGTCTTCTTTTTCGCGCTCGGCGGCGGGTCATCGCGCCGCGGCCTGCGTTATGGCGGATTCCATTTGTTAGGCAAAATCGGCACGATGCCGCGCACGCACAGCTGGGGGGCTAGATGGAGCTGGCTCATCCCCGCTTATATCCTCGCGGTCACCGCGATGGCCAGGCCGCAGAAACTCGAAGTCGAGGAACAACGGGAATACAGCGGCATCGACATCATGATCGCCCTCGACGTCTCACGTTCGATGACGGCGGTGGATTTTGTGCTCGAAGGGGAACGGAAGGACCGGCTCGTGGCGGCGAAAGCGGTGTGCAAGGAATTCATCCGCGGCCGGCCGAATGATCGCATCGGCATGGTCGCTTTCGCCGGGCGGCCGTATCCCGTGAGCGTGCCGATTCTGAACCACGACTGGGTGCTAGAACGCATGGCTGCCATTCGGATCGGCATGGTTGAAGATGGCACGGCGATTGGATCCGCCATCGCATCCGGAGCCAGCCGTCTGAACAAACAGAAAAGCAAATCCCGCATCCTGGTCTTAATCACCGATGGTAAAAGCAACGCAGGGGAGCTGGATCCTTTGGACGCGGCAAGGCAAGCGGCCGCGCTCGGCATCCGCATCTACACCATCACGGTCGGAGGAACCGGCACGACCGTGATCCGCATTCCGGATGAGTTCGGCGGCGAGCGGCTCGCCCGTCTCACGAACGAATACGATCCCGCAACGATGGCAGAGATCGCCCGCTTGAGCGGCGGGCAGAGTTACCGTGCGGAGGCGACCGCCAACCTACGCGATGCCTTTTCATCCATCGACACGCTCGAAAAAAGCACGCTGGCCAGCCGCAGCATCACGCACCGGCAGGATGTCTTCGCGTGGTTTCTGCTGCCAGCGGTATTATTGGTTCTGTTAGACTGCCTGCGGCCGCTTCCGGAGGAACGCGCCCTCCCCGCTTGATTCATCCTTTTCTCATGCCCACCCTTCTCCAACCTTTTTGGCTCGCTTTGCCCCTGGCCCTGTTGCCGGTGGCTGGCTGGTGGTTGGCCCGCGCCCGCGAGAAGCGCAAAAAGATCGATGGGTTCGTGCCAGCGCGGCTACAACCGCTTTTGCTCCCCTCCGCGCCGGCAACCAGGTTCTGGGCGCGGCATCTGCTGCGTTTCCTTCTTCTGCTTTCCCTCGGCTTCGCCATGGCACGTCCACAGTTGGGGCAGGAATCCGTCGAAGAACTGGCACGTGCCCGCGACATCCTCGTCGCAATTGATACCTCGAAGAGCATGCTCGCGACCGACGCCGCGCCGAACCGCCTTGAAGCCGCGAAGTTGGCCGCCCTCGATTTGTTGCGCTCCGTTCCGGATGACCGGGTCGGTATCCTTGCCTTCGCGGGCACCGCCTTTCCCATGGCCCCGCTCACGAATGATCACGAGGCGATCCGCGAAACCATCCTCGGAATCGACACGGAAAGCCTGCCCGTCGGGGGCACTCGTCTGGCCGCTGCCATTGAAGCCGCCCTCGATACATTGGATGAAGCCGGCCCACGCCAGCGGGCACTGGTCATCCTCAGCGACGGCGAGGATCTGGAAGGCGACCTCGATGGGCTGGCAGCCAAAGCGAAGGACAAAAGCGTGCTGATTTTCGGTTTCAGCATCGGCACGGATCGAGGGGCGATGATTCCTTTCCCGAAAGCGCCGGGCGGATTCATCCGCGCCCCGGATGGGCAACCTGTGGTAACCAAAGCGACCACGCGGCACCTCCGGAAACTCGCCGAAGCCAGCGGGGGATACGCGGCGGAACTCACCTCGTCCGGTTCCCTGCCCGGACAATTCGCCGACGGTTTACAACGGTTGGAGAAAGCGGAGGCAAAAGAAAAGAAACGCAGCCGGGCTTCCGATCGTTTCCAATGGGTGTTGTTCCCCGCTCTCCTGCTTTTCGCCCTCTGCATCTTCTGGCCTCGCTTGACGAGCAAGGCCGCCGTGGCAGCATTGGCCATTCTGTTCTGTGGTTTCCATGGCGATGCTTCCGCTGCGGAGGACAAGCCCTTGCCCGCGGATCCAGTCGCGGCATCCGCCGAGGCCCTGCGGCGAGCGGATTGGGAGCAAGCACGTTCGTCCGCATGCCGGGTGATGGTCTCGGGATCCAACCACGAACAAATTCCAGCTCTCGGAAATTTCGCCGGTGCGGTTTACGAAAAAGGTCGCGCCCGTTTGCCCGCGGAAAAGGAGAAGGAATGGAAAATATCCGATATGGAGAAAACCGTGCTCGATTGGGAAGATTCACTCGAACATCTAGGCTACGGCACAGGCCTTCAGGGCGGAGAGGCACTCGGAGAACGCCATGCCATGGTCAAAAAGGCCCTCGATGAATTGCGCAAGAAGCTCTCCGATCGCAAGGAGGAGGAGAAGCGAAAAGAGGAGCAGAAAAAACAAGAACAAAAAGAAGAGCAGGATAGAAACCCGCAACAAGGCAAGCCGGAAGACCAGACATCCAACGAAGGGGAATCCGGTGATCAACCGGGCGGTGAACCCAAAAATCAGGAAGATGGAGATCAATCCGGAGTCAAAAAGGGAGAACAAAGCGAACAAGGCAACTCGGGAGAAAAACAACCGGGTGACGATGGCAAAAGTGGCAAGGACCCCACTGCTGCCGAAGGCGAAGGCACCGAGGAGCAAATGCGCCAGCGGCAACTCGATGCCAACCCCGAGAATCTCAAGGATGCTTCCACCGGCGAGGAGGGCGGCAAAGCCTCGGCACAGGCCGTGCCGGTGCGTGTCGGTCCCGATGGGCGTATCATTCTTCCCGCGGATCCCGTGGAACGTAGACAACTCCTGGAAAACCTGAAGCGCAACCTCGAGAATCGCTCGCAGGAACGGAGCGTCAGAATTCCTCCACCGAATGCGCCGAAACCTCCGTCAACCCAAATGAAGGACTGGTAACCATACTTGAGATTAGACATTTTCCCATGATTGCCCTCCTCAGCTTGTTGCTCTGCCTGATCGTCCCTTCGTTGGGATTCGCCGAGGCGCGCGCTCGCATTCGCCCGTCGGTGGTTCTGTTAGGTCAGAGTTGTATGCTTGAAGTCGAGATTGAGGAGGGCCGGATAGAACAAATGCCCACCCCACCGGCGATTCCCGGATTCGCCATCCAACCAATCGGTGCCAGCCGGGTTCGGCGGGGTAATGTGGTAAACGTGGTGGCGGGTTTCGAACTCGTGCCAGAATCGGTGACCGGCCGGGTTCGGATTCCGTCTTTCCCCATCGCGCTCAGCGGCGGCGGCACGGAATCCACGAAGGAGTTGGTCCTGCACGTGCTGAAGGAAGAGGAGGTTGGTCCACCGCCGCCAGCGAATCGGCTTCTTCATTGCCTCACCCTGACGCCGGGACGGGATTTTTTCAGCGGCGAACGATTCCCCATGCAGGTGCTCGTGCTCGTGGACGCTTCGGCCAACCTGCAGAATCTCGATCAACCGAAGTTACCTCGCGATGGCGTGGCCGTCGAACGGTTGGAGAACCCCATTCAGGGCCGGGTGCGCTACGCCGGTCGAAGCTGGGTCTCTTTCGCTTACTCGACCCGGGCCACGGCCATGGGAGCGGGTGAAGTGAAACTCGGACCACCCGAGGTAAAGGCCGCCGTTGCGGTCACCGAGAATTCCACGGATGGATTTACGCGCTGGCGCAACTACCCCGTCACCGCCACGGGTGAAGAGGTAAAGTTGAATATTCGCCCCTTCCCCGCGGGCGCACCCGAAGGCTTCACCGGCACGGTGGGAAAATTCAACATCGATGCCTCCTTTGATCCCGCACCCGGAAGACCGGGAGATCCAATTGCCATCCAATTGACAGTGCATGGCAAAGGTGATGAGAGCCAGATCACGGTTCCTCAACTGGCGGATGAAAGTGGATGGGAAATTTTCGAAGGAACCAAGGAAGTCCGACCGGCGGATACCAGTGACCCGGAAGTGGAAGCGCGCTTCCGTCGTATCCTGCGGCCATTACGCGATCCGGGCACGGCCATTCCACCCTTCCGTCTTGTCTACCTGAATCCCGAGTCGGGCGCTTACGAGGTCGCGGAATCAAAACCTCTCGAACTTCCCATGGCCGCGAGAGGCGCGCCTCCCACGACAACGGGCACGACTACCTCTCCAGCGCAGGCCGCGCCCAGCACGGAGTTGCCGCTTCCGCCGCCATTGGTGGCCAAGGGACTTTTGTTGGACCTTCCAGCGCCCGGACGCTGGCACAACAATCGGGAGATCTTGCGCACGGTGACCATCGCGGTGCATGCCACCGGCCTCACCCTTCTTCTCCTGGTCATCGGCGCAACTTGGTGGAATCAATACCGCCGCTCGGAGGCAGGTCAGTTGGCCGCCCGTCGCCGGAGGATGAGAAAATCGCTCCGGATGGCATTGGGATCAAAAGAAGAAGAGGAGCGACTGCTGCTCGCTCTGCGCTGGCAAGAAGATTGGTCGAATTCGCCTTTTGCCCGCTCACTCACCCGAGACGAGGCCGCCGATCTGCGGACTTGGCGCGAAGCCCTCACTTCCTCCCGCTACACGCCAAAGAGCGCGCGGATTTCCTATCCCGATCTCGCCAAACTCGAAAGCCTGCTCGTTGCCCCGCATTGACCATGTCGCGCATCTCTCTCATTTTCATCTTGATTGTCTCCTGCCTGCCGGCCATGGCGGCAGAAACCGGTGTTTCGTCGGCGGCTAACGGTAGATATGAGGAAGCCACCCGGCGCTACGCGAATGGCGATTGGGCCGGCGCAGAGTCGAAATTGGCCGAGATACCACCGGCGGAGTGGTCGGTGCAGAGCTTGTTGTTGTTAGGACACGCGCAGGCGAGACAGGAAAAAGACGGAAAAGTTGCCGAGGCCATGCTCAGTTACCGACGGGTGCTGGACTTGCGACCGGGCCAGCCCGAAGCGTCGCAGAATTTGTTAGTTCTGGCACGCAGCCAGGGTGTGGTCGAGCCCCCTGCTCCATCGCCCATCGACGGTTTTTTGCTTTCCATCTCCGTCGAAGCGTTTGTTCTCGCGGCGTCCGTGGCGGCTTGGCTCGCCATTGCCGGAGGCATGGGTTTATTCCTACAGTGCAAAGGTGGCCTGGCCATTCTTTCCATCATCTCCCTCTCGACCGGAACTCTTGCCCTAGGGACCACGGGAACCGCTTGGATGGTCAAAGAGCGCGCCGTCAAGGCGTCGCCCGACTCACCTCCGCGCGTTTGGCTCGCCGACGGCCAATTGATGAAGGATTCCCCGCTTTACTCTGAACCCACGCGGAGTACGGAACGGATTGTGGAATCTGTTCCAAGCGGAACTTCCTTGCGTGTCGTCAGGAAAAGCGGGTGGAGTTATGTGGAGGTTCCCAGAGGAGGCCAGGAGCCACCATTACGCGGATGGATCCAGAATTCCTCATGGCTCCCCCTCCGGCCCGGCGATCACGGGAGCGGGCCCGCCCTCTGACCAGGGCGAACAACCCAAAAGACGGTTCTCCCTGGTCTCGCGGAAGTAGCGGTCGCACGCGGCTGCGATGGCACGGGCAATTTCCTTTCGTCCTTCCGCTTTTGAAAGAATCATCGCGTCGGAAGGATTCGAGAGAAAACCACATTCAACGAGCACCGATGGCGAGGGTGCCTCGCGTGTGACAAACATCCGGGATTCCCTAACATCTCGAACGGGCAAATCGGTGGTGACACCAATTTCCTCGAGAATCCGACGTCCCAACTCGGCACTTCGTCCGTCGCGGTAGGGCCGGCCTTTGTCTCCGGGCTCGAGTCGCAAGGTGATCGGTTGCTCGGGTGTGGAGATGTAAACTTCGGCACCACGCACCTTGGGACTGGCGAAACGGTTGAGGTGCAAACTGACAAAAGCCGCGCCAGGATGCTTGGCGGCGAGAGCAACCCGATCCGCCAGCGAGACTGTGGAGTCATCGCGACGGGTCATTTCGACCCTCACGCCGCGTTTCACCAGTTCACGCTCCAGTTTGAGCGCGAGATCGATCGTGACATCCTTCTCCCTGACGCCAAAAACAACCGTGCCGCCATCCTCACCCCCATGACCGGCGTCCACAATAACCAATGGGGCCGAATCAGAGAATCCGACCTCGTCTTCGGCCGTTTGCCGGAACGCCGCCCAAATCATGGCAATCACCCCCGCCCCAAGCAAAAGGGCGGTGAGAAAAGCTACCGGGCGGGGGAGAATTCGGTCCACGACGGCAAAATTAGCCATTTTTTCCGCAAAACGCAATTATTCTTAAAAATCTGGAAAGATTGATGATGGCGGGGTGTGAAGGGATTTTTCTTGCCATTTGCCGCATTTCCCGGCATTTTAGCGTACGGGAATTCCAAAAATTCAAGTTCCGCCTCGGAAAAGCTCTCCAAGCCATGAAACTAAAGCCTCTCCCCCTCGCCCTTGCTCTCACGTGTTCCTCGCTGGCAATGGCCGAAAACAGCTCGACAGAAATGGGTGTTCTCCGCGGGCGGTTGGAAAAGCAGATGACGGAGATCCTCGCCCTTGATGCCGAAATCCAGAGTCTTTCCAATCGCCTTGGCCGAGAAGGCACGCCTTTGCCTCGCCGTGAACCGGAGCGCCCCGCTCCCGAGCCCGCCCCGCTTCCTGCCCCTGCCCCTGCCCCATCTCCGGATCCGCCGCCACCTCCGAGTCCCGATCCTGGACCAGCCCCGACTCCTCCGGTGGAAGTGCGTCCCGCTGTCCCGCTGAATGAAGTTCCGCCGGTTACCGCGCCCCCTCCGCCCGTTCCAGCGCCTCCGCCAATGCCGGATGTCGCCGTTGTCACCCCGCCAATTCCTCCTCCCCCACCACCTCCCGCTCCGGTCGTGGAACCTGTTGCTCCGCCTCCAACTCCGCCCGTGGTCGTGGTTCAGCCCCCCGCTCCCCCGCCAGTAGACCCCATTCCGCCTTCGCCCCCGGTGGTGAGACCTCCAGAACCAGTCGCTCCTCCCGTGGTGGCGAATGCCAACGAAGTGACGGTGCAACCAGGTGATACCCTCAGTGCCATCGCCCGGCGCAATAAGACGACGGTAGCCGAGTTGCTGAAAGTCAATCCAGGCCTGGTGCCGGAGAAATTGCAACTTGGTCAGAAGATCAAATTAAAGTCAGGCTCCGCAGCCGCGGTTGCTGTCGCTCCAGTCGCTCCGCCGGAGACAACCAACACCCAACCGACCGCCCCTGCCGTTTCCGGCAGCTATGTGGTGCAGTCCGGTGACACAATGCATTCCATCGCCCGTCGCTCCGGCACAACCGTTGATGCGCTTTGCCGCATCAACGGTATCGCCAATCCATCGACGATCCAGATTGGCATGAAGTTGAAACTACCTGATGGCACAAGCGTCGCGGCACCCGCCCCATCCACGCAACCAACTGAGCCGGAAAAACCTCGCATACCCACGCCTGGCACCCACATCGTGAAACCCGGCGATACTCTCTCCTCCATCTCACGCCAAACGAATACTCCAATTGATGAACTGAGGAAAGTAAACAACCTGAAGGATGATACGATTCATCCGGGACAATCGTTGAAGATTCGGCGTGGACCCGCCGGAGGTGGCGCCTCTCCCTCGACCACGACACCACCACGCAACAATGACGGTGCTTCCGTGCGCCCTGCCGCGAAGCCCGCAGCCGCTGCCCAAGGAGTTGAAATGGCCGAATACACGGTTCATCTCGGTGATTCGATCTTTTCGATCGCAAAACGTTACTTCCTTTCCCGCGAAGAATTGGCGGCGATGAATTCGTTGCCGGTAGATGCTCCTTTGCAAGAAGGCCAGAAGATTCGACTTCCCGCAAGTGCTTTGGTCGCGGCCCGCTTGACGGAATCTGAAAGCCTAGGCAATTGAACGGCGTTCTCTTGGCATCGCCGCGGAACCTCCATTGTCTGTTATCGGGTTGGTCATTCCTTGTTTCAAGGAAAGCACACGTCTGCCAAAATTTCTTCCCGCGTTGCTGGGCGAGCTTGCAACGTTGCCTGCCAGAGTGGTGGTGCAAGTTGTCGATGATGGTTCGGGCGAAGTGGAAGCAACCAAACTCTCCGAATTTGTCGATTCGGTTCGAAATGGTTCTCACGTTGATGTCCGCCCTGTCCTCCGCTTGCCCCAAAACATCGGCAAAGGCGGCACCGTGCACTCCGGATGGAATCACCTCGTTGAAGAATGCGATTGGCTTGCGTTCGTGGATGCCGATGGAGCCGTTCCCGCCGATGAAACACGCCGTCTGCTTTCGGAAGCCATTGCAGGTCCGCAAAAGACGGCATGGTTCGCCTCGCGGGTGCAAGCGGAGGGAGTCGAACGCTCGCTACTGCGCGACCTCGTCGGCTTCGGTTTCCGGCTCCTGACCCACGTCCTGGTGTGTCTGCCAGTCCGTGATACACAGTGCGGGCTGAAGGCTTTGCCCACCGCGGCTTATCAGGACATTCGCGCGGATCTGAAGCGCCGCGACTTCGCCTTCGATATCGAACTCGCTCTCACCCTGCATCAGCGTGGTTATACCTTGCGGGAATTGCCCATCCATTGGAGAGAACAACCCGGTGGCCATGTGCGTGCACGGCATGCTTTCATGATGGCCATGGCCGTGCTGGGGTTTGGAATACGGCGTTGGTTCGGAAGCCCGCGCCGATGAATTTGAATACCGACGAGAAACACTCGCTCTCAAGACTTCTTCTTGCGTCGGCTCTTCTTCGCGGCTTTACCAGTTGCTTTGGACACCGGCGCTTTGGCTGTCTTCCGTTTCCGGTATTTCTTCGGAACCTTGCGCTCCCTTCGCACGGGATTGAAGGGCGTGAAATCGGTTTTATGTTTCTCGAAGGCCGTGACATCCGCGAGGGTCAGCGATGCCAGACGTTCTTGGATTTGTTTGCGGGTCGATTTCCAAAATTCATGCGCCGGACAAGCCCTCTCGTCACTGCACTCGACTCCTCCGAGCAGACAGCGCGGGCGGTTGTCCCCCATGTCCAACGCCTCGTCGATTCGGAGAATGGTCAATTCTTCCGCCGGAACCGCCAGACGGACACCACCGCGATAACCGCGTTTTGATTCCAAGAGCCCGAGATCAACCAAACGCTGCGCCACCTTCGATAGGTAGGGCGCGGGCACCCCTGTCACTTCGGCGATATCGCGAATCAGAATGTATTCGTCCGGTCGTTGCACCATCAAAGAAAGTGCGGAAACCGCGTAACCGGTGGTCATGGACAGCATGTTCATAAAAGGATAGCTACGTCACCATTAATCGTGAAATCCGTGGTCGTCAAGGCAATGCTATCGCCGAAAGCACTTCCGAAACCGCGTGGAAAAGCGGGCCCAGCAGCACGGAGGGCAGCAATCCGAGACCGAGAACCGCGGTCATCGGCCAAAGAGCGGCGTGGGGCAAGCCCTCGGCGCCTTCCTCTTGCTCCCCTTCCCCGCGCTCGAAGACGCGACGCAAAACCCGCAGATAGTAGTAGAGGGAAACCGCGCTCAGTCCCGCTCCCAGCGCAACCAGCCAGAGAAGTCCGTTACCGGTTTCCGCCAAAACCGCGGCGAAAAGCTGGAATTTTCCAAAGAAGCCGGCCATGGGGGGCAGTCCGGCCAAGGAACCAAGACAAATCACCAAGGCCGCCGCCTGCCATGGGTCTCGCCGCGCTAAGCCCCTGAAATGATCCAACGAGTCCCCTCCCCGCGTGGCCACCACCCGATGGGTAATCACCAGCACACCGGTGGTGGCGAGGCCATCGACAATCATGTGATGGACCGCCATGGAGATCCCTCCCGCACCGCCGGAGGCGAATCCGACGAGCGCGTATCCGGCATTCGCAATGGCCGAAGCTGCGAGCAAGCGGCGCACGGAATTTTGCCCGAGGGCGAGAAAGTTTCCCCAGATCATCGAGACCACCGCGAGGACGGCAAACCAGAGGGTCCATCCCGGCTTCATGGCACCCCATATCGCCGAACCGGCGAGTTGGGGGAAGGCAAAGAGACAGAGTTTGGCCAACACCAGGGAGGCCGTGACTTTCGAAGCGCCAGCGATGAGAAAGACGACCCGTGCCGGCGCCTTTTCATAAACCTCCGGGGCCCACCCATGCAACGGGGCGGCGGCGAGTTTAAAAACGAGGGCGAGCACGATCATGAGAATGCCGAGCATGGCAAAATCCGGCACCGGCACCTTCGAGAATCGCTCCAGCATCGCGGGGAAGGTCAATTGCGGAACCGACCCGTAAATCAAACTGCACCCGTAGAGAAAAAACGCCGAGGCCACCGCGCCGAAAAGGAAGAACCGGATACCCGCCGCCGCCGACTCGCGGGTTCGGTTCCAAGCCACGAGCAGGTAGAATGAAAGCGCCGCCAGTTCAAGAGCCACGAACAGCATCAGCAGATGGTCGGAAACAACCGCGAGCGATAGACCAATCACGGAAAACAATATCAAAGCCAGATGCTCATGGGCGCGTCCGTCATTCCGACTCGGCGGCGTGATCACCGCAGGAATGGCGAGCAGGAAGATCCACAATCGCCCGACATCGGCCAATCCATCCGGACGGAAAAGTGGATTGCTTGGCATCTCGCCATCGATCGCCGGAACCTTGAGCAGCATGGCGGCGGCGGCGCCGACGAATCCAGCGAGGGCGACAAACCGCGACCATGCGGGATGCGCCTAGCGCAACTTTGGCACGGCTATAAAAGAAAGCAGCACGAAAGCCGCCGCCAGGAGAACGGCTTCGGGCAGAAGAAGTCGGATGAGTTCGGAAGGGTTCACGGTGCCAATGAGTAATGGAGTCCATCCAGCACCCACGCCCACCAGGGCGCGGGATACAAGCCGATGGCGAGTGACGCAGCCAGCAACAGGACCGTGGCGGAAATTTCGGGCCAGGTGAGAGGAGGCAGCGGTCTGGTTGCGGTGGTGGCGCGGGATTCACGTTGTGGCAGGAATCCCTTCTGAATCGCCCGCAGGGTGAAAGCGCCGGTGACGACCACACCAAGCACGACGGGAGCGACCAACCATGGGAAGGCCGACCATGCCCCGAGGAGAACGGAAAGTTCGGCCGCAAATCCGCTGAAACCGGGCAGTCCCATCGAAGCTGCACTCGCCACGATGAAGGCCACCGCCCCCCAGCGCAACCGGCTCCAGAGATTCTCTTTTTCCAGAGCCTCGAACTCGCGCACATGCACGCGATCGTAGACAACGCGTCCGGCCAGACCGAACAGCAATCCGGCAATCAACCCGTGGGAAATCATCTGTAGCACCGCACCGCCGGTGCCCCAACGGTTCCCGCTGGCGAGCCCGAGCAAAACGAAACCCATGTGGCTGACACTCGAATAGGCGATAACGAAATAGCCTTGCGCGAAATTGTCGGTGGATTCGCCGATGATCTTGATGCTGTTTTTGTTCGCGCCGACCGTGCCATCCGAGCCCAACCCGAAGAAGATGGATTGTTTCACTTCCGATCCGATGACCTCGAAGTCCGGGTCATAAGCGAGGGAGAGTCCGGTCACATCGTCATTGATGCCGACCGTGAATTCCGGCTTCGGCAATGGGCCCGCCAGATCATCAAAGACTGCTTTCACCATCGCGGGGGTGAATTCCTTGGAGCCGAGTCCGTAACGACCACCGGTCACCGTGATGGCCGATGTGTTCTTCATCAGACCGAGACGTTCGGCCTGGCGCAAGGCGGCCACGACATCGAGATAAAGCGGTACACCGAGGGCCCCCGGTTCTTTGGTCCGGTCGAGCACGGCGATCCGTTTCACCGACTTTCGCAGGACGGCCGCGAAATGCTCGACGGAGAATGGACGATAAAGGCGAACTTTGACGACCCCGGTCTTCCGTCCGTTCCGATTCAGCCATTCGACGGTCTCGGCGACCGCTTCCGCGCCCGAGCCCATGATGACCACCACATCTTCCGCATCCTCGCTCCCCTCGTAATCGAAGGGCTTGTAGCCGCGGCCGGTTCGTTCAGCAAAAGCCTGCATGGCGGCGACAACGATACCGGGCACGGCATCGGTGAACTGGTTACCCGCTTCGCGGGCTTGGAAAAAGGCATCCGGGTTCTGGGCCGTGCCCCGCACCACCGGACGATCCGGCGTGAGGGCGCGCGCACGATTGGCCGCGATCGCCTGGTCATCCATGAGGACGCGGAGGTCGTCGTCGGAAAGCAATGCAATTTTCGAGACCTCATGGGAAGTGCGGAAGCCGTCGAAGAAATGGAGGAAAGGAACCCGCGAGCGCAGGGTCGCCATCTGCGAAATCACCGCCAAGTCCTGCGCTTCTTGGACGGAATTTCCGCACAGCATCGCGAATCCGGTCTGACGGCAGGACATGACATCCGAATGGTCGCCGAAGATGCTCAGGGCATGCGTGGCCAGCGCCCGGGCTGTCACATGCAGGCAGAAGGGAATCAGTTCGCCCGCGATTTTATACATGTTCGGGATCATCAAAAGCAATCCCTGCGAGGCGGTGAACGAGGCGCAGAGCGATCCGGCCATCAGCGCGCCGTGCAAAGCTCCGGCGGCCCCGCCCTCGGACTGCATTTCGACCACACTCGGCACGACATTCCAGATGTTTTTCCGGCCCGCAGCCGACCACTCATCGGCGAATTCGGCCATCGGCGAGGATGGAGTGATGGGGTAAATTGCGAAAAACTCGTTCAGCCGGTAGGAAACCGAGGCGACCGCCTCGTTGGCGTCGAGTGTGCCCATGACGGGAACTGTGGGTGCGTTCATTAGGCACAAGCAAGACCAGTACCGACTCTTTGGTCAGCAAAATACATGACGAAACGGTCCCCTTTGGAAAATACGCGGATTGAATCGGAAAGAACGCGCAAACCGGGTGCGGCTACGGTTCAAGGAGCGACGCCCGCTCCCCGAGGGCCCAACAGGCATCTCGCCCAATCCTGATTCTGCGACTTTTTGCCGACTCCGATGAAGGCCCCTAAGTCCGCTCTTTGTTGGCCTTTCCCATCCTCACTCGATCCCCATGGCATCGATTTCCCCGCGGGCGACGCCGATGAAGAGGTCTTCGAGGGAGGAGCGGTTGAATTTGGAATGCACATCGCCGGGAGTGCCTTCGGCGAGGACTTTCCCGCCGTGCAGGAAGATGAGGCGGTCGCAGACTTCCTCGATATCGCGCATGTTGTGGGAAGTGTAGAGAAGGGTAAGCCCGGTTTCGGCCTGGAGACGGCGCAGGAGTTTACGGACACGGTCGGCGATATCGGGATCCAGCGAGGCGGTCGGTTCGTCGAGAAGCAGGAGGCGCGGTCGATTGAGCAGGGCCTTGGCGAGGTTCACGCGGGTGGACTCGCCGGCCGAGAGGCGCCCGGTGACCGACTTGCGCAGGTGCGTGATGTCGAGCAGTTCGAGCAGCTCATCGATGCGGGCTTTCGCGTCAGGCACTCCATAAAGCCGGGCGAAGACGAGCAGATTCTGCCAGACCAGCAGATTGGATGGCAGGTTGGTGTAGGCGGAAGTGAAATTCGTTTGGCGGAGGATTTCCTCCCGGTGTTTCCAGAAATCGAGGCCGAAAATCCGCACGCTGCCGGAGGTCGGGGTGGTCAGCCCGAGCAGCAGGTTCATGGCGGTGGTCTTGCCGGCTCCATTGACGCCTAACAGACCGAGTGATTCTCCAGGCGCGATGGAAAAAGAGAGTCCATCAAGAGCGGTGAAACCGTCGAAACGTTTCACGAGCTGCCGGGCCTCCAGGATGGGCGTTTGGACGGTCATACGTGGAGGCGGATATCAGGCCAAGGTCAGTTCGCTCTCGACCTTGGCGCAAAGGAATTCCAGCAGGCGGGCCATTTCTTCCTGTGCTTTGTCGTAGTGGGACTGAGGTGCATCGAGGATGGTGGCGGCGAATTGCACCCAAGGACCCGGAAACATCTCTTGGGCACAACGTTCGATGAGCACCGCCGATCCATCGTCGGTGGTTTCGAGGTGGAATTGCAGGCCGATGACCCGGTCACCCCACTGGAAGGCCTGATTCGGGCAAGCGGGCGAACTGGCGAGGAGGGTGGAACCGGTCGGTAGATCAAATGTTTCCCCGTGCCAATGGAAGGCCGTGAACTCCTCAGGGAAGCGGTGGATGGATGCACCATCGGCGCCGGGGAGCCCCCGCACCGGCCACCATCCGATTTCCTGCCATGGATTGCGCCGCACTTCGCCGCCCAGCACCTCGGCAATCAGTTGGGCTCCCAGACAAATGCCAAGAACGGGTTTGCCCGCGTCGATCACCGCCTGGAGAAATGCCTTCTCCACCGAGAGCCAACCGACACTGCATTCATCGTGCACGCTCATCGGGCCGCCGAGCACGATCAGCACGTCGATTTCGGAGGGCATGGGCAGAGGTTCTTTGGCATAGAAGGCCGTGCGGGTGACGCGGAACCGACGTTCGTGCAACCAGGTAGCGATAGCCCCCGGGCCTTCGAAGACGACATGCTGTAAATAGTGAACGCGCATCGGGGGAAGAGGATTCCGGGCTCGCGGCCAAGTCCCCTCCGGCATTCTCGCTCCGATTCAGGCGTCACTCAAGCGATGATATCATCGACAACGCGCACGGGTTTTACTCCGACAAGCTTCTGGTTGAGGCCTTGGAAAGGATAGGTCAGCTTGTGGTGGTCGAAGCCCAACAAACGGAGAATGGTGGCGTGGAGGTCGCGGACTTCGACGGGATTCTCGACCGCGTCGTAGCCGATGGGGTCGGTGCCTCCATACGAGTAACCGGGTTTGACTCCTCCGCCGGCCATCCAGATGGTGAAAGCCCCCGGATTGTGGTCGCGCCCGATGAAGGCCATTTCACCTCCCCCACGATTTTCCTGCATGGGGGTCCGTCCGAATTCACCGCCCCAGACAACGAGGGTTTCGTCGAGCAGCCCGCGTTGTTTGAGGTCGGTCAGCAGCGCAGTGATGGGTCGATCGACTTCCTGGCAACGATCGCGGAAGCCGGCATTCAGGGCTTCATTCGGTCCGGCCCCGTGGCTGTCCCATCCCCAGTGGTAGAGTTGGATGAACCGCACGCCGCGTTCGGCCAAACGACGGGCCAACAGGCAGTTGTTGGCAAAACTCTCATTTCCGGGTTTGGTGCCGTAGAGTTCATGAATGTGCGACGGCTCCTGCCCGAGGTCCATGGCATCGGTGGCATTCATCTGCATGCGGAAGGCCATTTCATATTGGGCGACACGGGTGAGCGTCTCCGGATCTCCCGCCTCCTCGTAGGAACGCCGGTTGATGCGGCCGAGGCTGTCGAGGGCGCGCCGGCGCAGATCCCGGCTCACTCCCGGTGGATTGGAAAGATAGAGCACTGGCTCTCCCTGCGAACGGCATTGCACACCCTGATAGACGCTCGGCAGGAAACCGGAGCCCCACAAGGATTTTCCGCCATCGGGAGTATTGCCGCCGGAAACCAGCACGACGAAGCCGGGTAGGTTCTGATTTTCGCTGCCAAGACCGTAGAGCACCCATGAGCCGATGGATGCCCCGCCAAGCAACGGTGTGCCGGTTTGCACGAGCAGTTGGGCCGGCGCGTGGTTGAATTGATCGGTTTTCATCGACTTGATGAAACAGACATCGTCGATGACTTTTTCGAAATGCGGCAGTCGGTCGGAAATCCATGCGCCCGAATTTCCCGCCTTATGAAATGGATACTGTGGGCCTAACATTTTCGGCACACCCGAAATGAAGGCGAATCGTTTCCCTTCTAGGAAAGACGGAGGACAAGGCTGGCCGTTGAGCTTCATCAACTCCGGTTTGTAATCGAAAAGCTCGAGCTGGCTGGGAGCCCCGGCCATGTGGAGGAAGATGACTCGCTTTGCCTTGGCGGGAAAATCCGGGGCGAGGGTGGACATGGGTTCGGCTTGGGGCCGGACAAATCGGCTGCCTGGAGAAGCGGCGAGAGCGCTTCCACCCATGGCGGAGAAGAACATCGCCCCGAGACCGGTCGTGCAGTCACGCAGGAAGTGTCGGCGGGTGTTAAGGCCGACGGTTTCTTGCTGGAGTTGGCGGAGAAGGGAATCCATGGCTCGAGGGAGCAGGAGTTTGTTATTTCGACATGGCCCGGTCGAAGTTGAGAATTACCATGGACACGGTGGTCATCGCGGCGGCTTCGGCATCGGCTTCATCGGTATCTTTGAGCAAAGCGGCATCGGCACGATAGGTCGCGAGAGCATCGGAGTGCAGGGAAATCAGCTCAGTGATCTCGGCTTCAGCGGCCGGTTGCCCGGTCACACGCAAAACAGCATGGCTGATGGCGGCCGGCAGATCACCCGAAGCGCGTTCGATGGCAAGTTTGCCCAAGGCACGGGCCGCTTCGACAAAGACGGGATCATTGAGCGTGACCAAGGCTTGCAGCGGGGTGTTGGTGGCAAGCCGGCGCACGGTGCACACATCGCGTGTGGGTGCATCGAAGGAAAGGAAACTCGGATACGGGCTCGTGCGTTTCCAATACGTGTAGACGGCGCGGCGGCGGGCATCCTCGCCTTTGGATTCGTTCCACTTTGCACCGCTGTAAACCGAGCGCCAGACTCCATCCGGTTGTGGAGGCATGACCGGTGCTCCATACATTTTCGGGCTGAGGATCCCCGCGGTTGCCAGGGCTTGGTCGCGCACCATTTCGGAGGTCAAACGAACGCGCGGCCCCCGGGCGAGGAGGCGGTTGCGAGGGTCACGTTCGGCATCACCGGTGCCGATCCGATTGCTCTGCCGGTAAGTGGCACTGAGCACCAGTTCGCGCAGCATGGTTTTGGTATCCCACTGCAAATCATCCCGGAACCGTATGGCAAGCCAATCGAGCAACTCGGGATGGGAAGGTGGCAAGCCGACGCTTCCAAAGTCCTCGAGGGTTTCGACAAGTCCCGTGCCGAAGAGTTGCTCCCAGAGACGGTTGCCAGCCACCCGCGCGGTCAGCGGATGTTCGGGCGAGACCATCCATTGCGCTAGAGCGAGTCGGTCGGCCTTCTTCCCCTCCGGCAAGGACGGGAAAATATGAGGCACGCCGGGAGCAACAGCCGTCTTGTCTTTTTCCAGCCAGTTGCCACGGATGAAGACATGGGTGGCTCGACCATTGTCGGGAGCGCGTTCGACCAATACCGGAACGTCGGTGCCGGGAATGGCCCGCATCTCGGTGGTCGCTGCATCGTAGCGGGCCAGCTCGGCCCTCCATGTTTCGTCGTTGGCCATGGACGTCCATTTTGCGTCAGCGCTCACGGCGATTTCCAACCGCCGGGTGACTGCGGGTTTTTCGGAAATCTGTTGGCCATGCCGGATCTCGACACGCAGCTTCGAACCGGGCGCGAGTGCCAGGGCTTGCGCGGGTAAAAGCAGAAGATAACGATCACGATGCTGCACCGGTTCGGCGGAAAAGCCCTGGTTGTCGTCGCGCAGCACACCTCGCGGATCACGGGGTTCGTCGGAGGAAGAATCAGCCACGCGGGCGATGCTCACTTCCGTCTCCCCTGCTCCATCGGGAGCGACCACGAATAATTTCACCCGACTGATGATGAATCCGGGTTCGGGCGAATGAACGGCTTTTGGTGCCTTGGCGACGGGGACCTTCAGGCGGATGCCGCTGATGGCGCCTTCCGGCAATGGCGCGATGATTTCATATCTCGCACCGGACGCAACCGTGCCGACGGCTTCAGCCATGGTTCCTCGGATCACCATTTCCGCCTCCGGCTTGCTCGACGCCTTTTCGATGGAAAGAGGATTCCATGCCGCATCCTCGGCGACGGCTATTTCCACCGCGAGGGCGCGCGGACGGAGCTGGTTCAACTCATTCTGCAACGCGTTCATCTTTTCAAACTGCCCGGCATCGGAAGGCACACGCAGTTTGGGAAAATCGTCGCTCAGGTCGGCATCCTTCGAATTGTTGAAGAAGGCGAGGAATTGGTAATATTCCTGGTGCCGGATCGGGTCGTAGGGGTGGGTGTGGCACTGCACACAATTGAAGCTGATCCCGGAGAGAGCAGCCCAACTGGTGGCAATGCGATCCAGAGTGGCCGTTGTGCGGAATTCCTCGTCATCCGTGCCGCCTTCGGTGTTAGCCTGTGTGTTGCGGTGGAATGCGGTGGCGAGCTTCTGGTCGAGTGTGCCCCCAGGAATAAGATCGCCTGCCATGATATCGGTGATCATTTGGTCGTAAGGGCGGTTCGCATTGAGCGAACGGATGAGCCAATCGCGCCACGGCCACATGTCGCGGTGGGGATCTTTTTCATAACCCTTGGTGTCGGCATAACGCGCCAGATCCATCCACACGGCGGCCCATCTTTCGCCATATCGCGGCGATTCGAGCAAACGATCGACCACCCGTTCGTAGGCACCGTTTTCCCGGTCGGCGAGAAATGCCTCGATTTCCTCCGGCGTTGGCGGCAAGCCGACCAAATCAAAACTCACCCGTCGCAACCACTCGGCTCGATCGGCTTCCGGCGCAGGTGAGAGCCCTTCCTTTGTCAATCGGGCGCGCACGAAAGCATCGATTGGCGACAGCCCTTCCGGCGCGGCGGGCACGACCGGGCGCTTCGGCGCGACAAATGCCCAGTGGTCCGACCACTCCGCCCCTTCTTCGATCCATTGGCGGAGGAGTTTCACTTCCCTTTCTCCGAGCATGTGCCCATGCTCCGGCGGCGGCATCGGGTCTTTAGTATCGACGACGCGATCCAGCATGGACGATTGGGCCGGGATCCCCGGAGTGATGGCCATTTTGCCGGATTCACCGGCTACCATGGCCTCCTCACGGAAAAGGAAAGAAATCCCTCCTGCTTTTTTCACCCCGCCGTGGCAGGCCGTGCAATGCTGGTTCAAAATCGGCCGGATCGACTGGTTGAAGTCGAGTTTTCCGGTCGCCGAGTGCGCCGTCGGGCCTGCGGGTTCGGCTTGAAAAAGCGGGACGATGAATCCCACCCCGAGAAGAACCGGGAGGGAGAAATAGAGAAAATGCCGGGGGGATTTCAACACGTCAGCCCCAATACGATCACCGCCCCCCGAAAATTACGCCAATCTGGCCGGGACCTGGCCGTGCCGCCGCCCATATTTTCCTTGTCTCCCCTGCCCCCGGCTTTATCGTATCATTTAGACGAAATCTCCCTAACCCGCATGGTCCCCCCCAACGAAGCGCCCATCGCCGCCTACGACTCGAAAGTCGAGGGCAATATCATTTTCACCCGCCTTGATGCGGCCATCAATTGGATGCGCAAGAATTCCCTCTGGCCAATGCCGATGGGTTTGGCTTGCTGCGCCATCGAATTGATGGCGACCGGAGCATCCCGATTCGATATTTCCCGCTTCGGAATGGAAGTGATGCGGTTTTCTCCCCGCCAAGCCGACGTGATGATCGTTTCCGGAACCGTGACCTATAAAATGGCCTTGGCCGTGAAACGCATTTACGACCAGATGCCCGAACCGAAATGGGTCATCGCCATGGGTGCCTGTGCTTCCTCGGGCGGCATGTATCGCAGCTACGCCGTGCTTCAGGGCATCGACCATTTGATCCCGGTGGACATTTATATCTCCGGCTGCCCGCCGCGTCCGGAGGCCTTGCTGGAAGGCCTCATGCGCTTGCAACGCAAAATCGAAACCGAGTCCTCCTTCGTCGACCAGAAAAAGGAACTGCTCGCCAGCTTTACCTGATTTTTTACATCCTTTTTCCCGCGCAGTTCCATGACCGCCAACGAAGCCGTTCAATCCCTCAAGGAAAAGTTTCCCGACGCCATTCTATCGATCGTCGAATTCCGGGGCGAAACCACCATTCATATTCCGGCCGGGCGAGTGCACGAACTCATGAGCCATTGCCAGAACCATCTTGGCTTTGATTTGTTGCTCGATATCTCCAGCATTGACCACATGGGTGAAAATGATCGCTGGGAAATGGTCTACGAACTTTACGGGCTCGGCCACCATACTCATCTGCGAATAAAGGCGCGTATGGCTGAGGACGCTCCGGAAATCGATTCCGTGACCGACCTCTGGGCGACCGCCGATTGGCACGAACGGGAAGTTTACGACATGATGGGCATCCGCTTTCGCAACCACCCCGATCTCCGTCGCATCCTCATGTGGGAAGGTTATCCCTACTTCCCGCTGCGGAAAGACTTTCCCCTCGCTGGCAAACCGACCGACATGCCTGATGTCGCCTTCACTGGCATCGCACCTCTGGAAGGCGGACCGTTTGTCACGTCCACCGGCGGCACTCAGGTGAGCCGCGAACCCCGCGCCCGCGGCGAATGACCCCGGCCCGTCCGGAAGCCGAAATCACGGCCGAGGTCGAGGCCTGGTTCTCAAGCCGCACTCGGCACCATCGGGAGTTCTCCATCGAGTCCTTGCTTGCGGGCAAAGACAGGACCGGTGAGCGCATCGCCCTGGTAATTCCAACGCTCAACGAAGCGTCCACTATCGGCGACATCGTGAGCATCGCCCATCACGCGTGGATGGAAGAAACCACCCTGCTCGATGAAATCCACGTGATCGATTCGGGTTCGACCGATGCCACGCGGGCCATCGCCAAGGCCGCCGGCGCACACGTCCATCTGGCATCGACCATCGCCCCTCAATTCCCTTCCCCTGGTGGCAAAGGCGAAAACCTCTGGAAAGCAGGGCTCGTGAGCCAAGCCGACATCTTCTGCTTCATCGACGGCGATATTTCGAATTTCCAAGCCTGGTTCGTGAGCGGATTGCTCGGCCCCCTACTGGATGACGAGACATTGCTCTTTTCGAAAGCCTTCTACGAACGCCCTCTCGCGCCCGATGGCGGACAACCCGACCCTGGAGGCGGACGTGTCACGGAAATCCTCATTCGTCCGATTTTCAGCCTGCATTTCCCCGAACTGGCCGGCATCATCCAGCCCTTGAGCGGCGAATATGCCATGCGACGAAGCTTGCACCGCGCCCTCCCCTTCCCTTCCGGTTACGGAGTCGAAGCCGCCCACCTCGTCGATATCCTGCGCGGTTACGGACTCAATGTCATGGCTCAGGTCGATCTCGAGCACCGCCGCCACCGGGTTCGCACGACAACCGAGCTTGGACCAATGGCCAGCGGAGTGCTCCATGCCCTTTGGCCTCGCCTGCCCGGCCACGACGGCCTCCCCCCGACAGCGCGGCCTGCTCATTGGCATCATGGCATCGCTTGGGATGGGAACTCCTACTCCATGGTCCCGGAACAAATTGGCGATATCGAGTTTCCGCCGCTTGCGGAATTGAAGAATGATGTGTAAATAGGGTTTTCGTTTCGTTTCTCTCACCAGACGAACAAAACTCCCCTATGATCAAAAGCCACTTCCTTCAATTTGCCTTGCTGGTGCTGTTGTCGCTCGCGTTTTCGCCTCGATTGCAGGCGCAGGCCTTGCCCCCGGAAGAGAAGGCAAAAATTCAAACTTTGCTCGCCCATCTAGAGGGATTAGCTGATGCCAAATTCGTGCGCAACGGATCAGACTATGATTCCAAAACCGCCGCCAAATTCCTCCGCGGCAAATGGGAAGCGAATGAAAAAGACATCAAGACAGCAGCGGATTTCATCGCCATGGCGGCGACCGCTTCCTCGACCACCGGAAAGCCTTATCTGATCCGCCTCAAGGACGCACCTGAGGTTCCTTGCGCCGACTACCTCAATGCGGAACTCAAGAAGTTGGAAGCCGCTGCTCAGGCGAAATAGCGGAGGCATCTTCGCTGTAGCATACTTTGCTCCGGGCAACAAAATCGGATGCTGGTAGCCTTGGGGTGAAACAAGGAAGCACGTCACTCTCTATTCTTGTGCTTTCGGACTTCTAAGGTGGTCTCCAAGCCGCTGACCACCGGTTGCTTGGCGGGCACGATCTTTCCATTCTTCCAACGAAGTAATTTCATCTTCCGCAAAGGGCAATTCACGCAGACTTGACCAGCGTTCATCCTGCACATTGCCACTGGCATCCCTGCAAACCACCCGTATAACCCCGGAATTGAAAATGACATTCACCTCATAGGGGAAAGCTTCACTGTAGAACTTTTCGGAACCCGGAACCTCCGGCCAAGGTCGCAGGACAAGACCGCGGATTCCACTGGAGTGTTCTAGTTCGTTCAGCCATGAATACTCGCCTCCGCGGGCAACAGAGTTCGAATCCGACTGAATTCGCGATTTCATGGTCGAACTCTCCATTTCGCTTTTTGGACCATAATCTGAGGACTGGGTGTTGGGTCACCCAGTCCCAAACTTTCTCTCTCCCTCCACCCAGACTGTTTCCGGTTTGCTGGTGACGGGTTCGAGCAGGGCGAGGTCGGCTAAGAAGCCGGATTCGATTTTGCCGACGCCTTCCAGTCCGAGCGAGCTGGCTTGATTCCACGACGTCGCCTGAATGACCACGGAAGGCGGCAGGCCAGTGATGTCGAGGATGTTGCGGAATTCCTCGAAATAAAGCGCGGTGCTGCCCGCGAGTGCTCCATTCTCCAACCGAGCCTGGCGTTCCTTGACGATGACCTTGAGCCCGCCGAGATCGTAACTGCCGTCGGGTAACCAGGAAGCAGACATGGAGTCAGTGATGATCATGAGCTGATCCACCGGCTTGAGTTTCCAGACCAGTTTCAACATGTCGGGGCAGAGATGAATCTTATCGCAGATCATCTCGATGAGGATTTCGTCATCCATCAGACCGGCGCCAACGATCCCGATTTCGCGGTGATGCAGCGCGGTCATCTGGTTGCAGAAATGCGTGAGGTGTTTCAAGCCGGCTGCTTTGGCGGCCGCGAAGTCGGCATGGGTGGCCGCAGTGTGGGCGAGGGAACACGTGATGCCGCGCTCCCTCATGGCGGCGACAAACTCGACCCCGCCGGGTTGTTCGACAGCAAGGGAAACAATACCCACCGGAGCAATGGCATTGAGCCTCTCGATTTCGGCCACATCGGGGTTGCGCACGAAGGCCGGATTTTGTGCCCCTGCACATTTCGGGTTGATGAATGGTCCTTCGATATGGACGAGGGGGGCCTTGGCATGGGTCGGGTCGGCCTGGTATTCGGCCACCCCGCGCATGACTTCCTCCAACCGCTCCGCCGCCAGAGTTAAAGTGGTCGGGAGAAAGGTGGTGATCCCCTCACGGAGTTTCGCCTCGGCCATGCCGCTGACGCGTTTCCCGCTGCCGTCGCAGGTGTCGAAACCGTTCGCTCCGTGCGTATGGATATCAATGAATCCAGGCACGAGCCAGCGGCCTCCGGCATCAACGATTTCGCCCTCGGCGGGCAAAACTTCTCCCTCAGCGATAGCGGCAATGTGTTTGCCTTCGATGCGCACACGGGCACGGGCGAGGTCAAATCCGGGAGAAATGGCCCGGCAGTTGACGATGGTCTGGACGGATTCGGACATCTGAGTTGGAAAATCGATAATGGAGTGATGATATTTGTCTTACCCGGGAACGCAAGCGGGCATTCGGCGGTCGGAAGGGCCAACCGGTTGGGATTCTCAGAAAACTCCCAGCCTGGCTGCAGTCCCTATCCCATCTTGACAGTCCGCCGGGGCAACGGAATGGTGCGTGATGCGAAAATTTGTGCTCTCGTTTTTCTTTTGCGCCGGCCTAGCCACCGCCGCCGCCCCGGATGGTTTCCGCCCGCTTTTCAACGGTCGCGACCTCGAAGGATGGTTCGGGTGGGGCACGGATGACCCAGCCAAACTTCTCGCCATGAACACAGAGGAACTCGCCTCCACCATGGAGAAGAGCATGGCCGATATCCGCAAGCACTGGACGGTGGAAAATGGGGAACTCGTCAACGACGGCCAAGGCCTCTACCTCAGCAGCCGTGAGTTCTTCGGAGATTTTGAACTCGTCCTCGAATACAAGACGGTCGCCAAAGCCGACAGCGGCGTGTATCTGCGCGGCTGCCCGCAGGTGCAGATCTGGGATTCGACGGAGAAGGAAAAGTTCAAGTTGGGAGCGGACAAGGGCAGTGGAGGATTGTGGAACAATTCACCGGAGGCACCGGGCAAGGATCCGCTGGCCCTCATGGACAAACCGTTCGGCGAATGGAACAAGATGCGCATCCGTCTGGTTGGAGAATTGACCAGCGTCTGGATGAATGACAAACTCGTCGTCGATAACGCACGGATGGAAAACTATTTCGACCGCAAGGGTTCGCTGCCCGCACGGGGGCCGATTCAGTTGCAAACCCATGGCGGCGAGATCCGCTGGCGCGAAGTGCACGTGCGCGAAATCGCCGGAGCTGAATCGAACCGCATCCTGAATGAGGCCGCGGGCTCCGAAGGTTGGGTGACTCTTTTTGATGGCAAGTCTCTCGACGGCTGGCAGGGTGACGTCGCGGGCTGGGAGGTCACTCCCGAAGGTTGGGTCGCCTGCAAAAAAGGCAGCGGAGGCTCGTTGCTGACCAAAGATGAATACAAGGATTTCATTTTCCAATTCGAATGTCTACTGCCCCCGGGAGGCAACAATGGCGTGGCCGCGCGTGCACCCGCCACGGGCGACCCGGCTTGGGATGGCTTCGAAGTGCAGGTGCTCGACGACCGGCATGAGATGTATGCGAATCTCAAGCCCTACCAATTTCATGGTTCGGTCTACGGCCTCGTGCCAGCGCGGACCGGATACCTGCGTCCGCTCGACGAGTGGAATCACCAGGAAGTCCAATTCGAAGGATCCAAAGTCAAGGTGACAGTCAACGGCACGGTTGTCGTGGACACCGACCTCGCCACCATCGACCGGACCAAAATTGGCAAGATTCCCAAAGGCATGGATCGCGCCTCGGGATTCCTCGGCTTCGCCGGACATGATGACCCGGTGAAATTCCGCAACATCCGCGTGAAGAAGCTCGGTGCTAACTGATTTCAACCAACCATCATGAGTTCCCGTCAGCTTGAGTTTGATGCCTTGACCACCCCCGCTTCGCGAGAGGGTCGCTTGGCCGTAGTGATTCCCTGTTACAATCACGCGCATTACATCACCCGCGCCATCCGGAGCGTGCTGGAACAGACCCGTCCGGTGGACCGGCTGATTGTGATCGACGATGGATCACGCGACAACTCGGTCGAAGTAATCCGCGCACTCGGCGAACCGCGTGTCGAGTTGCACGTCCAAGAGAACCAGAACGCGTTCAATACCATCAACCGCGGGGTCGCCATGGCGGCCAAGGATTGCGAATTCATCGCCATCCTCAACTCCGACGATCACTATACGCCGGACCGATTCGAAAAACTGCTTCCCCTTCTCGAGGCCGACCCGGAGGCCATGGTCGTTTGTTCGGGTCTCAACATTATTGACGAGAACGACGAACCACTGGCCGCCGACCATTCCCGGACCCGTTGGTTCCAGGCAATCTGGTCCATGGAAGCCCGGGATGATTTGGAGATGGTCGAGTGGATTGGTTTGGGAAATTTTCCCGCCACCACCAGCAATATTCTGGCGCGTGCGGACTATCTGGCGGCCAATCCGATGCGGCCCTACCACTACAACCACGACTACTACTTCCTAACAGGTGCGGCGGTGCGCGGCGGGCTGAAGATTCTTTCCGAACCGCTCGTCAATTACCGCGTCCATACGGGAAACACCATGAATACCCAGCCCGCGAAGCTGATGAAAGAATTGCTTCGCCAGCAGGTGGATTTCCTCCGCGAATTCGAACCGGAGATGCGGAACGACCCGGACATGCGACGCCGTTACAAATTGTATATCCAGGCCGCCTTCGAGAATATCTCGGCTTTCGACACCAGTCTCTTTCTCCAAGTGCTCGGACGCTCGCTGGCTGTCGGCGACGCCTCCGCGCTGGATGAGTTTATCCGCGCGATGGAACCCGCCGACTGGCCGGAGTTGGAGCGTTTTCCCAACCGCCACCACGTCAATACCTGGCCAGGCGGTGGCCCACTCGGCATGGCCTCATCCATGCCCGAGAAGCTCGATGCCCTGCGTGAACAACGAAACAGCGCCCGCGAGGAAGCCTCTGCCCGGAAAGAACTTTCCCGGTTGCTTGCCCGAATCACCGCCGACAAACGATTCGCCCTCGGCACCGCGCTCGGCCTCGCCCCCCGTCTGGATCGCCTCAAGGGTAAAAATGATCGCGAGCGACTGAATGATTTGCACGCGATCTTGGCCGACTCGTTTTGGACACCTCGATTGGGGCGTCCTTCAAGTTAGCCGCCCGCATGGACGCGAACATTCCCAGCGTGATCGTGCGGGGCTCCGGGTGGGCGGTGGTGGGCAAACCCAGCGGCCCGGCGACCCACTCCTCCCCTGATGGAAGTGATGTCATTTCTGTTCTGGCTCGGGCATGGCCGGAAACAAACCCGGTGGCCGTGCATCGACTGGATGCCGCTACCTCCGGTTGCTTGCTCATCGCCTTGGAAAAACCCGTCCTTCGCTTCCTGACCAAAGCTTTCGCGACCAAGCGGGTCCGGAAGTCCTATCTCGCCGTGCTCCACGGCCGGCTTGAAACGGCCGAAGGGGAAATTTTCACCCATCTAGCCGAGACTCCGCCGGACAGTGGGCGGATGGTCGTGGTCGAACCGGGAGCCGGGCCGATCGCGCTAACCGTTTACCGCGTTCTTGCCAGTAAAGATGATTGTTCGCTCGTCGAGGCGGAGCCGATCACCGGACGCACCCACCAATTGCGGGTGCATTTCCGCCACCTCGGTCACCCGATCCTCGGAGATGCGCTTTACGGACGCCCCGGCCCGGCAACGGAGCCGCGGCTGCTATTACATGCCCGGCAGTTGGTTTTTCCAGCTCCCGAAGGCGGAGAAATCACCGCCATTTCGCCAGTGCCGGAGGAATTTGGCGATTGGGATTTCGCGGCTTTAACTCCCTAACCGGAGAGAGACGATCTCGAGGAGTCGTGTCCTAGCATTCCCCATGAGGCTCACTCGGCGAGCATGGCGGCCGGTTTAAGGCCGGGTTTGTATTTCTCACCAAAACCCGCGTCGTTGGGTTCGTATGGCTTGGCGAAGTCGGCCTTGCTGCCATTGGCGGGGATGGCGTCTTCTTTACCCAAGGCCCAGAGGATACCGTTGAGGGCGAGTTTGCGCATCGATTCCTCTTTGAAATCGTAGGGATGACCAAGGGTGGTGAAAAAAACGCGGCTCTTCCCTTTTTCGCCAGCATACTCGTGTGTCCACGCGACGATGTGAGGATCACTAAACTGTTCGCCGCCGGCTTCGGCCCCTTTGACGGCACGACCTACCAAAAGCGGAGTGGCAGATTCAAGGAGGCTGGTGGAATGGTAAAGCCAACTGCGGGCGTGAAACGGGAGGACGCCGCGCAAGATGACATGGTCCTTTTGGCCGTCGGCGATGAGCACATCGGTGGAATTGCCACCGCCGTGATGGCTGATCCACGGCAGACCAAAGACTTGCTGCGGCCATTGCTTGTCCATCTTGTTGCCATCCTTATAGCGGAAGGCATGGGTCGCGGTGCGGAAACCGGCCATCGGTTTGCCGGATTCGGCGAAATTGGTGATGTGCTTCAACTGGTCGTCGGGGAGATTCCGAAAACGGGTGTTCACGATCATCATGTCGGCTTTCCCGAGGATTTCGAGACCTTCGATGTTATCGGTCCGGTTCGGATCGATGATTCCGTCCGTTTGAGCGAAGCAGACGCTCACGGTGAACCCATGGTCGCGGTGGAGGATGCGGGCCAGCATCGGCATGGTTTCCTCCGAGCGGTATTCCTCATCCCCGGTAATAAAAACGAGGTGTGGCTTGCCTTCCTCACCTTTGAGATGGGCGACATTTTCGGGGTTAGCAGAGGCCGCGGCTACTGGGGTCACGGCGAGGATGGCGGCAAGAATTGCGGAATGATGGGGCGATTTCATGGCGGGTGCGGAGTGCGGACAATACGCGGGCCGGAATTGATTCATTCACCAATCTGGCATGGCTTGGAAGTAGGAAATTCGGGACGGAGATGGGTGTCTGAGCATTGCTCGTTTCGCGCCCCCCGCCATCCGTCCTGCTCTTGGCCAGACAATTGACACCGACTCCACCTTCGCCGATGAATGAATATGTTTGAAAGAACGCTGGCGAAAGCCGGTCTGGCTACCACGAAACGTGCTTTTGCCGAGGGACGCCTCAGTTGTCCCATTTGCGGACAAAAGCCGGTTGAGCCGCCCTCGGATACGGATTCGCTGCTTCGGTGCGAAGCCTGCGACTCCGACGCATTCCCTTCCGAGTGGCGGGTGGAACACAGCGCCGATGTAGAAGCGCAACCGGACAAGATCCCCAACGGCACCGAAATCCGCCGGGATTTGAACGGACCAAACCAGACCATCTGGCACATTCCCGCCACCGGGAAGTTCGGGTTCTTCCTACTGAGGCGGACCCGAAAGTCCGGCCAGCGCGGGGCTAAACCAAGCTATAGGCGGCTGGGTGCGGCAAAGGGTAGGAGATCTGGGGTTGGGGGTCAAGCGTGATTCGGGGGGCGACTCGAAATTGGGCAGCCGGAGCGGAAGGCGGAGCACGGAACGGAGCGTAGCGGAGTGGAGTGCGGAGCCTGGAGCGCAGGCTGCCCAATTTCGGCGCGCAGGGGGGGCTCACGCAGCTTTCGGGGTTGTCCCCGCAGGGCCATTCTGAGGGCTTCCGGGGCCTGATTGATACACTGCCGCAGGGGTAAGGTTTCCGAGGGCATGGTGGGGCCGCCAGTCGTTGTAGCGACCGAACCATTTTCTCAGTCCTGCTCGAAGCGCAGGTATCGTTGCGTGTTCGAACAGATAGATCTCCTCGTATTTCACGCTCCTCCACAAACGCTCGATGAACACGTTGTCCATCCAGCGGCCGATCCCGTCCATGCTGATTTTCACCCCCAATTCGGATAGCCTGCCGGTCCACTCCGCCGAGGTGAATTGGCAGCCTTGATCGGTGTTGAATATCTCCGGGACGCAACCGGTGATAGTCAGCGCGTTTTCCAGGGCCTCCAGGCAAAGCCCTGTTTCCATGGTGTTGGAAACGGCCCAGCCCAGCACCTTGCGGGAATGCCAGTCCATCACAGCGCACAGGTAGGCATGTCCGCCGGGCATCGGCACGTAGGTGATGTCCGCGCACCAAACCTGATTGGGTCGGGCGATCACCAAGTCCCTTAGCAGATATGGATACTTGCGGTGGCCATTATCCGGAATGCTTGTTCGTGGCTTGCACCAAATAGCTTCCTGGCCGATTTCCCTCCGCAAGCGTTGCAAGCGTTTGCGGTTGGTGACCACTCCGTGCTCTCGCTGGAGGACCGTTACCAGTCGGCGGCTTCCCAGGCACGGATCCACCAGGTAGATCTGGTCAAGATGGCACTTGATGGCGAGGTTTTCCTGAGATTCCGGCACCGCTTGGTAAGCCACCGTCAATCGGGCAACTCCGAGGAGTTCACATTGTTTTCTCATGCTGATTTTAGGATGATTTTTTTCGACCAACTCGGCGCGCTCCCTCACAGTCCGAGTTGTCTGGACTTTTTTCGCAGGAAGTCTACCTCAACGGCCAACTGCCCGATTTTGGCGTGCAGTTCTTCACGTTGGCGTTCGAAATCCGCCTCAGAGCCAGCCTGCTCCCGAGAGTGGCCAAATATCCCGCTGGCACCTTCCAGCATGGCCTTCTTCCAATCGGAAACTTGCACCGGGTGGACGTCAAAATCCTTGGCGATTTGCTGGATGGTCTTGATGCCCTTGAGCGCTTCGAGCGCTACCCGGGCCTTGAATTCAGGGTCGTGTCTTCTGCTTTTTGCTTTCCTTTTGGTGTCGTTTAGGTTAGGGCTGTTACCCGCACCCGACCACCATAATCATAGCTTAGCCACTGGCCGGACTTTCGGGTCCGCCTCATCCGAAACAACCCACTCCCTCATCCAATCCCAACTCGTTTGGTCAAATGAACGCCACGCCACGATTCAAAATCGAACCCAGGTCATTGCAACTTGCCTGGTTTCTCGTCTTCGGAACTTTTTGTTTGGTATGCCCAGGTAGCCATGCCAGCGATGCCGGATCTAGCTCCGTCAGGCTCAAGGATGGCCGCATCCAGGAATACGCCAAGGGCTCCCTGCGTAGAACTTACGGGAGCAATTTGGTTGATGTGGCCACGGATGGAGTGATCGTGGCCGGAGTGACCAAAGACGGAAGAATCGCCGAATACAAAAATGGGTCACGGGTCCGCACATACGGTATGAACGCTATCCGTGTGCGCGTTCAACAGGGGACTGTATTTGCCGAGCTCAAGAGCGGCCGGACTGCGGAATACGTCAATGGCAGTTTGCGCCGGACGTTCTGACCGCGCACCCGCACGGTCGGTGAGCCCGGCAGACAGGTTTTACTCTTAACCCGACCGCCTTTAGCTGTTTTTTCCCTGACGGAATAATTTAAACGCCAAGCGGGGCTTTTTTGTCGACCTGCCACCATGATTCCCGAAAATTCATCCGGGGGGTTGCGCGTATTCACTGCGGCAGACGTGCATCCCGCTTTTGTCAAGAAGTCGCCAATTTTCCCGATGAACAACTTTGATCATATCTGGACCACCGTTATCAAGGAATGCGGGGTGGAGAACCGGCATCTGGGTT
>JBJTQJ010000017.1:0-13017 GCA_046075565.1 Verrucomicrobiales bacterium | reverse complement strand
TTTGGCCCTCAATTTATCGTCCTGTCTGGCGACGCCTTTGGTGTTGGGAACCAGTATCGCCATCTTTCGTTGGCTTGGACTCGAGGCGGGCTGGTTTGGCGCGGGTTCACCCGCGATGTTCGCCCGCGTGGTTCTCCTGATCGTGCTGCCGGTCTGCATCGGCATCTGGTTGGCCCGGCGCTTCCAGGAATGGTCGAAACGATATGCGCCGGCTTTTGCCCGTGCTAGCGGGTTGGGGATCCTGGTGGTTCTAACCGCGACAGTGATCCACCGATGGGATGGAATCATCGCCATGGGAATGGAGGCGGCGAGTGCCTCGGTGCAATTCCTTCTATTGTCGACGTTGCTGGCGTTCGCCGCGGCGTTCCTGCTGCGCCTCTCCCGCGAACATGCGCCAGCATTCGTCCTTTGCGCTCCAACGCGGAACCTCGGAGTAGCGACGGCCATCCTGATCGCGATCCCCGGAGGCATGGAAAGTATAGCGGTCCTCGCGATATACTTTTTACTCGAGTTTCCGATGATGCCCGGAGTCGCCGCCATCTTCCGGCGGAGAGTCTTCGGAGTTGGGCTTTTTCGGGAAGCCCGCTGAGATGACAGCATGGAGAATCACTCGATGCCGAGCAACTCGACATCAAAGACGAGCATGCCGGAAGGAGCACCGCCACCTGGGTTGTCGCCGTAGGCGAGGTTGGCCGGGATCCAGAAGCGGCGTTTCTCGCCGACGACCATGAGCTGCACGCCTTCCGTCCACCCGGGGATGACACCATTCAGCGGGAAGGAAATCGGTTCGCCACGGGCGACCGAGCTGTCGAACATTTTCCCGTCAAGCGTCCATCCGGAGTAGTGCACATTCACGGTATCGGTGGCTTTCGGGTGGACGGTGCCGGTGCCATCCTTCAGAACACGCGAGGCGAGACCGCTGGCGGTTTTCTGCGCGTTGGCGGGCACGGCGGCGACATCTTCCGGCACCTTGGGCGCGGATTGGATGGAGAGCAGTTCGACATCAAAGACGAGCATTCCGGCCGGACGACCGCCACCGGGATTGTCGCCGTAAGCGAGTTTGGCCGGGATCCAGAAGCGGCGCTTCTCTCCTTCAACCATGAGTTGCACGCCTTCCGTCCAGCCGGGGATGACGCGGTTGAGCGGGAAACGGGCGGGTGCGCCGCGTTTGACCGAGCTGTCGAAAAGTTTGCCATCGGTCGTCCATCCGCTGTAATGCACTTGCACGGTATCAGCGGCGACGGGTTTTTCCTTGCCCGTGCCCTCCTTCACTACCTTGGAAGCAAGGCCGGATTCGGTGGTGGTGGCGTCGGCGGGCGGGGCGCTGACATCGGCAGGGGCGGTGAGTTCGGCGGGCACGGTTTCGGTGGTGGCTGGGGTGGTGTCCTGCGCGTAAGCGAGGGCGAGGGTGGAAATGAAGGCCAGGGTGGAAAGGGTGAGGCTTTTCATGAGCGCTACGGTTCCCCGGTCCGAAAGATTGTCAAACCCGGAATCGGGGGAATGACTTCGCTTTTCCCGGGTTGGAACCACGCGTTGTCTCATTTGGACCAAGGCCTGCGTCGGCGGTCCGGGCGGGTCGATCCGGTTCACCGTTCCAGCTTGTGGGCATCTGGTCCGGGCTTTGATTGCTGAAAAAGCGCGAGGCGCATGGCGCGGGCACTGAGCAGGATACCGGTGATGGCTCCGACGATGCAGAGCGGTGCGGTGAAGACCCACCATTTCGGGCCGCCGATGACCAGTGAATAGGCCAGCCAGCCGAAACCGAGCGCGCCGACAAGCGCGGAAAGGAACATGACCCTCCGGGCTGGACGGGCGGCGGGCGGCAATGGCGCTTTTTTTTCCGCGAGGGCAAAAGTCACGCCGACGACGAGCAGGAAAAGGATGATCGGGAGGATCTTCATGGAAGCACCTTCACTTTCCAGCCAACCAGCGATCAAGGGCGGGCAGACAATGGGCCGACCACGTTTCGAGACGATCGGCCATGGCGAGAAGCTCGGAAGGAGTGCGGAAGGTGGCATCAAGGATGGGCGCTTCGTTCGGGCGCAAGTTCGGTTCATCCGCGAGCAGGTCGACCCAGTGCACGATGCCGAGGTGCACCTGACCGACGGGATTGGTGTCGTCGTTGATCAATCCAACGACGCGCTGCGTGAATCCGCCATCGAAGGCCACTTCCTCGGCGATTTCGCGAGCCACTCCTTGTAGGTAGGTGTTTTCGCCGAGGTGTTCCTCACCGGCGTCCTCCTGATTGACATGGCCGCCGATGCCGATGCTGGCCTGCGCGTGCAATCGGGCTTCCCCGCCTTTTTTGCCGCGCACATACTGGAGGATTTTTCCGCGATGGTGGAAAATGCAATACGGGATGATCTGCTTGTGGGAGGGGTCTTCCTCGGCGGGCCCGCGGGGAAGAAAAAAGTTATTGGCGGGATCGAGCAGGGCACCGAGATAACGCGTGGGCTCTTCACATAGGCCGTGGAAGGCCCCGAGTTCATCGAATAGGGCACGCGGGATAACAAGAATGTGTTCTTCGGACATGGGAAAGAAATGAGTTAATGGATCAGGAAACCTGGCGCAGCCAATCGGCGGCATTGTAATACATGCGAACGGATGCGATGCGGCCATCACGGAACGTGAAAAACGCGGCGGCCGGCAACACATAAATTTGCCCGGTGGCGGGAGGCAGGCCATCTGCAGTGGCGAGGTATTTTCCGCGCACCATGAATTCGGCGGCCGCGCGGTCGGGAGACTGCGAAGTGAAGATCACGAGGTCCTCGATGGTCTCGGCATACCAGCGGTCCATGTTTTCCATGAAGGCGCGGAAGGCATCGTGTCCTCGCTCAACGTCACCCTGGTTGATGTAATGCTCGACATCGTCGGTGAGCAGGGAAAGGAAGGTCTCGCGGTCGCCCCGGTTGAAGGCGTCGTAGTAGCGTTGGAGGATCTCGGGTGGACTCATGCGGGGCGCACCCTACACCATGGCGGGACATTCGGCGAATGGCGATTGCCGGGGCGGAAAATGGCGGCATGTTGGGCGCATGCGAGTGGCCTTGGTCAGGAGAGCATGGGCGGCGACCGGCGGCGCGGAACGTTATCTCACACGTTTCGCGGCCGGTTTGGCCCAGCATGGACACGAGCCCATGCTGGTGAGCGGTCCCGAGTGGCCCGCCGAACGCTGGCCGCACGGGAAAATCTTCCGGCTGCCCGCGAAGACGCCCCGGGCCTTTGCCGACGAGCTGGTGAAGAACCGATCCGCCCTCGGTTGCGATAGGCTTTTCAGTCTCGAACGGGTGCACAAGTGCGACATCTATCGGGCCGGGGATGGTGTACACGCCGCCTGGTTGGATCGCCGCGCCGTGCGGGAGCCAAAATGGAAGTCCGCCTTCCGCCTCTGGCAACCGAAACACCGGGAAATTCTCGCCTTGGAGAAGGAACTCTTTCGCGGCGGAGCGGACCGGATTGTCGTGAACTCGAAGATGGTCGCGCGGGAAATCCGGGAGCATTTTGGCACGCCGGAATCGAAAATTCATCTCGTTTACAACGGGTATGATTTGCCCGCCCACGAGAGCACGGAAGAACCGGGGCACGGACGCGCGGCCACCCGTCAGCGTCTCGGCATCCGCGAGGATCAAACCCTGATTCTTTTCACTGGCAGCGGATGGGAACGCAAAGGGTTGGCCGATGCCGTGGCTGCATTGGAGATGCTGGATAACAAATCGACTGTCCTCGTAGTGGCGGGCGCAGGAAAAATGCGCCCGAATCTGAAGCATGCCCGCGCACGTTATCCGGGGCCGATTCTCGACATGGCACCCATGTATGCGGCGGCCGATGTTTTTGTTCTTCCCACGCTCTACGATCCCTTTTCGAATGCCAGTCTCGAAGCTGCACGCCACGGATTGCCGGTGATCACAACGACGGCCAACGGCTTCGGCGAACTCATCGAGTCTGAAGTGCATGGCAGCGTGGTGCCGCCGGGGGATGTGAATCGTCTGGCCCCCGCGCTTGAATACTGGTCAGGCGGTTGCGTGGCCAGGGAAGCCCGGGCGCGTTGTGCCGCCAATGTCGCGAACCGCACTGTCGCCGCCAATGTCGCGGAGACGCTTGCCGTGGTGGAACGATGATCTGGATTGACCGATGCGGCGCAAGCGCAGTCGATGTGTTGGAGTGCGCCGGCATCGACGGCGCTTTCGGGAGCGGAGCGTCTTTTCCCAAAGCGGCGTCGCCCCCGACATGGTCGGGGTTGCCACCGCAGTCCGACACCTGTGCATTTCATTCGCCGCAGACTCTCCACAGCCGCCTATCCGATCTTCACTGAAGTCAGGACTTCCTGCCACGCACCGGATCAGGCACGACACGATCGAGGATCTTCGCGCTCGACAAGACACCCGGCAGACCGGCGCCGGGGTGGGTGCCCGCTCCGACCATGTAGAGTCCTCCCACATCCTCGCTCTCGTTGTGCGGACGGAACCACGCGCTCTGGGTGAGAATCGGTTCAAATTGGAAAGCGGAACCGGCGTAGGCATCGAGGTCGCCTTGGAATTCCAGCGGCGTCATGATGCGTTTGGTGACAACATGCTTGCGCAGGTCGGGGCAAACCGATTCCAAGGACTCGAGAATCTTCTCCGCATAAGCCTCTTTTTCTTTTTCCCAATCGATATTGCCCTGCAGGTTCGGAACGGGAGAGAGCACATAGAAGCACTCGCATCCGGGAGGCGCCATCGACGCGTCGGTGCGGGTCGGAGCGTGCAGGTAAAGCGAGAAGTCGGGAGCCAGAACCTTGTTCGTGAAGATGTCGTCGAGCAGCTCGCGGTAACGTTTGGTGAGCAGGATGGTGTGGTGGGCGAGTTCGGGGTAGGTGCGGTCGGTGCCGAAATACAGCACGAACAATCCCATGGAATAGCGCATCTTCTCGATCTTGCGGTCGGTCCATTTCTTGCGCCACTGCGGTGCAATCAGCTTGCGGTAGGTATTGGCGACATCGCCATTCGACACGACGATCTCGGCGGGTAGGCGTTTGCCACCGGCCAAACGCACGCCAGTCGCTCGTCCGGCCGTAACTTCGATTTCGTCCACGCGGCTATTGAGCAAAACTTTTCCGCCCAATTCTTCGAAGAGTTGGATTAGCGCCGTCACGACCGCGCCGGTGCCGCCCATGGCGTAGTGCACACCCCACTTGCGCTCGAGGTAATGGATCATCGAGTAGATCGAGCTGCTGTTGAAGGGATTGCCTCCGATGAGCAGGGGGTGGAAGCTGAAAACTTCCCGCACGTGTTCATCCTTGAAATAGGAAGACACCATTTTGTAAACACTCTGGTCGGCACGCAGGAGGGCGAGGTCCGGCGCGATCTTGAGCATGTCGGTAAGTTTGCCGAAGGGCACGTCGGCAAGGTCGGTGAACGCACGACCGAAGATGGCCTGACTTTTCTTCACGAACTCCGGATACGCCTTCACGTCTTCCGGGTTGAACCGTTCGATTTCACGCACGATGTCTTTTTCCTCGCCATTGTAATCGAAATACCGGCCATCATGGAAATAGATGCGGTAGTAGGGCGAGCAGGGGACGATTTTCAGATAGTCGTCGGTCTTTTTCCCGGCCAGTTCGAACAATTCATCGATCAGAAATGGCGCGGTGATGATGGTCGGACCGGCGTCGAACTTGAAGCCGTCTTGTTCATAGACATAGGCCCGGCCGCCCGGCTTGTCGCGCATTTCGACAAGGGTGACTTGGTAGCCGCGGGCTTGCAGACGGATGGCGGCGGCAATGCCGCCGAAGCCGCTGCCGATGACCACGGCTTGGGAGGCGGAAGAATCGGGAGAGGATCGGACGGACGTAGGTGCGTCAAGAAGAGTGCTGGACATGGCAAGAGGAGGAACAAAAGTCAAGTGGCAGCCCCGGTCGAGACCGGACGACAGTCCAGCACCGCGCCGAGGCATTGCATGGCGAGGCAGAGGCCATGACGTTGCTCGTCAGGCCAGGCCAGCGCATCAATCATGGCTGAGCCGCTTTCGCGGAGCTGGTTGAGCTTGGACTCGAGGGCGCTCACGGCACCGCTTTTCACGACGAGTTCCTTCATCATGCTGAGCGCAGTGTCGGTCACCGGATGCCGGCCGAGGCAGAGTTGCAACAAGCGGCGGTCGGTTTCTCCGAGCAGCTCGTAGGCCGTCGTCACGAGCATGGTCTTTTTCGCTTCGAGGAAGTCATCGGGCGCGACAGCATCACTGATTTCGAATTCGCGGAAGGCCTTCAGGTCGTTGCGAATTTGGAAGGCGAGCCCGAGCGGACGGCTCAATTCGCGCAAATCTCTGACCACATCGTCTCCGCAACCGGCGAGAATCGCGCCCAAGGCGAGGGGCGACTCGATGGTGTATCGCGAGGTCTTCAGCCAATACATTTGTTCGACATTCGACGAGGAGATGCGCCCGATGTCCCAGACTCCGAAAAGGATGTCGTCACATTCGCCGAGTCCGGTGTCGCTCATCGTCACAAGCAGTGAATCAAGGGCGCGCAGGCGGGTCTCGGCCGGGAACGAACTGTGAAGCACGGCCCGCTGGGCGGCGGCGAAGAGCACGTCTCCGAGAACAATGGCGAGAGATTTGGCCGCGCGTTCCTTGCCGTGATGAATCCCGAGGCGGCTTTCTACCATGCGGTGCAAGGTTGGGAGACCGCTGCGCGTGTCCGAACTGTCGATCACGTCATCGTGGGCGAGAATAAAAATGTGCAGCAATTCGAGTGCGGCGGCGATGCGGAAGGTGTCGGCATCCGGTTCCCGACCGGAGAAGACTTGGTAGGAATGGAGCAAAAGCAGCGGGCGCACCCGTTTGCCGGGGCGGCGGATGAACGCCTTCAACTCTTCCAGCAGCGGGCCGGACAGGGTTTCCGGGCAGGTTTCCCGGAGCGTGTGTTCGAGGGCATGTTCCATTGCGGGAACAAGTGCGGACCTCCAAGTCTCCCATGGAACGGGAGTGGAGCAGTCGTTGGCGGGAGGCGAGGAGATCATAGTCAAGGCAATTTACGCCATTGCCGCGGCGGGCGACGCGATTATTTCTCGGGCGCTTGGCAATTGAGCCATCCCGGCTATCATTTCCCCATGTCCTTTTCCGAGCTATTTCCACGCATCCGCGAACGCCCGAGCCAAGTGCTCCGGCGTTTCGCCGCGCTGCTGGAGCCGCAGGAAAACGGGGTGCTCGAACGCATGGCGGCGGAGGCGAATACCCTCACGCGCCGACATTTCGGGAAAACCATCCGGCTATTCGCGCCCTTGTATGTTTCCAACGAGTGTATCAACAATTGCCGTTATTGCGGATTCTCGCGCGACAACCCGATCCTGCGGGTGACCTTGTCGGTCGATCAAGTCGTGCGCGAGGCCCGGCACCTGCACGAACGGGGATTCCGCAACATCCTGCTCGTCGCGGGCGAACATCCGAAGTTTGTTTCCGAAGGTTATCTTCAGGAATGCCTGCACGCCCTGCGCGGTTTCATTCCCACCCTCGCCATCGAAGTCGGGCCGATGGAGGATGATCAATACCGCGAGATCGTGCAGGCCGGCGCCGAAGGGCTGGTGGTTTATCAGGAAACCTACAATCGCGAGGCCTACACGCATTTGCACACGGCCGGTCCGAAAAAGGAGATGGACTGGCGGCTTGACTGCCCGGAGCGGGCCTATATCGGGGGATTCCGCCGCATTGGCATCGGGGCTTTGTTCGGGCTCGCGCCGTGGAAGGAGGAAGCTTTTGCCCTCGCCGCTCATCTCGAATACCTGCAGAAGCAATGCTGGAAAGCGCAATTCACCGTTGCCTTTCCGCGGCTGCGGCCGCATGCCGGTCAGGAGGGTTTTGAAAATGATCCATCGCTTGCGCTGCGGGATCGCGAGTTCGTGCAGATGCTGCTGGCCTTCCGGCTGTGTTTCCCGCAGGTGGGAGTGGTTTTGTCCACCAGGGAAAGCCCGGAGTTCCGCGACGCCGTGCTGCCGCTCGGCATCACCCACATGTCGGCGGGAGTCCGCACCGAACCCGGCGGCTATACCGGGCAAGGCGTCGACGACCTGCATCTCACCGTCAAAGGGCGGCGCGTCGAATTGCTCCCGGAAACCCGCCGCGGGCGCGAGCTGGCCACCGAACAATTCGGCATTGCCGATCACCGCGACGCCCGCGCCATCGCGGCGATGCTGGAAGCGCGCGGCCTCGAACCGGTTTGGAAAGACTGGGACGAGGCCATCCTCGCGGGATGATGCGCCTGCCACGATCGCCCACCGGGATCGCCGACTGGGATCGCCGACTGGGATCGGCGGCTGGGATCGGCGGCTGGGATCGCCGACGTCCCCGTCGGCATTGAATAGAAAGCTGCGGTTCGGGCGCCACGTCGATCTCGCCAGAGTCGGACACGACCCAGCGGGATCGCGTCCCTCCGGGAAAGAGCTTCACACACCCGGCAAGGCTTCGAGCATACGCCGCGTGGCCGCGAGTTTCTCCTCCCATTCGGCGAGGCGTTCCTTTTCCTGCACCACGACTTCAGGCGGGGCGCGGTCCACGAAACTCGCATTGCCGAGTTTGCCCTGGGATTTTTTGATCTCGCCCTCGATACGGGCAACTTCCCTTGTTAGGCGGGCGCGTTCGGCGGCGACATCGATCAGTCCTTCGAGCGGAAGGGCGAGTTCGCCGAGCGGGGTCAGCATCTTCGGCGCATTGGCGGGGGTAGCATCCGCGATCTCCACCGACGTCGCGCCCGCGAGCTGGGCGAGGGTGGCAAGCGCTTCCGGGGTGGCGGAGGTTCCGGCGAGCACGAATTTCACGCCGCGGTTGCTGGCCAGATTGTTTTCGGCCTTGAGGCGGCGGGCGATGGCGGCCGATTCATAGATCGCTCCGGCGAGGCGGCGGCTGGTCGCGATGGATTCGGCATCGAGTCCGAGGCCATCCAGCGCCGAGCCACCGGGCAACGGGGCATGGGTGAGGGGCGTGCCATTGCCGAAGCCGAATTTTTCCCAGAGCTCCGAAGTGATGTGCGGCATATAGGCCTGCAGCAGCGGAAGGAAACGCTGCAGCACGGTATCCATGGTGTGGAGCACACGATTCCGGCGCTCGGGGGCCGCTCCCTCGCGCAGATCGCCTTTCACCGCCTCGAGGAATTGGTCGCAGTAATCGCCCCAGAAGAAGTCGTAGAGGCGTTGGGCGATGTGGTTGAATTGGTATTCGGTATAGCCGCTTTCGATGTCACGGGCGGCATCGTCGAGTTTGGCGAGGATATCGATCTCGAAGATGCCGGGCGCGGCGGATCCTTCGCCCGCCTGGCCCCAAATCTGGCGGAAGCGGCAAGCATTCCAGAGTTTGTTGGCGAAGTTCCGGCCTTCCTCGATTTGTTTCTCGTCGAACCGCACGTCCTGACCGCTCGGCGCGATGCGCAGCAATCCGAAACGTAATCCGTCGGCGCCGTATTTCGCGATGAGGTCGAGCGGATCGGGCGAGTTGCCGAGCGACTTCGACATCTTCTGTCCTTTCAAATCGCGTATAATCGATGTGAAATAGACATTGTGGAAAGCCGGGGCATTCTCATACTCGTAACCGGCCATGATCATTCGCGCGACCCAGAAAAAAATGATATCCGGTCCGGTCACCAGATCGGTGGTCGGATAAAACTTGCGCAGGGTGGGGGAGCGGTCGCCGAGATCGGTCATGGTCGCGAACGGCCAAAGCCAGGACGAGAACCAGGTGTCGAGCACATCGTTATCCTGCACCCAGTTTTCCGGGTCGGACAGCGCTTCCGTGCTGACATGGATGTCTCCTGTCGTGACAGCCGAGGGGTCCAGTTTTTCCGCCGCCTTAAGGGCTTCGGCCTTTTCCTTGCGATACCACACGGGAATACGATGACCCCACCAGAGCTGGCGGCTGATGCACCAGTCCTGCAGGTTTTCCATCCAGTGGGCAAAGGTCTTTTTCCAACGCTCCGGCCGGAAGGCGATGGTGCCATCGGCCACCGCGGCGGCCGTGCGATCCACCGACGGGTATTTGAGGAACCACTGCATGGAAAGCCGCGGCTCGATCGGCACATCGGCGCGCTCGGAGAAGCCGACATTGTTCTCGTAGTCCTCTTCTTTTTCGAGCAGGCCCATTTCCGCGAGCATCTCGGCGGCCTTCTTGCGCGCGACGAAGCGATCGAGTCCATGCAACTCGGGCACGGATGGACAATCAATCTTTGCGTCCGGCGTGAGCACATCGATGACAGGCAGGCCGTGGCGTAGGCCGATCTCAAAGTCGGCCTTGTCGTGGGCTGGGGTCACCTTAAGGCAACCGGTGCCGAATTCCTTTTCGACATGGGCATCGGCGACCACGGGAATGGCTTCTTTCGGGAAAGGACGCCACACGGTCTTGCCGATGAGATGGCGATAACGTTCGTCGTCCGGATGCACGGCCACCGCGGTGTCGGCCATGAGGGTTTCTGGGCGCGTGGTCGAGATGAGCAGATAGGTGCCAGGCGCGTCTACGATCTCGTAGCGCATGGTGAAGAGTTTGCCCCGGCGGGCTTTCATGATCACTTCTTCGTCGGAGAGGGCGGTGAGCGAAACCGGGCACCAATTCACCATGCGGCGTCCGCGATGGATGAGTCCTTTGGCAAAAAGATCGCAGAAGACGTGGGCAACCCAACGTGAGTATTCCTCGTCCATGGTGAAGCGCTCGCGACTCCAGTCGAGCGAACAACCGAGGCGGCGCAATTGATCGAAAATGATCGCCCCGTGTTTCTCCTTCCATTCCCAAACTTTTTCAAGGAAGGCCTCGCGACCGTAATCATGGCGGGTCTTTTTTTCGGTCTGGCGCAGCTCTTTTTCCACCCGCGTCTGTGTCGCAATGCCGGCGTGGTCGCAGCCGGGTAACCAGAGCACTTCCTTGCCCTGCTGGCGCGCGCGGCGGGCGAGGATATCCTGCAGGGTGTTGTTGAGCACGTGGCCGAGGTGGAGCACGCCGGTGACATTCGGCGGAGGAATGACGATGCTATACCCTTCCCGATCGCTGGTTTCATCGGCCCGGAAACACCCGGTCGTTTCCCAGTGGGATTGCCATTTCGCCTCCACCGCCGCCGGTTCGTAGGCCTTGGGGAGTTCTTCTACTGTCGTGCTTTCTGCCATGCGCAACGGTAGGGAAAACGCGGGCGATGTCAAAGCACGAGGGGTGGGGGTGAATGACGAAAAACCCCTACTTCGCCCTGCGGGCTACGAAGGGCAGGCCAAAGACCCAAATACCCAAGGAGAGTCGGAGAGGGAATGGACCTCGGATATTCCGGTTGAGGTGATGGAGTCATCAACTCTTCAGCGCTCCCCGTGCCAGACAACTCGCTCGGCGAGAGTGGCGCGAACGGAAGTGGCGGGAGGTGCCTCTGCCAATGGCCAGCCGAGGTAGATCAGACCGAGCGGGCGATCGTTTGCCTCCGCCCCGAGCCAGGCGGCAAATTCCTCGGAGCAGGCGACTGGCGGTGAACTCCAGAAGCCGCCCAGTCCTTTTTCGTGGGCCGAAAGCAGCAGATTCTGCGCGGCACAGCTTGCGGCGGCAATTTCTTCCCATTCTTGGATTTTCCCACCGGGCACGACGCGAGCGAGCAGGGCAATGACCACCGGCGCGCGACGGGGTCCGTCCTGTAGTTTTGCCCGTTTTCCGGAATCCCGCGCCCCTTCCGGTGTGATCTCACCATAAATGCCGACCATACCCTCGGCCAAACGACCGCGAGCCTCCGCTGTATCGAAAACATGAAACCGCCATGGCTGGGTGAGCCCATGGGTCGGAGCCCAGATGGCATCTTCCAGCAATTCCTTGAGCAGCGCCCGCGGGATTTCCCGGTCCGGGTCCATGGCCGCGGGTTTGATGGTTCGGCGCGTGCGGAAGATCGACATGCACGAAGGATAAGCGAGGCGGCGGTGGAAATTCAAGCCCGTGGGAGGGGCGGATTTGCACTCATCCCGGCTCAGCGTTGGAGTGCGGGCTTCAGCCCGTCTCATGCCGCAGTGACGACGATCCGGCGGGCTTAAGCCCGAACTCCAACAAACCGCCTGACAGCATCATTCCTTCCGGTCTCCAGAAGTAGGTGGTCGAAAACGGAGGCGGGGTCATCCGCTTTGAATTCTCCCGGCTTGCGTGATGCGGCTGGCGGGGCTTTGTTTAGGGTTCCATGAGTCTATCTGTTGATGAACAAGTCCGGCACTTGTGCCGGGGGACGGCCAAAGTGATCAGCCAGGAGGCCCTGCGGGAGCGTCTCGCCAAGGGTCGCCCCCTGCGGGTCAAGCTCGGCGTTGATCCTACGGCTCCCGATATCCACCTCGGCCACACTGTTGCGCTGGAAAAGGCCCGCCAATTCCAGCTCCTTGGCCACGATGTCGTGCTGATCATCGGGGATTTCACGGCGATGATCGGCGACCCGACCGGGCGTTCGGCCACCCGCCCGCCGCTCACCCGCGAAGAGGTGCTGGTCAATGCCGCGACCTACACCGACCAAGCCTTCAAGATCCTCGACAAAGCCCGCACCGAGGTCGTCTACAATGGCGATTGGTTTCGCAAGATGACCTACGACGACGTGCTCAAGTTGAACGCCCGGGTCACCCTCCAGCAGATGCTGCAACGCGAAGACTTCCGCGCCCGCGTCGATCAGGCCCAGGAAGTGCGCCTGCATGAACTGCAATACCCGATCATGCAAGGATGGGACTCGGTTATGGTGCGCTCCGATGTGGAAATCGGCGGCACGGACCAGCTCTTCAATATCCTTGTCGGCCGCGACCTCCAGAAGGAAGAAGGCATGGAACAACAAATCGCCGTGCTGGTCCCCATCCTCGAAGGACTCGACGGCATCAAGAAGATGTCGAAGAGTCTCGGCAACTACGTCGGCGTGGGCGAAAGCCCTGATGAAATGTTCGGCAAGCTGATGAGTATTTCCGATGCGCTCATGGCGCGGTATTACACGCTTTTGTTAGGCGAGGAAATGTCCGCCGATGTCCACCCCATGGAGGCGAAAAAATCCCTCGCCGCCCGCATCGTGACCCGCTATCACGA
>JBJTQJ010000016.1:0-8559 GCA_046075565.1 Verrucomicrobiales bacterium | reverse complement strand
CATGCGAAACCGTCCAACACATGCCCCCCAACTGATATCAGCCTGATATTATGAAGAACGCATCAAAGCCGCGCAACGAAAGTCGGAAACTTTCGCTGAAGCATCATTTGCGGGAAAAATGGCATATCGTGGCCATTTGTTTGATTGGATTCTTCGGACATGTGGGCATGATTGGTTTCGCATTTCTGGGTTATGCGTTGTTTGCCCTGGTGCTATACGACTTTCAAAAACGCCTCGATGAAGGATTGCCACTGATCCAATTGGTGGGGGTTCTGGCAACCTTGCAATGGGTGATAGGACCGCTCCTGGCCTACAATGCGGATCTTGATTTCGGAAAGTATAGCATGCGTGTCGGTGAGGAGGTCTATTTTAGTTACGCACTGCCCGGCACTGCGGCGATGCTGGCAGGGCTGTATTTGACGGGTGCTGCGGTGAGACAACGGGAAGTCTTGCGTTTGATTGCACCAAGGGTCTGCCTTTGGATGGGGCTGGTGCTGGGAGCGATCTCGTTGGTGGGCGAGATTGCGAGCCGTTTCGGCCCGGAGACCCTGAAATTTGGATTTCTGTTGCTCTCCCAGCTTCGCTACATCGGTGCCCTTTATTTGTTCCGGTGGCGCAGCCCATGGCGTTGGCCGCTTATCGGATTATACTTGTTTCCATTGGTGTCCCAAACGGCGGAATCCGCCATGTTCCACGACCTGTTAATCTGGCTCGCAATTGTGTTCTGCTACTGGTTCGCGCTCAAACGAAGAAGCTTGAAGCAGAAGTGGGTCGGGCTCGCGGCTACGGCATTTTTCGTTTTTACCATTCAATCGATCAAGTCGAGTTACCGCGACAAAGTCTGGGCCGGCGAGAAAGCTTCGTTCATCGATGAGGTGGCCAATTTCTGGTCTTCAAAAGAGAATTTCACCTCCGATTACACGAAGGCGGGCAACATTATCCGGATCAACCAAGGCTGGATCATCGCCACGGTCCTGTCTTATGTCCCGGACTCCGAGCCCCATGCGAACGGCGATACGGTGGTCACAGCGGTGAGTGCCGCCCTGATTCCCCGTTTCTTGGATCCCGATAAGGAAGGTGCCGGAGGCCGGGAAAACTTCATGCGCTTCACCGGGTTGATTTTAACCGATAACACTTCCATGGGCATCAGCCCCTTGGGTGAGGCCTACGCGAACTTCGGGGTTTTCGGAGGTATCATCGCCATGCTGGTGTATGGGCTGCTGTTCGGCCTCGCGGTGCGTTATTGCTTCCAGTTTTCCCTGAAGCATCCACACTTCATTTTCTGGATTCCCTTGATTTTCTACCAAGCGATCAAGGCGGAAACCGAGCTTGTCTCGGTCCTCAACCAAATCACCAAAGGTGGTCTGCTGGCATTCGGCTGCTACTGGATGGTGCATACGTATTTTCTGCCTCTCATTTCCGGTCATGGTACCGTGGATGCGGGAAGACGCCCAAGAAAAGGGCGGAGAAAACCGCAAGCGCGCATGGCTGACAGCCAGATTGGCGTGGCGTCCGCAGCCGGCACGAGATTGCAGCCCGCTTCCCCGTATGAAACTGGCGATTCCCGATGAGGATCATCCATCATCAGCGCCTGCCGCACGAGGGACAGTTCAGCATCGAGCGGCTTTTTGCCGGCATGCGCACCTGCCTGCCGCTGGACTGGAATGTGGCCGTGGCGCAAAGCCCGCATCCCAGCAAGGGCCTGCTGCCACGGCTGCGCAACCTGCTTGATGCCCGCCGGCAAGAGGGCGACATTCACCACATCGTAGGCGATGCGCACTATCTTTCCTTTGCTCTACCTCGTGAAAAAACGATCCTGACGATTCATGATTGTGCGAACTTGAACCGGCTCGGCGGCTTAAAAAGAACGATCTTCAAGTATCTATGGTATATAGGACCGATGCGGCGGGCCGCCGTGGTGACGACGATTTCCGAGACCGCCAGAAAGGAACTGGAGAGGTGGGTCGGCCCGATGGCCCGGCGGGTTGTGGTGATTCCCAACTGTGTGCGTTCCGAGTTTGTGGCATCGCCCAAGCCATTCAACGAGGCCGCGCCGGTGGTCTTGCAGGTGGGCGTGGGGTGGAACAAAAACCTGGAACGGGTGGCGCAGGCTCTGGTGGGCACGCACTGTGTGCTGGACATCATCGGCAAGCCAAGTGATGTCCAACTGGCACGTCTGGAAGAATCGGGAGTCCGGTATCGGGTGCTGGGCCGGGTTTCCGATGAGGAACTGGTCGAGGCCTATCGACGCTGTGATCTGGTGGTGTTCACATCGATTTACGAGGGCTTTGGATTGCCAATTCTTGAAGCGCAGGCGACGGGCCGTCCGGTGATCACCAGCAACCGGAGTTCGATGCCGGAGGCCGCCGGGGAAGGCGCGCTCCTCGTGAATCCAGACTCGATAGATGAGATCCGGGCAGCGGTAGTGTGTTTGTGCAGCGACAATGTCCTACGCGAATCTTTGGTGAGCAAGGGTTTCGAGAATGTGGCGAAATACCGCCCGGACGCCATCGCCGCCCGCTACGCGGAAATTTACGCATCTCTAGCCGCTGCACGGCTGCCGGCCCGTCCGTAGTTTGTGGTCGAGATAGGCCTCGAGCGAAAAACAGCACAGTCGCTGGCGAAGGTGCGCTTCATCACGATCGAATAAGGACTACGGACCAAGAACAAGCAGTGTAGCGGCTGGACGCGCCGCGCAGGCGCAAACCCCCCATGTTTTCCGTCATCATCCCTGTGCACAATTCGGCTGCGACTATAGGGGCGGTGCTCGATTCGGTGCGGGCACAAAGTTTGTCGGACTACGAGGTGATCGTGGTGGACGATGCCTCGACGGACGGCAGTGGGGAACTGGCGAGCGCTCATCCGTTGGGATGCCGGGTTCTGGAGAGGACCCAGCGGTCCGGGCCTGGCGTGGCTCGCAATGCGGGAGCGAACCTTGCGCACGGCGAATACCTGGCGTTTCTGGATGCGGATGACGAATGGTTTCCGTGGACGCTGGCGGTTTTTTCGGAGGCGATCCGACGGCATGGTAATCCATCGGTTGTTGCCGGCTCTGCCCGGCGCGGCCTGACAAATGAAGATATTGGGGCCAAGGGCGCGGGTGAAATTAAGTGTAAAATGCACGCTGACTACTTCGCGACCGCCTCACAACCGCTCTGGTTGGGTGTGGGTGGTGTCCTGGTGCGGCGGGAGGAATTCCTGAAGGTGGGTGGTTTCGCCGAATGGGATGCGAATAGTGAGGATTCGGACCTTTGGATGAGGCTGGGAAAAAGCCCGGGTTTCGTGTGGATTGGCTCCCCGACCCTATTTTTCTACCGCGAGTCAGCCGACAGCCTGACCCGCCGCCCGCAACGGATATCACCGGGATATTTGCACCTCGTGCGCGCGGAGCGGGAGGGCCGGTATCCTGGAGGTAGCGAAGCGAGGCGGCTACGCCGCGAATTGCTCACCCGCCACACCCGCGCCGGCTCGCTCACGCTGCTGGCTCTGGGCCGCTGTCGCGAGGCGATCGCTCTTTATTCCACGACTTTTCTCTGGAATCTATCCCTGGGGCGAGTGAAATATCTGGTCGGATTTTGGATGGAGGTCCTCGGCCTAGCCGCTTTGCGGCCTTCTGCGGTCCCTGGTCAATCATAAACAAGCGCTCTGGCACACACGATGATACCCGCATTCGCCAACGCTTGAAGTGTGCTCCGCCCGACTTCAAGCTCGAACACGGACCAAGGACCACGGACCAAGCACAAATACCATGCGTGCCGCCATCATTGTCGTGACCCACAACCGAAGGGAGGATCTGGCGCGGGCGCTGCGATCGTGTCTGCAGCAGCATGGTTCACCCGAGATTCTGGTGGTGGACGACGCTTCGGACGATGGAAGCGGGGAAATGGTTTGCCGCGAGTTCCCCGGTGTTCGCTACATCCGTGATGACACATCGCGCGGCTATGTCGTGCAGCGCAACCGCGCCGCTGAACTAACCGATGCCGACATTTTGGTTTCAATTGATGACGACGCGGAGTTTTCAGATCCTCGTTTGGTGGCGGCAACACTTCGTGATTTCGAGGTCAATCCATCAATCGCGGCGGTGGCGATTCCCTACAGCGAACCTCCATGCCATGAAGATGTGCGACAGACCGCGCCGGATGGGGAGCGCTGCTGGATTGCGGCGCAATTCATCGGAACCGCGTATGCGGTGCGGCGGAAAGTTTTCGTTTCCCTTGGCGGGTTTGATAGTAGCCTGGTTCATCAGGGGGAAGAGCGGGATTTTTGCCTCCGCCTTCTGGTGGCGGGATATCATGTGCGGCTCGGCACCTCTTCCCCAATCATCCATCATCGCTCATCGGCCCGGGACAAGACACGAATGGCTTATTTCGGGCGTCGGAACGATCTTTGGTTCATCTGGCGGCATGTGCCGTTTCCACAAATGATTTATCGTATGGCTGCCAGCACCTTGGCCGGCTTTTGGCATGGCTTGCGGAATCACGAGATCGTCCCGACTTTTCGAGGGATTGTCACCGGGTTTGTGGCCATTTGTTTTGGTAAGGTTCGCCGCCAACCGGTAGCCAGCGAAACTTACAACCACTTCCGCCGCTTGAGGGAACATGGTCCGACTGCTCTCTGACGACGATTCCGGCAGCGGCGGGTGCTGTGCCTCAATTTGGATAGCCCATGATACGGGGCGCCGTCTTCCCAAGGGAAAAAATCGCCATACCGGTAGCAAGGCGCGTAAGCCCAGCACCTGACTCTCGTTCTGAAATCAACCCTCGTCATCCACTTCACCCACTTACGGGCCTATCACTTGGCGCGACTGCGTGCTGCGGAAGAGGCTTGCACGGGTTTGTTTTCCGATGTGCAGGGCATCGCACTGTATGATCACACGGGTGATATCCCCGCGGAACTCGGCATCGCGAGACCAACCCGCCCGCCGCTTCTTCTTCTTCCCGGACTTTCAGGCGGAAATCCCCGCCGGGCTACTCGCGAGGCGCTCGACCGCTTGCGGCCTGCCGCGATTGCCATTTGTGGTTACGCAACCCCTGACGCGCGTGAATGCCTTCGTTGGGCACGACGGCACGGTGCCCGAGCCATTCTGATGACCGAGACGAGGGAATCCGACGGGAAGAGAGTGTGGTGGAAAGAAACGTTCAAATCTCGAATCGTGCTTCGCTACCACGGTGCGCTCTGCGGCGGCGACTCCGCCCGAACCTATCTTGAAAAACTCGGCATGAAGCCGGATCGCATCGTTGTGGGTTATGATGTAGTAGATGATGGGTATTTTTTTGAAAGGACCCAAGACTTCAAGACGCAAGACACAAGAGCAGAGGGCGGTGAGCGGGAGTCAGGAGACAGGGGCCAGGAGTCAGGGGGCAGGGGGCAGGAACCAAGCACCACGAACAAGGCACAAAGCACAGCGGCTCTGCCGCCGCCCTACTTTCTCGCTTCGAATCGCTTTATACAGCGGAAGAATATGGCGGGATTGATAGACGCTTATGCCGCGTATGTAAAGGCGGCTCAACTGGACAAAGTTTCCGATGGACAAAGACCGCCGCTACATGTTTGGAATCTGGTGTTGCTGGGAGATGGCGAGTTGAAACCATCACGCATCGCCCAATGCCAGCGGCTTGGCCTCCAGGTCATCGAATCCGCGCCGTGGGATGCCGATCTGACCCCTGTCTCCTGTCCCCTGACCTCTGGTCTCGTCTTCTTCCCCGGTTTCCGCCAAATAGACGAACTCCCTCGCTTCTACGCCCATGCCGGAGCCTTTGTCCATCCCGCTTTATCCGAACCATGGGGTCTCGTGCTCAACGAGGCCATGGCCAGCGGATTGCCGGTGCTCTCCAGCGAGAATGTCGGCGCCGCGGAGGAATTGATAGATGAGGGGGTGAATGGCTGGGTGTTCGAGGCGAGCAACGTTGAGGAGATGGCAGGGGAATTGATTCGGATGGCTGCCTTGACGTCGGCAGCACGGGCGGAGATGGGGAAGGCAAGCCGTCGGATTCTCGGAGAACGTTTTCCGACGCGCGAATTCGGAGAAGGGCTGGCGAAGTTATTGGGACCTTGAAACTTGCTTTTTCAACATGCGCATTATTCATTGTCTTGAAAGCCTGGATCCGGCGGCGGGGGGGCCAGCGCGTTCTGTGCCGCAGTTGGCCCTGGCGCAAGCACGACTGGGCCATGAAGTGGGGGTGTGGACGAAGGAGACAGAAGACAGAAGACCGCTTCGCTGTAAGACACCCGTCGTCGCCCGATGGGCTATGCCGGGCAGGCAAGACACAAGACAGGAGACAGGGGACAGGAGTCAAGGGGCAGGACGAGGCGCGAACATTGAACATCCGCCGCCGGCTATTGGCTATGGCGCGACAAGTCGAACGTTGAACATTGAACATCGAAGTGGAGAAGGAGAAGCCCGGGAAAAGGAGTCGGCGGAGGGAATGGAGGCAGGGGCTTTTGCGGATTTAGGCGGAAGCGATTTTCGTATTCAAAACCTTTCCGGCCTTGCCTTTGCCAAGGCGCTAGAAAAATTCGGCAAGCCGGACATCGTGCACGACCACGGGATTTGGTTGCCGTTCCACAAGGAGATTGCCAGGGAGTGCGCGCGGCGGGGGGTGACGCGGGTGGTAAGTCCTCGGGGGATGTTGGAGCCCTGGGCGCTCAATCACAAGAAGTGGAAGAAGAAGTTGGCGTGGTGGCTCTACCAGCGGCGGGATTTGCGGAGCGCCTCCGCCCTGCACGCCACGGCGGAGAGCGAGGCGCGGCAACTGCGGAAACTCGGATTCAATCAGCGGATCATCACCGCGGCGAATGGGGTGGACATTCCGGATAAGACAGAAGACCGCTTCGCTCCAAGAAACCCGTCGTCGCCTGATGGGCTATGCAGGGCAGGCAAGACACCCGTCGTCGCCCGATGGGCTATGCCGGGCAGGCAAGACAGGGGGCAGGAGTCAAGGGACAGGAGTCACGGGGCAGCACTCAGACCAAACACCAAGCACCAAGAATTCCGCACCGCCCTCTTTCTCTCTCGCATCCACCCGAAGAAAGGCCTGCCGATGTTGATTGGGGCTTGGGCGAAGGTACAACCAGCTGGCTGGCGGATGCGGGTGGTCGGGCCGGACGAGGGCAGACATTTGGCGGAACTGGAGACGATGGTCGTTGAGAAAGGTCTAAGCGATGTATGGAGTTTTGACGGGGCTCTTGAAGGAGAGGCAAAATGGCAGGCGTTTCACGCCGCCGATCTCTTTGTCTTGCCGACTCACAGCGAGAATTTCGGGATTGCGGTGGCGGAAGCGCTTGCGTGCGGATTGCCAGCGATCACCACGACCGGTGCGCCTTGGGCCGGATTATTAGAGCACCGGTGCGGATGGTGGGTGGCCCCGGAAACCAGCGCACTCACCGAGGCTCTTGGTGCGGCTTTCCGGCTGACCGATGACGAAAGGCGGGCCATGGGCGCAAGAGGTCGAGAGTGGATGAAAGCCGAGTTCGGATGGGAAGGAATCGCCCGGAAGGTGATCGAAGGGTATGAGGAAATCATGAAGGATGCAGGATGAGGCGAAGTCCGGAATTGGGAAACCACGAATTGCACGGATGGTAGGGAAGTCCCTGAGGCATAAGTTTTTGAACCACGAATTTTCACGAATAAGGGAAAGAATTCTTCGGGTTGATCTGTTCTGCTTGGAAGTAGAATGGCTGTTCGAGTCGAACGACTTGGGTGGTTGTAAACTCTCTTCTTATCCATGCCCATCTGTGAAATCTGTGGTTTTCATCTTCCTTTGAGGGTCTATGCAGCGCAGAACAAAACGAATTGCCCTGGTGGCAGGAGTATTGCTGTTGGTGTTCGTGCTTTTGCTGGCGAGCGTCCCGGTTTCCCGCCCGGATGATGGCGCGATGGATTTTGATATCCAAGTGGTTCTGGGAGGCAATACCCGGGAGCGCAGCGATGTTTGCCACGAACTCTGGAAGAAGCACCGCACACCGATTCTTGTAACCGGCGACCTGAACCAGATCGGGGATGAATTGCTGAGGTTGGGGATACCGGCTGCGGATATCATCCACGAACCAAGCGCCCGCAGCACTTGGGAGAACGCGGAGTTTTCCGTTCCCATCCTGCGCGAGCGAAAAGTGAAATCGGCGGTCTTGGTAACCTCGTGGTTTCACACCGCCCGCGCTCGGGCCTGTTTCCGCAAGTTGGGGCCGGAAATCCGTTTCAACACACAATCCGATACCCGGTCCGAGCGATTGGATCTGGATGAATGGAAAGTGGGCATCATCGAGCGCTTGAAGTGCCTTGCCTACTGGCTGGACGATGGCGTGAACCCATGGCAATCCGATTAGACCGTGCCGACTGAGAAGCCAGCAGGCCCGCCCAGGGTCAATTGCGCGCAGATTGGAGCGCGCGATCACTACGCGATTCCGCGGGCACTGCACAACTGCGGGGCCTTGGCCGGGATGGTGACGGATTTCTGGTGGCCATGGCTCCGGCCGGGGCATCTGCCATCGCTTCGACGACTCACTGGACGCTCGCATCCCGAGTTGAACGGAGCACAGGTAATCTCCATGGGCTTGAGCACG
>JBJTQJ010000015.1:0-7879 GCA_046075565.1 Verrucomicrobiales bacterium | reverse complement strand
CGACTTGGCCCGTGCCTTCTGATTATTCCAGATTAGGTCCGCCTCGGCTTCTGGATTGAATTCCGCCATTCTTTTTCTCACATGGTCGGCATAGCGTTTCGAGAGCGGGTGGTCGTCGAATTTCTGGACCGGCACCATGCTTTCGATCGAGGCACCGCCGCGGGCGTTTTTGATCACGCCGATGGGGATTCCCAACGCACGCTGCACATCGGCGGCAAAAACGTAACCGATGGCGGAGAAATTGGCAGCGGTTTCGGGTGATGAAACATCCCAACTCTTAGAAACGGTATCGATGGTCTCAGGGCGGATGTCGTCCTGCAGGCTGGCCTGTTCGTTTCCTTGGATGGCAAAGAAACGCAGCAACGGCATGTTCGCCCGCGGGAGCAGATCTTTGGCGTCGGTTTTGCCGACGGGAAATGCCATGTTGCTTTGCCCGGACATCACCCAGACATCGCCGAGAAGCACGTTATCGAGGGTGATCTTTTCCCCTTCGCTGATCGCGGCGAGGGTGATTGGATCCGTGCTGGCTTCGCGCGCCGGAAAGCTGACCTCCCATTTGCCGAGTCCTTTGTATGCCTCCTCATAACCAAACACATTGACGGGGGCAGCGGCGGCGGCGCTGGCTTCGGCGGATTCCTTGTCAATTGTCACCGTGACCTTGGATCCTGGCTTCGCCCAGCCCCAGACCTTGATCGGCTTGTCTCGCTGGAGCACCATGTTGCTACCGAAGATTTTGTGGAACCTTAGTTGCTCTGCTTGCACCTGAAGGGGCGAAGCGAGCAACGCGATCGCGACGATGGAAAAGATGAATCGTAGTGTTTTTTTCATAATGTTTGGTGTTAAATCCCAGTTTATTTCTTCTCTTTTTTCTGCAGTTCGCTCAGCGCCTCGGCGAAGCCCCTGCCGATGCCACACATGATTTTGGCCGATCCCAGGTAATGAAAGTCTCCGTCCGAGACGCCGACCTTCAGGATCTGCTCTTCCTCGGGCGTGATGTGCTTGGCCCGGTATTCGGCGAAGGTTTTTTTCAGCGTCTCTCCTTCCAGACCCTGCTCATTCTTGAATTCGTTCATCTTCTGGTTCACCTGGTTTGACTTCGCGACGAGTGCGGCCAGTTCGTGATCCCAGTATTTCCCGGTTTGGACGTTAATGACATTTCCCTTGAATTCGGGCTTTTCCGCCACTGCGGCCTGCGCCTTCTGGAAGTTTCCCATGATGCCCTCTGTCTGCACGCCGCCGATCCCCATCACGGCGATCACAGCCGGCAGGTTGGGGGCGTTGAGGTCTTTGCGCACGTCGCGGATGAGATGTTCCAGCAACCAGGTGTATTGCTCGTAGCCGCGGGGTTTGTCACGGTTCGGGTAAGTGCTGCCGTCGATCATGTCGTTCCATCCTTGAAACCAGACGAAGCCGGCGAGTTCGTATCCCGCCTCGGGGTCGTAGGCGGGATGGTGCTTCTTCACGTCGCTTAGCACCATCTTCACATGGGTGATCATGTCCCGATAGCAGAAGCCTCTCTGCTTCTCTGCCTCAATGGCCGCTTGTTTCATCTTCTCCAATTCTTCCTGGAGTTTCGCCCGCCCGCCCTCGACAGTGTCACCGATATCAAAGTCGAAGGTCTCGATCTTGCCCGCGCGCCAGCGGGTAATCTTGATCATCCAGTCGCCATCGATCTTCTTGGAGCCATGAAACGCCTCGCGCCATTGCTCCACGGGGTCCTCACCCAGACCGGCACCATCAATACCAAGGATCAAGTCGCCCTTCTGAAAGGGACTTCCTTTGAGTTCCTGCTCGGGAGCACTGAGCACATAAAGCGGAAACAGGTCGCCAACCTTTCCAATCACCGCACCCTTGAAGCCATCCAGTCCCATGTGCTTCTTTTGCAAAGTATGGGCCTTCTCCGGCGTCCAGTTGTCCGGCAGTTCCAGTTTCGCGGGAATCGGAAGCACCGGCGGCTTGACCTCCACCGCTTCCTTCTTGATCAGGTCCGGATGTCCGGGAGGAGGTGTCCACGTGCCGGCGCTCGGCGAGCGATAGCGGTAGCTGAGGGAAGATCCGCCAAGCGAGGTCTTGATGATCAGGAACGGTTCGTTGAGTTCGTTGTGCAGGTAGATCCCGCAGCTATATTCGGGTCCAAATCCGCCGCCTTTGCCGCCACCGTATTTGGGCTCAAGCCGGCCGCTTTCCTTGTCCATCCATTGCGAAACATATACCGCATCAAGAGTCACGGGCTTGCCGTCCTTGTCGAACAGATCCGCGAATTCCTTGGCGGTCTCGGGAAACATCTTGAGGTGCTCCAAAGTGCGGGTGCGCGCCATGCCGGTCATGTTCGACTGGCCCGCAAAGACATAAACCTTCAGTGGCTTGGGTTTCTCCTGGGAAAATGCCGGAAAAGAGCATACAAGGGTGAAGAGGGCGATGAGGATGGATTTGAGGTTCATTGGGTTGAAATTATGAAGTGGGGAAAGAAGAAATGGGAAGAAACATCAAACGGCGAAGTGGGGAAGAGGAGGGAACAGCGAACAGCGAACATCGAACATCGAACGTCGAACATTGAACATTGAAGTGGAAAAGAGGTGCGAACAGCGAACAGCGAACATCGAACATCGAACGTCGAACATTGAACATTGAACATTGAACATTGAACATTGAAGTGGAAAAGAGGTGGGAACAGCGAACGTCGAACATCGAACGTCGAACGTCGAACATTGAACATTGAAGTGGGAAATAGATCAGGCGTCGTAGTCGGTTTCAGGATCCTCGCGGAGTTTGTTGCTTTGAGCGGTGCGGAGGCTGGCGACGAAGATTCGAATGAGTTCGTCGGTTTCTTGGAAGAGAGAATCGAGGCGGGCGGGATCCTCGATGAGCGGTATTTTTTTGATCAGTTTCAACGCACGTTGCGATTCACGGAGTTCCTTGAGGCAGATTTTCATCTTGTGAACGAAGTCGTTCGGAGATTCCGCGGCCTGGGCTTCGCCATGGTTGAACAAAGGGGATGTTCCGGAGCGCAGCAACTGCCCACCCACGTGATTCGCCGCCCGCGTGTTCGGCATCGCCTCAGTGAGTTTCACAACAGCCGCCGCAAAATCAAGAAGCCGCTCTTCAAGATCATATTTGCGTTCCGCCATCTTCCTTCTTCCTCCTTTCGTTGTTCAATGTTCAGTGTTCAATGTTCAATGTTCAATGTTCAATGTTCAATGTTCAGTGTTCAGTGTTCAATGTTCAGTGTTCAATGTTCAATGTTCAATGTTCAATGTTCAATGTTCAATGTTCGACCATCCTCCGGCCTTCACTTCACGGGCGTCAGGGTGAACTCGCCAAAGGTCGCCCTGGCTGGGCCGTGGAACTTCAAGACATTCTGACCCGGTTTCAGTTCGACTTCGACTGGTGCCGTCTTGCCCCACATGCCAATGGTATAGGGCAGTGCCATTTCCACGGGAGCAAGGCTGTTGGTCGTGGCGAAAAGGCGTTGGTCCCATTTTGGAGTCACGACAGTGGCAACGAGTTGATACTTGCCGGCCTTCGGTGTATCGAAGGTGTATTCGAACGAGTCTCCTTCCTTGCTGTAACGGGAGAGATGCAGAAGAGTGTCGCCGGCCTTGTTGTTCAGGAAGACAATCAGATCCGAGCGCCCTCCCCGGTAGAGGCTGCTCTTGCTCTCAGCAGGACTGCTGCAGGCGGCCGCTGGAATGGTGATGACGCCTTTGTCGTCGATGGCGACCTTTCCTGTCGCGGCCGGTGCTTTCGTCGCTAGCGGAGCAGTGCCTGATGATGCGCTTTTTCCAGAAGCAAGCCCGGCGCTGATTCGCCTTTGGTCATGCAGCGCCAGATCATTCCAGAAGATTGGCTTCACGATCTCTCCCGTTTTCAAAGGCGCGGGACCCTTGATTTTGCCGCTCCATGTGATGAGTCCGGGCTTTTGGCCTTCACCAACAAACTCGCCGATCCACTGCGCTCGCTTGACCCTCATGAAGGCGGTCGCATCTTCACGGGCCTTGCTGCTGGCATGGAAATTGACATCCGCACCATAGGCATTGGACCTTGAGTCATTCATGGCCGCATAAAAGCCACGACCACCCGGGCGCCAATCGTCGCCCGGTTTGGTTTCACCCCCCAGTCTGGTTGCCCACCCGTCAGGATGCCAGTGCGCGAGCGTGGCATGACCCGGTTCTTTGCGCGCGGCGGTGGGCACGCCAAACGCTTGCAGTGCGAAGCGGCCGAAGAACGCGCGCCGTCCGCAGATTCCGCCGTTGGCAAGGATGTTCTGCATCATGGCGAGTTCCGGGCGGTCGTATTTGACGTCCCCACTGCCGTATCGGATCTCTTTATCCACCACATCGACATAAAGGGAGGTGTCGCCATGGTCGGGAATACAGTCCGGGCGCAGATTGCGGAGCATCTCACGCCCCCAGGCAAGGATTTCGTCGGGATCGCTCGCATTCACGGCCATGGCCATGTTCCAGACGCTCAGATCCTTGAAGCCTTGGTCGAGTTCTCCAGCGAGATACCACTTTTCGTAGTTCAGATATCGTTTCACCGGATCGATGATATTGGCGGAGGCGCCACCCGCACCTGCATCATCGCCTTCTTTGGAATCGCCTCCCGTGTTCGACCGCTTTTCGATTGGCACGGCGTGCGCGAGGCTCACGGCCAATGCAAGCCTTTGGAAGACCCCCTCCTTCGCCTTGGGGCTGGCTTTCTGGATGTCGGTGTAAATCTTCATGGCCTCGCCGAATTTTCCTTCGGTTGGTCCATCAGCCACCAACATCTGCAACATCAAGGCTTCGTCGGCGAGGAGTTGCTGGATCAGCTTTGCATTCTCCGGGCTCTTCTCCGCGAAATCCGCAAGGCCGCGCGGGGTTGCGGTGGTGATGACGATATACCGCGCCAATTTTCCATCCAACGCGGCACTGCCGAGGATTCCGTTTGCTCCCAGCGCGTCCATCGCTTTCCAAGTGGCTGCCATGGCCACTTCATGAGCCTGGCCGGCGGCTTCGGCGGCCTTGATGGCGGCAGGCAATTTGACCTTGGCATCTTCCGCCTCAAGCCTGGCCTTCTCGAGTCCAGCCTTGAGTTGCTCCACTTCCTTCTGCCTGCTTGCAAGGAAACCTTCCGAACTCTTCAGCAATTCGGCTTTTTCCGGATCTTCCTCGCCTCTTGCCCTGGCCCGTGCCAGTTCGGCTTGCGCGTCCTCGAGGGTTTTCGGGCCGACTTTCAGATTCTCTTCCATTTGCCGGAGCTTTCCCTCCGCAGCCTTCAGGGTCACGACGGTTTTCGCGGTAGCGGCAGCGTCATTGGCCGGACCCTCTTCCGCTTGGATGGCCTCACGCCATGCCGAGACCTTGGCCTCGTCAATTTTCGGAAGGAGTGCGGTGATCTCGGACTTGAGAGCGGTCTGGATGGCCGCGTATTTGGCCTCCAATGCCTTTCCGGCATCGGTCAACTCCACAACGGGGACAGCTTGCCCCTTCTTCGGTTTTTGCTTTTCATCGGCATTGGCAAATCCCGAAAGGAGGACAATGCCGCAGAGCCCTGCGGCGAGGGTGTGGTGGTATTTCATTGGGTGCTTGGTTCGACTTTAGGCGGTGAATGTGGGCAAGGGTCTTGTCCCAGGGCAGCGGAAGATGGTCCGGAGGAGGGCGCACGAGGAAATTACACCACTACCGGGGACATTCTCTCATCCGGAATGAAAAATCGTCGCGAGTGACTGTCGCTGGAAAGTGACAGTTTGCGGCTTTGCCGCGTGCTTTGTGCTTTGTGCTTGGCGTGCCCCGAAATAAACCCTTGGGGCGCCGGGTGCTTGGTCCGGTCCATGTCATTCGATGTTCGATGTTCGATGTTCGTTGTTGGATGTTGGATGTTCGATGTTCGATGTTCGATGTTCGATGTTCGACTTGTCCCGCCATAGCCTTCAAGCGACGGCGGATGTTCCCTGTTTCCCGGTTGAGGGCGACCGTGCGGGGAGGCGGGACAGAGGGAAACGTTGACAACTCCGGGATGTAAGAATAGTCTTTCTTACGCAAGAACAAACGACGATGGACAAGGTATTCTCGACAAGGCTTGACGAAACGGTGGCGGCCCGCATCAGCGGGTTGGCACGGCGGCTTCACACCAGCAAGAAGCGGGTCATCGAGGAAGCGGTGACGCTCCTGGAATCCACCCTCGGGGAGAGTCGCGCCGGAGGGTTTCTGGATCAGTCGTTCGGGGCGTGGCAGCGCGACGAGAGCGCCCGGGAAACAGTCGAAGCAGCGCGGGTTGCTTTCCGGAAGTCCTTCGAGAGACGTCGCCGATGAAAGCATTGATCGATGCCGATATTTTGATCTGGCACCTGCGCGGGGAGCGCAAGGCGGCAGATTATCTGCGGGGACTGGCGGAGGATCCGGATATCGAGATGTGGACCGGGGCGATGCAGCGCGCGGAAGTGCTGTTCTTCATGCGACCACACGAGGAGGAGGCCACCCTGTCGCTGCTCTCCCGCATCCGAACCGCCGCTGTTGACCAGATCGTCATCGATGAAGCCGGACGACTCTTCCGGAAATGGCATGCCAGCCACGGGATCGACCCGAACGACGCGATCCTTGCCGCCACCGCATTGACCGGAGGAGGCCAGATCCACACCCTGAACCTAAAGCACTACCCGATGAAGGACGTGCCGGTAATCAAGGCATGGTGAAGCGGAACAAGGAATATGGGGGCGAGGGAACCGCGTAGAACGGGGCTGAACGTCGGACATCGAACGCCCAACATTGAACATCGAAATTGGAGAAAGCCGGAGCCATGAAGTTCAACCGCGAATCACACGAATAAACCTAAAAACCACGAATGGACACGAATTAACACAAATAAGAAACGGAAAATCAGCGGTTTGAGGACACGGCTTTACTCACCCGATGGAGGAGGTGGAACTTATTCATAACCCATTGAAACTTCGTGCCCATTCGTGTCTATTCGTGGTTAAGAATTCACGGTCGATCCGGGGGTGCCAACTGTGGTTCCCATTTCGGGATTCAGGACCATCTTTTTGCCACAATTCAGGGTTCACCTCATGCTTGGTTCCCGCCGGGCATGGGCCTTGTGTTGGCTTCCCACCCGCCTTGAGCATGCGGGCACAATAAAGGGAGGGCTTCGCGTTCGCCCATTGGTCGCCCATGCCCTCGGCGGATCGGAGTCCGCCGCTCCTTGGGCGACATTCGATGTTGGACGTTCAATGCGCAGCCCCGTTCTACGGGGTTCCCACAGCTTTCTCCATCCTCTTCTGTCTCATCGTCTTCTGTCTCCTCCTCTTGTCTCCTCATCCCTCATCCCTCATCCTTCAAAATGTGTGGGGCCGCCACCCCTCCAGATGACGGCCCCTTTTCCGGTGAAAACCCATTAACGCCGGAAAATTTTCTTTTTGGACAGAAGATTGTGAGACAGAAGACAGAAGACGGGAAGATTGAGAGGAGAGTCAGGAGTCAGAGGTCGGAGGTCAGGGAACTTCGATGTTCGATGCGTAGCCCCCTTTCTACGGGGTTCCCACAGCTTTCTCTATCCTCTTCTGTCTCATCGTCTTCTGTCTTCTGTCTCCTCCTCTTGTGTCTTGAGTCTTGTCGTCTTGTGTCTTCTCCCTTCATCCTTCATAATTCAACCTTCATCCTTCAGTTTGCTTCCTCCTTCTCCGCAGCAGGCCGGCGGTGAGCAGGAGGCCGCCGAGGGCGGTGCTGGGCTCGGGGATGGCTACCCAGTTCAGCGAACTGTCGGAAAGCGTAAAGTAACCATAACCCCCGGTGGCATTTGCTTTGGATACTCCGTCCCAGACAAGGTTCGCCCCGCTGATGGAACTGAAGATGCTATTCCAGTTGGCGGCGGTGGCGAACCCACTGAAAACATCCCCGAAAGT
>JBJTQJ010000014.1:0-96030 GCA_046075565.1 Verrucomicrobiales bacterium | reverse complement strand
CGCCATCTTCCGCACGTGGAATCGCGTGAGCGATTCGGACGGCTTGGAGTGATCGGCGTTGGGCTCTCCCGATGCGTCGGATGAGAAGCTGCGCTTGGGCTCGGAATCCGAGGTGGGTCAATACCCCTCGGATTCACCCCGCAGCGTGAAATCGCAACTCTCAGACTGCGTAACGAAACCAGCGATCAGGATTCCCCGTCTGCGGGGGCATCTTCGCTTGCCGGGCTCTCGCCAGCGGCTTCGGGAGCCGTTTCTTCCGTGCCGTCTTCGTCGCCATCGGGGATGACGCGGGCGATGCCTTGCAGGGTTTCCCCTTCGCGGAGGCTGAGGAGTTTGACGCCCTGGGCGTTGCGTCCGGTCTCGCGGATTTCCGCGACGCGGATGCGGATGCTCAGGCCGCCGCTGGTCATACACATCAGTTCGTCGGTGTCATGCACGGCGAGCACTCCGATGACCGGTCCGGTTTTGTCGGTCACCTTCATGGTGATGATGCCTTTGCCGCCGCGACTTTGTTTGCGGTATTCCTCGAAGCCGGTGCGTTTGCCGATGCCATTGGCGGAGGCGACGAGCAACATGGCTTCCTCTTCGACGAGGGCGAGGCCGACAACCACATCGCCATCCTCAGGATTGATGCCGCGCACGCCGGCCGTGTCACGACCCATGGGGCGGGCCTCTTCTTCGAGGAAGCGCAGGCTCATGCCATCTTTGGTCACGAGAATGATCTCGTTCGCGCCCGTGGTCAGGCGCACGTCGATGATCTCATTGCCTTCCTCGAGGCTGATGGCGATGATGCCGTCCTTGCGGAAATTGCGGAAGTCGTGCAGGCAGGTCTTCTTCACCTTGCCGCTGCGGGTGGCGAAGAATACGAAACCGGCATCTTCGGCGAAGGTCACATCCTGACCGTTGTCGTCGAGGCGGCGTTCGGCGCGCAGGATGGCGGCGATTTTTTCCTCGGCTTTCAGATTGAGCACGTTGCGGATGTTGCGTCCTTTGGATGCGCGGCCGCCTTCGGGAATTTCGAAAACACGTTCCACGTAGGCGCGACCGATATTCGTGAAGAACAAAAGATAGTCGTGGGCGCTGGCGGTAAAGAGGTGCTCGACGAAATCACCGGGCTCGTCGTCGGTTTGTCCGGCCACGGTTTGCATGCCCTTCACGCCTTTGCCGCCGCGTTTCTGCGCCTTGTATTCGCTGAGGGCGGTGCGTTTGATGTAGCCACGGTGGGTGATGGTGACGGCCTGGGCCTCGTTGGCGATGAAGTCCTCGATGTTCATGTCGCCGGCCGCGTGTTCGATGCCGGTCATACGCGGGTTGCCGTGTTTGGCTTTCAGTTCGCGCAGTTCGGACTTGATGATGTCGAGCACGCGTTGCTCGCGGGCGAGGATGTCGAGGAAGTCCTGGATCTCGGCGATGACACCGTCGTATTCGTTCTTCACCTTGTCCTGCTCCATGGCGGTGAGCTGGTAGAGGCGGAGTTCGAGAATGGCATTGACCTGGCGCTCGGAGAACTTGTAACGGCCATCGCGCACGTTCGCCTGACCACGGATGAGCAGGCCGAGGGAGCGGGCGGCTTCTTCGCTGAAATCGTAGGCCTTTAATTTCTCGCGGGCCTCGTCGCGGTTCTTCGATTCACGGATGAGGCGGATGAAATCATCGAGGTGACCGAGGGCGAGCAGGAAAGCCTCCAGCACTTCGGCGCGTTCTTCCGCCTTGCGCAGGAGGTAACGGGTGCGGCGCAGCACGACCTCGCGGCGGTGCTCGATGAAACACGCGATGGCATCCTTGACCGCCAACAGACGCGGACGCCGGTTGTCGATGGCCAGCATGTTCACGCTGAACGTGCTCTCGAGGGCCGTCATCTTGTAGAGGTTGTTCACCACCACCTGGGCGCGGGCGTCGCGCTTCAGCTCGATCTCCACGCGGGTGTTTTCGTCCGAGAGGTCGCGGATGGCGCTGATCTCGGTGAGCACCTTTTCATTCACGAGTTCAGCGATGCGCTCGATGAGCGTGGCGCGGTTCACGTTGTAAGGGATTTCCAACAGGATGATCTTCTCGCGGCCGCGGTCGTCGGTTTCGATTTCGACCTTGCCGCGCACGCGGATGCTGCCGCGTCCGGTGCGGAAATAATCACGGATGCCGGCCACGCCACAAATGGTGCAACCGGTGGGGAAGTCCGGTCCCTTGATGTGGACCATGAGTTCCTCGGTGGAAATATTCGGATTGTCGATCTGGGCGCAGACACCGTCCACGACCTCGCCGAGGTTGTGGGGCGGGATATTGGTGGCCATGCCGACAGCGATGCCGGTGCCGCCATTGACGAGCAGGTTCGGGAGGGCGGCGGGGAAGACCACCGGTTCGGTACGGGTCTCGTCGTAGTTGGCCACGAAATCGACCGTGTCCTTTTCCATGTCGGCCATGAGGGCGAGGCCGAGGTGGGTGAGGCGCGCTTCCGTATAACGCATGGCGGCGGGCGGGTCGCCTTCCACCGAGCCGAAGTTGCCCTGGCCATCAACGAGCCTTTCCCGCATCGACCATGGCTGGGCCATGTTCACCAGCGTCGGGTAAATGACCGCCTCCCCGTGGGGGTGGTAGTTCCCGCTCGTGTCACCGCAGATTTTCGCGCATTTCCGGTGCTGTTTGTTCGGGGCGAGCCCGAGATCATTCATGGCGAAAAGGATGCGCCGCTGGCTCGGTTTGAGGCCGTCGCGCACGTCCGGCAAGGCCCGGGAAATGATGACGGACATCGAGTAGTCCAAAAAGGATTTCGACATTTCGTCGGCAACGTCGATGGGCTCGATTCGGGAGTCGGACATGGGTCTTGGAACTATGGCGAGCCCCGGCGGGCAAGCAAGCCCCGGGTGGACATTTTGACCGGGTTTTTTCCCGCGGATTCCCCCGCCCGGGGGCATGGATTCGGGCTTGCGCAAAATGCCCGCACAGGCCAGATTTCACGCGCATGCAGAGCGACTTCATCCCCGTCCTTCTCCAGATCCTGATTGCCGTCGGCTTCGCCGCCACCGTGCTCCTGTTGAGCGTGCTGCTCGGTCGCAGCGGGAAGCGCACCCAGACCAAGGATTCCCCCTACGAGTGCGGCATGTTGCCCATCGGCCCCTCCCAGCCGCGGTTCAGCGTGAAGTTCTACCTCGTGGCCATGCTTTTCGTGCTCTTCGACATCGAGGTCGTCTTCCTCTATCCATGGGCGGTCCAATTCCAGGACATGATCCAGCACTCCATGGCACCGTTCTGGAGCGCCCTCGGATTCGTCGGCATCCTTTTTATTGCCTACCTCTATATCCTGCGCAAAGGCGCGCTCGATTGGAACGAGGCGTGAGTTTTTTTCTTGCCGATTGGCCGCCGTTCCTGCTAGAAGGGGGCCATGAAACGCCTCTTGCCTCTCTGCCACGGCTGGTTCTCCGCACTAGCCGCCCTTGCCCTTGCCAGTCCCGCGACTGCCGCCGAACCAACCATCGAGGATCTCCACCGGTCCGCCTCGAAGGCCTTTGAATCCGGCGATGTCGCCACCGCCGAAGCGGTCAGCCGCCGTGTCCTGACCGCCGTGCCGAATCACATTCCAACCTTGGATTTGGTCACGCGCATCAATGATTCGAAAAAGGCCGCCGCCCGCCAGGCCATCAAACCGGAACTCGCGGCCGTGAATCTCGACAAGGTGAAATTCGACGGTGAGTCCTTCCGCGATGCCGTCGGTGTCATCCGCCGCAAACTCGGCGAAAAACAAGTGCCGGTAAACATCCTCATCATGGATCCCACGGGCAAACTGCATGAGTCCGAAGTGAGCGCGATCGATTTGAACAACATTCCGGCCACCTCGGCCCTGGAATATCTCGCCGAAGGTGCGAACGCGAAAGTCGTCTATCGCGCCGATAGCGTGGTCATTTCTCCGAAGTGAGCGGGCAGTGCTGCTTATGCCCGGCCTTCTTCCGCATCCATGAGGTCGAAGAAGGTAAGGATATCTTCTCTTCCGGCCAAGCCGGCGGCGGCCTTTTGTTCGGTTAGACCGGCGGTGGCCGCGTCGCGCCAGCCGCGTTTGCTCATGAAGCCGTTGAAGATTTCGATCTATTCGGCGTCGGGACGACGACCGGTTTCGAAACACCAATTGAGGATTTCCTCATCCGTGCCCCCTGCCAATACCCGTTCACTCAGGGCATCGAAATTCACCCCCAGAAACCGGCAGATGCGGTCGTCGAAGGTGCGTTTGCCTTCAATCACCCCGAGATGGTAGCCATGTGGCAGTCCGCCTTTAGCCTGGAGACGGATTTTATCGAGGATACGGCCGAGAACCATGATGCCGCCGACAGCGGCGCGTGGAGAACGGAGGGGAAATGACATGCCCGCAGGTTGGGGGAGGGGGAGAGGTTTGTCAAATGTCCGCGCTTGGCGGCAGGGGAATCCCGGTGCAAGCTAGTCATTGTATGGAATCCACCAGCGCCCAGCCCGAGAACAGACCCGAGGAAACCGTTTGTGCGGTCGTGACGGGCGGTGCTGGCGATCTCGGTGGCGTCATCATGAAGGAACTGCGCGCCGCCGGCTGGGTCTGCCATGCTCCGGGACGCGCCGAACTCGATGTCACGTCCCCGGCTTCGGTCGAGGGCTTCTTTCGCGGTGTGAAAAATTGCACCCTGCTCGTCAATTGTGCCGGGCTCACCCGAGATAACCCGCTCGCCCGTATGGACGAAGCGGCTTGGGATGAGGTAATGGAGGCCGACTTCCGCGGGGCGGTGCGCTGCGCCCGGGCCGTTCTGCCGGGCATGCTCCGCTCCGGCGGAGGATCCATCCTTTCCATCGGGTCCTTTTCCGCCCTGGCGGGAGCGGTTGGCCAGACGAACTATGCTGCCGCCAAAGCCGCCCTCATCGGCTGGACCCGTTCCCTTGCCCTGGAATACGGGCGAAAGAACATCCGGGCCAATATGATTCTCCCCGGCTTTCTGGAAACGAAAATGACCCGCCAACTGCCCGAGGCGGTCAAGCAAAAGGCACTGGCCGCCCATGCCCTCGGCCGATTCACCACCGTCGCCGAAAGCGCGCGAGCCATTGTTTTTCTAGCCACCTGCACGCACATCAGCGGACAAGTCATCAACCTCGATTCCCGTATCGGTGACTGGGGTTGAGGGGCGGCGGGAGGGGAACTGGCGGGTGCCGAATGTTGATTTCGCTTTTCTTTTGCCGAAATGAGGGTCCATTTGCCGGGTGATTTACGATACGCTGAATCAGAGTCCGACAGGGTTGCGCACGGTGGGCATCGCCGTGGGTGCGTGGCTGGTTGCTTCCCATGCTTTCGCGCTGGTGAAAGGCGACCTCGTGCGCAATTGGCTGAAGAAGTTTCCTTTTTCGACCCTCGCCGGGCAGATCCTGCTCGTGGTGTCCGGACTGTGGGCATTCTTTCTTTTCAAAGGCCTGAATCTCGGGGTGATCAATATTCCCAAAATGGATCTTGGCGAGTTTTACCACCTGCGCCCTTTCCTGATGATCGTGGTGCCGTTGGCGGTGTTTCTGGTCATCCTGTATTGTGACGAATTCCTGGCGGTCCGGGCGCTCGGATGCCTGCTGCTCCTCGCGGCGGCGGTTCCCCTCGACGCGGCCTTTTTGAAGGAACCACAGTCGCGATTGCTGCTGGTGGTCCTGGCCTACGCCGCGATCATCAAAGGTCTTTTCTGGGTGGGTATGCCGTATCTCATGCGGGATCAAGTCAACTGGGGCACGGCCACGACCGGACGCTGGAGGTTGCTTTGCGCGGGTGGTTTGGTTTACGGTGTGCTGATTCTGGTCTGCGCCATCCTCTGGTGGGGACCACCCGCGTAATCTCGGCCTTGCGGCACGGGCGCGCCCGATCACGAAAATGCCGAATTCTCCCGCCAGCCCACCGGACCCGCAGCCGACCCTTCCCCGGTCCTTCGGTCGATTGTTCGGGGTCAATCCCCTGCGGCGGAGACTCGAACGACTAGTGCGCTTCTTCCGGCCCACCGCCGCGCCGGTCATCCAATCGAACCTGCCCGACCTGATCCATGTCTTTGCCGCCTTTACGAGGGTGGATGGCGAGATTGACGAAGTGGAGGTTGATTCGATACTCGGTTTCCTTCGCTACGATTATCCGGAATCCTTTTATGGTGAACTCCGTGCCCGTTATCTGGCGGCATTGCAGGACCCTCGTGATTTGGATGTGATCGCCGATTCGTTGGCCAACCGGCTGAGTATGGAGGAAAAAATCCTCCTCGGCGTGCGGCTCTACATGTTGGTCTCGCGTTCGGGCATGCGCACCGGTGCGTTGGCGGTCTTCTACCGGTTCATGACGGCGCTGGGCATCGCGGGAGAGGCGATCGATATCGTCTATCAGCTCAACGCCCGGGGCGGGCCCGCCCAACCCTTGCCCGAAGGTATGGGCTCACCGCTGGAATCGCTGGTGGTGGGACCGGGCGAGGACAGTGATGTGCGGCTGGAAAATCTGCCCTCGGATGTGAAGGTGGCGGTCTTCCGTTACCGGAACCTTGTGTTGCTCAAGAATATCGGTGAGCAACAAATTGTCGTCCGGGGTAGGGCGGTGGAACCGGGCGGCTTCAGCCGGCTCTACGAGGGACAGCAGCTTTATCTCGGCGAGGTGACCATCGCTTTTCAGGAGTTGTTGTTCTATTTCAATGCCCGTCGCGATCTCTCCGCCAGCAGTGTTTTCCTGTATGTTGGCCGGGGCAACCAAATCACCGTCGAGCGCAAACGCTCGAAACAGAGCATCATCGAGGTCGGCTTCGGACTCACCACCGAAATCAAGGCGCTGAAACCCACGGCCATCACCTTGAACGGGAAGAAATTGGAACCGGGCGAGACCATCCGTGTGAATCCCGGGGAGGCATTGCTCCTGCCGGGCGGGAATGCGGTGCGGCTCGGGGACCTGCGGCGAAGGGCCAGGGACATGGGCGGTCGCTTCGAATTGGTGGCGGACCGCACCGACTATCTCGTTTCTAACAACCCGGCATTGCTCCGGCCCGGCGATATCCTGCTCGCGCCCGGCGCACCCGGCGATATCCTGCTCCGCATCGAATGCGACTATGATCGCAAGAGCGGACAAGTCGAAGTGCTCGAATCACCGCGCCCGATCCTGCTCGAAGGACTGCCGGTGCGCACGCGGGTGCTCGTCGAGGATGGGGAAACCTTGGCCTTGAGCGAGGATCAATTCCTGCGGTGTCATTTCAGCGACCGGATCATCGAGGAAGAGCGCAACATCATTTCCCGTCTGGAAGTGAAGGATGTTTCGCATGCATTCAACCGGCGCGAGAGCGCGCTCGATTCCGTTTCCTTCGAAGCCCGGCGCGGGGAGATGATTTGTGTGATGGGGCCGAGCGGATGCGGGAAATCAACCTTGTTGCGCATCCTCTCCGGACAACTCGCCCCCGATCAGGGCAATGTCCTGCTCAACGGCATCGGACTCTATGGTCGGACGGACGAACTGAGGCGGTATATCGCCTTCATGCCGCACGAAGAGGGCTTTGACCCGTTGTTGACCGTTGAGGAAAACCTGGCTACCGCCTCGGCCGTGCGCGCTCCCCACTTCTCCAGGGCGGAGCGCCAGCGCCGGATCGAGGCGAAGCTTGCCGAGCTCTCCCTCAAAGAGCGGCGGGACCGCCTGCCAGGCGACCCCGAACACAAGGTGCTCTCGCATGGGGAGCGCAAACGCCTCAACATCGGCATGGATGTGATCGGGATCTCCGACATTTATCTTTTCGATGAACCAACTTCCGGGCTCTCTTCAAAAGACTCCGAGAACGTGCTCGAGATCATCCGGGGCATGGCGCACAACAAGATCATCCTTGTTTCGATCCACCAGCCGAGCGCGCGGCTTTTCCACATGTTCCACAAGGCGGTCCTGCTCGACCACGGCGGACGTCTTGCTTTTTCCGGCACACCTTCGGAGATGCTGGACTACTTCAACGAAGCGTATGCCGAGGAAGGAGTGAAATTACCCGGGGTCCCGGCCCATGAAGCAGGTGTGGAGGGCACGCGCCGTCAGCCTGAGTTCATTTTTGATGTGTTGGAGACACCCGTGCTCGATCCATCCGGGGATGTGATTCACGAGGAAGACCATCGCGGGCGCTTGCGGCCGGCCCGGCGCTTTCCACCCGTCTACTGGCGCGACCGCTTCCAAGCCCACCGGTTGCTCGAAGAACTCTCGCGCCCGGTGATTCGTGCGGAGACCGAAGGAGGGGAGGGGCCGCGCCCGTTGCCGAAACCGCCGACACCGGGCATGCGCGACGAGATGGTCCAATGGTTCACCCAACTCAAACGAAGCTTTCTAGCCAAGTTGCGCAACAAGGCGAATCTGGCCACCACCCTCGTGGAGGCGCCCGCGCTAGCCGTGCTCGTGGCCATGACCATGCGGTTTTCCGAAGACGGTCCGTATAACTTCGGAAGCGCCTTCCACATTCCCACCTATCTCTTCCTCAGTCTGGTCGTGGCGATGTTCCTCGGCCTCACCAATAGCGCGGATGAAATCATCCGCGACCGGGCCATCTTGCGCCGGGAACGTAACCACCACCGCCGGAATTTCTATTATGTCGGGGCCAAGGTCGCGAGTCTCTCCGTGTTCTCGCTCATCCAATGTTCTCTTTATCTTGTGATCGGGAACGCGATTCTCGGCATCCGTGACATGACCCATTTTCATTTGTTGTGGATGTTCCTGGCGAACCTCTCCGGCGTGGTGACCGGGCTTTTCATCTCCGCGACCGTGCGCGATGCCAAAACCGCGCTCAATATCATCCCGCTCGTGTTGATCCCGCAGATCATTCTCGGCGGGGCCTTGATCAAATACGAGGAGATGAACCGCGATCTGGATTTTCTTTCCAGTTTCACCCGCTGGCGAGGCACGGAGGAGCATGCGCCCAGCAAGCTGCAAGTTCCCGCCCTCTGCGAACTCATGCCCCTGCGCTGGGCCTACGAGGGCATGGTGCTGGCCCAGGCGCGCGCGAATCCGTTGTCCCGTCTGCTCGATGCCGTGGATCTTGAGACGAACCAGCTCAAGGAAATACCCAAGGGAACGGCGACAAAAGAAGAAGAAGCAAGGCTGGAACTCCTCAAGGAGGCGCGTATCCCGCTGGTCATGATGAGAGGACGCGATGCCAAAGATGTCTCGCGTCTCGTGCGGGAATTCGGTCTCGATTATGCCAACGGAACGCTCGATCCGGAAAAGATGGCCCGGCGACTCCGGGATCAAACAGGCATTAAGGCGCGTGATGTCTATTGGAACGAGAAGACGAGGCTGCTCTATGAGAAAGCGGAGATCGAGCGCACCGACAACCGCCGCGCCATTATGCCGAATGTCTTTTTCGGATCGAAGAAAATATACTTCTTCCGCGAGTGGGACACCATGAAAGCGAATCTGGTTGTTTTGATCGGATTCATCCTCGCCGGCTTCACCGCATGTGTCATCCGCGTCCGTATTCTCAGCAGATGAAAGCACGTTCCAGTCTGCTTCTTCCGCATTTGACCTTTGGTCTCCGCATGGGGCTCGCTTTTGTTTTCGCCGCCTGGTTTGTCTGCAGCGGATTGGTTTCGGTGGTTCATGCTCAGGACTTACGGGAGGTTCATGTCGATGCCCTCGGCAACGATGCCTCCCCCGGCACGGCGGCAGAACCCTTCCGCTCGCTCGAACGCGCACTGAAGGCGGCGGCCGGGCGTCCCAATGGCGATGGAACCATCCACCTGAACGCCGGCACTCACAGGATGAAAAAGATCGGGGTGATTGAAGGCAAACACAGCGGTCCGGATCGAGGGAACCTGACCATCTGGGGTGAGAAGGGGACAGTGCTCAGTGGATTTCTTCCCGTGCTGGCGGAAGCGGTTTCGGTACCTGATGCGGAAACGCTCGCCCGCTTGTCGCAAGAAGCGAGAGCCCACGTGCGAGTCATTGATCTCTCAAGGATCGCCGATGGCAATCCCGGTGAACTCAGCCGCCGGGGGTTCAATGCCGTCGAAATCGAGAAGATCGCCCCGTGGTTGCTTTACTCGGGAAGGGAGCGTCTCACCCTTGCGCAATGGCCTGATGTGGGCACGGCCCGGCCGGAGGCGGTCGTCGAACGTGGACCCACCCGTGATGGCGAAGGCGGGCCCGACTTTTACAAACGCGGCGGGACCTTCCGCTTCCGCCACGCCCGGATGTCGGCATGGGTTGCGGAAAAAGATCTCTGGCTCGAAGGGGTGCTCTGCCAGGATTGGGTATGGAGTTTCAACCGCATTGCTGGAATCGACGTGGCGAAGTCGGAATTCCGGCTCGCCTATGGCGAGGTCGATGGGATCCGCATGGAAGAATGGATGCACCCATGGTTCAGGATCACCAATGCCCTCTGCGAAATTTCCAAACCCGGTGAATACCACCTCGATGTGACTGGAAAACGCATTGTCTTCTGGCCACCGGCAGCAAAGGAAAAAGGCACCAACAACATGCGGTTGCTGGGCGGTGAACCTCCATTGCTGCTGGTCCGTGAGGCTTCGGGGATTTCCATCGAAGGCGTGGAGTTCGAGGGATCGCGCGGCCACCTTCTCCAAGCCGAAAGTGTGAATGGGTTCGTGGTTTCCCGATGCGGATTCCAAGACGCGGCCGGTTATGGCGCGGTCGTGGATGGTCAGTCCATCACCTTCCGCGATTGCCGGTTTGAAGAATTGGGCGCGGGAGGCATTCTTCTCAAGGGCGGGGATGAAGTGGAATTGAAGTCCTCCGAACATCTGGTCGAGCATTGTTCATTCCAACGACTGTCCTGGTGGAACAAGGTGTTCCGTCCCGCCATCATGCTCGAGGGCGCGGGGCATATTGTTCGCGGTTGTTTGTTCGAAGGATTGCCCCATGTCGCCATCGAAGTGAAGGGCAATAATTTTATCATCGAGCGCAATCTTTTCCGCAGGACATGTCTGGACTTCCGCGATATGGGCGCGGTTTACTTCAACCTCGGGGAAAACCCGCTGCGCCGGGGCACGGTGGTGCGTGATAACGTGTTCATGGATATCGGACGTCAGGGAGGACGGCGCTCGGCGGTTTACATCGACAACGGGACCAACGGCGTCCTCGTGCAAGGGAATCTCTTCGATGGGATTGGTGGCGAAGATGGCGACTGGACAGTCATGATCCACGGTGGAGATCATAACATTATCGAGGCGAATGGATTCAGGGACTGCACGCTGCCATTGCAGATGAGTTTTTTCCTCAATACCTGGGGCAAGGACATGTATCCGGGGATTCGGAAAAACTGGGAGAAGATTCTCTCATCTCCCGACGCCCGCGTCCGCACCGCCGCCTACCCGGAATTGAAGGATTTCCTTGCTACCGACCGCATAACCCCGGGGAATAACATCTTTCGGAACAATCGTTTCGCCGACACGGGCCGCCAGAAGAAGGCCTTCGCGGTTGAAGGAGGTCCGGAAGACCGGCTGCAAGTGTCCGGGAATGAGGAAGATCCTCTGGGCGCTGCGAGCGCTCGACCGGTCTGGTCTGAGGTCGTCAAGACATCCGGTCCCCGCGCGATGGGATCAAATTCCACGGTCAAGCCGTGAAATCGACCTAGAAAGCGGTGCCGGATGGTGGTTGACTTGCCCATGAAAAAATCCGCCCGCACGCGCCACAAGTGGCAAGGAGTTTTCCCCGCCATCACCACCCAAATCAAAAAGTCCGGTGAAATCGATCTTCCCGGCACCGCCGCCCATGCCGACGCGCTCATCCGCTCGGGTGTGAAAGGGTTGGTCTTCCTCGGTTCGCTGGGCGAAAACCAGATGCTCACGGCGGAAGAAAAACGCCTCGTCATGGCCGAGATGGTCAAGTCGGTCAATGGACGTGTGCCCGTGCTCTCCGGAGTTGCCGAGACCAGCACCATGGAGGCGGTGCGATTCGCCCGCGATTGCGAGAAACTCGGGGCCGATGGTTTCATGGTCATGCCGGCCATGTGCTACAAGACTCCGGACCCGGACGAGTCTCTCGCCCACTTCCTCGCCGTCACCCGCTGCACCGGGCTGCCGATCATGATTTACAACAACCCGATCAGCTATGGGAACGACGTGACTCCGGAAATGTTCGCGAAGCTGGCGAAAGAGAAAAACATCATCGCTCTCAAGGAAAGTTCGGGTAATACCCGCCGCATTACAGATCTGCGCAACACCGTCGGCGATCGTTTCGCCATCTTCACGGGTGTGGATGACCTCGCGCTCGAATCCGGTATCCTCGGCCTCGACGGATGGGTGGCCGGAACCGGTATCGCTTTCCCGGCCCAGAACCAATACCTATGGGACCTCATGCAGGAAGGCGAATGGGAAAAAGCGCTGGCTGTCTATCGCTGGTTCACGCCGCTCCTCCACCTCGACACGGTGGTCAAATTCGTGCAATACATCAAACTTTGCGTCCAGGAATGCGGACTCGGCACCGAATGGGTTCGCGCACCGCGCAAGGTGCTTACCGGCAAGGAGCGCAAGGATGTGCTCGCGGTCATCCATCACGGGATTGCCAATGCGCCGGTGGTGCCGAAAGCGTATCTGGGAGGCAAATCCAAATAAAGGCGGTTTCCCATGCATAGCTCCATCATCGGTGTTCCCAAGGAGATCAAACCTCAGGAGCACCGCGTGGCTCTGACACCGAGCGCGGCCTATCAGTTGATTCGCAACGGCCATCGTGTCGTTGTCGAAACCGGGGCCGGTGATGGGTCCGGATTTACGACGGCTGAATATTCTGCCGCCGGCTGCGAACTGGTGGAAACCGCCGACGAGGTTTTTGCGAAGGCCGATATCATCGTGAAAGTGAAGGAACCCCAGCCGGTGGAGATCGCACGTCTCCGCGAGCGACAGATCTTGTTCACCTACCTGCATTTGGCTGCGGACCGTAAGCTGACCGAAGCGCTCGTCGCCACCCGTTGCACCGGCATCGCCTACGAAACCATCGAGGTCAACCGCCGATTGCCTTTGCTCGAGCCGATGAGTGAGATCGCTGGCTCCATGTCGGTGGTCGTTGGAGCTTACCATCTCGCGCGCCATTGCCATGGCCGCGGTGTCCTGCTGGGCGGCGTGCCGGGCGTGCTTCCGGGCAAGGTCATCGTGCTCGGTGGAGGAACCGCCGGAGTCAATGCCGCCCGCGTAGCCACGGGCATCGGAGCCGATGTGACCATCCTGGAAGTGGACCTCGAGAGGATGCGTTTCCTCGACATCACCATGCAGACCGCGCACACGCTTTACTCGAGCGAGGCCAACCTCATGGATCTTCTGTCACGCGTTGATCTCATCATCGGCGCGGTTCTGGTGCCTGGGGCGAAGGCTCCCAAGCTCATCACCCGCGAGATGCTGCGGTGTATGCCCAAGGGCAGTGTGCTCGTGGACATCGCGGTCGATCAGGGGGGCTGCGCCGAAACCACCCGCCCGACCACCCATGCCGATCCGGTCTATGAGGAAGAAGGAGTCCTGCACTATTGCGTGGCCAACATGCCGGGTGCTTACGCCCGCACCGCCACCCAGGCCTTGGGCAACGTGACCTTCCGTTACCTTTCCCTGCTCGCCGACCATGGTTTATCCGAAGCCTGCCGCTTGCGCCCCGAATTCATCGAAGGTATCAACTGCCAGGGCGGGCGATTGACCTGCGCTCCCGTGGCCGAAGCACACGGAATGACCTGCTCCGCTCCCGTTCTCGATTAAGCCATGGAAAAAATCAGGGTCATTGATTCGCATACCGCAGGTGAGCCGACCCGGGTCGTTATTGAAGGTGGCCCGGCCTTGATTGCGGATACCGCCCCCGGGATGCTTGCCGAGCTGCGCGACCAACATGATCATTGGCGGTCCGCTATTGTCAACGAACCTCGGGGCTCGGATGTCCTCGTTGGTGCATGGCTGGCTCCCTCGCGTGTTGAGGAATGTGTCAACGCGGTGGTCTTCTTTAACAACGTGGGTTACCTCGGCATGTGCGGCCATGGCCTCATCGGCGTCGTGCGCACACTCGACTGGTTGGGAAAAATCGGGCCTGGTGAACACTCTTTCGAAACACCCGTCGGCATTGTCAAGGCAGTGCTGCATGATGATGCTTCGATCTCCGTGCGGAACGTGTCCAGCCGACGTCTGGCCAAGGATGTCACGGTGGAGGTTCCCGGCCTCGGCCGCGTCTCCGGTGATGTCGTCTGGGGCGGCAATACCTTTTTCCTCGTTCCGGCGGGCGAACGTGTCCTGCATGTCTCGCAAGCCACGAATCTAACCCGCGATAGTATCGCCATCATGGAGGCCGTGCGTGCTGCCGGCTACCCCGATGTCGATCATGTGGAGTTCTTCGGACCGCCGGCCAGTGGAGGAGATGCCCGCAACTTTGTTCTTTGCCCCGGCGGAGCCTATGACCGCTCCCCGTGTGGAACCGGAACAAGCGCAAAACTCGCCTGCCTCGCCGCCGATGGCGACCTTGAAGAAGGTGAAACGTGGATCCAGGAAAGCATTCTCGGCACGAAATTCCAAGGGAGCTTCACTTGGCAGGATCGCGAGAGCGGTTCGATCCGCCCGGTCGTCACCGGACGCGCTCACGTCACGGCCGATTCCATATTGATTCTGGAAGCGGAGGACCCGCTCCGCTGCGGCATCCGGCCCGGTGCCCTGGACTAACAATTTCATCATTCTTATGTCGCGCGTCGTCATTCTCGGAGCAGGGGTCATCGGTTTATCCTGCGCGCTCGCCTGCCGCCGCCGCGGGCATGAAGTCACGGTAGTCGAGCGAAAGCCACAAAGACGCGATGGCTGTTCCTATGGCAATGCCGGAATGATTGTGCCCAGTCACTTTGTGCCGTTGGCCGCGCCGGGGATGGTTGCCCTCGGATTAAAATGGATGTGGAATCCCGAAAGTCCGTTTTTCATCAAACCACGCATTGATGCCGGACTTCTCGACTGGGGCTGGAAGTTCATGCGCGCTGCCACGCGGGAGCATGTGAACCGGTGCGCTCCCCTGATTCGCGACTTGAGCCTCGCCAGCCGCCAACTTTTCATCAACTGGCAGGAAAGCGGCCAAGATCTCGGACTCGTGACCGACGGATTGATCATGCTCTGCCGCACAGGACACGGACTCGAGGAAGAAGCAGCCGCGGCGGCGAAAGCGAAGAAACTCGGCATCCCCGCCGAGGTGCTCGATGCCAAAGGTTTGGCCGAAGCCGAACCTGGTGTGACCACATCGGCGGTTGGAGGTGTGCTCTATCCAAAGGATGCGCATCTATCACCGGAGAAATTCATCGCGGCGCTTGAGAGCGCTTTGCTCGACGAGGGATGCGACTTCGTTTGGCAAGCCGAGGCCTTGGGCTGGCGAAAAGAGAGAAAGAAGCTCGCCGCCTTGAAGACAAACCGGGGCGAAGTCGCAGGTGATGAATTCATTCTGGCCGCCGGCTCTTGGTCTGACACCATGCTTGACGGGCTCGACTTGCGGCTTCCGATGCAATCGGGCAAAGGCTACAGCCTCACCGTGAAGGAGCCGGTCCAACTTCCCCGCAAGTGCGCCATCTTCACCGAAGCCCGCGTTGCGGTCACACCCATGAACGGGCAACTCCGTTTCGGCGGAACCATGGAAATCGCCGGGCGCGACGAATCAATCACCCGCCGCCGGGTGCATGGCATCATCCGCGCCGCCAGCCAATACTATCCCGCTTTCGAGGAGTCGCATTTCCAGGGCATCGAACCATGGCGCGGTCTCCGCCCCTGTTCTCCCGATGGCATGCCGTATCTGGGGCGCACCAAAGCCGCGAGCAATCTCGTCATCGCCACCGGCCATGCCATGATGGGCCTGAGCCTCGCCCCCATCACCGGTCAATTGGCCGGAGCCATCGTCGATGGTGAACGGACGGGAATCGATCTGTCGCTCCTGGATCCGGATCGTTTTGCGTAAAGGGAGTGAAATTTTTGTTCCAAACCGAGCGGAGGGTCGGCATCAGGATTCAAGAATACCCATTTTCCGTCTTCGAAGAAGGGTTATGAACATGCCCGCGAGGGCGAGCGCTCCGGTTCCCGGTTCGGGAATGACGAAAAGGTCCACGCGGACCGGGAAACTGGGATAGGTAGGGCCGGTCTGTGTCAGTTGAGCGGCATAGTCGCCGCCTCCAACGACAATGGTGTAATCTGCTGGTCCCAGGAGCAAGCCGCCTTCCACATAGCCATCGGCAAGTCCATCGCCGTTGAGACCGCTTGCTGGGCCATAATTGGAGGCGCTTCCATCGGCGAAATGGGCGATGTAAGCCAAATGCCGCAGCGAGGCAGGGATGAGGACATTGCTCTGCGCATCGAGCAGCGGATCATTTCCAATCGCCCAATCTCCGAGGGCATTGAACACTCCCTCCTGGGAGCCGGGTAGAGTGGCCAGCCAGGCTTGAGACACCGCCGAACCGTCGTGGCCCGGATTTTCCGGTGGCACTTGTGCTAATCCTGAATAGAGGGAATAAGCGGGGTAAAAAACCGACGAGTTTGTCGCCGTGACACCGATGCGCACGTATCCCTGCCCGGTCAAAGTGAACCGGAAGGCCCGGGTGCGATGGCTGTCTCCGAGATCCAGGTCCGTGGCGTCGGCCCAGCCGAAGCTACTCGAAACATTGGCCGTCAGAGAAGCAGTGGCCCCCGCCGGATTTGGCATGATGGAGCCGAAATTTCTCCCCGTATATGTGAGGTGGGCTAGTGCTGTTCCCGTCGAGATTGTCAGACCAAGAATCGCCAAAGCGGTGGGTGCTGCTATCGAATGGCCGGGGAGACTATACGGGTTCGTTTGGTTTGTGTGGTTCATGTTTGTTCAGTTTGTCATTGTTTTTTGATTTGAGATAGAAGGGAAATGTCGTGAGGATCTACAAACGGATTTCATGGCGGAGACCACTGGAAATCAAGTCGGTAAAAAGCGGCTCCGGGTGGAGGAGATGTATCGGTAAAGCTGACGGTATCGGTGGTTCCGGCGATGATTTCCCCGATCTTGGTCCAAGGTCCGGCAGGCGATAGTGCCCTGTTGATTCCGAATGGGAGTCCTGTTTCGTAGTTCTCGAATATTCCGATGCGGGCGGGCCAGATCAGGACGACGTGCCCGCCGGGAGCGCGCGTTATGACCGGTTGGAATGCTGGGCCGGTTTTGAATTGATAGGTGTAGGAGCGGCTCGGGGTATGCCATGGCCCGTCATTCGGACCGGTGGTTGAGCGGTCAATCAGGCGAAATGTGAGGGCATACTCACCTGGTTTGTTAGCGCTCCAGGCTCGGCCATGGATGTGGCCGGATGGATCTTCTTCCTCATCATCGATTCCTTCGCTCAAGACGAAAGCGGGATTGCCGGTGGGTTGGTTGGCAATCATCGCGTGGGTCGGAGAGTTTCCTTGTCCCTGCTGGCCGGCCTCCCAAAATCCAAAAATCCCTCCTTCAGGCCCGCTTACTGCCATGATTTCAACCCAAATCCAGGTTCCGGTATGCGCGTGATTTGGTGACTTGTCACCGAATTGTCCATCCGACAAGGCGGTCAGGGCAAAGCTTTCAAACGGGTGCAAGGTGCGCGGGAATTCGTCCAGCATGTAATGGCCGCCGCAGCGCTGGCCGACAGGTCGGGCGAGAAGATGCCGGATTTTCGACTCGCCGGTGGTGCCCACGAGTTTCAAGGGCTCGCCCGCGTCGGGTTTTCCATTCGCATTGAGATCGTCAATGCCTGCCGCATAATGATCGTGCGCCCCGGCACTTGCGAAGAGCATCAGGAATACGGCGAGAATGTTTCCGGCTAACGATTTGCGATGTCCGTGGAGGCAGGTTATGGAATTGGATATCATGAGAGTTTCGGATGTTGAACAGGAGTGGTGTGGTATTCAGGGAAAGACAAAACCGCTGTCGGGGTTGGTGAGTCGTGCATCCACTTCATTGGCCGTGAGCCATTCGGCATGTCCGTCTGTGAAAGCATAACAAGCGCCCCCGAAATGGCGTTCATGCGCGACCGCCGCCGTGAAAACAGCCGGTGGAAGGCGTCTGGCCGCTTGAAAGTAGGAAAAATGGAAATGATCCGAGTTTTCATAGCCAGGGGTCATCTCTGCGAAAAGGATGGTGTGACTTGGCTGCGGAATGGCGGGAAGACGTGAGTAGTTGCTGCTCGGCGCCCCGGGCGGGTTCACGGTCACCATGTCGTTCAATGCATAGCTGTGCGCTCGCCCTTCATTTTCGTCACATGGACATCGGAAAACCGAGCGATCCTGCAGGTAGTCTCCGAGTGAAACTGTCCAGGACTTTATTCCAGAGCGACGCTGGTGCGATGACGCGGGGAGTGAAAGTGAATTTTCGCTGGCATACTGGATGGAGGCCATCGCGAGCGCCCGGAGATTGGCGCAGCAGCGGGTGGCCTTGCTCCGTTCATTGAGCTTGGCCGAGCCACCGGCGATCAAAAGAGCAAGGACCATGATGAGGGTGATGGAGAAGAGCAGCTCGGCGAGGGTCATCCCTCGGCAACGCTCTTTGGCGAAGCCAGATGTGATACTTTGGAAAATGTTCGTCATTGGATTGTCGATGCGGTCTGTCCTCCTGCCGGACACGGGGGTGCCCGACAGGAGGTCTGGCCGGTTGTCCTCGCGCAGCCGGTTGGACCGGATTCGCGCGACCAGAGTCGTAAGGGGAGTTCTTGTGGTGCCGACACGCGGGCACTGCTCTCCCCAAAGGGATTTCAGATTGCCTGTCCTCGGATCTACAAGGCCGATGGCCGTGGACCTTCAAAGAGACAAGGCGGATCTTGGATCAAACAAGATGCCGCGGAGGGGGCACGGGCGGTGGTTCGCCGCGTGCGCACATTGTTCCGCCGGTTGGGAATTCCGGCTTTTTCGCCGGACTTGGGATCAACACGATCCCGGAAGGGATTTTGCCGGCCAACATCTCCTTGGCGAGTTTGGCTAGGGAGTTCGCGCCCGAACCCGGGGCTCCTTTTGTTTCATCGGTCTCCGCTTTTTGCGCGGAGCGTATCGCCTTGCACATGCAGCAAGGCTTTGCCCCGCTGAAGGTGTCTTTCAACCCGGTCGAAAATCCGTCCTCTTTGCTGTAGGTCACAAGCATGCCCGTCCACGCCACCACCTGAAGCACGGCCAGGTGGGACCCGCCGAGATACAAGCAGGCGGCCACCGTGAAGAGGGATTTTAGAAGTGATTTCAATTCGCCGTAGAATTGGCGGCACGAGGACCTTTCATTGTAAATTCACGACTCGATATTGCAAGCGGGAAATTTTTCGATTGAATCAAGAATCGCGGAGCCTGAGCGGAATCCCATACTTTTGGGGATGGGCACGCTTCCTGGCGCATCGCCAAAGTGTTCACGTCCATTTGTAGATTTACCCCAGATGGGCGCGCAGCCATTCGTCGATCTCCCGGACCAGCACCGCATAGCTGCTTTCATCGAATGAGTGGCCGGCATCTGGAATCTCGACGATTTTTTTCGGGCCCGGGGCAACAGCATAAGCGTCGCGGCTGTCCTGCACCGGCACCAGATCATCCTCCGCTCCATGAAGGAACAACCACGGTACGGTCACGCGGGTGGCGGACGCCAGCACATCGCCCATGCTGCGGAGATCATTGGCGAAAGCGGCGGAGAGAGGAAATTGCTCTTCTTCCCACAGGCAATCCCGGTCGGGAACCAGGGAACCGAATTCGCGTTCGTAGAATGCGGCGGTGTGAACCATGCCCGCGAGCGAAACCAGTGTCTGGATTCTAGCGTCCCGGGCGGCGGCCATCGCTCCCACGGCACCGCCCATGCTGTGACCGGCGTAGGCGATGCGGCAATTAGCGGGCAAGAGATCCAGCAGATCTGTTAGATCGTTGGCTTCTTTCGTGATGGTGCAATCTCCGAAATTTCCTTCGGAATTCCCGTTTCCCGGATAGCTGATGCGCAAGCAGGGCCAGCCCCGTTCCGAAAGACCATCCGCGAGCGCGGCGAGTTGCGGGCGATCAAGGTTGCCCGTCAGACCGTGGGCAATAATGACAATCGTGTTTTCCTTCACCTCGCCGACTCCGGGATGAAAGACATGGTCGATGCGTTCACCGGTGCGGTTGCGGAATTCTGTGGGGAGATTCATGGTCCGGGTGGATTAGTCCTGACGGCCGGGGAAGGTGAGTTCGGCCACGGCTGATTTGTCGAGTTGCCCGCGTCCGAAATCGATGAGGCGGCGGTATTGATTTTCCGTAGCGAGCGAAAGGGGAGTTTCGACACCCTTGGCGACGGCTAGGGCATTCGCGATCCCGCTGTCTTTGGCCGCGTGGGCGGCGGAGAAGAAACAATCGTGTTCTCTCTGGATCATGTCGTCTCCGTCGGTCTCCAGCACGCGTGAATTCGCTCCTGTTTGTGAAAAGACCTCTTTGAGTGTCTTCAGGTCGAGGCCGAGGGCGGCCCCCAAGCCCAGACCTTCAGCGAGTCCGGCCGTGTTGATATTCATAACCATGTTCACCAGCGCTTTGAAGCGCGCCGCGTCGCCGACCGGGCCGACATGACGCAGTGACTGGGAGAGTGCTTCGAGGAGAGGTTTCATGGCCTCGAAGGTTTCGGCTTTGCCGCCGACCATGAGGTAAAGCGTGCCCATCCGCGCCTGGGTGATACTCGAGGCCATGCTCGCAGCCAAGGTGTGCGCCCCGACGGAGTTGGCCGCTGCTTCCGCGCCTTCGTGCGACTCGGGACTCACCGTCGCACAGTGGATGAAAGTTCTGCCAGCCGCGCCGATGAGCAGGCTGTCGCCATCGGGTGCCAAGATGGTCTTCATGGCCGCGTCGTCGGTCACAACCGTTAGAATCACATCGGCCAACGCCGTCACGTCGGCCAGTTTCTCCGCCCTAGCGCAGCCGAGTTCCTGTGCCAGCTCCGAGGCGGCTTCCATCCTCGCGTCATAGACCACGCTCACCGTGAACCCTTTTTCCGCGAGGCAGCGCGCCATATTCGCGCCCATCCGGCCCACGCCCACGAAGCCAACTTTTTGCGTTTTCATAAGCGGCGAAAAAGCCCCAAGGGGGACCTCGGCGCAAGGCAAAAGTCTCCCTGAATGGGCCGAAAAGGACGGGAAAACCCCGACACGGAACGGGGTGGGGGCGCCCGGGGAAGCGGCACCCGTGGCCTCCGCGGCGGGGAGGCCGCGTCCCCGCTCCGGGCGGACCGAGCCCCCGCTTGGAATTGGCAAAAAAGAGGTTGCCGAAACCGGTGAACAGTCTAGATTTCATGCCCTCCCCGGTGCCGCACACCAACAGGAGAAGCCGGAACCTCAGGTTTCCGTGCTCGGGGCAACATGCGGCCACTCCTACATCCATCCGACCTGATTCAAGGAAGGAACCTACAAATATGATCAGCGAAATCGTCCAACAATTCGTCGAAGCCGGGGTGCACTACGGGCACCAGAGCAAAAAGTGGCACCCCCGCATGAAGCCCTACCTGCTCACGCAGAAGGGTGGCATCCACATCATCAACGTCGAGGAAACCGTAAAGTGCCTGGATGCGGCCACCGCGTTCCTCGGGGAAGTCGCCACCAAGGGCAAAAAAGTCCTTTTCGTGGGCTGCAAGCGCCAGGCCCAGGAAGCCGTCAAAGAAGCGGCCGAAGCCACCGGACAGTTCTACGTCAACCACCGCTGGCTCGGTGGCATGCTCACGAACTACGAAACCATCCGCAAGAGCATCGAACGCCTCGGCGAGCTCGAGAACATCGAGAAGTCCCCCTTGTTCAAGTCGATGTCCAAGAAGGAGCTTTCCTCGCTCAACCGCGAGCGTGAAAAACTGACCCGCAACCTGCAAGGCATCCGCAATATGGGCGGTCTGCCGGACGCGGTAGTCGTAATCGACTCCGATCGCGAAAGCATCGCTGTTGCCGAGGCCCGCCGTCTCAAGATTCCGGTCGTGGCCATGGTTGATACCAATGCCGACCCGACCGCCGTGCAATACCCGATCCCGGCCAATGATGACGCCATTCGCGCCATCCGCCTGATCCTCCAGCACCTGGTCGAGGAAATTCTCAAATCCGGACGCCGCTGAGCATCCGGTCCGGTGAGCCCCGTTGGATTATCATCCGACGGGGAATCTCCCGGCCTCTTGAAATCTAACAAATCAACGTATCTCTTTTTTCATGTCAGCCATTACCGCATCCCTCGTCAAGGAACTCCGTGATAAAACCAACGCCGGAATGATGGATTGCAAGGCCGCGCTCACCGAAGCGAACGGCGACCTTGCCGCCGCCGAAGACATCCTGCGTAAGAAAGGCATCGCCAAGGCCGGCAAGAAAGCCGACCGCGAAGCCAAAGACGGTCTTGTTCAAGCCGCCATCAGTGCCGACGGTTCCACCGGCACGATGATCGAAGTGAACTGCGAGACCGACTTCGTTTCCAAGAACGAGAACTTCCGCGGATTCGTGCAAGAGCTTTCCGCCCTGCTCCAAGGCACGGCCGTCGCCGATGGCGACACCGCCGCGTTTCTCTCCACCTCCGCCACCGCTGGCCTGAGCGTCGAAGAAACCGTCAAAGCGAAGATCGCGGAAATCGGCGAGAACATCGTCATCAAGCGTCTGGCCCGCTTCACCGCCGGAGCAAGCAGCCGCCTCGCCAGCTACATTCACATGCAGGGCCGCGTTGGCGTCTTGCTTGAAGTTGCCGCTGGCAAGGCCGAGACGCTTCAACACGCCGACGTCAAGTCGGTCGTCCAGGACATCACCCTCCACATCTGCGCCGCGAGCCCGATTTGCATCAGCCGCGACGAGGTGCCTTCCGAAGTCATCGAGAAGGAAAAGGAGATCGCCGCCGAACAAGTGAAAGACAAACCTGCTGCCGCCATCGCCAAAATCGTCGAAGGCAAGATGGGCAAGTTCTACAGCCAAGTCTGCTTGCTCGAGCAAGGGTTCATCAAAGACCCCGACCAGACCATCGCCGACCTTCTCAAGGCCATCGGTTCGAAAGCCGGCGACACTCTTGAAGTCAAGCGCTTCAAACGCTTCGCCATCGGCGAGGCTTGATCCGATTACCGTGGCCGAACCTTCACCCTCATGGTGGTGGTTCGGCCCGCGGGTTTCCGGAAACAACCACTACCTTCCAGCATGAAACTTTTCCGCTTCGGCGAACCGGGTTTCGAAAAGCCCGCCGTTCTGTTGGAAAATGGAAAACGTCTCGATGTCTCCGCGATCATCGATGACTTCGATTCCGACTTTTTCTCCAACGGTCAGCTAGGCAAGTTGCGCAATATTCTGCGTGAATCCGACGACCTGATTCCCCTCGTGCCCGAAGGTGCCCGCATCGGTCCGCCCGTGGCGAGGCCCTCGAAAGTTCTCTGTGTCGGGATGAACTATGCCGACCACGCGCGGGAGTTCCAGAACCGGGGGGTTCCTGCCGAGCCCGTGCTTTTCATGAAGGCAACTTCGGCGCTTTGCGGGCCATTCGATGATCTGGTTTACCCCGAAGGCGCGCGCAAACTCGACTACGAAGTCGAATTGGCCGTGGTAATTGGCAAACCCGCCCGGAGGGTCGATGTCGCGCAAGCCATGGATCACGTTGCCGGTTACACGCTCATCAACGACGTGAGCGAACGCGCATGGCAAAAGGATCATGACGCCCAATGGATGAAGGGCAAATCGCACGATGGTTTCGCCCCGCTCGGTCCCTATCTCGTGACACCGGAAGAAATCAAGGATGTGCAGGCCCTCTCCCTTTGGCTGGAAGTCAATGGGGAACCCCGGCAGCGCGGCACCACTGCCGACATGGTCTTTCCGGTCGCGTTTCTCGTTGCTTACGCCAGCCGCTTCATGTCTTTGCTTCCCGGCGACATCATCGCCACCGGCACGCCCTCCGGTGTGGCCATGGGCATGAAACCGCCCCGTTGGCTTGAGCCCGGCGATTTGATTGAAATGGGCATTGATGGCATCGGTTGCAGCCGCCGCCGCGTCGTGCTCCCGGGGTCTTAGTCCTTGCGCTCGGTCCTTTGACCATCCGCTCCACCTCCGTTGAGGTTTCTCAAACCACGGACGAGCTTGTCCCTTTCACGCGCAAGTGATATCGGCCGCCCTTCTTCTCCAAGGCCAAGCTTGAACCGAAGGTCGCGGAGAGCAACGAGCTTGTTAGAGTTTTCTTCCTTGGCCCCGCGGCGAGAACCATTCCTTCCTTGAGTAGGAGCACGTGAGAGAAGGCCGGTCCGATTTCCTCCACGTGGTGTGTGACCAGCACGAGGGTGGGGGCTTCCTTGCTTTTGGCCAGGCGACTTAGGAAACGAAGGAACGTCTCCCTCGCCACGGGATCCAGCCCCGCGCAAGGTTCGTCGAGTATCAAGAGTGCGGGACCGGCCATCAGCGCGCGCGCGATCAGCACCCTTTGGCGCTCACCTTGGGAAAGCACCCGCCAAGGGCGGTCCGCGAGGTGCGGGCATTCCACTTTTTCCAACCAGGCCATGGCCGCCGTCCGATCTTTCCTGGTGATGCGCCCCCAGAGTTCAATCATCGCGTTTTTGCCGCTGACCACGGTTTCAAGCGCGGACTCCTCACCGGGAATCTTCTGGCTGATGCTCGAGCTGACCAAGCCGATGAGTTTGCGGAGTTCACGCCAGTCCGATTCGCCATAGTGTTCGCCGAGGACCTTCATGTCTCCCTCGGTCGGCATGAGATAGCCGGTCAGGGATTTAAGCAACGACGTTTTACCCGATCCATTCGGCCCCAGAATGACCCAGTTCTGTCGTGTCCTGACGCGCCAGTCCACCCCTTGCAGGATGCCCGTGCCATTCCTCTCCACGGTCAAGCCATTGACCTCCACCACAAAATGGGAAGGGGTGGAGGGTTTGGCCGCTGGAAGCTTCTTCCGTTTGCCGGACATGGTTGCAAAGATGGACCATCTTGCTTGCCATCACAGCATGAATTTGCTGCGCTCTCGGCAAGCGTGCGATTTGGTCAGGTTCCGCAGTAAGTCACATGCCGTGGCACCCCCGCCGGAGCCGCCTCGGTATAGCCCGGTTCCTTTGGTTCCTCGTAGGGCGAGGCCAAAATGCGGAGCAGGTTCTGGAAAGGTTTCATGTCACCGGACGTCGCTGAGGCCAAGGCATCCTCGACAAGATGGTTCCTCGGAATCACGGCCGGATTGGCGGCCCGCATCACCTGCAGGGTTGCTTCGGGCGCTTGACCGTTTCGGGCGAGGCGTGCTTGCCAGAGTCCGTGCCATTCGCGCAGGCTCTCCTGGTCGAACGGGCATTTCTCCAGTGCTCCCGCACCGCAAAGTGCACGAAAGGTATTGGTAAAATCCGCGCCGGATTGGTGCATGCGGTCGAGTAGATCTTCGACCAGATCCATGTCTCCGTCTTCGGCGGTATGCAGCCCGGTTTTCCGGCGCATCATGCCGAGCCACTCTCTCTGGAAATACTCTTCGGCCGAACCCAGAACTTCGTTGGCAAAATCAATGGCTTCGCCGCGTTCCTCGCTGAACAGGGGCAGAAGGGCCTCGGCCAGTCTCGCCATATTCCATCGCGCGATCGATGGTTGATTGGCAAAAGAATATCGGCCGCCATGGTCAATCGAGCTAAAAACAGCATCGGGGTCGTAAGCGTCCATGAATGCGCACGGCCCGTAGTCGATGGTTTCACCGGAAAGAGCGACGTTGTCGGTATTCATCACCCCGTGGATGAAACCCACTCGCATCCACTCGGCCACGAGGGCGAGTTGGCGTTCCATCGCCGCCCGGTAGAAGGCGCGCGCGTCGCCGGGCTCCAAGCCGGGATAGTGACGGGCGACCGTATGGCGCAGAAGGGCGACGAGTGCCGCTTTGTCTTCATGCGCGGCGGCCCATTCGAAGGTTCCGATCCGGATGTGACTCGCCGCCACCCGGGTGAGCACGGCTCCCGGCGAGGGTTCATTCCGCCAGACAGATTCGCCGGTTGCCGCCACGGCGAGCGAACGAGTGGTCGGAATCCCGAGGGCTTGCATTGCCTCACTGATCAGGTATTCGCGAAGCATCGGCCCGACGACCGCCCGGCCATCCCCATTGCGGGAATAGGGAGTCCGGCCCGAGCCTTTCAGTTGGATATCCCACCTTTTTCCGTCCGGCGAGAGATGTTCGCCGAGCAGAAGAGCCCGGCCGTCACCGAGACCGGTGAATCTTCCGTATTGATGGCCTGCGTAGGCCTGTGCGATGGGCTCCGCGCCCTCGGGCAAACGATTGCCGGTGAAGAAACCAGCGGCCTCCTCTGATGCAAGGTAACCGGCCTGCAAACCGAGTTCGGTGCCCAGCGCGTGATTGAAGATGATCATCCGGGATTCGGCCACGGATTCGGGGGCGACCCGGGCGAAAAAGAGGGCAGGGAGACGGGCGTAAGAATGGTCCCAGTTCCAGCCCCCCGAATCCGTATGCGCCGTCGCGTCCTTCATCCGCAAATATCGGCTCCAGCCGTGGACCACGCAACCGCCGGATGGCCCGACAAATCGGTGGAATTCCGACGGGAAATCCCCGCTTTTTTTGCGCCCTTCCCGGGGCCATGCTAGGTTCCGGCTTTATGGCGAGGGAATTTGTCCATCTTCATGTCCACAGCGAATACAGCCTGCTTGACGGGGCGGTGCGGCCGCTGGATTTGATCTACCAGGCCGGTGATCTCGGCATGTCGGCGGTGGCCTTGACCGACCATGGCAACCTTTTCGGGGCGGTGGATTTTTACCTGGCGGCGAAGAAGGCGCGGAAGAGGGACAAGGACAACAACCGCGCACCCGTCGATGTGAAACCCATCCTCGGTTGCGAGGTCTACCTCGCCCCCGGCACGCGCGGGGACCGGCGTCAGATTCCGGGCCGGAAGCACTACTCGCACCTCACCTTGCTGGCGGAGAACAACGCCGGTTGGGCGAATCTGATCAAACTTTCCTCCCGTGCCTACCTCGAAGGCTTCTACTACAAGCCGCGCGTCGACAAGGAGCTCCTGCGCGAACACCGCGAGGGGATCATTTGCCTCAGTGGATGCCTCCAAGGCGAGATCAATCAATACATCGTGCAGGACCAGATGGATCTCGCGCGCGAGAGCCTCGAGTCGTTCCTCGACATCTACGGTCCGGAAAACTTTTTCCTCGAAGTTCACAACCACCAATTCGAGGCGCAGGCGAAATGCCGCGAGGTGCTGCGAGGCTTCTGCAAAGAATACGGGTTGAAAGCCGTGGCGGCGAACGACGCGCACTTCCTTCGCCGTGAGGACCACGAGGCGCATGACGTGTTGATCTGCATCGGCACGGGGGCGCGGAAGATCGACGAGAAACGAATGCATTATTCGCCGGAATTGTATCTGAAGAGTCCGGAGGAAATGGCCGAGGCTTTCGCCGATTGGCCGGAGGCGCTCGACACAAGCGTCGAAATCGCCAATCGTTGCAATGTCAAAATCGAACTCGATTCCACCAGCATCGAGAAGTATCCGAAATTCGATCCGCCGGGCGGAGAGACACGTGACGCGTGTTTCCGCCGGCTTTGCGAGGAGGGTTTGGTTGAACGTTACGGCGCCGAACGTGCGAAGAAGGACTCCGATCTGCGCGAGCGCATGGAACGGGAAATCCTGGTGATGGAGGAGAAAGGATTTGTCAGCTACTTCCTCATCGTGCGGGATTTCATCTCGTGGGCGCGCGAGCAGGGAATTCCGGTCGGGCCGGGCCGGGGATCGGCCGCCGGTTCGCTGGTCGCCTATTTGCTCGGCATCACCGACATCTGCCCGCTGCGTTTCGGCCTCGTTTTCGAACGGTTCCTCAACCCGGAGCGGGTGAGCCCACCCGATATCGATATCGACTTTTGCCAGGACCGCCGTGGTGAAGTCATCCAGTATGTCCGGCAAAAATACGGCGACCGTTCCGTTTCGCACATCATCACCTTCGGCAAGATGCTGGCCAAGAGCGCGGTGCGCGACGTCGGCCGCGTGCTCGGCTGGGGTTTCTCTGAAACCGATATCGTGGCCAAGATGATCCCCGAACAGCTCGGCATCACGCTCGGAGAGGCGAGGAAGATGGTTCCCGAGTTGGACCAACTGATCACCAATGATACTCGGGTCGGGGAACTCTGGCGCTACGCCACCTACCTCGAGGGCCTGAGCCGGAACGCGGGCGTGCACGCGGCCGGGATCATCATCGGCGATGGCAACCTCGACGACCACGTCGCGCTAGCCCGCGACTCGGGCGGGGAAACCATCACCCAGTTCGCCATGGGGCCGCTGACCGAACTGGGCATGCTCAAGATGGACTTCCTGGGCCTGAAGACGCTCACGGTGATTCACGACGCGCTGGATTTGATCCGGGCGCACACTCCGGCCTTCCTATTGGACAAAGAAGGTTTCGACGACGCGGCGACGTTCCAGATGTTGGCCAAAGGGGAAACGAAAGGCGTGTTCCAGATGGAATCGGTCGGCATGGTTGATGCCACCCGCAATCTCGGGCCCGACCGCATCGAGGACATCTTCGCCATCCTCGCGCTCTATCGGCCGGGGCCGATGCAGTTCATTCCGAACTACATTGCGCGGAAAAAGGGCACGGAGACGGTGGTTTACAAACACCCGCTCATCGAACAAATCTCCAAGGAGACTTTCGGTATTCTCGTTTACCAGGAGCAGGTCATGCAGGTGGCCAACCTCCTGGCGGGGTTCACACTCGGGCAAGCCGACCTTCTCCGCCGTGCCATGGGGAAAAAGGATGCCGGAAAAATGGCCGAGCAACGCGCCACCTTCGTGAAGGGATGTGTTGACACCAACGGTATCGCGGAAGCCTTGGCCAACGACATTTTCGATTTGCTGGAGGAATTCGCGAAGTATGGCTTCAACAAGTCCCACTCGGCGGCCTACGGGGTCGTCACTTACCACACGGCCTACCTGAAGGCGAATCATCCGGTCGAGTTCATGTCGGCCCTGCTGTCGAGTGAAGTCAACCAGACAAAAAAAATCACGGAATACGTGGGGGAATGCCGCCGCATGGGCATCGCCATTCTGCCTCCCGATGTGAACCGCAGCGGCCTGAAGTTCCAACCGGAAATCCGACCGGGGGAAAAACCATCCCAATGCCGGGCCGTTCGCTATGGGATGAGCGCCATCAAGAATGTCGGCGAAGGCGCGGTGCAAGCCATGGTCGAGGAAAGGGAGAAGAATGGTCCTTTCCAATCGCTGGAGGATTTTGTCATGCGCCTCGACACCGGGATGGTGAACCGGAAGGTGCTTGAAAGCCTCGTGCGCGCCGGCGCTTTCGATTGGACCGATGAATGGCGGTGGAATCTTTTTGCCCGGGTGGAAAAAGCTCTGGCAGGCGCGGCCTCGGCCCAACGCGATCGCAAGAACGGACAGGATACCCTATTCGACGAAATGTTCTTCACGGCACCCCCACGTGTGGCTGCCAATGAAACCATGGTCGAGCCATGGTCGAAAGATACCCTTTTGTCTGACGAAAAGGAATTGCTGGGCTTCTTTGTCAGCGGCCATCCCCTTGATGCCTACAAGTCGGTCTTCGCGCGCGGCATCCACCGCCCGCTCGGGGCCATTGGGGCCCTTGAGTCGATCACCCGTGGAGTGAAGACCGACCGCCGCCGCAAGCTTTACGCCTTCGCCGGGCTGGTCGCCGAATCGGCGGTCAAGTATAGCAAGACCACGAAAAAGCCATTTCTCTCCGCCGTTTTGGAAGATCTAACAGGAAGCTGTGAGATGATGTTGCGCGGAAGGTCTTATGATGCCTGCTCGAACATCCTGCAAAAAGGCGCGGTGGTGGCGATCAAAGGATATGTCGAAGCCTCCGGCAGTGGTGGCGAGGACGACCGACGCCAAATCATCGTCGAGGAGGCGAAGGTTTTGACCAAACCGACCCCGAAAATCGACGTGCCGGGCGCCTACACCCTCGTGCTTGATACAGCGCGCAGCCGCGCCAGCGAACTTGACCGGATTTTCGAAATCGTCACGCGTTACCCTGGCGCCACTTCCCTGCACCTTCTCTTCCAACGTCCCGACGGACGCGAAACCCGCGTTGCAACCGCCGATCGCTTCCGTATCGATCTCGATCCGGCCTTTGAGGCGGCGGTGAAAGAATGGCGACCAGCGTAACCGCACCGACTAGGGCGGTCCGGTGTTGCATTTTCCTTGCCACACCAAAAAGCCCTGCGTCTCGTTACAAAAAGTGTGAGAGATGCGGGTTAATCCGCAGCCGGTTGTTCGGCCATTGAGACGACCCTCTTACTCATCTCCGGGTTGGTTGGCGGCGCCGGGGGTTGATTTGGATTTGGAAAAAGTTCATCCCATATCTCTTTCCCGCGGCGGATGTGGACGCGCCGGCGGGAGAAGGAGAGTTCCCATACCAGAGGAAGATGGTGGGGAACCATTGCCAGCAGGTTGGCGAGGTCCATGTCACCGTGGAAAGGAACCCTATGGTCGCGTTCGGGCCACTCGACGTCGTGCACGTGGCAACCGACAAGACGGGGCAACATGCGTGTGAGCCATTGGGTGTGGTCGAGCAGGGCGAGGTTGTGTTTGCGTTGCACGTGGCCGAAATCGTGCCAGTAGCCGACGGCGGGGTGATCGTTGAAGTGGTCCTGCAGGGCGATCATCTCCCGTTCACTCGGGACCTGCTCGTAGTGGCTGCGAGATTCAATGGCGAGGGTGATGCCACGGCTCGCGGCATGATCCGCGAGGCGGGAGAGGGCGTCAATCGCGCGCTGGAAGTAGTGCGGTCCGAGGCGTTCGCGTTTTTTGATGAATGCGTGTTTCTCCTCGACGTAGGCGCGCGAGTTGAGTTCACCCCGGCGCACCAACTCTTCGAGGCGTTCGGTGAGTTTGGGCATCGACACCGAACCCATGTGCAGCACGACATACTTGCCACCCAGTTCGGCCGCGAAGTCGATGGTCTGGAGCGTCAATTTCTGAGCCCGCTCGCGCACATAGGACCGCATGTCGGTGAACTCGTAACAATCCGGGGCATCAATCGAAACCTCGACCGGGGAGGGGCAGAAGTTGTGGAGTCCGCAGACCTTCACCTTGCCTTGTTCGACCATTTTGTGGATGCCGGGCAAAAGGGAAACCTTCATGCCGTGGGATACCTCGATGGTGTCGAAGCCCAGATCGAGGATTTCACGCACGAGATCCTCGCCGTGACTGTGGCGTGATCCATTCCAGCAGGTGGAGAAACAGACGGGCATGGGGCGAAGGGCAATACTACGGCGGGAGGGAGAAAGACACAAGACCGCTTCGCTCAAAGACTCAAGATAGCAGACCGGAAAGTTTGTCCCACTGGTCTGAAAGGTCGGAGGGTAGCCAATCCAGCTCCAGCGGCGGGCGTCCCGGCGGTCAGTCCAGAAAACCGGGGGGCTGCCCGGAAATTCGTCCCAATTTCCACTTGCCAAAGCCATCCCACTGGCGAAATTACCAGTCCGCAAGCATTCCGGCGTAGCTCAGCGGTAGAGCGGGTGGCTGTTAACCACTAGGTCGTAGGTTCGAGCCCTACCGCCGGAGCCAAGCGGGCAAGCCCGTGGGGCTCGGTTGGGAACTCAGGCACCAAATTCGCTTGAGTGGAATCTTCGGAGCCACCACAATCCTGTGGTGGCGGCAATAGAACCGCCAAGGCAAAAGCCCTTGTGTCCCCAGCCACTCACCTTGTGCCGCCACCACGGGATTGTGGTGGCTCCAAAACGGGAGGAACGACCCGCTTTCTTGGATGAGCCAGAGGCATCAGGCGCGAACCCGCCGATCAGGAAGCATGCAGCCCCGCCTCAAGGGAGGCAGGTTTTTCCCATGAGGAAACGGTCGCATTCGCGCGCCGCTCCGCGGCCTTCATTGATGGCCCAGACGACGAGGGATTGTCCACGGCGCATGTCACCGGCGGCGAAGACCCCGGCGACATTGGTGGTGAAGGCGCCGTGGTTGGCCTTGACGTTGCTGCGGGTGTCGGTTTCGAGGCCGAACTTTTTCACGATCTCTTGTTCCGGGCCGGTAAAGCCGAGGGCGAGAAGAGAAAGTTGGCAGGGTAGCACGCGCACGGTTTCCGGCTTTTCCTTGGGGAACATGCGGCCGTTCTCGTCCTTGGCCCATTCGATTTCCACGATCTCGAGGCCGGCCAAGTTGCCATCGGCCTCCTTGAGGAACCGGCGGGTCTGCACGAGGTAGTGACGTGGATCCGCACCTTGCACGGCGGCGGCTTCTTCCTGGCCGTAATCCATTTTGTAAACCTTCGGCCATTCCGGCCAAGGGTTGTTGGCGGCGCGGGATTCGGGCGGACGGGGCATGATCTCAAGCTGGACCACACTCTTGCATTTCTGGCGCAGGCTTGTTCCAACGCAGTCGGTGCCGGTGTCACCACCGCCAATCACCACGACATCCTTGCCGGTAGCGTTGAGGGTGGGATTGCTCCCATCAAACCCGTGGTCGAGCTGGTATTTCGTGTTGTCGGTCAGGAATTCCATCGCGAGGTAAACGCCCTTGGCGTCGCGTCCGTCGATGGGGAGATCGCGCCCTTGGGTGGCACCGCAGCAGAGCACGATGGCGTCGAAGTCTTTCTGCAAACGTGCGGACGTCCATTCACCATCCACGCCGATGTTGGCATTCGTGATGAATTGCACGCCTTCATCGCGCATGAGTTGCACGCGGCGCTCGACAACTTCGGTTTTGTCGAGTTTCATGTTGGGGATGCCATACATGAGGAGCCCACCCAGACGGTCGGCGCGTTCAAAGACGGTCACGGTGTGGCCGGCTTGGTTCAATTGATCGGCGCAGGCGAGACCTGCCGGACCGGAGCCGACGACGGCAACTTTTTTCCCGGTGCGGTGCGCGGGCACCCGCGGGGTCAGCCAGCCTTCTTCCCATCCCCGGTCGATGATGGAGCATTCGATGTTCTTGATTGTCACCGCCGGTTCGATGGAACCGAGCACGCAGGAACCTTCGCAGGGGGCCGGGCAAACGCGACCGGTGAACTCAGGGAAATTGTTCGTCTTGCGCAGGCGTTCGAGGGCTTCCTTCCAACGATTCCGGTAAACGAGATCGTTGAACTCGGGAATCAGGTTGTTGATCGGACAGCCGCTGGCCATCCCGCTGATCATGATCCCGGTGTGGCAATAAGGCGTGCCGCAATCCATACAACGCGACGCTTGTTTGCCCACCGCTTTGTCGTCGCGGTGTTCATGGATTTCCTTCCAATCCTTGAGACGCTCGAGCGGCGAGCGGTCGGGAATGGTCTGGCGGTCAACTTCGAGGAATCCGGTGGCTTTGCCCATGGATGGATGCTGGTTGGGGAGAGAGTGTGGTAAAGGATTTGTTGCTAGCGGATCAGTGTCCGGCCTTGGTGTTGGCCTCGAAAGCGGCCTGAATGGCGTCGTCGCCGTCCAAGCCGTCTTCTTTCGCCTTCTTCAAAGCGAGGAGGACGCGCTCATAATCGGTGGGAAGCACTTTGAGGAATTTGCCCAAGGACTCCGGCCACGTGTCGAGCAGACGGCGGCCTTTGGCGCTGCCGGTGAGTTCGACATGTCGTTCGATGCGGGCTTTCACCCCGGCGATTTCCTCGTCCTCGCATTCGCGAAGGGGCATGAGGCGGACCATCTCGGGATTCAGCTTGGAGGCGAAGTCGCCATCCTGATCGTAGATGTAGGCGACACCACCGCTCATACCGGCTGCGAAATTCCGGCCGGTGCGGCCGAGCACAGTCACCGAGCCGCCGGTCATGTATTCACAACCGTGGTCGCCGATACCTTCGATGACGGCATGCACGCCGCTGTTACGGACGCAGAACCGTTCGCCCGCGACGCCGGCCATGAAGGCCTCGCCGCTGGTCGCTCCGTAGAAGGCGACGTTGCCGATGAGGATGTTCTCATCCGCGACGAATTCCGAGGGCGCGTTCTTCGGCGGGTAGATGATGATGCGGGCTCCGCAGAGGCCTTTGCCGACGTAGTCGTTGGCATCGCCTTCGAGTTCAAGAGTCATGCCGCGCGGGCAGAATCCACCGAGCGTCTGTCCGGCGTTGCCATTGAACTTGAGATGGATGGTGCCATCGGGGAGACCGACAGGGCCGTGGCGGCGGGTGACTTCAGCACCCGTGATGGTGCCGACAACCCGGTTCACGTTCACGATGGGAAGTTCGGCACGCACTTTTTCACCGCGTTCGATGGCGGGTTTACAAATCCCGAGCAGGTGCGTGTTGTCGAGCGCCTTGTCGAGCAGGTGGTCCTGCTCTTTCATGCAGTAGGTGCCGACTTCGGGACTGACTTTCGGGCGGAAAAGAATCTTCGAATAGTCGAGACCATGCGCTTTCCAATGGTTGATGGCATGGCGCATCTCAAGGCGGTCGCTGCGTCCGACCATCTCGTTGACGGTGCGGAAGCCGAGCAGTGCCATGGCTTCGCGCATTTCCTCCGCGACGAAACGCATGAAGTTCACCACGTTGTCGGCGGCTCCGTTGAATTTGGCGCGCAGGCGTTCATCCTGGGTGGCCACGCCCACCGGGCAGGTATTCTTGTGGCAAACACGCATCATCAGGCACCCGAGGGCGACGAGCGGAGCGGTGGCAAAACCGAACTCCTCGGCTCCGAGCAAGCAGGCGATGGCGACGTCCCGGCCGGTCTTGAGTTGGCCGTCGGTCTCCACGACCACGCGACTGCGGAGGTCGTTGAGGAGAAGCGTTTGGTTGGTTTCGGCAAGGCCGAGTTCCCATGGTCCACCCGCGTGCTGGATCGAGGAACGCGGACTCGCGCCCGTGCCGCCATCATGTCCGGAAATAAGGATGACATCGGCCTTTGCCTTGGCGACACCGGCCGCGATGGTGCCCACGCCGATCTCCGAAACCAGCTTCACGTTCACGCGGGCGTGCACGTTGGAATTCTTCAGGTCGTGGATCAATTCGGCGAGGTCTTCAATCGAATAGATGTCGTGGTGGGGTGGGGGAGAAATGAGTCCGACACCGGGCGTGGTGCCACGCACCTTGGCGACGGTCGGAAGCACTTTGTGGCCGGGCAGTTCGCCGCCTTCACCGGGTTTCGCGCCTTGCGAGATTTTGATCTGCAATTCGCGGGCATTGACGAGGTAATGACTGGTCACGCCGAAACGACCGCTCGCCACCTGTTTGATGGCGGAGTTCTTCGAATCGCCGCGTTCGTTGGTCCAGGAATAACGTTCGGGATCTTCCCCGCCTTCGCCGGTATTCGATTTGCCGCCGAGACGATTCATGGCCACGGCCAACGCCTCGTGCGCTTCCTTGGAAATCGAGCCATAGGACATCGCGCCCGTCTTGAAGCGTTTGACGAGTTCCTCGACGGATTCCACTTCCTCGATGGGAATGGATTTTTTCGGATCGACGCGCAATTCCATGAGGCCGCGCAGGGTGTATTGATCGCGCGATTGGTCGTCGACCAAGCGGGAATACTGGCGGAATACCTCGAAGTCACCGCGGCGGGTCGCCTGCTGGAGCAAATGGATGGTTTGCGGGTTGAAAAGATGCTTCTCACCGTCGGAGCGCCATTGATAAACGCCGCCCGGATCGAGCGTGCCATCGTCGGTTTCGCGTTCGGCGAAGCCGGAGCGGTGGCGCATGATTTGTTCGCGGGCGATGAGCTCGATATCGATACCTTCGACACGCGATGCCGTGCGGGTGAAATACTTGTCGATGACACTGAGATCGATACCAATGGCTTCGAAGATCTGGGCGCCGCGGTAGCTGGCCACCGTGGAGATGCCCATCTTGGCCATGGTTTTGATCACACCTTTGATCGAAGCCTTGAGGTATTTCTTCTCCGCCATCTTGCCATCCATGGCGAGTTCGCCATCGACGCACATCGAGTGCAGCGTGTCGATGGCCAACCATGGGTTGACCGCATCCACGCCGTAGCCGAGCAGGACGGCGAAATGATGGACCTCGCGAGGTTCGCCCGATTCGAGAATGATGGAAACACGGGTGCGTGTTCCCTCACGAATGAGATGGTGGTGCAGTCCGGCGACCGCGAGCAATGCGGGAATGGCCGCCTTCTTCTTGTTCACGCCCCGATCGGAGAGAATGAGCAGGTTCACCCCCTCGCGGATTGCGAGGTCGGCCGCTTCGAAGAGGCGAGTCATCGCCTTTTCCAGATTCAATCCCGAGGTGCCGTCGTGCAAGTCATCCTCGATGGAAAGCCGCGGATTATCGGCGTGACCAGGAAGTTGTCCCATGGCGAGCCCGGCCTCGACGGCGTAGGGCTTGTAAAGCAGCGGAAGTGTCAGCGAACGGAAACCGTCCAAGCGAACATCACGCAGCTTGGCCAGATCGGAATTCCCTAGAATTGGGCTTTCCAGGCGGATCATGCGGCAGTTTTCCGGACCGGGATGGAGCAAGTCGCTCTCCGAACCGAGGAAGGTCACACTGGCCGTGATCAACTCTTCACGGATCGGATCGATGGCCGGGTTCGTGACCTGGGCGAAAAGCTGGCGGAAGTAATTGTAAAGGAGTTGCGGGCGGTCCGACAAGACGGCGAGCGGCGTGTCATTGCCCATCGAGCCGAGCGGTTGGTTGGCCGTCTCCGCGCTCGGACCGAGGATGAAGCGTTTGTCTTCGAAGGTATAACCGAAGGCACGTTGCTGTTGCAGCAACTCATGCCCTTCGAGGGCGGGCGCGCGTGTTCCTTCTTCAAGGTCATCAAAGAACACGCGGTTCTTCTCCAACCACTCGGAATAGGGTGCGCCTCCGGCGATCTCGCTCTTGATCTCCGTGTCATCGACGATGCGACCCTTGCTGGTGTCCACGAGGAACATCCGGCCGGGTTGCAAGCGGCCTTTCTTGACCACGGTGGCCGGATCCACTTTCAGGACCCCCACTTCCGAAGCCATGATAACGAGATCATCCTTCGTCACATAATAGCGGGAAGGACGCAATCCGTTCCGGTCCAGCACGGCACCGATGGAGACGCCGTCGCAGAACGCGATGGAGGCCGGGCCGTCCCAGGGCTCCATCATGCAGGCGTGGTATTCGTAGAAAGCCTTTTTCTCCGCGCTCATGTGCTGGTGGTTTTCCCATGGCTCGGGAATCATCATCATCACGGCATGCGGCAGCGAGCGGCCGGAAAGCACGAGAAATTCGAGGGTATTGTCGAACATTGCCGAATCCGATCCATCCTCGCGGATGATCGGCAGCAGCTTCTCGAGATTGTCGCCGAATTCGCGGCTTTCGAGCAGAGCTTGGCGGGCGTGCATCCAGTTCGCGTTGCCGCGCATGGTGTTAATTTCACCATTGTGCGACATGTAGCGGAAGGGTTGGGCGCGTGGCCAGCTCGGGAAGGTGTTCGTCGAGAAGCGCGAGTGCACCAGCGCCATCGCCGACATCATTTCCGGATGGTGCAAGTCGGGGAAATACTCCGCTAACTGACCGGTGGTGAGCATGCCTTTATAAACCAGCGTGTGCGCCGACAAGGTCGCCGTGTAGAAGTAATCGCCACCGGGAATCCCGCGGTAGCGGATTGCATCGGAAGCCAAGCGGCGGATGAGATAAAGCTTTCTTTCGAATTCGAGGTCGCTCGTGAGGTCCGCGCTGCGGCTGACGAAGAATTGCTTCATGGCCGGTTCGCAGGCACGCGATGCCTTGCCGAGGAGATCGGATTTCACGGGCACGTCCCGCCAACCGAGCAGCGTCTGCCCTTCGCGGGCGATGATTTCGCCGACGATACGCATGGCTGCCGCGCACTCCGACGGTTCGGGGGAAAAATACGAGAAGCCGACGGCATATTGGCCTTTCGGGGGAAGCTGAATCCCCAATTCGGGCGTGACGGCGCGGAAAAAGGCGTCCGGCAATTGCAGGAACAGACCGGCACCATCTCCGGTGCGGTCATCGCATCCGCAACCGCCACGGTGGTCCATGTTGATGCACATTTCGAGGGCGCCTTGGACAATGTCGTGGGAGGCTTTCCCTTTCAAATGGCAGAGGAATCCGACCCCGCAGGAGTCGTGTTCCAGATTCGGATCATATAGGCCTTGGGCTTCGGGGTATCCGTGTGCGGGCATTTTCTTTTCGATAGGGGCTGGGGTGGTTTAACCGGCCAAACCGGGGAATTGAGTCGGGCAATCGGCCGGATTTTTCAATCCTGCAGTTTGCCAACACCTTAGATTTCCAAGGCATTCCGACGGGGACCGGGAGTATAGCAGGCATTTCCCATTTTTCAGGGAAAATTTTGCTTCCAGATAAAAGAACGTTTTGGAACGGATGAAAGATGGAATCAAAGATTATCGAGCGGTGTTTTGCCAAGCTTGCCTGAAAGCAGCCACTGCGCCATCTTGGCCCATGGCGCAGGAAAACAACCGGTGGGTCGTTCTCGATGTCGTCGGGCTCACCCGGCGACACCTGGAAAGCGGATCCATGCCCCGGTTGCGGGCCCGGGCCGACCGGAGCGGTCTGGCTGCATTTCCCCCGACCTTTCCGGCGCTCACCTGTTCGGCCCAGAGCAGCCTTCTCACCGGCCAATCGCCCGCCGGGCATGGCATCGTCGGCAATGGCTGGTATCACCGCGAGTTGTGTGAGGTTCAGTTTTGGAAACAACCGGACGCCCTCGTCAACGGCCAGAAAATCTGGCACCGGCTCCGCCGAGCCCGCCCGGGAGCGACCACGGCCAAGACTTTCTGGTGGTATAACATGTATTCCGAGGTCGAACATGCCCTCACCCCGCGACCGATGTATCCGGCCGACGGCAGGAAAATCTTCGACATCTACACCACTCCGCCGGAAACGCGCTTTGAAATCCAGCGCCCTGACCAGCTTGGACCTTTTCCATTCCGCCACTTCTGGGGACCGGCGGCGGGGATTGAAAGCAGCCGCTGGATTGCCGAGTCCGCCCGCTGGATCGAGGAAAAGCATCGCCCAACTCTCCAGCTTGTTTATCTACCCCATCTCGATTACCCGCTCCAACGCAGCGGACCTGACGACCCGGGCACAGCCGGAGAACTGGCGGCTGTCGATACCCTTGTCACCGATCTCGTCGACTGGTTCGAGGCCCGCGATGTCGGGGTCATTATTCTTTCCGAATACGGCATCACTCCTGTTTCGCGACCGGTTTCTCTCAATCGTGTCCTCCGTCGCGCCGGATGGCTCGTGGTGAAAGACGAACTGGGCCTCGAACTTCTCGATGCCGGAGCCTCGCGCGCTTTTGCTGTCGCCGACCATCAGGTCGCCCATGTTTATGTGCAGGGCGGGCTACCCCTCGCAGAAGTCAAATCCCTCCTCGCTGGCGAACCCGGCGTTGCGCGCGTTTGCGAACCAGCGGAATTCGGATGGACGCCCGATACAGCGGCTGGCCAACGCGCTGGTGACCTGATTGTGCTGGCTGAACCCGATGCATGGTTCACCTATTATTACTGGCTCGATGACCAGCAGGCTCCCGATTTCGCCCGCTGCATCGATATCCATCGTAAGCCCGGCTACGATCCTTGCGAACTGCACATCGACCCGACACTGGCGTTTCCGAAACTGAAAATCCTGTCATTTCTGGCCAAGAAAAAGCTCGGCTTACGCGGGCTGCTCGAAGTCGTGCCTCTTGATCCCACACTCGTCAAAGGAAGTCATGGCCTGGTCACGACCGATCCGCTCGATCAGCCGGTGTATCTCGGCCAAGGAGCGAATGCCGTGGGCAGTGACATCGATGCGGCGGAAGCTGTGGCAGGCTTGTTAGGGTGTTGAGACAGTCGTCGCGAGGCCATTCCTCCCGGGAACGCCGAGCCCCTTACTTCGCCCTACCGGCTACGAAGGGTAAGCCAGCTCGGCACGCGGATGGGTTCCGACCACCCACGAATCAGATTTCACTGTGGCTCCGGAGTCGTCGGCAGATTGGTGGTTTCTTGTCCGATCCAAGTCGCAATCTTCAGCGTCTCGGGGCCGAAGGTTCCATTTTCAATCTCGACAACTTCTTCACTGACAAACCCGCCATTCGCATCATAGCTGCGGACCGCACATGCCTGCAATTCGCCTGTCATCTTGCTGCCTTTGGTGCGGTCAAAACGCACGAACAGGCGTGCTTCATCAGCGGCCTCGGGACCAAGCTTTCCAAACAGGTCTGTGACATCAATGCCAATTTCCACGGGGGAGGAATCGCCGGGGCCGGCGAGGGGCACTTTCCCCACCTGGCCTCGTTCGCCGAAGAGCGGCCAACCATTCAGAGGTTGTGGGGCGAACTCATGTTCTGGCTGTTCGGCATCCTTGTTACGGGCGATCCCGATCTTCACGCGCAGATCGGCGCGATTGTCGCACGTGAGTCTGAGTTTGAGGGTGCGGCGTGGAATCTGGCGGGCAACTTCGATGCGCCCGAGGTAGTTGCCGCGCTCCCACGTGGGATCGATCATGGCGCTATAGAGCAGATAGATTTTGCCGTCCTTCGACCACTTCTCACCCCATGAGTTCACGACGATATAGGCGCCACGCTCCCAGTCAGCCAGCGTGACCCGGCCATCGCCATTGGTATCAATGTCGTTGGTGATCTTTCCATCGCCATTGACGTCGAAACCGACATTGTCATCATATCCGACGCAAGTGATGCCGTGTCCGTATCCGGTCGGACCCCAGCGGATCCAGACATCTTCGCCGGCCAGATGCCCTCCTTCGGCAATGGTTCGGGTGACTTTTTCCAATTCACCCATGCGTCCGTCGAGCGCGAGCAGCCCACCTATGGATTCCTTGCCTTCCCTGGGGTTGTTCCGGTCGAAGAGCCAACCGCGGGCTTCATTGATTTGCTCGACGGTTTGCGCGGGAGTGTATCGGTAGCCTGCGACACGATACTCCATGGCCTCGCGCCAAATCTGGTAGCCATTCGGCCAAGGACCGGCTTCCTTACGGTGGACCGTGCCGTAGGATTGCACGGTAGGGATGCCGATGTGTTTGGCCACTTCCCAGCCGTGATACGCTTCCGAACCGTTGCTCTTGTTGGCGCTGTTGATCATGTTCCATGAGAAGTCGGCAGGGAATCGCCGTGCTTCGGTATCGGCGTGCGTGCCGCCGTGGACATTCATTTCATACGTGAGCATCGAGGCGATGGCGGTGAATTGACCGCAGGCACCACCATACTGCTTGTAGATGGGAGGGAATTCCGGGCGGGTGGAGTTGTCGACGCGTGAGGGCAGGCGCTTCGGGTCAACCATCGTCTCGCCGATGTCGGGACCTTTGGCATCTCGCCATGTATCGTAGTCTTGACCCACGGAAGGAGGCCGGGAGAACGGCCGGGGATAGGCCGCGCGGGCGGCATCCTCATTTCCGGCAATGACAGCGTGCGAATCGGCGCGGGCGAGGGCGATGCAAGAGGTGGCGAAAAGGAGATGGAAAACGTGTTTCACTTGGGCCTGAGATACGCGAGTCCGACGCCAATCTTACACGGTGAAATGAACAGCACATGGATGTGGGACGCTTAACCGGGACGCCATGGCGATTTCGTGGCCCTCCGCAATTGAAATCTTGCCGCCGTTACGACGAGCGATGACGCTTGGCGTCACCCGTTCGTTTCCAGACCACGCAGGCGAAGGCATTGTGGGCGTGGATGCTTTCCTGATTGATGGCGCGGACCTCGAAGGAGGTGACGCTTTTGATCCGCTTCAAACGGACGGCCACGTTCCGCACGAGGTCTTCGACAAATACCGGATTGTCGTAGGCCTGCATGGTCACATGCCGTTCGTCGGAACGTTTCAATAGCGCGTAAATCGGGGCGGAGGCGGACTTTTCTGCAATTTCCACCAAGTCCTCGATCCACATCATGTCCCAACCACCTTTGGTGCGGCGGGTGCGCACCTCGATCGTGACATGGCCGCGCTGATTGTGCGCGCCGTAGTCGCTGATTTCCTTGCTGCACGGGCAGAGGGTCATGACCGGGGTCTCGACACGCAAGGCGAAGTCGCGTCGCGATTTTTTCGATTCACCAAGGAAACGGACCTGACAGGCCACTTTGGCTTTCGCTCCGCTGATCGGTGCGGCCTTTTCGATGAAGTAGGGGAATTCGACCTCCACCCGCGCGCTCTCGGCCTCCAGTTTTTCCTCGAGTTCCTTCACGATGGCCGGAAGCGTGCGCATGGTGATCTCTCCTTCGTGACGGGAGAGAATTTCCAGGAACCGACTCATGTGGGTGCCCTTGAAGTGGTGCGGCAGATGCACCGACATGGAGATGTTGGCGATGGTGCGTTGCGGTTTGCCCTCTCGGTCGAGCACATGAATCGGATACGCAAGATCACAAATGCCCGCCTGCTCGATGGGGATGCCGCGGGTGTCGCGAGTCTTTTGGATGTCGGGGAGATTCTTCTTGGCCATGGAGCGGGTCAGATGGAGTATTCGGCCCATGAACTGCTGGTTTCCCAAACCCGCACGGAGATGAGTTTCACATTGCCGCGCAGGGGGTAGGCAGCCGTGGGCGCGTCGGCATAATTTTGCAAATGCCGGGTGCAAGCATCAAAGAATTCCTTGGCCATGACCTCCGTAGTGGGTTCCGTATTCTCAAAGCCGATCACCCTCTCTCCATAGGCTTTCTTGAATACCTGATACATTTTGTCCTTGGTGTTCATGCACAGGGCATGGTCAAAGGTCTCCAGATAATCACCCACCGCCTCTTTGATGATCTTGAAATCGCAAACCATGCCTGCCGCGTCCAACTCCGCCGCCTCGAGCGTGAATTCGACCTTGCGGGTATGGCCATGGGGAAATCGGCACTTATCAGGGTGAAGGGACAACATGTGTCCATTTTCGATTTCGAGGGATTTGCAGATTCGGTAAGGCATGTGAATCAATGGGTGAGCATTGAAGCGGAATTTCCAGCGAAAGGGAAGATCGGGGTTTCCAAACGGCAATGCAAGCCGAATTCGTTCTTCTTCTGGCGCTCCGCCCTGATATGGCGCTTCCTCTTGCCCGGCGGCTCCATCTGGCCATGGTATCTTTGTGAAACCGAGGAACGACACAAATCCACCGACAACTCCCTCTGGACGGCGGGAGCGCCTGTGGTTGGTCGTGCTGCTCCTTGCCGGAGCCGTGGGGTTTTTCCTGCTTTCCCGGAGCTTTGCCGGGGATGCGGCCAAGGCCACGCCAAGGCTGGCACAAACCTGGACCGACGGGACATGGGCTCCGGTGAAGGATTACGCCGCTTTTGGCATGTATTGGTTCGCCATCGGGAATGCCGTTTTGCTCGCATTGGCGGCCGCCACCTCACCGCTTTGGCATCGGCGTTGGCAGGCTCCGGCAGCGGAAGTGAGCGAGGCCCCACAAACGGGAAGCGGCCGCAGCCGCTGGCTCTATCCACTTTCCTTGGTCGCTTGCCTGGCTCTCGCTCTGGGACTTCGCTGGACGACCTTTACCGGGGGATTTTGGCACGACGAAGGCCTACAAATGAAGCGTGTTTCCGGATCCCATGATGCGGGAAAAGGAACCGGGGAAGGGGGAGGATCGGTTTTTCGCGAGGCATCATGGCATGACACCTGGTTCCATTTCCGCAAGCCGACCAATCACACGGTCATCGGCGTGCCTGCCCGGGCCTGCCTTGAAAGCTGGCGCTCCACGACCGGGGCGGATCGCTGGGAATTTCGGGAATGGGTCGTGCGCTTGCCATCGATGGTCTACGGGCTCGCCACCATCTTGCTGGTGGCCGCCCTGGCCCGGCGCTTCGGAGGCACAACGGCGGGATTGGTGGCGGCCGTTCTGTTAGCCGTGCATCCATGGCATATCCAATGGGGAGTGGACGCGCGTTCCTATTCGGCGGGGATATTTGCCGCTGCTTTGGCCGCTTGGACGTTGATCAAGGGCCTGGACTCCGGAAAATGGCGATGGTGGCTCGGCTTCGGGTTGGCCCAGGCACTGTTGCTCTGGGCATCCCTCATGCATCTCTGGGTGAGTGTGGCCTTCTTCCTTGCCGCGATCATGGTTGTGGTGGGGGCTCGCAAACAACGTCCGATGTTCCCGCAATTCGGGCGCTTGGTTCTATCAAATGTCGTCGGCGCGACGGTTTTCCTCCAGGTGATGGGACCGAATCTTTTGCAATTCCTCCATGCCTCGAAAACCCGCGCACCCGCCGAGGAGGAATTCATGAAACTCGATCCGGGCAACTTGTCCGATTTCCTGAGTCATCTTTTTCTCGGTTTGCCCCATGATGTGCCCACCCAACCCGGCGACCACGCCATCGTGACCTGGACCTCGCTTTTTGGCTCAGCTCCCGTCGCCGGATGGTGTTTGATCGGGGTCTCGGTTTTGCTGGCCATCGGCGGATGGTTATGGGCGATCAAACGGCATCATTTGGCCGGGTGGATTCTGATGGCCGTGCCTCTCGCGGGAATTGCCCATCTATTGATCACGGCCGCGCTGGACTGGTATTATTATCCGCGCTTTTCCACCTTCCTGCTCCCGGCGGTGGTGGTTGGCTGGGCCATCGTCTGGAGCCATCTTGCGGGCAAAGCCTGGCGACGGGGCGGGGGATTGGCCATGGCCCTGCCCGCCGCACTTGGCTTTTTCCTCGCCACCGCCATGCCCCAGGTGGCCAATCTGGTGCGCAACCCGCACGAACCCTTTCCGGAAATCCGCGACGCCTTTGCCAATCTGCGTGAGGCTGGTCCCGGAGGGCAGGCCCTCACCGCGGGTTATGGGCTCGGCAGCGATATTCTCCACGACATCTACGATCCGAAAGCGAAATTCATCAGTTCGCGGCAAGAACTGGAGGAACTGATCCAAGTCGCACGAGAGAGCAAATCGCCTCTGTATGTGGTTTACGGCTTGCAGTCGTTCAACCGGGCGACTGTTCCGGACGGATTCACTCTGCTTGACGACGCCCGGTTTTTCTCCAAGATCCGGCGGTTCCAAGGCAATGATCCGCGTCATACCTTCTTCCTCCTTCGTTATGAAGGCGAATGATGGTCGGGGCCGCAATCTCACCATCTTCCCGAACTTTCCCATCCCACCATGCATTCCTTCCACTACCAAGACGGTCAACTCCACTGCGAGGGCGTGGCTCTCGGCGATCTCGCCCGTGATCACGGCACGCCCCTCTATGTTTACAGCCAAGGCACGATTTCCGATCACTTTAAGCGTCTCGACGCAGCCCTCGCGCCGTTGGATCATCTCGTTTGTTATGCGGTCAAGGCCAACTCGAACCTGGCGGTGCTGAAGTCCCTCGCCGATCTGGGATCCGGATTCGATATCGTCTCGGGCGGTGAGTTGTTCCGCGTGCTCAAGGCGGGCGGTCGCGCCGACCGATGCACCTTCGCCGGCGTTGGCAAAACCGCGGATGAGATCCGCTATGCCCTGGAACAGGGGATTTATTGTTTCAATGCCGAATCGGAAGCGGAACTCGAGACAATCAACGCCATCGCCGGTGAAATGGGCGTTGTCGCTCCAGTTGCCCTGCGCGTGAACCCGAATGTGGATGCCAAAACCCACAAATACATTTCCACCGGAAAGTCAGAGAATAAATTCGGCGTGGACTTCGAAAGGGTGGCCGAAGCCTACGAGAAGGCCGCATTGTTCCCTCACCTGCGTTTGCGCGGCGTGCAGATGCACATCGGTTCGCAATTGACCTCGGTCGGTCCTTTCGAGGAAGCCGTGCGCAAGGTCACTCCACTGGCGCGGCATCTGAAGGAAAAACATGGCATCGAATTCTTCTCCATTGGCGGGGGAGTCGGAATCGTTTACCACGGTTCTCTGGAAAGCGGCGACCCGGGTTGGTGGGAGCGTCTGCCGGAAGAAGAACGTCCGCTCACCCTCGATCTCTATGCCCAGAGGTTGGTGCCGGAGTTGGCTAATTTGGGCCTGCGCGTCCTGCTTGAACCCGGTCGTCTGATCGTCGGCAACGCCGGGGTGCTGCTCACCCGAGTGCTTTACACAAAGAAGGGGGCGGCTAAAACCTTCCAAATCGTCGACGCGGGTATGGGCGACCTCATCCGTCCGGCCCTCTATCAGGGCCATCACGAGATCGTGCCGCTCCGCCAGCCGACCGGGGAAAACCGCGAGAAGGTGGATGTGGTCGGTCCAATTTGCGAAACCGGCGACTTTTTCATGCAGGATGCCGAGTTGCCCCCGCTCGCGGCGGGCGACCTCGTCGCGCTGATGAGCGCCGGGGCCTATGGCTTCGTCATGGCGTCGAACTATAATTCCCGCTCCCTGCCCGCCGAGGTGCTGGTCAACGGCGAGAGCGCCCGCGTCGTCCGCCGCCGCCAGACCCTCGACGACATCATCGCTGGTGAGACGCCGTAAGGCCGATGCGCAGGCTTGGGGGCATGAGGTGCAGGCTAGCCTAGGCGGGTCACCACTTCATTTGACACGATATTCCCCTCGACAAGGCAGGGACCGCTGTCCCCAGCGGTCCGCGGGGGCGTAGTCGCCGTGTCCTCGCACTTCCGATGGCCTCGCGATCTCTCGGACCGCTGAGGGCAGCGGTCCCTGCCCCTGAAATGGATATTCACGTGGGAATGAACGGCAGAGGCTCCACCGCTCGCTGAGCGCAGGGCAAAAATCCGGGGTATTTCAGGTGGATTTTCCCGCTCGGCTGGTGTTTGTTATCCATCCGACTTTCCCAAGTTTCCCGCCATGCCCCATGACCCCCTGCTCGAATTGATGAAAATGGATGCCCGCTGCCCGATCGATGATCTGGCGGCCAAGTCCGGCCTGCCCTCCTCGGAAGTGGTCGCCAAATTGGCCGGATGGGAAGCGGATGGCACGATCCTCGGCTACAAAGCTATCGTCGATCCGGAGAAAGCGGAACGCGACGAAGTGGTCGCCATGATCGAAGTGAAAATGACCCCGGAACGGGGAGGTGGGTTCGATCGTCTGGCCCAGCGCATCGCCCGCTTCGACCAAGTGCGTGCCTGCTATCTCATGAGCGGCGGTTATGACCTGGCGGTTTTCATCCACGGCCGCGACCTTCGCGAGATTGCCAGTTTCGTTTCCCAAAAATTGAGCACCCTCGAAGGCGTGCTCTCCACCGCCACCCACTTTGTGCTGAAGGCCTACAAGGAAGGTGGGTTCCTGGTCGGAGGAACCGCCGAGAACGAGCGGCTTTCGGTCGCGCCCTGATCCCGAACCATTTCTCTTTTTACCATGAGTTCATCATCGGGTATCCGCATTGCTTCCCATGTCGCCGGGCTTCCTCGTTCCGGTATCCGCGAGTTTTTTGAACTCGTGCAGGCCCGCCAAGGGGTGATTTCCCTTGGCGTGGGTGAACCTGACTTCGTCACCCCATGGCATATCCGCGAGGCTGCCATCTTCTCGCTCGAGAAGGGGATGACCAGCTACACCTCGAATCTCGGTATGCCGAGACTGCGCGAGGCGGTGGCCAAATATGTCGAGGGCTTTTTCCATGTGCGTTACGAGCCACTCAAGGAAGTGCTCATCACGGTCGGGGTATCCGAAGCCTTGGATCTCGCCTTCCGCGCTCTGCTTGAACCGGGTGACGAGGTGATTTATCACGAGCCTTGTTATGTTTCCTATTCGCCATCGATTTGCCTCGCTTCCGGAGTGCCTGTCGTGGTGACGACGAAACCGGAAGATGATTTCGGACTGCGCGCCGCCGATGTGGAGGCCGCTATCACGCCCCGCACGCGGGTGATCATGTTGAACTTTCCGACAAATCCCACGGGTGCGGTGATCGAACCTGAAGAATTGCGCGGCATCGCCGAATTGGCCATCAAGCACGACCTCATCGTCATCACCGACGAGATCTACAGTGAACTGCGTTACGATGGCAAAGCGCATCCCTCGATCGCGGCCATGCCGGGCATGAAGGAGCGCACCTTGCTCCTGCACGGATTTTCCAAGGCCTTTGCCATGACCGGTTTCCGTCTCGGTTATGCGTGTGCGCCGGAAGTGCTGATCGAAGCGATGATGAAGATCCACCAGTATGGCATCCTCTGCGCACCGATTACCAGTCAGTTTGCGGCGCTGGAGGCACTGGAAAACGGAGCCGCCGCCGTGGAAATGATGCGCCGCAGCTACGACCAACGCCGCCGCATGGTCGTGGATCGTCTCAATGCCATGGGCCTGCCGACTTTCGAACCCGGCGGGGCTTTTTATGTTTTCCCCGACATTCGCCCCACGGGACTCACCAGCAAGGAATTCGCCCGCCGTCTGCTCGACGAGGAGGCGGTGGCCGCTGTTCCCGGCACGGCTTTCGGCTCGTGTGGCGAGGGTTTCCTCCGTTGCTGTTATGCTACCGGTTTCGAAGAGCTGAAGGAAGCCATGAACCGGATGGAACGATTCGTCGGGCGACTCGGGCTCCGGCCCGCCGCCGAGGCGGGATGAGGAACTCGTTCCAACCACCCATAACCATGAGCGCGGCCTCCTCACCCATCCAGAATTGGCGAAAGGACCGCTCGCTCGCCCACATCGCGCCGCTGGTGTTTTTCCAGTTGCTGCTCTTGCTCGTCAACTTCGGAAAAAATTCGCCCGACGCCCCATGGTATGTGCGCGCACCGGAACAGTGGGTGTATCCCTTGCAGACCGTCCTCTGCGGCGCTCTGCTCGTCTGGTGGTGGAAACAGTATCAATTTGATGTCCCCTCGCTTGGCCATCTCGGCCTCGGCCTAATCGTGGGTGCCGTCGGCATCGCGCTCTGGATTCTGCCTTGCGAACTCTATCACCGTCTCGGGTATGACAAAGATTCGGCTGGCTGGCTTTCCTACCTGGGCGTGCAGGCGAGGATGCAAGGTTTTGATCCTTCGGAAGCGCCGGTTCCCGTGCTGGCCATCGTGATGCGGTTCCTTCGGATGGTGGTAGTGGTAGCTCTGTTGGAGGAAGTCTTCTGGCGCGGGTTCCTCATGCGCTGGTTGGTCCCGACCCATCATGGCATGTGGACCGTCCCATTTGGCACCCACCACTGGCGGGCGCTCGTGGGTTCAGTCTGCGGTGTCGTCCTGGTGCACCAGCCGGCCGATTACGCAGCCGCTTTCTTTTGGGCCCTGTTGCTGTATTCTCTCGCCGTCCGCACCCGCAGTCTCACTGCCTGTGTGGTCGCGCATGGCGTCGCCAATCTCATTCTCGGGATCCATGTGATGGCCACTGGTCGTTACGGATTCTGGTAAAATTCCCTTCCATTCATGCGCATCGGTTTTCTGCAAATCAATCCCACGGTGGGAGATATCTCCGGCAACACGGCCCGTGTCGCGGCGGGTTACCGTAGGCTTGTCGAAGCCGGAGCTGAAATCATCGTTGCTCCCGAACTCGCCATCACCGGGTATCCTCCGCGGGATCTGATTCTCAAGTCCGCTTTCTTGCCGAAAACACTTTCCGCATTGGAGGAACTCGCGCTCACTACCAGGGAAGTTCCCTTACTCGTCGGTTATGTCGCGCCTAACCTTACTGGCCAGGGCGCTCCTTTTCTCAATGCAGCCGCCGTCCTTGAGCGGGGGAAGGTAAAACACCAAATCGCGAAAACCCGTCTGCCCACCTACGACGTCTTTGATGAAGCACGTTACTTCGAACCGGCCGATTCAGTCCAGGTGATCGAACTCGCCGGTCTGCCGTGTGGTATCACCATCTGCGAGGACATCTGGGATGAGGACTATTTGCCCGCGCCATTGTATCGCCGCGATCCCGCAGCCGATTTGGTGCGAGCAGGCGCGAAACTGATCCTCAATCTGAGCGCCTCGCCCTACCATCTCGGAAAACCGGAGACCCGATCCAGAATGCTCGGGGAAACCGCTCGAGAGTCGGGTGTGCCCATCGTTTATGTGAACGCCGTGGGGGGCAATGACCAACTTGTCTTTGATGGCCATTCATTGCTGGTGGGCGCCGATGGTGCCACCCGCGCGATCTTGCCCGGTTTCGAGGAATGCGAAAGGGTTGTGGAGTTGGACGCACCCGTCATCAAGCCCGTCTGGATGGAGCCATGCTCGGAATTACACGCCGCTCTCGTGCTCGGTCTTGGCGACTACGTGCGCAAGTGTGGATTCAAATCGGTTGTGCTTGGCCTCAGCGGCGGCATTGATTCCGCCATGGTCGCCGCCCTCGCGGCGGAAGCCCTCGGACCGGAGAATGTGTTCGGAGTGCTGATGCCAGGTCCTTTCTCTTCCGACCATAGTATTTCCGATGCCCTGCGCTTGGCCGCCAATCTCGGCATCACCACCCACACCGTGCCGATTGGTCCGATGGTCGATGCCGCCCTCGCGAGTTTCGCGCCCGTCTTCGCGGGTCGCGCCCCCGATGTGACCGAGGAAAATCTGCAAGCGCGTCTGCGCGGCGTGACTCTCATGGCCATCTCGAACAAGTTCGGTCATTTGCTGCTCACCACCGGTAACAAAAGTGAACTGGCGGTCGGCTACTGCACCATCTACGGCGACATGTGCGGCGGACTCGCGGTCATCAGTGATGTGCCGAAAACCCGCATCTACGATCTCGCCTGCTGGATGAACCGGGAAAAAGAAATCATTCCTCCCGGCACGATCTCCAAACCCCCGAGCGCGGAGTTGCGCCCGGACCAGACCGACCAGGACTCACTCCCGCCCTATGAGGTGCTCGATGCCATACTCGAACGTCTGGTCGAACGCCACTGGAGCGGGGACGAAATCATCGCCGATGGCTTCGATGCCGAAACCACCCGCCGGATCATCCGCATGGTCGATTGCAACGAATGGAAACGCCACCAAGCCGCGCCCGGTCTCCGCGTGACCACCAAAGCATTCGGCATCGGCCGACGCATGCCTATCGCGCAGAGGTTCCGGGAGTGAGCGGCGCGGGCTAGTGTGGTCCGTCAGGCAGATTGAAAGTTATCGGGAAACCCCGTGATTGACGAGTGACGAGTGCGGATTTTTGATTTTTGAACTGGCAGCACAACGCATCGCTATCAAATCAACCTTCAAAAACCAATGTAGAGTGGTGGCACCGGCGGGGCAAGCTCCAAATTCAACCAGGGGCGCTATCGCCGGTTGCCACGCACGGCTTGTTAGCGGTTGCTGTTGTAGCGGAAACTTCTCTCCAAATCGTCTAGCTCTTTCTGAACTTCACGAACACCCGCCCTAACCTGTGCCTTCTTTTCCTCGATGGCATAATTGATATAAAAGATTGCGCTTATGAAAAGGAAAGTGGTCAAGATGGCACCAAATAATAAATCGTTCGCCCCATATTTTGAGCGATGCCCCATGTAAGCCGGATATCCAATAACCCACATAAGCATCGTGAATACGGCCCAGCCAACAGGTCCTGTCTTCTTGCTTCCTTTATCGTCGATATCTGTGTCGCTGCCAACCCCGAGTTGGTTGGCCTCAAATCCAACTAAAAGCCCACACGCAATCACTGTGGCAATCACAATGAACGCAAGAGTCGATCCCGGATTTTGAAGTAAATTCATGCTACCAATCCAGAAAACTATCAGGAGAGCCGAAACCGTGGGCAAAACTAAAAGAAGAATTCCGATAGTCTCGTCCGGCTTTATTGCTTTTGCATGGCCTGAGGCGAGAATCTCTTCTGGCGTTTTTAGCGGCTCTCCGCAACCGATACACGATGGCGCGTTCCTAGAAACGGATTTGCCGCAGGCAGGGCAATTTACCAGAGTCCAAAAGAAGTAGCGGGTGCTTCTGCTTTTCTTGGCTCTTCCTTTGGGGCCGAAGGTCGGGGAAGTTGTTAAAATGGCGTCCAAACCTCTGTTCCTTCCAAGCATACCTGGGTCATAGCAGTTATCTTTCCGCACCTATGGAGCGCGTCAAGTTCTTCAAGCGGCAAAGGCCCCTGGACTTCCTGGGTGGCGTCAACGTAGTAGAAGTTTTTCATGGAATCTGTGCGATTGCGCGAATGAGAGGGCTTGTTTTTTCCGCTAACAGTTTTATTGAGCGACCGGTCGTTGTTATGGGGAAAAAGCGACCCGGAAGGGCAGACTCCGTCCTTGCCGAGGCGGGGCTCGTTCGAGCGGCCTTGGAAGAATCCTGTCCGCACGACGCTTTGGCGCAAGACTTTTTTGCGCTGTTGGGAAAAGTCCGAGGACCGGGCTCACGCCTGGCAAGCGGTGGCGAGGTTGTCGGCTTTGGGGGGATTTGTCGCTCCGGATGACTTTGATGAGGGGGAAGCGATTGGCGACGCTAGGGGGATGGCGTTTGCCGGGCTGGAGGCTGTCGGCTACTGCACTATCTACGGTGACAGTCCAGAGCCTGCGGCGCTGATGCGCGAGAGCGCCGCAGGCTTTTGGACTGCTGGGATTCTTCCCAGCTCTTGGGGTGACGAGGCCGGTTCGTGATCAAGAGCTACCTGTCGAGTGCGGTGTCCAATCTTAGCCCCTGTGTTGGAGTGCGCCGGCAGCGACGGCGCTTTCTGGGGGTGGAGCGTCGCTCACTCGGCACGGGAAGACGTGCCGCTACGGATCAAGGGGTAGCCCCGACAGAATCGGAGTTAGGTTTTGCCATGTCAGTCCGGTTCCCCAAGCCGTGAAGCCATGACGGCGTAACTGTCCACTTGCTGCCGAGTCTCCTCGGAAAATGAAGCCAGTTCTTCATCGGCTAGAAGCCCCATGGATCGCATGAGCCCCAACTGGGACACCGCAGTTGAACGGCGGAAATCATCGAAGACACGGCCCAATTCTTTGTCACGATCCCGAATCATGCCAAAGATCTTCAAATAACGGTCGTGCGGGCTCTGATCCGTTCCTTGAGCCACTTCGAGAAGCTCTTCCAAGACTTGTGAGCAATATCGCTGAATGAGGATTCCATGCACTTCCTTGAAACGACGCCAATCAGATTCCGGAATATTCATTGGGTGGTGGGGTGTGGTTTGTGAACGATGCGGGATGGGCATCGGGCCATGGGAATGTGTGGCAGGGTGAGCCGACCACGAGGTTGAGAATAGCATCTCCTTGATCGACTGCACAAGATCAACTTCCCAAAGCATTCAACAGGCAGGCGCCAAATCTTCCAAGAGGCCGGGGTGCGTGGCAGCGCAGGCAAGCGATCATTGCGTTCTGGCCGGGAAGCAGGCACTGGGTGAACGCATCCCCAAAGGGGCGATTAACGAAAATTATCCTTGAAAATTAAGCGTGCATACGTATGATGCGTAATCATGAGAACTACCCTCATTGTCAATGACGCTTTGTTTCTTGAGGCAAAGAAGCGGGCAGCCGAGCGCAACACTAGTATCAGTGCTGTGGTGAATGACGCTCTTCTTACCGCGTTCCGTGAACCGTTGTTGCCCGCCTCGGATGCGCCTTTCCAAATGCCAACTTTTGCTCCGGAGCGGGCAAATCGGGTGGATACGAGTCCGCAAGAAATGGCTGAACTCATGGTGGCAGAAGAACTACACGAGTATCGCCCATGATTGCCTTCGATGTGAATATCCTGGTTTATGCCCATCGGGAAGACCAGTTGGACCATGCTTACTATCGGGCTCGATTGCAGGGGACGATCCTTGGGAAGCACGCCTTCGGGCTTTCGCCTTTGGTGGCCGGGGGATTCGTGAGGATTGTCACCAACCCGCGTTTTCCCAATGGCCCCACACCGCTTCCCCAGGCTTTGGCGGTTATTGATGCCATGATGAACGAGGCGAATGGCCATTGGCTGCTTCCCGGCAAGCGGCACTGGGAATTGGTTTCCCGCCTCTGTCGGTCAACCGGGGCCACGGGCAAAAGCATCGCCGATGCCCAACATGCGGCGGTGGCCATCGAGCATGCCTGCACTTGGGTCTCCCGGGATAATGATTTCTTCAAATTCGAGCAGCAAGGGTTGAACTTCGAGCACTGGATACCGGAATCTAGAGCATCATGAGAAGCGTGGAGTCCGAAGTTGGAGGATTTGCGAACGCGCCGTCTGATCGTTCATGCGTGGCGTTTTCGCACTGATTTTGCTCCACTCGCCCGAGGGCTTGCAGAATATAGTTTTTCACTCATCCCCGAAAGCATCCTCGATGATCGTCACTTCCGGCTTTTTTCCGGGGGTGAGGATGACTTCGATCACGTCCATGCGGGTGGGCACGTTATCGGGATCCGGCAGGCGGGAGAGCCACTCTCGGGCTCCGCGGAGGATGAGGTGTTGTTTGGCGGGGGTGACGGCTTCCGAAGGGCGACCGTGCGAGTCGCCGGTGCGGGTCTTTACTTCGGAAAAAACGAGAGTGTCGCGATGGCGGCTCACGATATCGACTTCGCCATCGTGGCTGGATTTGAAATTCCGCCACAGGATCTTGTATCCACGGGCGGTGAGGGTGAGCGCGGCGATACGCTCACCGATGCGCCCGATTTCCCCACGTCCGAGATCATCCGAGGCCCAGGGTCGCCTGAGCAACGGGTGCAAACGAGCGGCGATGGATCGGAGTATGCCCATGGGTTTGCAATGCGCGGAGATGCTCCTTTGTGCCATATCCCTTGTGTTTTGCAAAGCCATATTGCGGATAAAGCCGATCCATTTCCATCATGATGCGGTCGCGGGTCACTTTGGCGATGACACTGGCGGCCGCGATGGAAAGCGAAAGCCCGTCGCCCCCAACGAGGGCGCGCTGGGGGATGGGGAAATCCGGCACGGGCAATCCATCAATGAGCGCGGCGGCAGCTCCGACGGCGAGAGCGACCCGGCGCATGCCCGCGCGGGTGGCCCCGAGGATATTGAGACGATCGATTTCCTCCGTTTCGATGACCTCGCAGTGCCAGCGGACTTCCGAGTTGGCCATCAAGGCCGCATGGCAGACATCCCGGCGCCGGGCGGTAAGTTTCTTCGAATCATCCAATCCGGGGAGCGAAAAACCTTCCGGTAAAATCACCGCCGCCACAGTGAGCGGGCCAGCCAATGGCCCACGCCCGGCTTCGTCGATACCACAAACTGGAGCACCGGTTTCCCGGGCCAGCTCCAACTCGTGGCGGAGGTCGCAAGCCATGGAAAAGCGGGGCGGGGGAGAGATTCAGGAGCCCGGCGTGAAGCTCATGTAGGGCAGCGCCGAAGCCGTGCGATTGACATCCGTCGCGCCTTCGAGCAAATCGCCGATGGGATCCCATTTTCCGGCCAAAAGGGCTTCGCGGGCCGAATCGGTGACCGTGACCGGCAACTTCTGATCCCCTACGCGAACCTCGCGGGCGGCTACATCAACCGTGATTTCGACTTTGGGGTCGGTCGCGATGGCGGCGCGCAGGGCCTCGACGGTTTTTTCGTCGGCGATCACGCAGGGGATGCCGAGAGTGGTGCAGTTGCCGAAGAAAATCTCGGCGAAGGACTGGGCGATTACGGCGCGGAAGCCATAACGATAGAGGGCTTGCGGGGCATGTTCACGGGAGGAACCGCATCCGAAATTGAGGCCGGCCACCAGCACGGAGGCGCCCTCGTGGCGTGGGTCGTTCAAGGGATGCTCGGTTGGTTTTCCATCCGTGTCGAAACGCGCGTCATAGAACGCGTATTCGCCGAGCCCGTCGAAGGTCACGCACTTCATGAAGCGGGCCGGGATAATGCGGTCGGTATCGATGTCGGCCCCCGGAATGAAGACACCGGTGCCGGTTACGGAAGAAATTTTCTCGAGTGCCATGGGGTGTAGACCATACCCAGATCCGCCTTTCGGGCAAAGAAAAGCTGCCGTCGCGAGGGATTTCGGTGTCTTTCCCGGCTAAGGGGTGGGAATTCCGTTGTTTTCGCGGGCGACAATCGGGGATTCCGGTCCCCGATTTCCGTGAAATTTTCCTTGTCTGGAGGCCGGAAATGTTCTCCCATGAAGGGTAGCTTATTTCCTTTATGAAAACGAGATTCCGTGCCATTGCCTGTCTTGTGCCTGCCCTGATTCTATTGCCCACCGGATGCAAGGATGGATCCTTGGACGCCGAGCGGGAGGCCTGGGAGGCCGAGCGTGTCCGTCTGGAAGCGGATATTCGCATCGCCCAGGAATCCGCCCTGGTGCGCGAGAAGCAACTCCAAGAGCAAATGACCGCCATCGAGAAGGCGTCCCGCGAGGATCAAGAAAACCTGATCAAACAGATGGAACAGGAACGCGAGAACACGCGTCAGCAAATGGAGAAGGCCTACCAGTTGGATCGGGAATTGGCCTCGGCCAAATCGCTCCTTTCCCGGGCGGGTATTTCCATGCCCACCAACGACGGACAGGCTCCCGCCGACATGCGTGCCGAGGCGACGAAGAAACGCGAATCGCTGGTGGTGATCGAGGGCGAAGGCGGCAAGGGATTCGGTGTTCTCGTGCGCGAAGGGGACAAACTCTGGCTTTACACGGCTGCGCATGTGTTCGGTGGGCATCAGAAGCTCACCATCACCGCCGCGAATGGCAACAAACTCACGCGCTTCGGGCAATTGCAAGTCGCGGGCGCGGCGGATGTCGCCCGCTTGGAAGTGCAGGAAGCCGAGGGGTTCACCGCACTCGAGTGGGTTCCCGCCGACCGCACCTTGCGTGAGAATATGGGACTGATCGTTCTTGGCGAAGGAGACCCGTGGAGTTCCGCGGTCCAGGGGACGCCGCCGGCGGCAGGGCAACCGGTTCTGATTGTCGGCTCGGGATCGCCGGTCGGAGGCGCGGCGGTGTTTGATGCAAATGATGCCGGTTTGTTAGGCATCATCGCTTTGCCCGCTGCCAAACGCGGCGAGTTGTTCCAACGGGGTGTGAGCGGTTTTTCGGCGATGAACAGCGCCTTCCTGCGTCCGCTCGGGGAAATGGATTGGAAGACAGTGGGAGTGGCCGCTTATCTGACGGAGGGTAGGATGATCGCCGAGTATGATGCGATGACACGCGTGGCCTCGGCGCTCGCCTGCGCGCGATATGCCGCTGGCCAGATCCAGTTCGAAGGCCTCGCGGGCAACGGAGGATCTCCGATGCAGGTTCTCGAGGACCACAAGAAGTTCCCGGCGGTGGCGGAGTTGCTGGGTTTCAATGCGGCAGAGGATGCGAGCACCAAGAAGATCAAACCCAATGAACAGGATGTGAGGAGAAAGGCCATCAGCACCCTCACCAGCGCGGCTGCAGCCGTCCGCCAGTCGGCGCAGGGCTTCGAGCCCGCCAAATTCACCGGAGTGAACCGCGTGAAGGCGGAAGAATCCGTCGCTTGGCGTGCGACCGCTGATCAAGCCCTCCGCGATAATCTCGCCAACTTCGGGAAGCCGTAGTAGCGATGGAAGAAGTCTACTGTAAAGGCAAGGCAAAGACATCCTGACCTTGATGGAAATGCGGTGAGACAGGTTTGAGCGTATACATCTTCGGATTTCCGGTTCAATCCCAACGGGATTGTGTCCCGAAGCCCGGGGTTGCGCGGCTGGCCGGGCTACCCCGGGGATCGGAGAAGGGAATTTGCCAAACCCTGTAAGGGTTTTGTCGTGTCAAGCGGGGGACAGAACCCTTGCAGGGTTCGACTCTCATGATTTGAAACTATCCCGGGGTAGGCCCTTCGGCCCAACCCCGGGCTTTGGTGCTAAACCCCTTCAGGGTTCATGAAGGAGAAGCCCAATCGTCAGTCCTTTTTGGGGGTGACAGGAGGGGGCAATGATTTTTTCACGTCTTCAACAATACCCTCGATGATGGAACGTTTCGACACTGCAGTGATAGTCGTTGAGGAAGTATAGGTCACTATCATCTCCGCACAACCGCATCCACAGCCTTGGCCACACGCATGCCATCGAGGGCGGCGGAGACGATGCCGCCGGCGAAACCGGCGCCTTCCCCAGTTGGGAAGAGTCCACGGACTTCGGGGTGTTCGAGGGTTGCACTGTCCCGCGGAATCCGCAGCGGTGATGAAGTCCGGGTCTCGAATCCGATCATCTGGCTTTGCGGCCCGGTGAATCCGCGCATCGAGCGTCCGAAGCGTTTCAGTCCTTCCCTCATGCGTGTCACGATCCCTTCCGGAAGCAGCTCGTGTATCGGAGCGGAGTTGAGGCCGGGTTTGTATGAGGTGGACAGGGTTTCGGATGAGATGCGTCCTGTTAGAAAGTCCCCCGTGAGTTGGGCGGGCGCGGTTTGTCCGCCGCCTCCGGCTTCCTTGGCCCGCCGTTCGAGCCATTTCTGGAAGGCGATGCCGGCGAGGATGCCGTGTTCGGCTTCGAAGGCAAGGGTGTCTTCCGGTTGCACGGTCACGACGAGTCCGCTGTTGGCGAAGGGCGAATCACGTTTGGCCAGCGACATGCCATTGACCACGACCTCGTCGTTGCAGGTGGCGGCGGGCACGATGAAGCCGCCCGGGCACATGCAGAAGGAATGCACGCCCCGGCCTTCGATTTCGCAGGCGAGATTGTAACGGGCGGCCGGCAGATGCCATGGGCGTGATTCTTCCGGGCGAAGGTGGTATTGCACGCGATCAATCAATCCCTGGGGGTGCTCGATGCGCACGCCCACGGCGAATGGTTTCGCTTCCATGCGGATACCTTCGTCGGCGAGCAAGGCATAAATATCGCGGGCGGAGTGGCCGGTGGCGAGAATGACTGCATCAGCGAGCCATTCCCGTCCGTCGGCGGTGCGTGCGCCGAGGATGCGGCGGCCCGCGCCGGAGCCCTCCACGAGCAAGGAGGTCACCTTGGTTTGGAAATGAACCTCACCACCGCGATCGATGATGGTGGCGCGCATGGCTTTGACGACATTCGGCAGGCGATTCGAACCAATGTGCGGGTGGGCGTCGGTGAGGATCTCTGGCGATGCTCCATGGGCGACGAAGGTTTCATAGACATCGTATACATTTCCGCGTTTGGTCGCGCGGGTGTAAAGTTTGCCATCGGAATAGGTCCCAGCTCCGCCTTCACCGAAGCAATAATTCGATTCCTCGATGATCCTGCCTTCCATGAGCGCGGGGCGCAGGTCGTATCGACGGGCCGACGCGTCCTTGCCGCGTTCGAGAATGACCGGTTTGAGACCGAGGCGAAGGCATTCGAGAGCCGCAAACATTCCGGCTGGGCCGCAGCCGATGATGAGGACCACGGGCGCGGCCGACGGAACCTCTGGGTAGCGCGTGTGATCGGCCACGGGTGGAGGTTCTCCCGGTGGCGATTCGTCCCACCAGGCCTCGATTTGCAGGCGCATGCGCACGGGACGGTGGCGGGCGTCGATGGATTTTTTCCGCAGCCGCACCCCGGTCAAGCGCGCCTCCGGGAGGCCCAGCACCTTGGCCGCAGCGGCTCGTTGGGCCGGAGATTGATCCGCTAATTCAGGACAAAGAACGATTTCCAGGGTTTTTTGCACAATGAATGGTTGCCAATAGGGGAATAATCTGGAAGCATGAGGCGGAAGAGTCCAGCCATGGATCCTGATCCTCCGCAGAAAACCGTCGATCTCAAGTTGAGCCACGCCCTGCTCGGGCAGATCGTGGACAATGCTCCGATGCTGCTTTTTGTGCGGGATTTGGGAGGTCACTACATCATGGTGAACCGCATTTACGAGCAACTCATCGGGATGGACCGCTCGGAGATTCTCGGTCGTCGTCCCCAGGACTTGTTTCCCGCCGCGAAGGCCGATATGTATCTATCCCACGACACGGCCGTGATCATGGCCGGTCGTTCCTTGAACTTCGAGGAGTCATCGGTCGTGCGCGGTGAGGAGCGGCATTGGCTGGCCATGAAAATGCCGGTTTATGATGAAAGCGGGCGTATCGCCGGAGTGGCAGGCATGAGCACTGAGATCACCGCGCGCAAGAAGGCGGAGCGCCAACTCCTGCAACTCAATCGTAACCTTGAGGCCGCCAACCTCGAGCTGCGTAGCACCCAGGAGATGCTCATCCAGGCAGAGAAACTGGAATCTGTCGGCCGCCTCGCTGCCGGGGTCGCCCACGAAGTGAAAAATCCCCTCGCGCTCATCCTCATGGGCGTGGAATACCTGAGCCAACTCCCAGACGACGTCGACCCGAATTTCCTCGAAATCCTGGAAGAGATGCGGAAGGCGGTGCGACGTGCGGAAAAGATCATCCACGGGCTGGTGGATTTCTCGGCCTCGCGGCATCTCGAATTCCGCAACGTGGATCTGAACCAGGTGATCCGCGATACACTCCTGTTCACCAAACACGATCGCCTTCGCACCAATGTCGAACTGGAAGTCTCGTTGGCCGATAAGCTGCCGAGTGTTTCCCTCGACGTGCCAAAGTTCGAGCAGGTCCTGCTCAATTTGCTCTTGAATGCCCTGCACGCCATGGGTCGCGGCGGAGGCACCCTGAGGGTGTCCACCCGTTTCGGGGTGATGGCCGAAGGAGAACCCACCGACACGGGGAGCCGGGCCGCCGAGCGGCTGCGTCGCGGCGACAAAGTGGTATTTGTTTCCGTCGAGGACACCGGATGCGGTATCCCGGCCGCCGAAATGGAGCGGATATTCGACCCGTTTTACACGACCAAACCCACCGGTGAGGGCACGGGCCTCGGCCTCTCTATCTGCCGGAAAATCATCGAACTCCACGGCGGCAGGATCGTTTGCCGCAGTGAACCGGGCAAGGGCACCTGCATGACCGTCACCCTGCGCGCCATCCAAAGTGGAGGGCAAAAGGAGAAGTTGCGCGACGACGGCGCTTCGATACAAGTTCAATCTGATTAGAAAAAGGAGAACCCTATGATAAAAAAACGCATTCTCGTGGTGGACGATGAGGCCGGCTTTACCAAGCTGCTCAAGTTCAACCTCGAACGAACAGGAATTTATGAAGTTCAGGAGGAAAACCAGGCCCAGCGAGCGGCCCAGGCGGCGCGGATTTTTCTGCCCGACCTCATCCTGCTTGATGTCGTGATGCCCGGTATGGACGGGGGAGACGTGGTCACGGAACTCCGGCGGAACAGCCAGACCGCGCGGATTCCCGTCATCATGCTCACGGCCCTCGTCGCCCGCGATGAGGTCAGCCGCCACAGTGTGGCCGAATCCGGCGAACTAATCATGCTCGGCAAACCGGTGGACATGGCGACGCTCACCAAGTGCATCGAGGAGCAACTCTACCTGAACGCCGCCCGGCACCACACGAACGAAGACAGGAACTCCGGTGCCTACTAGGAGAGCTGCGAATGAGCGATTGGATTTCCCTGCTCCCCGTGGCCGAATTCCCATCCGGGGCGTCGCGTTGCTTTCTCGTCCGGGAGACCCGGATCGCCGTTTTCCGCACCACGGAGCAGTGGTTCGCCATGGATGACGTCTGCCCGCACGCCAAAGCCCCATTGTCCGACGGCTGGATCGAAGACGGATGCGTGGTATGCCCGTGGCACGGGGCCAGATTCGACCTCGGGACCGGGGAGGCCCTGACCCCGCCCGCCGCCTCCGGGGTCCTGGTGTATCGGCTTCGGGTCGAAAATGGGACTCTCCAATTGGAATGGCCGACCAAATCGTAAAAATTTCCACCAGAATTCCCGAAATTCCGCATTTCCGAATTGCCTGAAACTCCGGGATCCCCCAAATTCCGACCAAAGGTCCATGAGCGAGCGCTACCAAATCAAGGCGAAAATCGGCCAAGGGGGCATCGGTGCTGTTTACCGAGCCTTTGATACCCACCTGCAACGTGAGGTGGCGGTCAAACGCCTGCTCCCACCCGAGGAAAGCGAGGCTTTTGACGAGGATCCGACCAAGAGTCTCTTTAAAGAAGCCCATTTGCTTTCAGCCCTCCAGCACCCGAATGTGGTTTCCGTGTATGATGTTGGCACCGACTCCGACGGTGTCTTCGTGGTCATGGAACTCGTGGATGGCGAAACCTTCGACCAGGTCGTGGATCGCGGGCTTCTCACCGAAGACGACTTCGCCGAAATGGTCTCCCAGACCTTGGAAGCGCTCATAGCCGCTCAAGATAAGGCGCTTGTGCACCGCGACATCAAGCCCACCAACCTCATGGTGAAATGGCTGCCCAGCGGCAAGTTCCAATTCAAATTGCTCGATTTCGGTCTCGCCAAGTTCAGCCCCAAACCGAGCCAGCAGACGATCGGGCTCAACGATGCCATTCTCGGTTCCATTCACTTCATGGCACCCGAGCAGTTCGAGCGTCTGCCGCTGGATGGCCGCACCGACCTTTATGCCATGGGGTGCATGTATTATTACGGCCTCACCGGTCGATACCCCTTCGACGGCGACACCGCCGCAGAGGTTATGTCGGCTCACCTCTCGCACCGGCTCACGCCGATGCTCGATATCCGGCCCGACCTGACCAAACGCACTTGCGACTGGATCATGTGGTTGATGAATCGCGATGTGAACCAGCGACCCGTAAACGCCCAGGAGGCCCTCGAGGTTTTCTTCAATGCGGATTTCGTCATTCCCGGCTCCCAATCCGCGCCCCGGCTCATCATTCCCGGGGCTACCCCCGTCGCTTCTCCTCGGCTCAGCGCTCCGCCGGCCGCCACCGCCTCTCCGGTTTCTTCGCCCATGGCAGGTTCCGGTCCGGTCCGCCCTGGCTCCGGACCCGTGCGCGCTGGCAGCGGTGCCGTGCGTCTCGGCAGTGCTCCCGTTCGACCGGTTTCTTCTCAAGTTCCCGTGGTTCAGGGGCCGACTGCCGGTCCCATCGAAGTTGCCCAGCCGCAAGTGCTGCATTCCCATTATCAGCGTCCTCAGGCAAAATCACCGGTGTTGAAATGGACTATTATCAGTATCATCAGCGGCGTGCTGATCATCGGAGGCACGGTTGCCAAGCTCTCCTCCGGCAGCGGAGCCAAGAAGGAACAAAAGCGCGTCATCGAATATGTGAATGACGAAAGCAACACGAGTGGTAGCGCGGAGATGGTGAATCTAATCACGCCCTATTTGCTTCCTCCGGCTGAAATGCCCGCCAATGATCGGGAGAATCTGGAGAGAAGGGTGAAGTCGAAACTCGAGCAGATGGGAGGCGAAGGCGTCGAGGATGCCATTCTCGTTCAGCTTGGCAAGACCAAAGGGAGTATCCAGCGCAAGCTCATGGGCGTGATCGCCATGAGGGGGATGAAAGACGCGATCCCCGAATTGACCAATATCGCAATCACCGCCGACGACGAGAATGCCAAAACCGCCGTTCAGGCCATGAGCAATTTCGCCGATGAGACGCACGCCGAGAATTTTATGCGGATCATGATCGAGACCAAGGGCAGCGGCACCCGCATGACCGCCAAGCAGGTCATGGAAGTGCTGATGGAACGGGCGAAATCCAAAGAGAAACTTGTGCCGGCAATCGAGAAGGGCCTTGCCTCCGATGTCTCCAAGGAAACCCAACAGTCTTCCCTCGCCCTGCTCGGCCTGACCGGCAGTCCCGCCGCCGCCAAAGCCATTGATCGTGTTTTGACCACCGGCGACGTTGACCTGAAGATCGCGGCGGTTCTCGCCCTGCGTGACTGGCCGGATGATAGCCAGTTGGATCGGCTCGCCAGCCTCGCCACGAGCGGAAATTCCGATGCGATCAAGACGGTCGCTTTCGAGGCATTTGTGCGGGCTCTTGCCATGAATAGCGATCGCAAGCGGACCGACGCCCAACAGCGCGCATGGTGGGGACAAGCGGAAATCCTTGCCGACACCCGCGATAAGAAACGCGTCATGCTCAATGGCATCGCTATCGTGCCCAAGCCCTTCGCTCTGGAAGTTGCCTCCAAGTTCCAGGCCGACCCCGACGCAAATATCCGGACCATGGCCACCGCCGCCGGGGCCCAGATCCAACAAAGCATCGCCGCCGCCGGAAAGAAGACTCCATGAGGCGGCCATGACCCGGATTCCAGTTACTCGGTAAACCGCGTGTCCCTAGTCTGGCTTGTCATGGCATGCGATGGGATTCGGAATCATAGGTTACAAACATGAAGACAATTTCCGGCAAGTCCGTGCTCGGCCTCGGTGGTTGGTTATTGATTTGTTTCGCCGCTGTGGTGCCGGGAGCGTGGTCCATGCCCGGCGAATGGTATGCCGAATTGATCAAGCCCTCGTGGACGCCTCCGGGATCGTTGATCGGCAAGGTATGGTCGGTGCTTTACACCATGATGGCGGTGGCGGCCTGGCTGGTCTGGCGCCAGGGTGTTTTTTCCGCGCAACGCCGACCACTTGCCATTTTTTTCGTGCAACTCGCCCTCAATGCGGCCTGGACACCGTTGTTCTTCGGTCTGCGGCGTCCCGACCTCGCCTTCGTGGAAATCCTCTTCCTCTGGGCGGCCATCGCTTGGACGATCATCGCATTCCACCGGGTGGATCGTTTGGCCGCCGCTTTGCTCTGGCCCTACCTCGCTTGGGTTGGTTTTGCCGCCGTGCTCAATGGAACCTTGTGGTCGCTGAACCGGATTCCGGGTTGAATACCAGATGCGGCGAGTGTCTTTTCTGACACTTCACCCGCTACCTCCGCGTTACCTCCTGCGCATGTCGGTATCATCTTGCTCCGGTTTTCGTTACATTTTCATTTTCCTGTTCTCCATCGCTTTCTGGCGCGTCGGTTCGGCTGCGGCAGAAGATTCTCCCGCGTATCCGCGACTGGAGTTGTTGCGTCCTTCACCAGGCAACACAACCTACCATGTCGATCCGACGCGGGGTGATGATGCGAACGCCGGCACCGATGCCAAGCTGGCATGGAAAAGTTTCGCGGGCGTGAACGCATTGAATCTTGCCGCCGGAGACCGGGTGGTGATCGCGCCCGGGGAGCATCGGCTTTCGCTCAGGCTGTCGGGCACGGGCACGGCGGACAAGCCGGTGGTCGTCCAATTCTTGCCAGGGCGTCATCGTATCGCTGCCGATGGTGCCTTGCGGAGGTCGTGGTTTATCTCGAATGCCTGTGATGATCCCACACTTCCTCGTCCGGTCGGCATCCTCGTCGAAAAGGCGCGTCATTTCCGCATCGAAGGAACGGACAGCTGGGCTTCCGCACGCGCGGAGATTCTTCTCGCAGGACGAATAATCCAATTCGTGAATGAACACAGCGTAGATATCCACTGGCAGGGCCTGGTCTTTGATCTGGAGCGTCCCACGGTATCGGAATTCCGGGTCCTTGAATCCGGTCCCGCTCACGCCATTGTGCGAGCTGCAGAAGGCTCGGCCTATCGCGTGGACAATGGTGTCTTTTCGTGGACGGGTGATCTCGGGCCGGGAAAAACTTTGGTGCAGGAGGCGATTCCGGCCGAAGGCAAGTGCTGGCGTCTGGGTATGAGAGCGGACTTTCCTTCGGCAAGTCGAGCGGAAGATTTGGGCGACGGTCGGATTCGATTTGAATTCGCGGAGGCTGGCCAACACCCATTGCGGCAAGGCCATCAGTTCCAATTCCGCAATACGACCCGTGATACGGTGGGTGCCCACAACAACCGGTGCCGGAATCTCGTCTTCCGCGATTGTGTATTCCACGCGCTCACCGGCATGGGTATCGTGAGCCAGTTCACGGAAAACATCGCCTTCGAGCGGGTGCTCGTCGTGCCGCCTGAGGATTCCTTGCGCACCTGTCCGGCGTGGGCGGATGCCCTGCATTTTTCCGGATGCCGCGGAACCATCCGGGTCGAGGATTGCCGTTTCTCCGGATTGCAGGATGATGCCATCAATGTGCATGGCACTTACCTGCGTGTCACCGGACAACCCGCACCCGATCAACTACTCGTCGCATTCATGCACCGGCAGACCTACGGCTTCACGCCATTTCAACCGGGGGACATGGTAGCGGTGGTCTCGCACGAAAAACTGCGCGAGTATCCTGGAAACCCGCCTTGCCGGGTGAATTCGATCTCGCGAGCCCCCGGTGATGATTCGGGCAAACAATGGCTGCTGACCCTGGACGCCGCTGCTCCCCGCTTCAGCGAGAATGATGCAGTGGAAAATCTCACCTGGTGTCCCGATGTCCAAATCCGAAGGTGCCATGTTTCGAATGCTTCCTGCCGCGGGTTCCTGCTCAGCACACGTGGGAAGGTGGTGGTCGAGGACTGTGTCTTCGACCACACGGCGATGGCCGGGATCCTGATTGCCGGGGATGCCGGGAGTTGGTTCGAGTCGGGGCAGGTGCGCGACATGCTCATAAAAGGCAACCACTTTGCCAGCGGGGGAATCGAAATCAAACCAGAGACGGACCATCCCGATCCCGCCGAGCCGGTGCACGAAAACATCCGGATAGTGGGCAACTTTTTCAATGAACGCGGCGTCTCCGCCAAAAACACCGCGGGACTGGTCATCCGAGAGAATCGATTCCGGGGAGCTAGCGTGGATATCCGGGTGGAACCGTCTTGCGAAAAGCCGGTCATCGTTGGGAACCAGTCGGGCTCGGAGCGCTGACCTCGCCCCGGTTTTCCAGGGAAACGAAATCGGAGAGGGGGAGCGCTTGGTGATTTACAATTCTCGGAGATCCCGGTAATTTGTCCCCCCGTGCCCCGAACCCCAACCCATAGGCTCCCCGACCAAGCGCAGCTTCCCAGTTCTGCCAGAACGCGGGGGTTGGTCATGGCGCTCGCCCTGATTTGTCTTGTGGCCAATGGGATAGGCGCGGAGAAAGGTCCCAGTGAGATGTTCCTCGAGGCCTGGCAACTGCGCGAAGATGGCATGAAATCCGAGCGGGCCGGGGGATTCAAGACGGCCTACGACCAGTATCGGGCGGCGGCGAAGGTCTACGATCAGATCGCCCGCGAGCACCCGGATTGGAAACCGGCCATGGTCGAGTTCCGCCGCAACGGAATGCGCGAGCAAATCAATGGCGTGGCGGAGAAAGCCGCCAAAGAAGGTCTCGGACGTTCGGCGAATGATCCCCGCCCATTGCCCCCCGGCGTGGCTCTTCCGAAGGACGGAGGTCCGCAGCCTGGGGTTGGTGCGGTGGTCGTGCGTCCGCCCGCTCCGCCGCCAGTGGTGGATGATCCGTTTGCCCGGATGAGGATTCAGGAACTTGAACGCCAGCAGGTCGGAGCCCGCCAGACCCTAGAAGCCCTTGCCCGTGAACGTGATGCGCTCAAGAGCCGGCTGGCCGAGGTGGAAAACCTGCGCAATCTCTCCTCTTACGAGGCGCGCAAATTCCGCGAGGAACGGGACAAGGCGAAGCAGGAGTTGGCTGCCCTGCAAGAGAAGGGTATCAACAGCGGGGTCGCCGAACGCGCCCGCGCCACCGAACTCGAGAAGAAGCTGGCTGACATGGATGCGAAGATTGCGGCGGCGGCCGAAAAGGCCAAGAAAGAGGGCCGCGAACAGGGCAAGGCGGAAGGTATCAAGGAAGGAGTTGCCCAGGGCAATAAAGAAATCTTAAAGGAAAACGAGCGGTTCGCCCGTGAACTGGCGCGGATCGAGGCGGAACTGGCTTCCACTCGCCGGGACTCCGCGACTTTCGAGGATACCATCCGCGTGCTCACGGCGGAGCGGGATCGTTGGAAAGCTGAACGCGATCAGCTCGCGGCCATGGCGGTGCAAACGGACGGGCAGCCCGCGCTCATCGCGACCAACAAGCGTCTGGAAAAAGAATTGGCCGAGATGCGGGAAAAAATCAAGGCGCTCGCGGCCGAAAAAGAAAAGGACACCGACCTCATCGCCGGCCTCAAGGAGCGATTGATACAAGTCGAGGGCGAACTCGGAAGCGCCCGCAAGGAGAACGCACAATTCCGCGACCGCATGAGCTTGCTGGAAAAGCAACTTTCCGAAGCGAAGTCGGCTCTGGAAGCAGCACCTCCCGCCGCCGATCCGCTCATGGCCGAAGAAAACCGGACCCTGCGGGAAATCGTCGTGCGCCAGTTGCGGCAGCAGGTTTACCGGGCGAGGGCGCGCAATATGCTTCTCTCGGAATTGGCCAAACTGGAGATCAATTCCAAAGCCCTGATCCGCTACATTGACCAACTTGAAGGCAAAGGGTCCGAACCCACGCCCGAGGAAGTGGCCCGCCTCCAGGACCATGAGATTCGCGCGCTTTCCGGTGTGGAACTCAGCGGCAAGTTTTTCGGCGGAGACCCTGCTGAAAACCCGGAGGGCCCCGCCACCACCACCCCTGAAGTCGCCGCCAATCCCGCCCCAGAGGAACCCGACGATACCCGCCCCGATGCCGCCGCCACCTTCGACGCGCAGAAACGCAGCCTCGCCACGACCGCGGAATCTGCATTCCGCCGGGGAAATTTCCAGGAAGCGGAGGAAACCTACCGGCTGATCGTGGAAGCCGACCCCGCCGACGTGCGCATGGTCTGTAACCTCGGGGTGAGCCTCTTGAAGCAGGAAAAATTCGGCGATGCCATCCCGAAGTTCCAGGATGCCTTGGCTCGCGAAGAAACGAACTCTTTCGCCCATCTCATGCTCGGTGTGTGCCATTGGAAACTCCGGCAACCCGAGTTGGCCGTGGATCGCTTGAACCGCAGCCTCGTGTTGCAGCCCGCGAATCCGCAGGCATGGCTCTATCTCGGTCTGGTCGCCCTTGATGTCGGTCAGATCCGCGATGCCGAAACCGCTTTCGCGAAAGCCATCGAGGTCAAACCGGATTACTCCCTCGCCCACTACAATCTCGCGGTTGTCCACACCAAACCGGGCTCCGCTGACCCCGTGCAAGCCAAACGTTCCTACGAAGAATCACTGCGTCTCGGCGGCGCGCGCGACGAAGCCGTCGAGTTATTCCTCCGCCTCGGGGCCGAACCCGAACCACTCGTGCCGGAGGGGTTAGATCCCGATGATCTTCCCGTGCTCGATGATCCGGTGATACCCCCGCCTCCGGGACCGGAACTCCCTCCCGGACTTGAAGGAGAAGAACTCCCGCGTCTTTGAAGCCGCCCTGCAGGGGAGAAAAGTGTGAGACATGCCGGCCTGCCCGTGCTCGTTTTTTATGAATGTCACACCGGCAACAACGTCTGGTGCCTCGCGACTCCATTGAGCGCTTTGTCGAGGCCGAGCAGGTCCCGCAGCCGGGCCACGGCTTCTCCTAACACCTCGACGTCACCACGCGCGTCGTGGCGGCGGAAATTTCCCTGGCCGAGACCGAGGCGCGACATGAGGTGATCCATGGAATGCCCGATGCCCCGGGTTCTACCGAAGGCGAGTTTCGACAATTGGATCGAGTCGATGCATTCGACCGGGCGGGCCGAGAGACGGTGACGGTGGCAGGTGGCTTCGAGGAATTTCGCGTCGAACCGCTTCCCATTGTGGGCGATGAGGGTCGCGTTGCCACTGAAGCCGGCGAAGTCGGCGAGAACTTCCTCCGGCCGCGGGGCCCCACGCACATGGGCATTGGTCACGCCGGTGTAGTTTTCGATGAATGAGGAGATGGGCCGTCGCGGGCGCGCGTAGGCGTGGAATGTTTCGCCCCGGCAAAGGCAACCGTCACGGAATCTCACCGCCGCGATCTGGATGAACTCGTCTTGCTCCGGATACAAGCCGGTGGTCTCAAGATCGTAGATCACGAAATCGCGTCCTTCGAACCAGCGTTCGGCGGCGCGGAAACCACATCCACAGGATACGCATAAAAGTCTTTCCCCGAGCGCCGAAACCGGAATCCGGTGGGCGTGGCCGCAACCGGGCGACGGGCAGGAGACAATCATGGCCGGATCCGGACGCGGGTCAGACCGAGATGGCGCGGACGGCGAGGATGTTCGGCTGGGCGCGCAATTCCTCGATCACGGATTCGGTAATGGTGCTGTCGGTGTTGATGAGGGTGACGGCGGTGCCACCTTCGACATTCCGTGACAGCGCCATGTTGGCAATATTGATCTGGTGTTTGCCGAGCAGGGTGCCAACCATGCCGACCGTGCCGGGAGCGTCGTTGTTCTCGACCATGAGGATGTGGCCGGCGGCCTCGCATTCCACCATGTAGTCATTGATGCGCACGACCCGCGGACGTCCGCCGAAGAAGGTGCCGGCGACGGTGGTGGTGGTGTCTCCGCTGATGGCCTCTATGAGAATCAGGTCGGTGAAATCCACCGCGTTCGGATTGCGCGACTCGCTCACCTGCAGGCCGAGTTTTTTCGCCTGGGCGGGGGCATTGAGGTAATTCAGACTGTGGGCGTCGAAGGCATGTTTGAGGAAACCGGCCAAGCCGGCGCGGGAAATGAGCGAGGTGTCCATCTCCGCGACTTTGCCGCTGTATTCGATGCGGAAACGATCGGCATTGGCGGGCGCGAGGTTGGAGGCCATGCGACCCAGTGCTTCGACGAAGGTCAGGTAGGGGCCGACCACGGCCAACGTCTTCTCATCAATGCTCGGCATGTTGACGGCATTGATCACGGTGCCGTCCTGAAGGTGCTTCCGCACATTCAAGGCGATCTCGATGCCCACGTTTTCCTGGGCTTCGGCCGTGCTGGCCCCGAGGTGCGGGCTGAGCGTTACCTTCGGGTGTTTGAGCAAGGGATGGTCTGCGGGCGGGGGTTCGTTTTCGAAAACATCGAGGGCGACACCGCCAACCTGGCCGCTTTCAAGACCTTCCAGCAGGGCATCTTCGTCAATGAGTCCGCCACGCGCGCAGTTCACGATGCGAACACCCTTCTTGCAGAGCGCGAGGCGATCGCGATTGAGCATGTGTTTTGTTTCCGGCGTCATCGGCATGTGCATGGTGATGAAGTCGGCCTCCTTGAGCGCGTCTTCGAGGGACTCGGCCAGTTCGACGCGCATCAATTTGGCCCGGCTGGCGGAGAGGTAGGGATCAAAGGCAATCACCCGCATGCCGAAGGCCATGGCGCGGCGGGCGAACTCCGAGCCGATGCGTCCCATGCCGAGGATGGAAAGCGTTTTGTTATACAACTCGACACCTTCGAACTTTTTGCGCTCCCACTTGCCGTCGGAAGTGCTGGCATGGGCGTGGCCGATGTGGCGGGCCATGGCCATCATGAGGGTAAAGGCGTGTTCGGCCGTGGAGATGGTGTTGCCGCCGGGGGTGTTCATTACAATCACCCCGCGGGCGGTGGCGGCTTCGACATCGATGTTGTCCACCCCGACCCCGGCCCGGCCGATGACCCGGAGTTTGTCCGCCTTGGCCATCACATCCGCACCGATTTTTGTCTGCGAACGAACGACGATGGCGTTGTAAAGGCCGGCGTCGCGAATCAGGTCCTCTTTCGAAATGCCGATGCGCACATCCACCTCCAGGCTTGGATCTTCTTGAAGGGCGGCGATGCCGGCTTCGGCAATCGGGTCGGCGACGAGAACTCGGGTCTTGCTCATGGGCGGTCGGTGGAAGTGGGGCAAACCATCGGGGAAAAATCGACCATGGTCAAGATCAGCGGATCACAAATTTCACCGGGTCTCGCGCGGGACACCATCGGACCCGGATTCCCTTTCTCTTGCCCCCGGCCGGGGTGCGGCAGATCTCTCGGAAGACCCTGTGGTGCCACTGCGCTCAACCACCGGCTTCCGGCTTTTCATCATGCCCAATCGTGAGGGTGAACTATCTCCCGATCAATCGCCGAAGATCGGGATTCTCTCCCGGTGAACGCGCGAGTTCAAGCAGAGCTTCCAACACGGGAAGATCCGCTGCCGCCCAGTCCAAGTCAGGCAAGGCGGCCGCATTCACCCAGCGGATTTCCGCGTGTTCCATGGGCTCGGGTTCGCCCTGGGCAATTTCGCAAATCCAGGGGTGCAGCCGGATGGAGAAGTCAGCGTAGTGATGGTCCACCGGTGGTAACTCCCGCAAAAGGCGGATCCTGACCCTGAGTTCTTCCTCAATTTCACGCATGAGGGCACCAGCCGAGCATTCCCCGGGTTCGAGTTTGCCGCCGGGAAATTCCCATAGCCCGGGCAGTCGCATGGTCGGCCCGCGCCGGGCGGCCATGGCGGTGCCATCGGCACGCAGGATGATGGCACAGGCGACGTCGAGCATGGGGTGGGGCAGGAAGAATCTTAAGAAAGAAAAAGCCTCCCGGCCACGAGGACCGGGAGGCGGGTTGAATCAGGCAAGAAGCTCGTTCAATTATTCCTTGCGCTCAGGACCCAGGCCACGGGCGTTGGAATTGGCGTTCTTGCGTTGCTCGAAGATCGTGCGCTGGCCGTCCTTGACGATGGTGGCCGATTCGCCTTCGTTGGCACTGCTCGGCAGATCGAGTTTCTTCTGCTGCACGCCACCGCTGACGGTGATGATCAGCACGGAACCATCGGACCACGAACCGCCCCAGACGTCGCGGTTGCCCTTCGTCCAACTAGGAGCATAGGTCTCATCGCCCGAGGTGCCGGTTTCCCAAATGAGGGGATAGTTGCCGTTCGAAGTGGCGGTCATATCAGCACCCACGGCGTAGTGGTTTTCACCAGCAGCCAAACGATCCGATTCCTGATCGGTGTTACCGTCGTTGTGTCTCGACGATGGCGAACCTTTGACTTGGAAGGTGCGCTCGTCGGTCAGGTAACCGGGAATCAGCTTCCTGAATGCCTGGTTGGCGGTGGTGGCGGCCACATCGGAAGCGGCCGCACCCTTTTTGTCTGGGAATGCGTCGTTGTTATCCGAAGCATAGCCGGACATGGCCAAGTGGATTTGTTTCATGTTCGACGTGGCGGCGGTGCGGTTTGCGGTTTCACGCGCCTTACCGAAGGCGGAGAAGCCGACCGTGGCCAGCACGGCGATGATGGTCATAACAACCAGGAGTTCAATCAGAGTGAACCCGTGGGGTTTCGCATGTTTCAGTTTCATGGGTAGTAGTGCTTTCTTTGCTTGTTTTTAAGGCGCGGGACTTTCGTACCCGCTTATGACGACCGGCGTGAATCACTCGGTTCGGCCGGACAAGTTTAGAATAAGAAATTCGCTGAAAGATTGCAACTTTTTCCGACGTCTGGGCAAAACTTTTTTCACACGGCGGGGGATTGGATCAACATCCCGGCGTTGTGGCCGCCCATTCCCGCTGCGACTTTCAGGTAGGTCTCACCTGCTTCGAGGCTGCGGGATTTCTCCGGCAAAGCCCAGCCCGGCGAGGGCGCGCTCAGTCCAACGGGATTGACCGGGCCCAATCCACGGGCGAAAAATCCGGCCAGAAGCGCGACATCCACCAGTCCGCTGGCCCCGAGGGCATGACCGGTGAAGGGTTTGAAGGCGAAAAGGTCCGGGCGGGCGGTCTCGCGTGGAAAGGCCTGGTCGAGGGCGGCGGTTTCGGAAGTGCGGTGGGCGGAGGTACCGGTGGCATGGGAGACAAGGCCGGCCAATGGTCCCGGTGCAAGTGCCGCCAGAGCCTGCATCAATTCGGCCAGTGGAGCACCATCCGGCGGGAGGCCGATGGCATCGTGCCCGTCATTGTTGGCAGCGTAGCCGAGCAGGTTCGCCCAAACCCGGCGGCCAGATCCTGCGGATTCCAAGATTAGCGCGGCCACACCTTCCCCCGGGAAGAAACCCGCCGTGTCGTTCGCATACGGGTCATTCCGATGGTGGGTCGAAAGCAATCCGGTGCTGGCGAAGTCCTCGAGCAAAGGGAGAACCAATGGCAAATCCACGGCGACCACGACCGCTCGCGGAGTCCATCCCAGAGCCACGGCAAGGGCCGCGTGGCCGAGGGCGTCGAGACCTGCTGCACAACCGTTGCTGATCACCTGCCATGGGCCATCGATACCGAGCCGGAGGCTCACGGCAGCGGCGATTTCGCTGTGCATGGTATTGCTGGCGGCGAACTTTCTGATGGCCCGCCGCGCGGTCCATGCCCCGGCACGTTCGCCCACATTTCCCCGGCTGGTGCCCACGTAGAGCCAAGCGGAGCGGGTTTCCTCTTTCCCCCAGTTGGCGGCGGAGATGGCTTCGCGGGCCACATGGATAGCGGCATTGGCTGCGGCTCCATAGCGTCGGCCCTTGAAAAACGATCGGTCCGGCACCCACCCGCAGGGCAGGGCACCAAGGCCTGCCGGAAAGGGAAGGCCGCATTCGGCGAGCGGCCGCAGCGCCGGAGGTCCGTCGACAATTGTTGCCAGGCAGCTCGGCAAATCCATACCCAAAGCGCAGGCAAGCCCCGCTCCGGTAAGGGAAACGGGTTGGGGAAAAGGGTGTAGCGCGATGGGACGGGACGTCACCCTCTACGATCCGGGCGGGTCCCCGCGATTGCAAGCGCCGCCTCCTGAAGAATCAGATTTTTGTTCCTGGAATCAGGCTCTACCCGTCATGGCCGCGGGCCGGGAGTAAGCGGACCGAAACCAGACGGATTATCCACCCGCGTTTTTGCGGAACGGTCGGGCTTGACCCCATCCCCGCTTGCCCGCAGATTTGGCGCTCTTATGGACCAACCGGAATCAGTCTCCCCGCCCGCTACCGTCCCGGCCAAGAAGCCGGGCATCATTCGCCGCATGTATAACTGGACCCTGGGCTGGGCCGAGCACCCCCATGCCGTGCCGATTCTTTTCGCGATCGCGTTCATCGAATCATCATTCTTTCCGATCCCTCCCGATGTGCTGCTGATCGCACTCTGCTTTTCAAAACCACAGAAATGGGCCAAACTCGCCTTCTGGTGCACGGTCGGTTCCGTTCTCGGTGGGGTTTTCGGCTGGTATATCGGCCATGCGCTTTACGAGCCCGTCGGTGTGCGGATCATCAACATTTTCGATCCGGAGAAACACGCCTGGGTGAAGGTCGAAGCCTGGTATAATGAATACGGCTTCCTTGGTATTCTGATCGCCGCCATCACACCGATTCCTTACAAAGTCTTCACCATCGCCTCGGGCTTCCTGCACTACAGCTTGCCCCTGCTGATCGTGGCCTCCATCGTCGGGCGTGGATTCCGGTTTTTCCTCGTGGCCTGGTTGATCCACCATTACGGAGCGAAAATCCGTCCGTTCATCGAGAAATACCTCGAGTGGGTCCTGCTTGCAGTGACCATCGTGGGCGTGGGTGGCTTCGTGGCGTTGAAATACCTGAAGTGAGATGGAGTTCCCGGAGCGGGCGGACGGTTGACGCAGCTCCGCGAGTCTTGCCTCTACCGTTGACACTCTCGATGGTTGGAATTAGGGTGGAAAGTATGAACGCCACGGATTTGATCACGGTTGATCCCGATATCCTGGGCGGGGTTCCCGTTTTCAAGGGGACGCGTGTGCCAGTGAAGACTTTGTTCGATTATCTGGAGAACAACTACACATTGGAAGAGTTCTTGGAATGTTTCCCGTCGGTGTCCCGAGAGGCTGCTCGCTCGTTGCTGGAACGCTCCGAATCGGCCCTGCTTGCCATGACATGAAGATTCCGCTTGATGAATGCGTGCCTTGGCCGATGCAGAAGCTGTTCATTGGCCACGATTGCACTACCGCCCAGCGGCACGGGTGGTGCGGAATCAAGAATGGCGATTTGCTCTGCCTTGCGGAAAAGGAATTTGACCTGTTCATCACTTCCGACCAGAACATTCGCTACCAGCAGAATCTGGCCGATCGGCGGATTGCTATCCTCGAACTGACTTCCAACGATCTCCGCCGCATCCTTGCCGCCTCCAAAGCAGTTCAGGCGGCTGTCGAGACCATCGCTCCGGGGGAGTTTCGGCGGCTTGATGTCCCGTGAAAGGCGCGTGTTCCAGCGGTGAGCCAAGGTGCGGCGCATTGGCCCGGCTTCTGGCACAACCGCAAGGTTCAACCAGGCTCATGCCGCTTCCTCTGAGGTCAGGATGTCCGAAGCTTGACGCCGCCCGGTGCGCGCGGATCGTAACGCTCTTCCCATGACCCGCGCCGCGCCTTCATCTCCCATCCCGTTGTTGGGAGCGCGTGATCTGCCGGAGCGTTTCCTTGCCGACGCCATCACTGCGCAAACCTTGCGAGGACTGGCCACCGCCGGAGCCGGACACTTCGGCGGCATTGCCACGAGCGGCCAGGCTTTCATCGCCGCGTGTTTCGCCCGCGTTGCGCCAGAGAAACGTTTATGGGTGGTCTGTCAGGACTTGCGGCACCAAGAACGCGTCGTGGCCGAATTGGAGACCTGGGGGCATCGTCCGTATTTCCTGCCCGAGGAGGAACATCTTCCCGTGGAGGTCGAAGCCGCCGACCCCGAGATCCTCGCCGAACGCTTGCATGTGCTCGCCGCCATCGCCGCTTCCACCGAACGCGAACCGGTCGTGCTGGTCGCTCGCAGTTTGGACGAAGAAGTGCCAGCCTCCGGTGGTTTCCGCCGCAAGGTGCGCGTGGTTTCCGAAGGCGAAACGTTGGAAATGGAGGAACTCGCGGCGCATCTCCGGAAAGCGGGCTACGAATCCCACCCGCAGGTCTTCGCGCGCGGCCAATACGCCATTCGCGGCGGTATCCTCGATGTTTTCCCATGGCAAGCCGGACAGCCGACACGCCTCGAGTTCTTCGGCGATCTTGTGGAGTCGTTGCGTGACTTCGATCTCCATTCCCAGACAAGCATCCGCCGGGTTCCGAAATGTGAAATCCTCCTCGACCGCGAGAGCGAGCGTGGAAAGATGGAGAAACTCCGGTCCTGGCTTGGAGATAGCGATTTGCCCATTGCTCTTGGTGAAGCCATCGAAGGCGTGCCACTTTGGATCGATGATGACCCGGAGGGAGGCATTTCTCCCGCGCTGGCCATCCATGGCAATCCGGTTGGCAATTTCGAAGCCGGGGACCTGCTGGTCTCGGAAGCAAAACACGCGTCCTTCGCCCGCGATGTGGCGCGTTGGAAAGTGGACGGCTGGCGGGTGGCATTGCTTTTCCAGAACGAAGGGGAGAAGGAACGATTCCACGGGCTCTTCGAAGGTGAGCCGGATCTGTTAGGGGCTCTCGACGGACGGGTTGCCCCGCTTGCCTTCGGTTTCACTTGTCCATCGGCGAAGCTGGCCGTGCTCTCGGCCGCCGAGATCTTCGGACGCTTTCCCATCCACCGGGCGCGGCGGAAGTTCAACCGCGAGGCCGAACAACGTCGGATCCGCCATGCCGTGGACGCGCGCGACCTCGAAGAAGGCGAAAACGTCGTGCATGCGGATTATGGCATCGCCATTTACCGTGGCATGGCCTTTGAGGAAACCCAGGGTGGTCAACGCGAGGTTCTCGTGCTCGAATACGCCGACGAGGCTCGGCTATTTGTCCCGCTCGATCAGTCGCACCTCGTCTCGCGTTATGTTGGTGCGGGCAATGCCCTGCCCACGCTATCCAAGCTCGGCGACGCCCGATGGGGAAAAACCCGACGCAAGGCCGAGAAGGAAATCATGGACTATGCGGCCCGGATGCTCAGCGTGCAGGCCCAGCGGCAGACCATCGCAGGCCATGCTCATCCGCCTGACACGCGGTGGCAATGGGAATTCGAGCATAGCTTTCCGCACCGGGAGACAACGGATCAACTCAAGGCCATTCGCCAGGTCAAGGAAGACATGGAAGCCGCGCTCCCGATGGACCGGCTCATCTGCGGTGATGTGGGATTCGGTAAGACGGAAGTCGCGATTCGCGCCGCCTTCAAGGCCGTCATGGGCGGCACACAGGTCGCCGTGCTCGTGCCCACCACGGTGTTGGCCCAGCAGCATTATGACACTTTCCGCGAGCGCATGTCGGGATTCCCGGTGCGTGTCGAGTTGTTATGCCGTCTTCAGAGTTCGGCGGAACAAGACGCGATTGTCGCGGGCTTGGCCGATGGTTCGGTGGATATGGTCATCGGGACGCACCGTGTCGTTTCACCTGATGTGCGTTTCGCGCGTCTCGGATTGGTGGTCATCGACGAGGAACAACGATTCGGGGTGAAACACAAGGAGCGGTTCAAGGAAATCTTCCGGCTCGTCGATGTGCTCACGCTTTCCGCCACGCCCATCCCGCGCACGCTCTATATGTCGTTGGTCGGGTTGCGCGAGATGAGCACCATCGAAACGCCACCGCCCAACCGCCTCCCGGTCCACACCATCGTCTGTGCTTACGATGAACGGGTCATCCGGTCCGCGTTGCAGGAAGAATTGCGCCGCGGTGGTCAGGTCTTTTATTTGCACAACCGCGTGCTGACCATCGAGAAGGTGCGGGAGAAGATCAGCGCTCTCGTTCCGGGTGCTCGGGTTGTGGTCGGGCACGGGCAAATGGATCGCCATGACCTCGAGGAAGTGATGCATACCTTCGTGCGCGGGCAAGCCGACGTGCTGGTCGCCACCACCATCATCGAATCCGGCATCGATATCCCGAATGCGAATACCATCTTCATCGACCGTGCCGATCTCTTCGGGCTGGCGGATCTCTACCAACTGCGCGGGCGCGTGGGTCGTTCCGGCGCCAAGGCCTACGCCTACCTGATGCTGCCGCGTCATCTTGTGGCGGCGGGGGATGCGCGCAAGCGACTCAACGCCATGAAGGAATACGCAGCTCTCGGTTCCGGATTCAAAGTCGCCATGCGTGACCTCGAAATCCGCGGCGCGGGCAGTTTGCTTGGCGTACAGCAAAGCGGCCACATTGCCAATATCGGCTTTGATCTCTATTGCCAGTTGCTACGCCAATCGGTGGCGAAACTCAGCGGACATGCCACCGGTGGGCGCGTGGAAACCGTCCTGCATACGGACTTTCTCGCCTTTTCCGAATCCGAACACGCCAGTCGGCCGAAATCGACAGCGGCTTATCTGCCGGCCTCGTGGATCACCGAACCATCGCAACGGGTTCTCGCCTACAAACAACTCGCGGAATGCGTCACCCGCAAGGAACTCAAAGCCCTCGTTGCGAACTGGCGGGATCGATTCGGCCCGCTCCCGCCAGCGGCCCGGGTTCTCGCCGATGCCACGGCCTTGCGCGTCGAGGGGGCGCGTGCCCGTGCCCAAAGCATCGAAATCCAAGGGCACAAACTCATGGTCCGCCGCAGCGGCGACTTTATCCTCGTGGATGGAAAATTTCCCCGCCTCGACGGCAAGGACGGCCCCGCCCGCCTAGCCGAGGCGCTGGAGTTGGTGGCCAAGTTGTGAGTAATGCGAGCTAGAACCAACGCCTATTGCTTAGTGAAAAGATCAATCAGGGGCTTCTGCTCCCTCGCTGTATCCCTGCGGGGCAAGAGCGAGACGCTCTTGCTACAGTGGGCATGGAAAATCAAGGGGATTTCGCGTGCGAGCATCCACCGGAGTCGTAGCAAGACCGTCCCGGTCTTGCCTTGAAGACTGGTCTCCATCCATTGAATCTGATGCTAACTAGAAAGAAGTGGGGTTAGATCTCCGGATTACGGATCGAAACGCGCGGCAGAATGCAACGCTGCGATGGCGCGTTCTGCAGCTGCTTCGTCGCGGGCATGGACACGCCCGAGGGATTCGCCGGATTTAAGAACTTGTCCGCATTTGGCTAGGCGGTCGAAGCCGACAGCGAAATCCACGGAGTCATCGGCGCGGGCGCGGCCGGCCCCTAGTTCCAGAGCGGTTTGACCGATGATGCCCGCATCAAAGGCGATCAATTTGCCACTGGCCAGCGAAGGGATTTCCCGAATCACCGGCGCGGTGTGAACACGGGCCAAGTCCTCCAGAGCATCGACATCACCACCTTGGGCCGCGACGAGTTCGCGGAATTTTTCCCAAGCCGAGCCGTCGCGCAGGCGAGCGGCGAGTTCTACCCGCGGGGTATCACAGACACCCGCCGCAAGGTCGAGGGTGAGATTTTCCAAGTCCAGCGGACCCTTCCCACGCAGGCAATCAACCGACTCGATGACTTCGAGGGCATTGCCGACGGCGTGGCCGATGGGTTCCGACATCGGGTTGAGCATGGCCACGGTGCGTGTGCCGGTGGCTTCCCCGGTCGCCACCATGGCGTCGGCGAGTTGGCGCGCCTCGGCTTCGGTTTTCATGAAGGCGCCGCTGCCATATTTTACATCGAGAACCAATCGGTCGGGCGACTCGGCGAGTTTTTTGCTCATGATCGAAGCGACAATCAATGGGATGCTTGGAACCGTGGCGGTTACATCGCGCAACGAATAGAGTTTCCGGTCAGCCGGGCAAAAGCGATCCGTTTGCCCGATCATGAACACGCCGATGCGTTCGATCTGTGCGCGCGCGGTGTCCATGTCGAGACGTGTGTTGAATCCGGGAATCGATTCGAGTTTGTCGAGTGTGCCACCGGTGATGCCGAGTCCGCGACCCGAAACCATGGGCACCCAGAGGCCCTCGCAGGCGAGCAGGGGCGCGAGCACGAGCGAGATCTTGTCCCCGATGCCCCCGGTGCTGTGTTTGTCCACCACCGTCGGATGGCCATCCGGCCAAGTGAAATGGTCACCGCTCTCTTTCATCGCGCGCACGAGCGAGGCGGTTTCTTCCGCGTCCATGCCGCGAAAATAGATGGCCATGGCGAGCGCTGCCATCTGATAGTCGGGCAACGATCCGCTGGTGAAATCACGAATGATGGCGCGGATTTCGGCGTCTTCGAGACGGCCGCCTTCGCGTTTGCGGGCAATGAGGGTGGGAACGTGCATGGTGTGCGTTGATGGTGGAGAGTCAATGCTTGGATCCTAGGAGGGCGAGGGCGCGCAGCCTTTCGACCACCGGCGGGTGGCTGTGATCAAGCAAGACGACGAGCGGGTGTGGGGTCAGGTTGCTCAGGCTATCGGTGGAAAGTTTCTTCAAGGCGGTGGCGAGTTCGGTTGCTTCACCGGTCGCATGGGCGGCGTAGGCATCGGCTTGGAACTCGTGACGCCGGCTCAGGATGTTGCGAAGGATGGAGAGGATTTGACCTATCGGTGAATAAAGCACGAGGAAAAACACCAGTCCGAAATGCAAGGGCAAGGGGGCTTCGCCGGAGAGGCCGAAGGCGCGATAGATTTCCGGAGCGCGGAGGGCATAACCGAGCAGGAAGAAGAGCAGGCCATTGCAGAGCAAGGCGGTTCCAAGTTGTTGCCAGACATGGCGGAGCCGGAAGTGGCCGATCTCGTGGGCGAGCACGGCCAGCAGTTCCCCGCTGCTGTGACGCTCGATGAGCGTGTCGTAGAGCGCGATGCGGCGGTTGCGCCCGAATCCGGTGAAGAAGGCATTGGCTTTGGTCGAACGCTTCGAGCCGTCCATCACGAAAAGCCCGCCCAAAGGAAAGCCGCATTTATCGGCGAGTTTCTCGATGCCCGAGCGCAGAGGTCCATCCGGCATCGGTTCGAATTTGTTAAATAGGGGTAACAAAATGCTCGGGGCGAGAAAGGCCAGGGCAAGCATGACAACGGTAAATCCCAGCCAGCCCCACAACCACGCGTCCGGCCAGCGGGCGAAAAGCCAAAGCAACCCCGCCACCAAGGGCAGACCGATGATGGCGCCGAGCAGCAAGGATTTGAGGATGTCGGTGATGAAGACTTTTGGCGTCGTGCGGTTGAAGCCGAAGCGGGTCTCCGTGCCAAAGGTGTGGTGGATTTCGAAGGGGAGTTGAAGCAGCCAATTCATGGCGGCGAGGATGGCGATGACGAGAGTGCCGGTGGCAATCGGCCCAAGTCCCCAACCTCCTGACCACTTGTCGAGCATGGCGAAACCACCTGCGAACCAGAAGACAAGAAACGCGGCTAAATGAACCGTTTCTTCCACCAGCGAGTCCCTTGTTTTCGCACGGGTGTATTCCTGCCCGCGTTGGTAGACACCATCGGCGGCCAGCTCGCGGAATTCCTCCGGTGGCTCCGGACGCAGCGACCGCAGGTTCATCAGCGAGGCTGTGATACGCAGCAGATAGATTCCGAGAACGATGGCGAGGATAATGGGGATCATGGGATTCACGTGGGGCGGGGGAGAGAAAAGTAACTGGATAGCAGGTCCGCCACCTGCGAGAAAGAGGTGCCTGTTTCCAATGGCCGGGGAGACGCGACGGTGAGCAATGGGACCCGTTCGCGCGTGTGGTCCGTGCCGCTCCATGTCGGATCATTTCCATGGTCTGCGGTGATCATGAGAAATCCGTCGTCATGTCCGCGCGCGAGAAATAATCCAAGCCAGCCGTCGAATTCCAAAAGGGCGCGCGCGTATCCGGCGGGGTCGCGGCGATGACCGAAGAGCATGTCGAAATCCACCAGATTGGCGAAGATGAGTTCGTCTCGGGTTGGAGGATTTGCGGTCAGTCGATCGAGGGTTTCCATGCCATGGGCGTTCGAGCGCGTCGGGTGACTTTCGTCGATTCCTTGGCCCGCGAAGATATCGCTGATTTTCCCGACGCCGATGACTTTGACTCCTGCAGTGCGGGCGGCATCGAGCACGGTCGGTGGTGGTTTGAGTGAATAATCATGCCGGTTCGAGGTGCGCTGGAAACCGGACGTGATGGATCCAAGAAAAGGCCGCGCGATCACCCGTCCGATCCGTAACCCGCGCTGGTCGAGAATTTCCCTCGCCTTTTTACAAACCAAATACAACCGATCAAGACCGAACGCTTCCTCGTGCGCCGCGATTTGCAGGACGGAATCCGCGCTTGTGTAAAGGATTGGATTTCCGGTTGCCAGATGTTCCGCTCCCAAGCGATCGAGGATCTCCGTTCCCGATGCCGCCACATTGCCCAGGAAACGTACGCCACAGCTTGCTCCGATTTCCTCCACGAGATCTTGCGGGAATTGTTCGAAGGTCGCGAAGGGTTCGTCAAGCACCGCGCCCGCCAACTCCCAGTGGCCGGTCGTCGTGTCCTTGCCTGCCGAGGCTTCAGTCATCCATGTCGCCGCTGCCCCAACCCGCGCCGGTAGCCCGACAGGAGTTTCCACTGCCGCCCCCGCGCGTGCCATGGCCAGTCCGAGATCGTCGAGATTCGGAAGTTTGAGATCGGGTATGACTTTGAGGATGTGACCGAGGGTGTCCGCACCGGCGTCACCATAGGCGGAGGCATCGGGGGCATGACCAATACCCACGGAATCCAGCACGATGAGAACGGCACGTTTCGGCATGATGCCGTGAGCATAGCGGAGCCGACGGCGTGCGCCAATCCCTTTCCGGGAATCTTCCGGGGGCTGTTCCCCGAAAAATCGAGCGTGAAAGAGTCTTTTCCTGTTGCATCCGGGGATGACGGCACGTAAGAATGGCCGCCTCTTTTTCGGCCACCCCCGCATCGGGGGAACCAACGCCGGAAAAATTCCACACTGGTATATGGCCAAGAAGACCGCTCCCGCCAAAGGAAAGCCTGCCGCAAAGGCAAAGCCCGCTCCCGCAAAATCAAAGCCCGCTTCCAAAGCAAAGCCCGCTTCCAAAGCAAAGCCAACCGCGAAGGCCAAGCCTGCCGCGAAGGCGAAGCCTGCGGCAAAGGCCAAGCCCGCTTCCAAAGCAAAGCCGACCGCAAAGGCGAAGCCCGTTGCGAAGACGAAGCCTGCGGCAAAGGCAAAGCCCGTTTCCAAGGCGAAGTCCGTTTCCAAAGCGAAACCTGCCGTGAAAGCCAAGCCTGCACCCAAGGCCAAAGCATCCGCAAAGGCGGTCAAGAAGCCCGTGGCGGCGGTCTCCAAAAAGCCCGCCCCAGCCAAAGGTGGAAAATCATCTTCCAAACCGGCTTCCGCCAAAGCGGTCCCGGCGAAACCTACCTCCAAAGTGTCTCCAAAATCTGCCCCCTCTCCAGTCAAGAAGAGCGTCGCTCCCGCGCCTTCAAAATCAGCCACCAAGTCCACTCCCAAACCCCCGGCCAAACCCACTGCGAAAGCCGAGGTGAAGGCAGTCGCCAAACCCGCGGTGAAGGTCGAAGCCAAGCCTGCGGCCAAACCCGCGCCGAAAGGCAAGGAGAAACCCGTAGTCCCCGCTCCTGCCAAGGAAGTTCCGGCCAAGGTTTCCCCTGTCAAGGCCTCCGACCGGAAATCCGCCGAAGCCGGCAAGTCGGTCAAACTCAAGCTCAAACTCAAACTCAAGCGCCGCACCGGTGAGGTTGTTCGTCCGCGCCCGCTGGCCCTCAAGGCCAAGGCCACGGCTCCCGAGCCACCCCCGCCTCCCGTTCTCAAGTCCACCCTCCGTGCCGCCTTCATCAGGCAGCAGAAGCAAATCCTGCTCGACCTGCGCGATACCCTGATCAATTCGATGGACGGTCTGGCCAAAAACAACCTGCGCGGAGACGGGACCAATGAGACGGCTTCCGCCTTCGGAATGCACCAGGCCGACGCCGGCAGCGACGCCTACGACCGGGATTTCGCCCTCAGTCTCCTTTCCCAGGAGCAGGACGCCCTTTACGAGATCGAGGAGGCCATCAAACGCATCGAGGCCGGCAGTTACGGGATGTGTGAGATGTCCTACAAGGCGATTCCGGTGGTCCGCTTGGAGGCCATTCCCTTCGCCCGCTACACCGTGGAATGCCAGGAAATCATTGAAAAAGAGCGGAAAATGAACGGCAGCACCTTCCGGGGCAGCCGGCCCGTATTCGGGGTCAACGAGGAGGGTGAAGAAAATCAAGAATCTCCAGTTGAAGAAGATTAAGGGTGTGGTAATTTACCCGCCCACCGAAGAGACGACACCATGCCCCGCGATATTATCATCCTCGAGTGCACAGAAGCCAAGGCGGAAGGAAAACCGACCTCGCGCTACGTGACCACCCGCAACAAAAAGAGCCTCCGCACCCCCGGTCGTCTCGAGAAGGTCAAATTCAACCCCTTCCTGAACCGCCGGACCGTGCACCGCGAAATTCGCTGATCACCGACCCCGAATTCACCTCATCATGGAACCGAAAACCAAAGAACGCTGGGCCAATTTCCGCCGCGCCAACCGTACGATGCCCCACCGTCGCATCGACATCCCGGTCGAGAAGATTGTCTATACCAATCCTGAACTCCTTTCGAAGTTCACGTCCGAAACCGGCAAAATCCTGCCCCGCCGCACCACCGGAGTCTCCGCTCGTCTGCATCGCCAGATTACCCGCGAGATCAAACGCGCTCGTGCCGTCAATCTCCTTCCCTGATTTTTCGTCCCCACGAACTTCCAGGATTTCCCGGGCGGGTGCTGTCATGACAGCCCCGCCCGTCCTCTTTTGCCCTCATGAGATCTGCCGATGAAATCATCCGTCAACTGAACCTGCAGCCTCATCCCGAAGGAGGAGCCTACCGCGAGATCCACCGATCGACGGAAATCGTTCATCCGGCCGACGGACGCGGGCCGCGCGCGGCCTTTACGTTGATATGGTTCCTGCTCCGCGCCGGCGAGTCTAGTGCGTGGCATCGTGTGCTCTCCGAAGAAACATGGCATTGGTGTGACGGAGCGCCGCTCGAGCTTTTGCTCCGCGACCCGGAATTCGAAAACCAGCACAGCATCATCATTGGCGCCCATGCGGATCAAAAAAGTCCTTCAGCCATCGTGCCGGCCCGTCATTGGCAGGCCGCGCGTTCCCTTGGCGATTGGACCCTCGTGCAGTGCGGCGTCGCCCCTGGCTTCGATTTCGCCGACTTCACCATGAAAAACTCATCGTAAGATTACAGATGAAGCCCGGTGCCCTAATTCTTGCTGCCTTGGCCATCATTCTCCCGGTTTCTGTGCCGGCGGAGTCGGCCACGCGTCCCAATATCATTCTGATGCTTGCCGACGATCTCGGATATGGCGACCTCGGGGTAACCGGTAGCAAGGATATTCCCACTCCGTATATCGATGGCCTCGCCAGCAGCGGGGTGAATTTTAGCAATGCTTATGTCACCTCTCCGGTCTGCGCGCCATCCCGCGCCGGATTGATGACCGGTAAACATCCGATTGGCTTTGGCTTCTACGATAATCTCGCGCCCGTACAACCCGGCCATCATCCGGAAACCATCGGACTGCCATTGAATCAGACGACCATCGCGGATCGGCTGAAGAAGCTGGGATACACGACAGGCATCATGGGGAAATGGCATCAGGGGGAGAGACCGCAATTTCATCCGACCAAACGTGGCTTCGATGAATTCTGGGGTTGGCTCGGTGGCGCCCACGACTATTTCCGTGCCGAACCCGGTGGTGAGGAAGCGATGGCCGGACCTCTCCTTTGCACTTACAAAGAACCCTCGCCCATCACCTACCTGACCGATGACCAAGGAGACGAGTGCGTCGACTTCATCCGCCGCCACAAGGACAAACCATTTTTCCTCTTCGCCTCCTTCGCCGCACCGCATTCGCCGATGCAGGCGACCGAGAGTGACCTGCAGCGTTTCGCAAACATCGAGGACAAAAGACGCCGCACCTATTGTGCCATGGTTTATCGCCTTGATCAGAACGTGGGTAAGATCCTCGATGAACTCCGGAATCAGAATCTCGAACGCGATACCATCGTCGTTTTCCTGAGCGACAACGGAGGTCCGTCCGCTCCGGGTATGGGCAACGGGTCAACCAATGGGATCTTCCGTGGCGGGAAGACTACCGTGCTTGAGGGCGGCATCCGCGTGCCGATGCTGATGCGCTGGCCCGCCGCTTTGCCGAAAGAAAAGAAGGTCGATGCCATGGTTTCTTCCCTCGACCTTGTTCCGACCTTTGTCGCGGCAGCCGGTGGTGTCGTCGGCCCTGACGCCCGGTTCGATGGCCTGAATCTGCTTCCGTTTCTGCAGGAGAAGACGCAGGAGTCACCGCACCCCTCGCTCAAGTGGCGATATACGGTTGGCTCCGCGGTGCGCGAGGGAGAATGGAAACTCATCCGCCTGCCCGACCACCTGCCCATGCTCTATGATCTCGCGCAGGATCCCGGAGAGACGCGGGATGTTTCCCTGGAACAGCCGGCACGCACCCGCGCCATGTTGAAGCAACTCGGCAATTGGGAAACACGCTCGCCCAATCCGCTCTTCCGCGAACCATCCTCATGGCGAGTGCGTCACCTTGCGCATTATGGCGAGGATCCGGCGGCTCCCTCGGGCAAGTGAAGGTTGGACTTTGACATCCAAACCCCGTGTGGTGATGGACTAAGCCAATGCCAGCGGACAAAAAATGCCGACCGGTGCAAACAGGACATTCTCGTCGACGAGGAAAAACGATTCCAGAGGCCTAGTTTTCCGCGGGAAAAGGCCAATATGGGGCTTTTCTCCCGGTGAATTCTCCGGTATGAACCACGCAATGAGCATCACCGCAAAAACTTGCATCTCTGTTTTCTGTTTTTTGCCTCTCTGCCACCCGGCTCCGGCCAACGAGGAGTCGAACAAACCCGTCGTTCCTCGCGTGGACTGCTGAACCCGCGCAGCCGGCCGACCAACCCGAAGATTGAAAACGTGTTCGCTCTCGTATGAAAACCATCATCGCCGTCATTTTGTTCTGCTTTTGCTCGGTCGCGCAATCCGCTCCTCGTCCGAACATCCTCCTCATCTTCGCGGATGACATAGGTTACGAGGCGCTCAACTGCTATGGCGGTCTGGATTTCGAAACGCCGAATCTCAACCGCATGGCGGCGAACGGGCTGAAGTTCAATCGCGCCTACACGAGCCCGGTGTGCACGCCGTCACGGGTGAGCCTGCACACGGGTCTTTACACGAATCGCCACGGGCATTACGACGTGCTTCCCGTGCACAATGGCACGAAGAAAATCGTGGATTTCCAGAAGATGCCCACGTTCGCCCAGCAGCTCCGCGGCAACGGATATCAAACCAGTGTGACTGGAAAATGGCAGCTCGCTACACTACAGCACCACCCGAACCATATCCGCGACGCTGGTTTCGATTCGTGGTGTGTCTGGCAGATCTATCTCAATGGTAAAAAGACCGACCGCCATTGGAATGCCACCTTCAATCATGATGGGAAACTCCGAGACGACATCGCCGAGAGATTCGGTCCGGACGTGCTCGTGGAATTCGTCATCGCGCGGATGAGGGAAGCGAAGGCGACGAACAAGCCTTTCCTTATTCTGCACAACGAATTGTTGCCTCATTGGCCGGTGGTGGAGACACCGGATGATCGCAAACTCGGGCGAGAGGCCAGCCTTCCCAATTTCATCCACTACATGGACAAACTCGTCGGCAAATTGCTAGACGAAGTCGAGGCCCTCGGCATCCGCGACAATACCTATGTTTTCTTCATGGGCGACAACGACACCTGGGAGGCCGACTTCAAAAATCCGAAAGCCGATCAGCCGGGGGAATTGCCACACACACGCCACACCACCGCCGGCAACGTCAATGGGGGCAAGTTCGAACTCAAGGACGGGGGCTGCCATGTTCCGTTCCTGGTCTGGGGACCACCCGCCGTGCCTGTTGGCAAAGCCTGCGACGACCTCGTGGATGTGGTCGATCTTTTCCCGACCATCTGCGAGCTAGCGGATACGAAGATTCCCGCGACCCTATCCATTGATGGCCGCAGTCTCGTGCCTCAAATTCATGGCAAACCGGGTATCCCTCGTGTTTGGACCCACAATGCCTTGGGCAAGCGGCACGGTGGCGAAACCCTGTTCGATGGGAATTTCCGGCTTTTCCGGGACGACGGGAAGTTGATCGATGGTCGTTCCCTTCCGCTTGAAAAACCCGCCGCCGAAAATGACCCGGAAGCGGAAAAAGCGAAGGCGGCCTTGCAAGCCGTCTTCGAGAAAATCCAGCCGAGTGGACCCCGCCCGCCGCTTCCTTTTGAAAGTGCGGTCAAGTGAGCCACAGGGCTCACTTCTCCTTGCTCTTTTTGGCAGCGGCTTTGCGTGGCGGGCCTTTGCGCTCGGCGAACTCGAATCCGATTTTCCCGGTCTTGGGATCGAAGACGAGATGGGCGGCAAAGCGGCGTTTGCTCTTCGAGACAAATCCCTGGAGTAGGTCGGTCTTATGCTCGGTAAAGAGTTTGATGGCCTGGTCACGGGGAATCGCGCGCTGCAGGATCTGCTTGGAGATGCGCACGCCTTTCGGCTCGGCCGGTGATTTGAGGTCCGGGCAAAGATAGGCTTTTTCGGTTTCATAGACGGGAGCGTCCCCTCCACCGGGCAAGGAAATGCGGGCGATGGGTTCTCCCAGATTGGCGGGGTCGCTCTCCTCGCTATCGCCCTGATCGGCGAAGCGGAATTGCACCTTGCCCTTGTCGTCGATTTCGAGAGCGGCTTCGAATTCCTTGTGGAAGCGGTTCTTGAATCCGGAGAAGGGACCGACGCTGCCTTTTTCAAGCAAGGTGATCACTTCAGCCGGTGTGATCGCGCGCTGGGCGACATAAGTTTTCATGCGCCACGAGCATTCCGGATTGGCACAGGAATAGTAGTTGTCGGTGTGGTTGATCACCGTGCCGCGGCAAGCCGGACAAGTGGCCTTGAGATCAGGATAAACCCGGCGCGCGGACTCCTCGGCGGCCTGCTTGACCTTCAGCACGATGGTGCGCGTCATGGCCTTGATCTCGCTCATGAAGCGCGTCCGGGGAAGCTCACGGTGTTCCATCTGCCGGAGCTTGTATTCCCAGTCTCCGGTCATCTCCGGCGAGGTGAGGGCTTCGATGCCGATATCTGATAGCAGATTGACGAGGTCGAGTCCTTTGGGGGTGACAACCAGCTCTCTACCATCGCGGGCGACATATTTCTGACCGATCAGACCTTCAATCGTTGCCGCACGCGTGGCGGGAGTTCCCAGTCCGCGTTCCTTCATGGCTTCGGCGAGTTCTTCGTCCTCGACGCGTTTGCCAGCGTTTTCCATCGCGGAAAGCAGGGTGCCTTCGTTGTAGCGCGCCGGTGGTTTGGTCACGTCGTGTTTGATTTCCAATTTCGCGACGGCGGCTTTTTCTCCCGGGGAAACGGGCGCGAGATCGGCTTCTTCGCCAACCGAGACCTCGGCGGCACGGCCATACACTTCAAGCCAGCCGGGAACACGGAGCACCCGCCCATTCGTCTTGAAGGTATCGGTCACGCCGTCCGCATGGGCGATACGGGTGAGCCGGGTTGTGACATCATATTCGGCCTGCGGGTAAAAGACCGCGATGAAGCGCCGGACAACAAGATCGTAAATCTTCGCAAGGTCGGCATCGAGATCCTTCGGCACCTGGCCGGTCGGGATGATGGCGAAGTGATCGCTGACCTTTTTGTTGTCGAAGACGCGCGAAGTTTTGAAGACCCAGTTCTTCTCCAGAGCGCGTGCGGCAAATCCGGCCCGGTCGTCGTGCAAGTCGCCGGCGAGATTGCCAAGGGTGTCCTTCACCGCCCCGACATAGTCTTCCGGCAGGTAGCGAGAATCCGTTCTCGGGTAGGTGAGCGCCTTGTAACGCTCGTAAAGCCTTTGGGCCAAGTCCAAAGTGCGGCGGGCCGAGAAGCCGAAACGTCCGCTGGCCTCCCGTTGAAGGCTGGTGAGGTCGTAGAGTGGTTTGGCGGACTGCTTGAGTTCCTTCTTTTCCTCCTCAATCGTGCCGGTCTTGCCCAAGCACCGGCTGCGAATGGCTTCGGCCTCGGCCAACGTCCAGATGCGTTCCTCGCGTTTCTGGTCGTCGTCGGGATCCTTTTTGAAATCGGGTTGGATCCAGCGGCCGGGGTAGGTGCCGGAGACAACGGAAAACGTTCCGAGCACTTCATGGTAATCGCGCGGCACAAAGGCTTGGATGAGCTTCTCCCGTTCCGCGAGGATCATGAGGGTTGGAGTCTGCACGCGCCCGGCGGGGGTGAGCGTGAACCCGCCATGGCGCGAATTGAAGGCGGTGAGCACGCGGGTGGCATTCAGCCCAACCAGCCAGTCGGCCTCCGAACGACAGACGGCCGCGTCGGCCAAGGGGCGCATTTCCTCATCGTCACGCAAGGTTTTCCAAGCGTCGAGGATGGAGCCGGCGGTCATGGACTGCATCCAGAGGCGGTTGATGGGCTTGTCGATTTTCCCGATGCGCAGGATGTAGCGGAAAATGAGCTCCCCCTCGCGCCCGGCGTCGCAGGCATTGACGATACGGGAGACATCCTTCTGCTTCGCCAGCTTGACGATGGAGCGCAGCTTTTCTTTCGAATCCTCGATGGGGGCCAACTCGAATTCCTCGGGAATGGCCGGCAGGTGCTTGAAACTCCAGGGCAGGCTCTTTCCTTCTGCCGTCATGGGCATCTTCAGTTCGACCAAGTGGCCCACCGCCGAAGCAATGATCGCGGCCTCGTTTTCGTAGTGGTCGCCGACCTTGTCGAATTTGCCCATGCCGGGAGCCTTGGCCAAGACCTTGGCGAGGTCGGCCGCGACACTGGGCTTTTCGGCGATGATAAGCGTTCTGGACATGGGGAAAATGGTCTGTGGTTAGGGTCAGCGAACCCGAACTGTGGCGGAATGGGCGGACTTTGGCAAGGACGGGCGCAAATTTCCCTGCCGGGACAAAGTTTCCCGACTTGTTACGTTTTCCGCGGAAAATCAGAGCTGGTAAATCTGGGGTGGGTGGGTGGTCACAAGGAGCTCTATTCTGACCTGCCGGGAGACGCGAGGGGACGCCGGTGTTCAGCGGGCTACAACTTTGTTCTTCGAGCTGAGGGATGAGTCGCCGTTTTTTTACGCGACCCGCGTAAATTGTCCAGATCGTTGGCTTTTGGCCTGCTTTTTCGAGCGGATTTCCTCTTACTGCAAACGCGTGTAAAACTGCCCAGGAAGCTGCTTTACCAATCGCTTAAGCTCCATCTTGAGTAGCGAAACTGACACTGTTGAAGCAGGCAGGCCGGTCTGGGAAATAATGGCATCAATATGGGATTCGGTGGCATCGATGGCCGCGAATATCTGAGCTTCCTCGCCTTCGAGAGCAGGGCGATTCGCTGCTTTCTGACTCTCCTGGTTTTCCTTGAAACCGGGTATTTCCGAGGGCGGGAGGAGCCAGGAAAAATCCTCGAGAATGTCATCGGCGGAGGTCACCAGTTTCGCGCCGTCCTTGAGCAATTTGTGGCAACCCTCGGAACTCGGGCGGTCGATAGGACCCGGAACGGCATAGACATTGCGCCCGTGTTCGGCGGCGAGATTGGCAGTGATCATGGCCCCTGACCACGCCGGGCACTCCACCACGAGCAGTCCGCGCGAGAGTCCGGAGACGATACGGTTGCGCATCGGGAAAGTGGTCTTGTCGGGGATTTGGTCGATGGGAAACTCGGAAATCACCGCCCCGTGGCCATCGGAGATGCGACGGGCCAGGCCCTCGTTTTCCGGCGGGTAAATGTTTCCGAGCCCACAACCGATCACCGCGATGGTGCGACCTTTGGCCTCGACCGCCCCCTCGTGGGCGGCGGTGTCGATGCCCCGAGCCAGTCCGGAAACGACGGTGATTCCAGCGGCCGCGAGTTGGTAGGATAGCTTCCGTGCGCAGCTATTCCCATAGTGGGTCGAGCGCCGGGAGCCGACCACGGCCACGGCATGGTGGTCGCGTTCCGTAAGGTCCCCGAGCACATAAAGCCCGGGAGGTGGGTCGTGGATCTCCTTGAGCAGGGTGGGGTAGTTTTCCTCCCGGATGGTGACGAAATTCGCGCCCGTTTCGCGGATGCGGCGTTTTTCCGTGGCCAAATCGATCTCGTTTTCCCATCCATGAATCACCTTCGCCATGGCTGGGCCGATCCCTTCCACGGCCTGGAGGGAGCGTTCATCCGCCTTGAAGACCGCTTCCGGTTCCTGGAAATGATCGAGCAAACGCCGAATCGTCACCGGCCCGACACGGGGCAGGAGAGTGAGAGCGAGAAAAGCTTCGCGGGAATTCATGAACCGAGATGGAAAAGTTACCCCGCATCATGGCGGGATTTTTCTCCTCGCCAAGTGGAATTGGCGGGGAACCGGGCGGAATCGCAGATACCGTCAGAGCTTCGGCCAATCGGCGATCGTCGAGGCGAGCAGGGCCGCCAATTGCTGCCTTTCCCGTTCTGGGATGTGATGGGCCAAACCGGTGGCGGCGGAGTCGGCAAGCTCCCGGGCCATCCGCTCGAGAGTGGCCTTCCGCAAGGCGGGTGCTGCGGCGGCAAAAGACGGCGAATGGATCATGTAGGAGCAACGATACTTGAAGAGCCGGTGGTGCAAACGCAGTGTCCGCAACGAGTGACCATCAGAATCTTTGGGACCGGCTTCCTCGCAGCGGCGCGCAAATTCGCTCCCGCCTGCGATGTCCTCTCCGATATCCGCTTCGTCGCTGAAAAGGAAGCCCCTCACCAGGGAATCAGCAACTCGCGACAGTGTCGCCGTAACTGCCGTGTCCGGTCCATCTTGCGGGGTGCCGGGGTGGATTTGCTCGTGCATCCACTGGGCGCGCAGGGTGTCTTGATTGGCGAGGTGGATGCGGTTGTGCATCCGGCATTGGTGTTCGAGCACCAGCAAGGCGACAATGTCGCTGTCGTCTCGCAGATGAAGTCCAGCGGGGAATTTTCCGGCGAGATCGCGAAGATTTGCGCCTGCGTCGCGGTCGAGGGTCGGCTCGGCATCCTCGCCACGGGCGGTCACATTTCCCATATGGCGGGCCAAGCCATGGCGACCCGTCACATACCAACCGCCCCAGCGCTCGGAAAGTGGGCTCGCGTCGGTTGTGTCGAATCCACCGGCTGCGCCGATCGGTCGGCCATCCTCATCTGGAAAAATCGACCGCACCATCACTCCGGGTATTCTTTCCGTGCGCACGGAAGCATGGCAACTGAGGCAGGAATCATCGCGCGTCGGCTTCGCTGAAGGTGCCCTCGGATCGATGGTGTGGAAGACCATGCCGAGAGCGGGATCCGAAGCCGCTATCTCGATCAGCCCTCCCGGCACGTAGCCGACATACACATCATCGGAAAAATATACCGCCCTTGGATTGCCCGGATGGATGAGGCCGAACTGTTCGCTTGTCTTGGAAAAGACCAGCACCTGCGACCATTCCGGCACTTGGAGAACCCGCAAGACCTCCCGCAGGGTGTTGCGCGGGGAATCTTTCGGCAGGACGAGTCGCCCGGCTTCGATGTCGGCCATCATCCGGCTGGCCGCGTCTTTGGCGGTGGTTTCCGAATACCGGATTGGCAGACGTTCGAACAACGCGTCCTGGGCCGGCCCCGCAGTTGCCAGGGCCAATGCAAACCCCATCGCGAGATTTGCGGACCCAAAACTCCTGAGGGCGATTAGCATGGCGGCAAGATGCCCCGGCCCTGAGGCACCGGCAAGCCGTTACCGTGGCAGAAAGCGAAGTCATTTGAATAATTCCGCGTCGCCTGCCATCCAAAGTCCCATGAAGCCACATTCCCGTTCCGTTTCCCTCCGATTGACTCTCGCCGCCGCCGCACTGCTTGTGTTGCCTTCGTGCCGGAAAGAGGCACCCCCAGCGGCCGAAAACGCGCAGCTGCCCGTCGTAGATGCAGGCGAAATCGAAGCTTCGAACACAGCGCTGCTAGCCGCTCGGGAGGCATTGGACCGCCAAGCCGAGGAGATCGAGAAGCAAGGAGCTGCTCTCGAGCAGCGCATCGCCCAACTTGAACGCGAGGCCCGCGAAAAGGAAAACCGGGAGTTGCAGGCTGAGATTGAGGGGCTGCGGAAGGAGAACGAGAAAATCTTGGCCAAGGCCGACGCCGCCCGCGACCAAAGCCTCGAACTTTCGGAAAAACTCGCCGAATCGGAGGCGCGTCTGCCCGGACCGGCACCCGACCCCGCGCGTGACGTGGCTGATTTCACCATGTTTTACGAGCAGCTCACCCCGCTGGGACGCTGGTATGACGTCAAGGGCTACGGGTATTGTTTCCGCCCGAATGTCGCTTCAAACAAAAACTGGAGACCCTACCTCGACGGCCAATGGGTTTGGTCGGATAAAGGTTGGGCATGGTCCTCGAATGAACCCTTCGGCTGGGCTGTTTATCACTATGGTCGTTGGGTGGAACTGCGCGACCACGGATGGATCTGGGTTCCCGGGCGGGAATGGGCTCCCGCGTGGGTCTCGTGGAGACGTGGTGATGAATACATCGGCTGGGCACCCTTGCCCCCATCGCCCGAACCGCTCCCGCCCATCTACGATAGTGGCGTTGATTTCTCCTACGACCTCGGTCCGTCGAGCTACACGTTCATTCCGCAAACCACCTTCATCTCCAATACCTACATCAACGTTTGCCAACCGGTGTATAACAACGTCACGATCATCCGGAAAACGGTCAACGTGACCCGCATCATCTGCGCGAACGACAGATACAAGCGCCCGATCCACTTGAATGTCGGTGGTCCCTGCCGGGATGAAATCGAGCGTATTTGCCACCGCCCGCCGCCGCGTGCCCGCGTTGAGCATTGCGAGACACCGGGACCGATTCCTGTTCTACCCGGCGATCCAACCCGTGTGGTTCCATGTGTGCGTGTGCCGGATCTGCCCGTGCGCGAGACCGGGGGGCACTGTCCAGTCCCGCCGGAACTTGGACAAATTAAGGATGCCGCTCCTGTGGATCACTTCGAGGGAATTGCCAACGAAGAACGCGAACGCCTGCGCGAGGAGATGGAAAAGAATCAGAACATCGCGAACGAGGAAGCCGCGCGGGCGGAGGCGATGGAGCAAGCCCGGGCCGCTAACGAGCAGAGGGAAGAACAACAGCGTGAGCTGGAGCAAGCCGCGATCCGCGAGCGCGAGGAAGCCCTGCGGGCTCGTGAGGAAGAAATCCTCATGGAACAAGCGAAGGCCGGGGAAAGTCAACGTGAACAAATGGAAACCCGCCAAAGGGAGGAAAATGAAGTCCGGCTCATGGAACAGGCCCGTCTGGAAAAGATGGAGCAAGAGCAGGTCGGCAAAAATACCGAGGGCGAACGGGAGAGGGAAGCTGCCTTGGAAAAGGAGAAACAAGCCATGGCCGAACAACAGGAAGAAATGAGGAAGCGGCAGGAAGAACTCGCTGGAAAAGAAGAGGAAGCCCGCAAACAGCAGGAGCAGGCGCATCGTGAAACCATGGAGAAACAAGAAGGCGAGCAAGCGGAAGTCATGGCGAGACAGCGTGCCGAACAGGAGGAGCAAATCAAAATGCAACAAGAGCAAGCGGCAGCCGAACAAGAGGAAGCTCGCCGCGAGGCAATGGAGAAAGAACAAGCCGCCCAACAGGAGCAAATGAAGCGGCAGCAGCAAGAGGTCGCCGAAAAACGGGATGAAGCCGCGGAAAAACAGGAGGAGGCGCGCCGCGAGCAGATGGAAGAGCAGCGTCGCCAGGAAGAAGCACGCGGCGAACAGGAGGAGGCACGCCGCCAGGCGATGGAGAAGCAACAGGCTGAACAACAGGAGCAAATGAAGCGCCAGCAAGAGGAGGTCGCGGAAAAACAGGAGGAGGCGCGTCGCGAGGCGATGGAGAAGCAACAGGCCGAACAACAGGAGAAAATGAAGCGGCAACAGGAGGAAGCTGCAGAAAAGCAGGAGGAGTCGCGCCGCGAACAGATGGAAGAGCAACGCCGCCAGCAACAGGAGGAAATGCAGCGCCGTCAGGAAGAAGCCCGTCGCGAACAAGAAGAGGCGAGGCGCGAGGCGATGGAGAGGCAGCAGGCCGAGCAGCAGGAACAAATGAAGCGCCAGCAAGAAGAGGCCGCGGAAAAACAGGAGGAAGCGCGCCGCGAACAGATGGAAGAGCAGCGCCGCCAGCAACAGGAAGAAATGCAACGTCGCCAGGAAGAGGCACGTCGCGAACAGATGGAGGAGCAGCGCCGCCAGCAACAAGAGGAAATGCAGCGCCGTCAGGAGGAAGCGCGTCGCGAACAGATGGAGGAGCAGCGTCGTCAGCAGCAGGAGGAAATGCAACGTCGCCAAGAAGAGGCACGTCGCGAACAAGAAGAGGCGAGGCGTCAGCAAATGGAAGAGCAACGCCGTCAGCAACAGGAGGAGATGCAACGCCGTCAGGAGGAAGCGCGTCGCGAACAGATGGAGGAGCAGCGTCGTCAGCAGCAGGAGGAAATGCAACGTCGCCAAGAAGAGGCACGTCGCGAACAAGTAGA
>JBJTQJ010000013.1:0-3550 GCA_046075565.1 Verrucomicrobiales bacterium | reverse complement strand
CCTTTCATCCTTCATCATTCTGCCTTCTTACTTTGCGCCGCGGCGGTCAGGGGAACCCGACCTTCGACACCGCCCAAGCCATCGCCGTGATGCGGTGAATAAAGGTGATGGTTGCGTTTCGTCCGCCCCTTCAGGGCTTGGGGTGTGATTGTGTGCTCGGTTCCCAGGGCGTTGCCCTGGGCTGGTATGTTGCGCCCCTTTGGGGCTTCCTTTCGAGCCAAGGATATTGCTGTGCGCGGACCCGAGTTACTGAGGGCGGTTCTTCACCAGCTCGCGTTCGATGCGCCGGTCGGGAATCAGCCATGCGATGGCGACTCCGGCGTAGATGCTGGCCGATATCCACGGTGCGACGAAGGCGAGGGGAATGGCGATGAGATAGGCGACCATGGAGAGTTTTCCTTTCCAGTCCTTGCCGACGGCGGCGGCCGACCTTGAACACTTGAAACGAAAATGGAACCACGAATTGACACGAAGAGACACGAACAAGCCAGAAAGGGACATGAAGAACCACGGATTACTCCCTACGACGCCCTGCGGGCTATGAAGGGCAAGCGGATAAGCACAGATTAAGAAAGAAGAGGAAGGGAAATGAAAACCACGAATGGACGCGAAGAGACACGAATAAGCCAGAAAGTGACATGAAGAACCACGGATTACGCCCTGCGCCGCCCATGCGGGCTATGAAGGGCAAGCGGATAAGCACGGATGAAGAAAGGAGAGGAAGGGGAGGATGAGCATGATGAGGCTAGATTCAGAAATGAGGAACCACGAATGGACACGAAGAGACACGAATAGAAAATTGAAAACCAGAGGTTTATAGGATGGTGGTCATTTACCCAAAGGAAGGACGTGAACTTTGGTCCTAGCCCTTTTGAATTCGTGCCCCTTCGTGTCCATGATAAGGCCCTGGCTGCGCCATCGTGGTTTTGATTCTGCTTTCAAGGCCCGGAAGGTAGGCGATGCGATCTGCAATTGCGGGTTGTCGCGGTGGCAGTCCCGGACTATGGGATGGGTGGATGGAAAACGAGACACGGCCGGATGAGGGGCGGGTCCGCCGGACCGGGCGTCGGTTCGAGCGGGGCGGGCGTCCGTGGTGGTGTCGGGCGGTTTGTTATGGTCCGTTTCCCGATGGGACGGGTCCGGACGGTTGGCCAAGCCGGGATGCGATGGCGCGGGATTTTGACCGGATGGCGCAGGCGGGATTCAATGCCGTGCGGACCTTCGAGATTCCGGGGGAAACCCTGCTCGAACTGGCCGGGGAACGCGGTTTGGCCGTGTGGGCGGGATTTCCCTGGGGGTGGCAGTCGGACTTTGTGAATCGTCCGGATATCCTGGCACGGGCGACCACCGATCTTGCAGCAGCGGCGGCGCGTTTCCGGGGTCATCGGGCTTTGGCCGGTTGGATGGTGGCCAATGAGATCGAAGCGACGCTGGTGCGGTGGTTGGGTCGGGAGAAGGTGAGCGCGGCGTTGGAAGGACTTTGTTCGTCAGTGCACACCGGGGATCCGGAGGCCTTGGCGCTGTATGCAAATTACCCGCCGACCGAGTATTTGCGTGCCCTGAATGCCGATGTGGCGGGGATGAATGTTTATCTGGAGGATGAGGCGACCCTGCGGCGGTATCTAAGGCGGGCGCATCATCTGGCGGGGGAGTTGCCGCTTTTTATCACCGAATTCGGGATGGATCGATTGCATCACGGGGCAAACGTGCAGGCCGATTGGGCGCGCCGGGCCTTCGACATCGCCTTTGAAGAAGGCGCGGCGGGATTGTGCTGGTTTACCTGGACGGACGCGTGGCGGGACGCCCGCACGGGAGGCAGCGTGCAGGGTTGGAAGTTCGGGTTGGTGGCCGAGAATGGCACGGAGCATCCGGCCTTGGCGGCGGTGCGGGATGCTCCGGCGATTTTCGGGGTTCCGGAGATGGAAAAATTCCCGAAGGTGAGTGTGTTGGTCTGCACGCGGAATGGCCAACGCACCCTGCCGGCTTGTCTGGCGGCCATCGGTGAGCTGGATTATCCGGATTTTGAAACCATCGTGGTGGATGACGGCTCCCAGGATGGGACGGGGGATTGGGTGGCACAAAACCATCCGGGGGTGCATTTGTTGCGCTCGACAGGAGTGGGTCTGAGCGCGGCCCGCAATCTGGCGGCCGGCGCCGCGACCGGGGAGATTCTCGCTTATCTGGATGATGACTGCGAGCCGGACGCATTGTGGCTGCGTCATGTGGTGAAGGGGATGTGCGAACGCGGATTCGCCATCGCGGGTGGTCCGAATCTGGCGCCGCCGAAGCCCGGCGCACTGCAGGCGGTCTTGGATCGTCTGCCGGGCTTGCCGGTGCAGGTGATGCTGGATGATGTGCGGGCGGAACACCTGCCGGGTTGCAATCTTCTGGTGCGAAAGGAGACGCATGAGTCGATCGGTGGGTTCGACGGGCGTTTCCACACGGCGGGGGATGACGTGGACTATTGCTGGCGGGCAGTGGCGGCGGGCCATGCGTCGGGGTTCGTGCCGATGGCCGTGGTCTGGCACCATCGGCGGTCGACGGCGTGGAAGTTTCTCAAACAACAGATCGGTTACGGGCGGGCGGAGGCATTGCTGGCCGACGTGTGGAAAGAAAAGGTCGGACCCGGTGGGGCACGCTGGGCTGGGGCGGTTTATGGTCCGGGGTTGAAAGTGGCGCGGGTGTATCGCGGGCGTTTCGGTTACGGCGATTACCTGCATATCGAGTGGACATTTGGCATGCCGCGTCCGCCGGTGGGGGCGGGGGCATGGCATCGTTGGTTGCACCGGGTCTTGTGCCGCCTGCAACCATGGGCCCGGGCCTGGGGTCGCTGGAAAGGTGGCATGCGTCCGCCGGGATGGCCAGGGGAGGGGGATTCTGCCAATGGAGCTAAGGCTCCCGGAGAAACCACGATGGAAGGGGCTTTCTGGCACGAGGACGGATTGGATCGCGATGTGTTGCTGGAAGCGGCGGTGGGCCACTGGCGGGCGGCCGGGGCAAGTATCGTGGCCGATGACGGGTGGCAGGATTACGATTTGCGGGTGACGCCGCCACCGGCGCCGGGAGCCGCACCATTTACCCTGGTGACAGTGACCGAATACACGGAGACGAAAGGCCGGCTGACGCGCTGGCGCTTGCGGGGTCCGGGAGCCACCTTGAACGAGGCGTCAGGCGTCTTGGCAAGCCTCGCCAGCGGGCGGGGATTCCGGGTCGTGGAAGGGGGGTAGGGGACGATGATTTTACCGGCTTTGGCAGGGAAAATCCCTTGCGACAAAAAGTCGTGATAGTTGCATGAAAATCTGCTTGTGAAAATTTTCACAAGCTCCTTAGTTCGCTCACGATGGGCAACCTCTTTCCTCGCTGGGCTAACCTTCTGCCGCTGAAAATCGCTCTTTTCCTAGGATTCGCCGCCACCACGGTGGTGGTCGGTTTTGCGTATTACGCAACGCCGAAAGCGACACGAGTTGGCTACATGCCCGACCAGCCGGTGCCCTTTTCGCACAAGCTCCACGTGGGTGATCTCGGTATGGATTGCCGCTATTGCCACAGC
>JBJTQJ010000012.1:0-8067 GCA_046075565.1 Verrucomicrobiales bacterium | reverse complement strand
AATAAGACACCCATCATCTCAAAATTCTTGTCAAGGCCATGCCATCTCCATTCGCCCCGCCGGGTCCAGGCAGTCTGTCCGGCTTTCGCCAGGCTGGCCCGCGCTCCAAACAATTGTCTCCAAAACCCGCTGCCCGGAATTCGGACAACCGACAGCCATTCCAACCCCTCGGGTCGTCGCAAATCCCTCGCCGTTCCCTACAACAGGCCCGGTCTTTCCATCAAGAAGTGAGCCCATCTCAGCCCACCGGCGCCTTCTCTTCGCCCGCTCCCCGGCTCTTGGGCTTACGCCCCCCAACTCGCTCGGGGCAGGCGGAACACCCCACGGCTTTTCCGCTGACCAGATAGCCACTGCTGACCCATTTCCTTCGCCTTGCGCTGCAAATTCTCCACTTTCCCGGCGACCCGGTGGTAAAGGCTTCCATACTTCTCCACCGTCCCAACCCAATTCTCCACGTCCAACTCCATCCGCTCCAGCACCGGCCGCGCAGAATCCGGCAATGCCCCGCGCTTGCCATCTATCACACAGCGCCCCGTCCATTCCAAAAGCTCCAGGTAATCGGCAAAGCCCATTCCAAGCACCGTGTGTGCGCCGACCGAATCGCCTGGGGCATCGCCCTCGGCACCGGAGTCGCGTGGAGCGAAGCTCTTTACGCGATCATCTTCAAACCGACACAACCACTCATCGCGTCCACATTCCACCTTCGCCTCCTCGATCAAGGCCGCCTGCACCGGCGTCAAGCCCTTCTCCCCTGACTCCTGTCCCCTGTCCCCTGACTCCTGAATTTTCCTCCTCGCCCGCTTCGCGCAGACCCGGTCATGCACGCTGGTCAGCCGACTCTCCTCCAGGCTCGTCGCCATCCTCGCCCGCACCGGATTCAAATCCACATACGCCATGCAGGCCAGCACCGCCCCTTCATCCTCCAGCAACTGACTCGTAAACCGTCCCTCCCAGAACCGACCCGTGCATTCGTCCTCCGCGTTCGCCTTGCGCGCCAGCCATTCGTTCAGGCACCGCATGAACCAGCTCACATCCCCTAGACGCCGACGCCACAACTCGATCCGCTCGGTATTCGCCACCGCCTGGACAATGTCCTGGTCGGTCGGACCATCCACGCGCTTCCCAAAGACCGAAAGCCAGCGCCGGGCCACCTCCTCCGCGCTCCACTCCGCCGCCACCGACGGCCTGACCCAAAGGACAAAATGGCTGTGGTTGCTCATCACCGCGTAGGCCAGCACCTCGACAGCGAAATGACCGACAAGAAATTTGGCCCGGTCCCGAACCCACTCCCTGCGGTGGTCAAAGTTTTTCCCCGAATACGGGTCATCTCCGCACAGCCACGCCCGCCGGACACACCGGGAAATGGTGTGGACGAGACACTCCGCACCGCTGGGAATCAACAAACTGCGTGGAAAAGGCATGGGGAAAGAATCGGTTCGACTGAAAGATGACATATTCCGGGGGTTTGTTAACATTTTGATGGATGGCCTATATACTGCCTATATACTTTGCCCGCGAGTTGACCTGTCGCGCGGTGGCCGCCGCCAGACAGGCCGTTGCTGAATTCGGCAGGCCGGCGCAAGTGGCCGGTTCGCTCTCATCACTCGAAGATTGTTATCGCCCGGACCTCGTGCCCAGCGATGAAGATTGTTTCGCCGAACACTCGGAGCGTATCGAGCATCTCGTCGAGGCAGGTGTCGACCTTCTCTTGATTGAGACGATGAATTCGATTCGGGAGGCGGCGATCGCGGCGGAGATCGCGATAGGCACCGGGCTGCCGACATGGGTCAGTTTCGTGTGCGATGAGCAGGGCAAGGTCCTCTCCGGAGAGTCAGTCACCCAGGCTGCCGGGAAACTCATGCCGCTCGGCGTGAAGGCCCTTGGCGTGAACTGCATGCCGGTCCACACTCTGGCCAAACCATTGGCCGAGTTGCGAGCGATCTGCGGCCCCGGTTTTCCGCTCATCGCCTATGGCAATATCGGATACGTTGACGATGAACAAGGCTGGACCAACACCGACTCCACGGATCCGGATAGCTACTTGCAGCACGCGAAAACGTGGCCGGCGCAGATCATCGGCGGTTGTTGCGGCTCGACCCCGGAGCATATCCGGAAGCTGAATCAGGATTTGAAATCCGGAATCTGAAGCCGATCGCCCGCCCGCTGCGTCGGGCGACATTGCGGGGTCAGGGAAATGGAGTTTCGATCCAACTCAGACTAGCATGAGCGCCGGTTGTTCGACGCGATGCGCGATGGCGGCGAGGAACTCGGCGGCCACTGCTCCGTCAACGACACGGTGGTCGCAGGAAAGTCCGAGCCACATGCGGCGACCGACAACGATCTGTCCATTCTTCACGACCGGTTGTTCCTTGATCGCGCCGACGGAAAGGATCGATGCCTGCGGGGGATTGATGATGGCGTCGAAGTGGTCGATGCCCCAGGCCCCGAGGTTTGAGACGGTGATGGTGCCGCCATCGAATTCATCCGGCTTGAGTTTCTTGTCGCGCGCGCGCACGGCAAGGTCTTTGACGGCACGGGAAATTTCGATGAGCGATTTCGTTTCGGCCTGTTTGACCACCGGGGTAACCAGTCCGTCTTCGACGGAGATGGCGACGGAGAGTCCGATGGAGGCGTAACGCACGATGCTATCGCCATTCCAGGAGGCATTCACGGCAGGGACGGCCTGCAGCGCGGAAACGACGGCCTTGAGAATGAAGTCGTTGATGGTGTATTTGTTGCCGCCTTCACGTTTGGTTTCCGAGGCATTGACTTGCTCGCGCAAGGCCATGAGCGGGCCGGCATCGACTTCGAGGCGCAGGTAGAAGTGGGGCAACTGGAGTTTCGAAGCAAGCAATCGATCGGCGATGATCTTCCTCATGTTGCTCACGGGAAGAACTTCGTCTTTCTCTCCAACGCGGGGAAGAATCGGCGCAGGCAATCCGGCCACGGCAACCGGTCCGGAAGCGGCGGATGGCCGGGCACTTTCCACATCGGAGGCGATGATTCGTCCGCCGGGGCCTGTGCCGGTGACAGTGGCGAGGTTGATGCCTTTTTCGGCGGCAATCTTGCGGGCGAGGGGAGAGGCTTTCACGCGTGCGCCGGGCACGGCAGCAGCGGCGGCCTTGGGAGCGGGCACTCCGGCGGCAGCTTTGCTGGCGGCGGCAGCGGGCGCGGCGGCTTTCGCTGGTGCTGGTGCGGCCGGGGCATCGGCGGGGCCGTCTTCGGCAGGCGCGGCATTCGGGTCTTCGCCGGGGCGAACGAGCAGCACCATCTTGGCACCGACGGGCACCTTGCCGCCTTCGTTCACATAAAGTTCATGCACGACACCGTCATCGAAGGCTTCCATTTCCATGGTGGCCTTGTCGGTTTCCACTTCGGCGATGATTTCGCCCATCTCGACCTTGTCGCCTTTTTTGATTTTCCATTTGAGCAAGGTTCCCTCGGTCATGGTATCCGAGAGTTTGGGCATTTTGATGACGGTGGGCATGGCGGGAAGAACGGAAAGATGGAAAGAAGAAAGGGACCGGGTGTTGTTAGCAGATGGAGAGGGCTTTGGCGACGATGCGGGCGGGCGTGGGCAATTGCTCGTTTTCGATGCCGGGCGAATAAATTGCCGGGGCGTCGAGTGAGTTCACCCGTTGCACGGGGGCGTCGAGATCATCGAAGGCTTTTTCCTGGATGATGGCAGCGAGCATGGCCGAGACCCCGCAGAAGGGTTTCGATTCATCGACGATGATGACGCGGTTGGTCTTGCGCACGGTGGCGAGCACGGCTTCTTCGTCGAGCGGGCGGATGCTGCGCAGATCGAGCACGTCCGCCTCGATGCCGTGTTCGGCGGCGAGGATTTCGGCGGCCTTGAGGGCCTGAAGCGTCGAACGACCATGGGCAATGATGCTGACATCGGAACCCTCGCGTTTCAAATCGGCCACGCCGAGCGGAATAACAAAATCACCATCGGCCGGATCCGGCACCGGGCCTTCCATTCCGTAGAGCAGCGTGTTTTCCATCACGTAAACGGGGTCGTTGTCGCGGATGGCGGCCTTCATGAGGCCTTTGGCGTCGGCCGGCGTTGCAGGTGAACAGACCTTGAGGCCGGGGAAACTGGCGAAGAGTCCTTCGGGCGTGTGGGAGTGGGTTGCCCCGACACCCGTGCCACCGTTGGCCGGGCCGCGAATCACAATGGGGCAGTTGATGAGTCCGCCCGACATGTAGCGAACGAAGGCGGCGTTGTTCACCATCTGATCGAAGGCGACGGAGTGGAACGACCAGAACATCAGTTCGCAAACCGGACGGACGCCGAGCATGCTCGCGCCGATGGCCATGCCGATGAAGCCGGCTTCGGAGATGGGGGTGTCGACGACGCGTTTGTCGCCCCATTTGGCCCAGAGGCCTTCGGTGACTTTGTAAGCTCCGTTGTATTGAGCGACTTCCTCGCCCATGAGGACGACGTTTTCGTCGCGGGCGAGTTCCTCGTCGAAGGCTTCGCGGAGGGCGTGGCGGTAAAGAAGAGTGCGCATGTGGGGGAAAGAGAATCAGGTGTTGAAGAAATGCGTGCCGGTGCGTCCGGCGATGGTGCCGTCGTCCACTTCGGCATAAACATCGGTCATGATGTCGTCCACGGTGGGGTAGGGGCTTTCGTCCGCGAAGCGGGCGGCGGCCATGGCCTCCTCCTTGGCTTCATCCTGGATGGCAGCGGCCTGTTCGGGCGTGAGCACACCTTCCTTTTCAAGAATGGCCTGCCAGATGAGAATGGGGTCGTGGTCGCGCTGGTATTTCTCGATTTCCTCTTTCGAACGGTATTTCTTCGCGTTCGCGTCGGCGACCGAGTGCCCGTAGTAGCGGTAGGTCTTGATCTCAAGCACGGTCGGGCGGCTTTCCTCGTGGGCGCGTTCGATGGCCTTGGCGGCGTGGGCGCGCACGGCATAGAGGTTTTCCCCGTCCTCGCAGATGTCCCAGGCGATGTCGTAGGCCATGGCGCGGGCGGCGAGGCCCTCAGGGGGATGAACCGACGAGCGGATCTGGCTGGTGCCCATCGAGTAACCGTTGTTTTCGATCACGTAGATGACGGGGAGGTCAAAGAGCCCGGCCAAGTTGAGGGACTCGTGGAAGGCGCCCTGGTTGATGGCCCCGTCGCCCATGTAAGCGATGGCGCAGCCTTTCAAGCCCTTGTATTTGAGGCCGTAAGCGAGACCGGTGCCCAGCGGGGTCTGACCGCCGACGATGCCGTGGCCACCCCAGTAGTTCTTGTCGGGAGCGAAGAAGTGCATCGAGCCGCCTTTGCCTTTCGAGCATCCGGTAATCTTGCCGTAAAGCTCGGCCATACACTCGTTCATGCCCATGCCGACGGCCAAGGCGTGGCCGTGGTCGCGGTAGGCCGTGATGACGTGGTCGTTTTTCCCGCAGAGGGAAATGGTGCCGACGGCGACGGATTCCTGGCCGATGTAAAGGTGGAGGAATCCCCCCATTTTTTTCTCCTGATAATACTTCAGGGAAATCTGCTCAAAACGACGGATGCGCACCATCTGGCGGAAAAGCTCGACCTTCTGCTCGGGGCTGAGAGCCTTGTTGACGGGGGCGTCGGCATAGGGGTCTGCCTTGATATCCACCGGCGGTTTCTCCGCGTGGGTTTTCGCTTTGGAAGGTCGTTTTGTGGTCGGCATGATGGGTGGGGTCGAAAGAAGTCGTGAAAAAGCGGCCACTACCATGGGCGCGGATCGACCCTTCCGCCAGTGGGAATTTGGGTTTCCGGGCGATTCTTGGGCTCAGTCTGCTTGCAAATTCTTCGGGGAAAACCCGGCAAAAATGAGCCTTGGCAAGGCGACAAGATCCTCCCAACCGATTCAATTATCCGACTTTGATGAGGATCGCGCTTGCATCTCGCATCAGATGCGATAGCATCACTCGCATGAGGACGACCCTCGACATTGACGATGATGTTTTATTCGCGGCCAAGGAACTTGCGGCGAAGGAGCGGAAGACCACGGGCAAAATCTTGTCCGAATCCTTTCGCCGGGCTCTTCTCTCGGGGAGTCCCGGCGTAAACGCCGGTCCACCTGGCCAGTCTTACGTGATGAAAAACGGGATTCCGATTCTTCCCTCCCGGGGCGAAGTGGTGACCACGGAGCAAATCCGCCGCATCATGGAGGAGGAGGGCATTTGATGGCCACGCGCTGCTTGCTTGACATCAATGTTTTGATTGCCCTGATGGACCCGGACCATGCGTTCCATCATCGCGCTCATGACTGGTGGGGAGGCAAAGCCCGCCCATGGGCATCTTGCCCGCTCACGGAGAATGGATTATTGCGCATCATGGCGTCATCCGGTTACAGCAAAACGATCTGCTTCAGTGTGGCCGAAATCCAGGCTCGGCTTGCCATGTTTGTTGCCAACTCCGATCACGATTTTTGGACTGACTCCATCAGCATCCGTGATGCACGCCACTTTCAGCAATCGGCCATCCTCACCTCAAAGCAACTTACCTACGTGTATTTGCTTGCTCTTGCGGTGGAGAACCATGGCTGTCTCGTGACCTTCGATCGTCATATTCCCCTCGTGGCGGTGCGTTCGGCATCAGCGACGCACCTTGAGGTGATCTAACAGACGGGTCGACACTTAATCCTCGGGCATCGGTTTGCCCTTGGTCTCCGGCAGGAAGGGGAGGACGACAAGGCCGAGCAGGTAAATCAGGCACAGCAGAGAGGCGGCATCACGGAAGGCATCGATTTTGGCAATGGCCTCGCTGGCCCCGATGGCCTTCGCCTTGGCAACCGCTTGATCTCCCAGATTCTTGACCAGCACGGCGAGGGTGAGGGGACCGCTGGCCGCGAGATAACGACCCACGTTGTAACAGAACGAGACCCCGGTGGCGCGCAGCCGGGTCGGGAAAAGCTCGGGCAGATAGATGGAAAATCCCGCGAACAGCGAAAGCTGGAAGAATCCCATGAGCGGAGCCATCCACAGAATGTCCCACCGGCCGTTGACTTTGCCCATCATCTGGAAGACGCCGATCGTCACCACGAATGCCCCAATGAAGAAGAAGGTGAAGGCTTTTCTCCGGCCTACCGCTTCGGTGACGCGGGTGAAGGCGAGCATGCCGACAAAGGCCCCGATGTTAAAGAAGAGGAGGTTGAGCGAGCCCCAGAGCTGTTTGCCTTGATTGACTGCATCCGCAGTCGCCCCAGCCATTGCCAAGGAATTGCTCGCAATTTGAATCGCCATGTCTGTCGAGAAGACACCGATCCCCCAGAGGCCCACGACTCCTGCACACGACAGGACCATGCCTAGCAGGGCATGTCGTTTCCACGTCGAATGGGAAAAGAGGTCCTTGTAGGATCCCGCTTTTTTGCCTTGTGCCGCCGCCCTATCGCGAGCCTCGATCCAAGCCTGGGGTTCCTTCATTTTCATCTGGATGGTGGCGACCAGAAAGGCCGGCAAGGCACCGATGACAAATAACCACATCCAGTAGTTCGGTGATTTGCCTAGCGATGTCATGGCAATTGTCACTCCGATGAGCCCAGCCGCCACGTTGCCAACCGCCGAGAACGATGGGAGCACGCCGAGTGCACGAGGCCGCACTTCATTCGGCACCGTATCGGCGACGAGTGCCACGGCCAATCCAAAGACCCCGCCAACGCCGAGGCCGGTGATGAAACGGAAAATCGTGAAGTCGAGATAGTGGGTGGAGAGATCCTGCAGCCCCGGAATCTTGTTCAGCGCCAGCGCGCCGGAAATGGTCGGCAGGTTGGGGAATCCGGCCAAGGCGGAAAGTCCCGTGGCCAGTGAGTAAAGAAGCACAGTGACGGCGAGCATTTTGGCCCGGCCGTAACGATCACCCAGCGAGCCGAAAATCATGCCGCCCGTCGCCCACCCGAGCACAAAAATGGCCGTGGCATAAGGGCCGTAGACATCCGGGTTTTGCCCGAGGGACTTCATGGCCGGGGTTCGCGCCAGATTGAAAAGCTGTTGGTCCAAACAGTCGAAGAGCCATGCGAGCGTGGCCACGACAAAAACAAGCTTCTGGTAGGGCTGCAAGCGGCCCCACCATCCATCAGCTGAGGGTATTGACTG
>JBJTQJ010000011.1:0-3754 GCA_046075565.1 Verrucomicrobiales bacterium | reverse complement strand
GCAAAAGAAGCCGAAGTCGCCGCTGCCGAGGAACTCCCGGCTGGTTTGGTTTTGAAATCGCGTTCGGAAATGGAGGCCCATTTCCGCGCCCATCACGCCGACCGCGCCGTCAAAGAAATCCGTCACGCCGCCGTGCCCGGCGATATCGCGCCTACCGCCATCCAGACTGACTTGCTCCGTTTGGTCCGCATTACGGGCGATATCGCGCGCTCACGGCCCTTCGCCATGACCCAAAAACTCTGCGGGGCTTTCGAGCGACGCGGTCTCAAGATTTTCAAGCGCCGGGGCGGCAAGTTGTTTGTCAGCACCGCCCGTCCAATGGCCCTCGACCCCGAGGTCGCCCTCAGTGATGGGGTGCGTGCCCTCGTTGAAAAAGTGCGTTCCACACCCGGCATCGTGGTTCCCCAACTTCTGGAGGCCGTGGCACCGCAACCTCCTGATGCGACCGAACTTACCATGGAACGCCGCCAAGCCATGCAAGACCTGCGCTGGCTGGCCGAATCCGGATACCTCATCGAATTCAGCGATGGTGTCGTCACCCTCGGCGTGCAGGGGGAAAAACGTGATTCCGGGAAGGATAAGGAACCGGAGGCGGCTCCTGCCGCAACCGCCGAAACGCCGTCCGACTCGTCTGACCCGTCCGAACCCTCCGACTCTCCCCCGACGCCCCCCGACTCCTGACCCCCGCGCCATCCCCAGCCGCATGCTTTCCGACACGCCCCGCATCCGCTTGGTCGCCGGCCTAGGCAATCCCGGTGATCGTTATCGGGGAACACGCCACAATATCGGCTTCATGGCTCTGGACGCGTTGGCGGAGAGAGAAAAACTGACGTGGCGGCTTGAGAAAAAGTGGAAGGCGATGGTCGCGAAATCGCCCGACGGAACTCTCGTCCTCGCCAAACCACAGACCTTCATGAACCTGAGCGGGGAATCCATCGGCCCGCTCGCCCGGTATCTCAAAGTCCCATCATCCCAGATTCTCGCGGTGGTCGACGACATGGAATTGCCCTGGGGGAAGCTGCGGTTGCGAGCTGCCGGCTCGGCTGGTGGGCACAACGGACTCAAGTCCCTCATCCAGCACCTCGGTGGACAAGAATTTCCCCGCCTCCGCCTCGGGGTCGGTCGGCCGGAGGGCATCCGGGATGCCTCAGACCATGTTTTGGGAAAATTCTCGCCGGATGAGCAGGCGGAGCTTGCAAAGATTCTCGATCGTGCCACTTTATGCATCCTCGCCGTCCATCGGCAAGGAGTGGAGGTCGCCATGAACACCTTCAACCCGGCGCCCGGTGCATCACGCCCTTCCCCGCCAACCCTCAAAATTCCACCGCACGACACATCCGCATCACCATGAAGCGCAAATACGAAGGTATCATCGTCCTGAACACCAAAGGCAAGGAAGAAAGCGTCCAATCCATGGTCCAGACCATCAGCCAGCAATTCGCCCACGAAGGAGCCGAAGTCGAAACCGTTGAAGAAATGGGCCGCCGCAAGTTCGCCTACAATGCCCGCCATCTCGAAGCCGGCTACTATCTCAATTACAAGTTCCAAGCCGAGCCCGAGGCCATTACTCGTATCCAATCGCGCCTCAAGTTGAACAACGACGTGTTCCTGCAGCACTTCCAGCGCCTCAACTAAGGCGTTTTGCCGCAATTTTAAACTGTCGCATCCTAAGCGGCGACTTTTGAAACTACCGGGGATGGCCACTAGCCACTCCGGTTTTTTCGTCTCGCACCCGAACATCCTCTCGTTCCGCATGGCCTATCTTTACATGCTCCGGGGATCCGGCGGTCGATTCTACATCGGAGCGACCGAGGACCTGACAACTCGGCTGGCCCGTCACAACACCGGCATGGGCCATTCGACAAAACGGGCTTGGTTTGCCCCTCGAACTGGTGGGGAGTCGGTTCGATCCAACAATGAAAGAAGCCCTGGCGGCAGAAAGAATGCTCAAAAAGTTGAAGAATCCGGGAAAATGTATGGAATTTCTGCGCGGCTAATGAATCCTCTCCGAGGTTGGCACTTTTTCGTTTCGTGCCTCGCGAAAATGAGCTTAGATTGCGACCTGCAATTTCAAAGGGCCTGTAGCTCAGCGGTTAGAGCAGGGGACTCATAATCCCTTGGTCGTCGGTTCGAACCCGACCGGGCCTACCAATCTAGTTGGCAGTTGTGAGGTGGGCGAATCAGCACTGGACAACCGTCCGCGCCCCCGTTTAGTCTCGAATATCATGAAACGTTTCACCTATTCGATGGTCGCCGCCGTCTTTATGTTGGTATCTCCAGCCATGGCCGAGGAAGACTTTGTGTCGATTTTTAATGGAAAGGACCTGACGGGTTGGAAATCGAATGACGAGACACCCAATTGTTTCTCGGTCGAAGACGGCGCCCTGAAGGTCAGCGGTGGTCGAGCGCATTTGTTCTATGTCGGTGAGGACGGCAAGGCCGAGTTTAAAAACTTCGAATTGAAGCTCAAAGCCAAGACCCTGCCGAAGGCCAATGGCGGGGTGTATTTCCACACCCAATTCGAGCCAAAGGGATGGCCGTCCAAAGGCTACGAATGCCAGGTGAATGCCTCCCACAAGGACGCCCGCAAAACCGGCAGCCTTTATGGTGTGGTCGATGTGCTGGTGCTCGCTCCCGGTCAGGACAAACCCAAGGGCAGTTTGGCCGGTCATGTTCGCGACAAGGCTCCGAATACCGACGGTGAGTGGTTCGATTACAACATCATCGTGAAAGGCAAAACCATCACCTTGAAAATAAATGGCGAAACCGCCGTTGAATGGACCGAGCCGGAGGGTTTTGATCCCGCGAAGGCATTGCTGAATATGCCCGGCCGCAAGCTCAGTTCCGGCACCTTTGCCATCCAAGGCCATGACCCGGAAAGTATCGCTTACTACAAGGACATCAAGGTGAAGGTTCTCGACTGATTCTTTAGCATGCATGGACAGCCGGTCAGCGTCCCGGGAACGGCGCCAAACTCAACTTCGGACTGATTGGTCGCGTCAGTGGCGACCACACAATTCTCAAAGACTCCATTGAGCGCGGTCCGCGAGGAAGGCAGCGGTGGCACGGCCCCGGTGGCTGAGTTTATTTTTCGTTTCCGCCGGGAGTTCGGCGAACGTTTGTTCGTGCCCATCCGGAATGAAAAGCGGGTCGTAGCCGAAGCCACCGCCTCCCTGTTCCTTGCCGATGATTCGCCCTTCGACCGAGCCTGACCAAGAACCGAGAATCTCGCCCGCAGGGCTGGCCAGCGTGAGCACGCATCGAAAACGCGCCGACCTCGCAGTGCTTTCCGGAAGACGTGCAAGTTCACCGAGTAACTTGTGGCGGTTGGAGGCATCAGTGGCGCCCACGCCGGAGTATCGCGCTGAATGAACACCAGGTTCACCGCCTAAGGCGTCCACCTCGAGCCCAGAGTCATCCGCGAGGGCGGGCAATCCCGTGGCGCGCGCGGCAGCGATTGCCTTGATAGCGGAGTTGTCCTCGAAGGTGGTGCCCGTTTCTTCAACCTGCGGCAAATGAGGATGGGATGTTAGGTCCTCGACTGCGGCGATGCCGTCGAGCAGGGCTCGGAATTCCTCCGTCTTGTGGCGGTTGGCGGTAGCAATGAGCAGGAGGGGTGGGGGATTGGCCATGGAATCGGAAAGTTGATCAAGGTTCCTGTGAAGGTGCGGGAGATTTGGTGGAGGAAGATCGGAGGATGAGTTTTTCGTCGTAGAGATCGCGGTTCGAGGCCTGGAACTCCGCCTTCAGTTTG
>JBJTQJ010000010.1:0-62331 GCA_046075565.1 Verrucomicrobiales bacterium | reverse complement strand
GGGGAATCCGCCCTCAGGCGCTGTGCGCTTGGATACCGCGCCAAAGGACTCGCCGCCACGGCTGCCCTCGTGGCCGATGGATGCGCCGATCTCGAGGGCTGGGCCGGTTTGCCCACGCCGGATCTGCGCATGCGGCTCATGGCCCTGCCGGGCGTCGGTCCCAAAATCGCCGACTGTGTGCTGCTTTTCGCCTATGGCCGGCTGGAGGCCTTTCCCGTTGATGTCTGGATTTCCAGGGCGGTTCGCGACGGCTATTTCCAGGGGGAGGAAATGTCGGAACGGGCCATCATCGCTTTTGCGGCGAAGCGATTCGGAGCGTATGCTGGATACGCCCAGCAATATCTTTTCCACCACGCCCGTCTGAACGGCTCCACGCACCCATGATCGGACGCTCCCAAATCGTGTTCGCCGCCCTTGCCGCCCTCCTCGTGGAGGTCGTGCTGCTTTTGGCGATCGCGTATTGGCTTGAAGCCCCGCCGGAGCAATCCATCACGGAGAAAAAGCCGTCGACGGATTCCTCGCCTCCGCCTCGCGTGGTGATGGCGACCCTCATGCCGGTCTTGCCAGTTCCCGTGCCCGCGAAGTTGAGCTTTGAATTCGTCGATGCCGGGGCCCTGCGGGAAAAGCCGACCCGTCCGACGAACTTGATTTCCGATGCGGATTCCAAGGCCGCATCCGAATTGCCTTCCCGCCGTGAGGATGGTCCGGCCATGCCAACCCAGGATGGTATCGATGCACCCGGCTTGGACCTAACAAACCAGAAGTTTTCCGATGGTGAGCAAGAAGTCGCCTCCGCTGCGCCGAGTGGGCCGAGCGGTCCGCCGGAACCTATTCCTCCGGAGCCAACCCCGCCCTCACCGCCTGCCGAGGCGGCCCAACCGAAAGAAGTTGTTGCAACTCCGCCGGAAGAGCTTTTGCCATTGCCGACTCCGCTGCCCCGTATGGAGGTTACCCGGCCGGATGAACTGTTGCGGCCGCGTGAGGAAAAACCGGACGAACCCGAAGTCGCCAACAATGTCCCGCTGCGTCCCCCTCCCGGTGGCGGGGGTGGAACTCCCGGATTCCAGAGTGAAAAGATCCAGCGCGCCATCGAAGGCACGCTCAGCCAGAGGGGCAAGGCCTCATTGGAAGTGGAGGACACGCCACTCGGTCGCTACCTGAAGACGGTCTCGCGGATGATCGAACGCGACTGGCAAAGCGCCTGCCGCCGCCACCGCGATGTTGCCACGCCGGGATTCCTGCGGGTGAATTTCACCATTTCTGCCGATGGGCGGGTGACCACCGCCCGCAAGGTGGAAGCCCGCGATGGCGGTGAAGCCAGTCTGTGGTTCACCCTCAATGCTGTCAAGGGCGCGAAGCTCCCGCCCATTCCTGCCGAGGTCGTCGAGATGCTCGAAGCCGGTCACCTCGAAATCAATTTCAACTTTCTCTTCTTCTAACAAATTCAAATGTTCGTCCACTTCCTCGCTCAAGCGGCATCTCCCGTTCCCTCCGCCATCCTCGACCGCCTCCGCACATGGGTCATCGAAGGCGGCACATTCCTCTGGCTCATCCTCCTCTGCGGAGGGGTCAGCATTTTTGTCATCCTGCTGCGTGCTCTCTGGATGCGGCGCTCGCAGATGTTTCCTGCTCCGCTGGTGCGGGAACTCGAACGTTTGGAAAATGATCCCTCCGCCATCGAACGGGTGCGTGTGCTCTTGCGCGGCCCGGCGGAGAAAAGCCCGCTTGGCAAAGTGACACGGGTGGCGCTCAATGGCGCTTCCGGCAACCTGCCCGATCTCGAGGGAGCGGTGGAGGCGCGTGCCCGCCGCGAGGTGACAAACATGCAATGGGGTCTCTCCGTGCTCGACGTCGTCATCACTATCGCGCCGTTGTTGGGGCTTCTCGGCACGGCCGCAGGATTGGTCGATGTCTTCGGCGGTATCGGGGGAGCGGAACGCGACATGAAGGTCATCGCCCTCGGTGTCGGCAAGGCGCTCTCGACCACCATTGCCGGATTGGCCGTTGCCGTGCCCAGTGTCATCGCCCATTCCGTTTTCAACTCGAGTATTGAACGCGGGGCCGTGGAGATGGAAGTCCTCATGCATCGCCTCGTCGGTCGCCTTGTCCAAGCCGCCCGCGGTTACTGAATTTTTCCGTCATGCGCTTCATCGACCGCAAACGCAGCCGGCCTGTTATTCCTCTGGTGAGTCTGATCGACATTCTCACCATCCTGCTGCTTTTCTTCATCGTCGCCTCCGAATTCCGCAAGGAGGAAGAAGAGAAGGGCCCCAATCAGGAACGTCGACTCGACATCGCCTTGCCTGGGGTCAGTGCGATGGAAGGTCAACCAGCCGAGGATCCGCGCGCCAGCATCGCTCTTACCGCCGATGGGTCGATTCTCTTTGATGGAACTCCCGTCGCCACGCCCGAGGAACTCGTGGAAACCCTGCGCGCTCGCCGAGACGCCAACCCTGCGGAAGCCTTTGAACTCGAACCTGATGAAAATGTTCCCCTTGGGAAGTTGATCGCCGTCTGGGACGCCCTCGTCAAAGCGGGGATTCCTGTCGGCGAGGTGCCCGCCCGCGTGTTGAAGAAGCCCTGACCCATCTTCTCAAACGAGGCATCGCATGAGGAAGTATGTCGACTGGCTTTGATTCAGGGCTATTCGCGCTCCCAATGAAGTTTCCCCTTCGGCTCGACCCGGAGCTTCAATTCGCTCGTCCCGGTTATTTCTCGGCTATCGAAGGAAGAACCGCTTTCTGTGCGGAAAAGGATGAACCGACCGTCGGGCTTCCCTGCATGAAGGCGGGAAAATTGAAAGCTCCCGCCGGAGCCCAAAGTTGTTGTTTCCGTGGCCACGAGGCGAGCACCTGATGGTTCCTTCGCGAAGAGGAAGGCGACAAGTGACAAAACTGGGCCGGGCGAAAAGAAGCCATCTCCGGTAAACGAATGGGTCACCTGAACCACCAGAAGTGCCGGGCCATTTTCCGTTTCCACCTGTCCGGCATAGGCGAGGGGAAAGTCGGTGCAATTCCATTTCTCCTTCAGATTCTGTTGTTTGGCCAGACTGAGCCACCAGGCCGGTGGAGATTTTGCGAATGCCTTCGAGCCCAACCGGTAGTGGTCCGGCAGCAAATGAAGTCCTTCCTTTTCTGGAAAGAGCGGACTCATGAAGTTCCGGCTAAAGACCACCTCCGCCGCAACCTTTTCCCAAGGCAGGCCTGGCTGAAGTGTCTGTTTTGGCGGTTTCTCCCTCTCCGTCGGATTGGTCGGCTTGCCACAACCGGCCAGCACGATAATCCAAATGAGAATGCCGATTCGTGTCATAGCAAGCAAGTGTCGGAAAAAAGGCGGAAAACGCGAGACCAAAGTCCCACTTTTTTTGCGAGCAAACGATTGACCCGCCCGGGTCATCGAAAATAATGAGATGTCATGAAAATCGGAATATATCAATCTTGGACACGTTGGGCGATGCTGGCGGGTGTGGCCGTTTTCGCTGGTTGCAGTGGTGGACCGGACCCGTTCGCGGAAGCCGACAAGGACGGCGACGGGAAACTGTCGAAACCGGAACTGGGTCGGGTCTTGCTCAATGCCGTTTACTCCGCCGGAGACGCCAACGGGGATTCCCGCATTACCATGGAGGAATGGAAGATGGTCGATCCGGAAGCCAAGAAAAGCGACTTTGAACTTCGCGATTCCAATAATGATGGCGCGGTGACTCCGGCCGAACTCAAGGCTTATTCCGATTCCAAGAAATCCTTCGACAAACTCTTCGCCAGTATCGACAAAGGGGGAGACGGTTTCGTTGATCGGGCCGAAGCCAAGGAGTTCCACGCTGCCATGTCAGCCGCCAAAGGTGAAACCGAAATGGAAAAACTCATCAACTACTCACGCCAATGAAAAAGCACGCAATTCTTCTTCTCACCGCTTTGACAGTGGTTTCTCCTTTCACTTCCTGTGTGGTCGCTCCTCATCCTGATCCCTACGTTCGGTCCGGTCGCCGCACAGGCACGGTGGTGGGAGGCATTACCGGAGCGGTCATCGGCAATAACACCAGCATGGGTTCCTGGGGCGGTGCCGCCATCGGGGCAGCCGTTGGTGGTTTAGCAGGGGACCGACGTGGCAAGGTAAACTCCATGTATTACGGGCGTCCGAGATACTACTACTGAACCGAAAACGATCCTTCTTGTGCCCCGACTCGGTGATGCTCCCTTGAACCACTCAAGGGCCAGTATCGGGTCCTACTTGTCCCCGGGTGATCTCATTCGGGATGAGGAGGCAGCGCATATTCGCGGCGTGGGCGGCGCGGAGGCCGTTCGCCGAGTCTTCGATCACCAGAATTTCCGACGGATGAAGTCGGAGGGCGGCCGCGGCACGGAGAAAAAGGTCGGGAAAGGGCTTTACACGAGCCACGTCGTCCCGGCAATGCCAGGAGTGGAAGTATTTCACGAGACCCAGCCGGTCGAGCCAACCACCGACCCATGATCGGCTTGAACTGGAAGCGACCGCCATGGGAATGGCGCGACTCTCCAGAAAAGCGAGGGTGTCGAGGATCCCGGGCATTGTTTGCATGCCGGCCAAGAGTTCGCGCGTCCGGCGGTTTTTTTCATGGAGAATGGGATCCCACTCGGGTTTGAGACCGGTGACTTCTTCGAAATAAACTTTCGGATCCCAGAGCCCGTGGTCGCTGCCCACACATCGGCGATAGAGGTCGAGCGGCAGGTCGGCACCATGGGCGAGAAACACTTCGCGCCACGCATCATAAACCGCTTCCTCGGTATTGACGATCACCCCGTCAAAATCGAAGATGACCCCGCGGGGCGGCGGATCTTCGTCGGTCGGCGGCGGCAGGAAAAACATCGCGGCAAAGGGTAGGCGGGAGACACCGGAGAGAAAGCAGAAATGCGGGCTGGCAGAGCGGCTATTTTGCGCTCACAAAAAAGAAGCGGCCCGGAGAGTATCCGGGCCGCTCTTTTGGAAAAACTGGTTTGAAAATCAGGCCTTGGCCTTTTTGGCGGCGGCGGCAGCCTTGCTCTTCAGGCGGGAGGCGGCATTCTTGTGAATGAGGCTGGTCTTGGCGGCGCGGTCCACGGCGGAGGCGTAGGAGCTGAGAGCGGCGCTGATTTCCTCGGCTTTCCCGGATTCGGCGGCGGTGCCCACCTTTTTGCGGAGGGTCTTGAGACGGGACTTGGCGGCACGATTGAGTTCGGTGCGACGCTCGATTTGGCGCACGCGCTTGAGGGCTGACTTGGTATTGGCCATGGAAATCGGATTTGTAAAAGGATCGCAAGTATATCGGAGATTCCGCGGCTGTCAATTGCCGCTTCCAATTCTCTTGAGCAGTTGCCCGAATCGCGCCACCGTAGCCGGGCATGGAGAAAGTGGCGGCCGTGTTGATCGACAGTTCGGCGGACCGGGTATTTGACTACCGGGTGCCGGCGGATTTGGATGCCCGCATTGTGCCCGGAATGAGGGTGAGGGTGCCCCTCCGGCAGCGCGCGGCCACGGGCACGGTGATGGACGTGCGTCCTGCCCGGGAGGCGGCAGTTCCGGCGGGGGTGGAACTGAAGCCAATTCTTGGTGTGCTCGACGAGGCTCCCCTCCTGCCCCCAAAATTGCTGGAATTAGCTCGCTGGATTGCCGCCTACTACCTCGCCCCCATGGAAGCCATTTTGCGAGCCATGGCTCCCCCCGCGGTCCGTCCGGAGGAGAATAAGGGGAAAGTCCGCCGCACCGCGCGGTTGGCCAAGGAGATCCCCGAGGAGGAAATCGAGGCACTGCGGCGCCGGGCACCCCGTCAGGCGGCATTGGTGCGCGCCCTTTCCGTCGGGGAGTCCACCCCTGTGGCCGAGCTCGGCGATAGCCAATCGGTCGGTGCTTCGCTCAAAGCGCTCGCTGGCCGGGGATGGGTGGCTTTCGGCGAGGAGGAGGTGACCCGCGACCCCTGGGAGGGGGAAGAAATCGTCGCCACCGAAGCGCCCGCACTCACCGAGGAGCAGTCCGCCGCTGTGGCCAATATCAGCGGGTTGTTGGCTGGTCCGGCACCGAAGCCCGTTTTGCTGCATGGGGTGACTGGTAGCGGGAAAACGGAAGTCTATCTGCAACTGATTGCCCAGATGCTAGAGGCCGGGCGCGGCGCGATTGTTCTCGTGCCCGAAATCGCGCTCACCCCGCAGACGGTCGAACGCTTCAAAGGGCGGTTTGATGCCTGCGGTATCGGGGTGGCGGTACTGCACAGCCAGCTTTCCGAAGGCGAGCGCCACGACGAGTGGCGGCGCATCCGCAAGGGCGAGGCACGTGTGGTCATCGGACCCCGCAGCGCCGTCTTCGCTCCGGTGGCGAACCTCGGCATCATCATCGTGGATGAGGAACACGAAGCATCCTACAAACAGGACAGCGTGCCCCGATACCATGGCCGCGACGTGGCGGTAGTGCGGGCCCATCTTGAAGGATGCGGTGTCGTGCTGGGAAGCGCGACACCGTCGTTCGAATCTTTTCAGAATACGAAGACCGGGAAATATGCGCTCGTGGCCATGACCCGACGCATCGACCATCGGCATCTGCCGCTCATCCGGGTGGTGGACATGCGGATCGAGTCGCGCAAGATGAAGGGCGTGGCGATCCTCAGCGATCCTTTGCGGCGGGGAATCGAAGAGCGTCTGGCCAAGGGAGAACAAAGCATCCTCTTTCTGAACCGCCGTGGATTCGCGCGCACGCTGCAATGCCCTAGTTGCGGACACCTGTGCACATGCAACCACTGCAGCGTGGCCCTGACCTATCATAAATCCGAAGATCGACTCGTCTGCCATGTTTGCGGGTTCCGGCAGCGGGTTCCGAGCAAATGTCCTGCCTGCGGAGATCCAAGCATTCTCATGACCGGCTATGGCACCCAGAAAGTCGAGGAGGTGTTGGGTAAGGTGTTTCCCAAAGCGAAGTTGGCGCGCCTCGACAGCGACAACACCCAGCGTAAACACCACCTCCGCGAGACCTTGCGCGCGTTCCGCACCGGGAAGATTGATATCCTCGTCGGCACACAGATGATTGCCAAGGGGTTGGATTTTCCCAATGTCACGCTGGTGGGTGTGCTCAATGCCGACGTCAGTCTGAACATGCCGGATTTCCGAGCGGGCGAACGCACCTTCCAACTTCTAACCCAGGTAGCTGGCCGAGCCGGACGCGGCGATGTCGCGGGCGAGGTGATCATCCAAACGTATGCTCCCCACAGCCCGGCGATCCAACATGCCAGGCGCCACGACTTCGCGGGGTTTCTGGAGCAGGAGATGGATTTCCGCAATGCTTTCCGGTATCCGCCCGAATCGCATGTCGTGCTCATCACCGCGCGTTGCCAGGATGCGGCGTTGGCCGAAGGTGCGCTGCTCGACTTGCACGGACGTCTCAAGCGTATCCTGCCGGAATCCGTGAGTATGGGAGAGCCGGTCGCTTCGCCGCTTGCCAAAGCACAGGATCATTTCCGCTTCCAACTCATGCTGCGATCCTCTTCCGTGCGTTTGCTTTGCGCCCGCTTGCAGGAGGCCATGCGGGATTGGAAGCCCGGGAAAAATGTCGGCATCGGAGTGGATGTGGACAGCTACCAGTTGGGGTAACCCGCGTTTCTCCCACCCGTTCTGCTGCGGATTGTTTTATCTCGCCGTGGTGGCTCCCCGAGCGATCTGCCCCCGCCACCCAGCTTGCCCCTCCGAACGACCGAGGCAGGGACGTTTGGCCCCAAACGTCCGCGGGGGGAGATCCACCACGCTTTGGCGGTTTCCTTGGCCTCACGATCTCACGGACCGCTGGGACAGCGGTCCCTGCCTCTCGATTTTGGTGCTGAACTCGCTTTCTTAGAGAGAGCGGCCCAGTGGAGGGATCGTCCGGTTGCTCGGCTCGTAAGGGCGATGGAGGATCTTTCCCCAGAGCGGTGGAGGAACCACCGCAGTCCAGAGCCTCCGGCGAATGATCCGTGGCTCCCCGGAAAAAGGAGAACGTGGCTCTCGGGGTTGGCTTACCGTAGCGCCGAAGACTCTTGGACTGCTGGGATTCTTCCCAGCTCTTGGTGGGTGACGCGACGGCTCAGTGAGTCGGGACCACCCTTCGAGGAGCCGCGGGAAGGCTTGACAGAGACGCGTAAGACGAGCCCTCGCACACCAGTAGGACACAATCCCGTTGGGATTGGAAGCAGGATTCAGGCTACGGCGGCGCAAGCTCATTGCGGAGCTTCGGCTCACCAACTCTCCATCTTCGGGCCCGGCCAGAGCTTCGGGAAAACACGGGCCAACGAGGCGGCATCGCCGGTGGTGCGGACGCGGAGTGTTCCTTTATGATTGGATTCCGTGCGCGCGAGCCCTTCTTTTTCAAGCATCCGCCCGACCTGACGTGCGACCGCTGCTCCCGTGTCGATCAGTTGGACTCCGAGTCCCACGATGGACTGGATGAGGGGTCGCAGGAGCGGGTAGTGTGTGCAACCGAGCACGAGTGTATCGGCACCCGCCTCCAGAAGAGGATTGGCATAACGTCGAACCAAGGTGGCAGTCTCGTCGCCATCGAGATCACCTGTTTCGACCTTTTCTACCAATCCCGGGCAAGGTTGGGTGATCACACGCACTCCGTCGGCATGGCGGGCGACAAGTTGGTGGAATTTTTCCCCGCTGAGCGCAGCTCCGGTTGCCAGCACTCCCACCACGCCGGTCCTTGTGGCGGCCACGGCTGGTTTGACAGCCGGTTCCATGCCGACGAAGCCGATGGGATAGGTGGCCCGCAAACTTTCGACGGCGGCGATGGTGGCGGTATTGCAAGCGACGACAATCAGTTTCGCGCCGGCTGCAAGCAGTGATTCTGTTAGAAAATGGGCGCGCTCGCGGATTTCGGAAAGCGGGCGTCCACCATACGGGCACCACGCGCTGTCGGCGATGTAGAGCAAATCCTCTCCGGGCAGGAGTTGGTGGACTTCGCGCGCGACGGAAAGGCCACCCAGCCCGCTATCGAAGATGCCGATGGGAGAATGGGTGTTCATATCGGTTGAAATTGATTTTCTTTCACCCGCGGAGTTCGTCGAGCAGGATGCGGCGTCCATCCTCGCGTCGGGATTGTTCGGCGGCGAAGGCCATGAAGTGCGACTCGAGGGTGGAGTCGAGCAGGTGTTCGCCCGAGTCGGCACCGCGCAGGATTTTGTCGAGGGCATCGATGATGCCGTAGTCTCCTCCACCATGACCGGCATAGCCATGTTCAGGGGCGGGAGGCAAAGCCACGGCTTCGGCACTCTCGGAAGCATGCGAGCGGAACCACAGTTCGGGCGCACCGGTGCGGGTGCCGTCGGCGCCGCCCTTGAGAACGCCTTCCGTGCCCATGATGCTGATTTGGCGTCCGCTGTCGAAGGCGCTCATGGTGAACGTGCCGCTGACTCCGTTTTCAAAGTCAAAGCCGATGACCTGGTGGTCGACGACATCGTTGTCACAATGCCAGACGCATCGACCCCATGGACTGGAGCGCAAGAAGTCGAGAATCGAGGCGTCGTCCATGGATTCCGCATTCGGCAGAATCATGTTCAACCAGCGGCGTTTGTCGGAAAGGTAACGATGGGCATCGTAAAAGCAGCTCCCACTGTGTGGGCACCCATCGGTGCAGCGGGCGGTTGAGCCGGCGGGGGCATTGCCTTTATGGAAATGTCCGAGACGACCGAAGGAAGAGAGCGCCCTCGCGGGGGAGCCAACCAGCCATTGCATGATATCCATGTCGTGGCATGACTTCGCGAGGATCATGGGACTTGAATCCTGCTCCCGTGACCAATGCCCGCGCACAAAACTATGGGCCTGATGATATGGTTCAACCCCCTCGACCATCTGGATATTCACGATTTTCCCCAAACGGCCGCTCGAGAGAAAGTCGCGGATGGCCCTGTAGAACGGCGTGTGGCGCAGCACATAACAGAGCACGACTTTTTTTCCGGTCGCCCGGGCGGTTTCGCGGATTGCCAGCACATGTTCGAGGTTTGTGGCGGCGGGTTTTTCCAGAAGCAGGTCATATCCGGCTTCCATGGCTCGGATAGCCAGCTCATGGTGCGTTTCATCCTGGGTGGCGATGACCATCGCATCGGCATCGGGACGGGCTTCGATGAGTTCATCGGCCGACGCGAACTCGCGGCAATTCTCGCCGGCGACGAGGGCAATCTGGGCGCGGGCCGCGGGGTCGGGGTCGGCTGCCGCAACGATGGAATAACGGGGTGAGAGCTGGGCGGCGATGCGGGCGTAAGTTCGGCCGCGGGAGCCGCAACCGGCGATGGCGAGACGCAGGGGAGTCATGAGGTATGCGGACTCTGCTGGTGCCGGGCCCGCCGCGCAAGTGCCAAGCTGCGGAATGGTTGACAAAGTGGGGCAATTGGGGACGTCTTTGCCGCAATGTGTGTCAGCGGATCCACGGGAGCAGTTGGATGTTCGGCCGGGAGTGGGGTCACCCACTCAAAACAAAAACTCCCCGCTCCATGAGTGGAGCGGGGAGTTCGGGAAGCGGGGGCGTGGCCTCGCGTGTGATTCCTTTTCGGGAATCAGGACGCGGTGGCTTCGGCCGCTTTTTCGGTGGATTCTTTTGCCGCAGGCGTGGCCACGAAATCAACCCACTCGATGTAGGCCATGGGGGCGGAGTCGGTGGGGCGTTGGCCGAGTTTGGTGATGCGGGTGTAACCGCCATTGCGGGCGGCGGCAGCGGGCGCGACCTCGGAGAAGAGTTTCGCGACGATGTCCTTGTGCTTGAGATAGCTCAGGGCGGTGCGGCGGGCGTGAAGATCGCCGCGTTTGCCGAGGGTGAGCATTCTTTCCGCGAACGGGCGCACGGCCTTGGCCTTGGCCAGGGTGGTGCGGATGCGGCGGTGCTCGATGAGCGAGCAGACAAGGTTGGACAACAGGGCCTTGCGTTGGTCGGCGCGGCGCTGGAGTTTGGGGACTTTACGATTGTGTCTCATGGCTTCTGTGTGGTTAAGGGGTGCCGGTGGGGGCGAGCGCGTCAGCGCAGATTATCTTTGATGAGGCTGGCGAAGGCGTCGGCTTCGATGTTGGCGGCCAGGGGGCTCGCCGGGGCGTTGCTTTCGAGCATGTTGGGATCGAAGCTCATGCCGAGGCCAAGACCGAGTTCGTGCAGTTTGTCCTTGATCTCGTTGAGGGACTTCTTGCCGAAGTTGCGGTATTTGAGCATTTCGGCTTCCGACTTCATGGCCAGCTGTCCAACGGTGGTGATGTTGGCGTTGTTGAGGCAATTGGCGGCGCGCACGGAGAGTTCGATCTCGTTCACGCTCATGTTGAGCAGGCGGCGCAGCTCGGCGTTTTCTTCGCTTTGCGATTCCGGCGCGGCTTCGAATTCAACTTGGCTGTCGTCGTAGTTGACGAAGACATCGAGGTGGTGGCGGAGAATGGCCGAGGATTGAAGCAGGGCATCCTGAGGATTGATACGACCATCGGTCCAGATCTCCATGATGAGACGGTTGTAGTCGGTGTGCTGGCCGACGCGGGTATCTTCGACGGCGTATTTCACGCGCACGACCGGGGAGAAAATCGAGTCGATGGCGATCACGCCGATGGGCATGTCGCGGTATTTATTTTCTTCGCCGGTATTGAAACCACGGCCGACGCGGACTTCCATTTCGGCTTCGAAGCGCGTTTTGCGATCGAGCGTGCAGATGATCTGGTCTTTGTTGACGACCTCATAGAGGTTGTCTTCGCTGATGTCGCCCGCGGTCACCACACCTTCTTTGTCAACGTTGATGGTGAGAACGCGCGGTTCTTTGCTTTCCCCGTGGTTGAGGAATTTGATCTTCTTGAGATTGAGGATGATTTCAGTGACGTCCTCGACCACTCCGGGCAGGGAAGTGAATTCGTGGAGGGCTCCGGAGACTTTCACCGAGGTGATGGCGGCCCCTTCCAGAGAGGAGAGCAGGACGCGGCGGAGCGAGTTCCCGATGGTGTGGCCGTATCCTTGTTCGAAAGGTTCGGCGATGAATTTGGCGTAGGTTTCCGTGGCGGTGACTTCGTCACGCACGAGTTTGTTCGGCAGTTCGAACCGGGCTAGTTTGGCTGGCATGGATGTATTTTGATTGGCCGGGTTACCTCTGGCGAGCGCGACACCTTCCCAAAAGGAGATGCCCAGAGACCGACGGCCGATGGCAGGACTCGCGGGGCAGGAAAGCTAGGCGATGCCGCCAGAACTGTCAAGACTTTCCGCCATGGCGGGCGAGCAGTTCCAGCAAATCGCTTTCGAACTGGTCGGCGACCGCATCCCAGGAGATGGCGAGGCTGGTCCGGCGGGCTTCGGCGCGGATTTCCGGCCATTTTTCCCGATCGGCGGCCCGCCCGCAGGCGGTGAGAAATGCCCCGGCATCCCCGACAGGGGAGACGGCGAACCCGTTTTGTCCATCGCGGACATGAAGTGACGTCGCGGCGTAATCAAAAGAGACCGTCACCAATCCGCTCGCCATGGCCTCGAGGATGACATTTCCGAACGTCTCGCTCGTGCTGGGGAAAAGGAACAGGTCGGCGGAGGCGAAAGCCCGCGCCAAATCGACCCCGGTGAGGGTGCCCGCAAAAATGACCCCCGGATGTGCCTTGGCCAATTCCTCGCGTTTCGGCCCGTCGCCAACCACGACCATACGGGAATCGCGGCCGGATGCAATCTCGGAGGCCCGCAGAGCGGCGGCTGATTCCAGGGCCAGCGGCACATTCTTCTCGGGAGCCACGCGTCCGACGTAAAGTCCGACGGTCGTGTTATCATCCGCCGCGCCCCACTCCCGCCGCAGCTCGGGGCAGCGTTTATCCGGATCAAAAAGCACGGTGTCCACCCCACGGCCTAACAAACGGATCTCTTTGAATCCTGTCTCCTGAAGCCGGTCAATCACATCCGGCGCGGGCGCGAAGGTGGCGGCGGTCCGGTTGTGGAGGTTTTTCAAATAGCCGCCCGCGATGGACTTGAGCATCGGGACCTTGTAATCCTGCATGTAGGTATCGAAATTCGTGTGGTAACCGGAGACGACGGCGATGCCAAGGTCCTCTGCAGCTTCCACGGCGGAAAAACCGAGAGGGCTTTCCGTGGCCACGTAAATGATATCCGGGCGATACTTCGTCCAGTGTTTGCGCAAGGGAGCGCGCGAAAAAAGCCCGAAACGCAAACCCTTGTAGCCCGGCACCGGCAAGGCCGCTAGGCGAAGACGGGCCGAGGATTCTTCTTCCGAGATCAAACCCGCTTTATGCGCTCCCACCCGCAGGTCGCCGGGAAGCACGAGGTCCACCTCATGGCCCCGCGTTTGCAAAAGTCCCCGCAGGCGCCGGAGAGTGTTCGCCACGCCGTTGACATCCGGAGGGAAGGTATCGGTGACAATGCTGAGGCGCATAAAGCTGGAAAGCAGTCGAGGCAGACGGGTGAAGCTCGGGCAATTCTCTAACCATGGAAGGCTTCGTCTTCAAGCACGATTCGGCAGAACCAGAGTTCCCCAAGCCCCGCCTCCGGGAGTGGAAACGCGAAGCCGCTCACCGGGTTTGAGGTCCAAAGAAACGACCCCGGGGACCTCCCGCCACGCCCCGTCGGCGCCCATCACCTCCTGAAACCCCGGCTGGCCTGCCGAACCGCCATTGGCTCCTTCCGGACCGGCCTTTCGTTTCGACCCGAGAAGGGAAACCCGCACCGGAGCCAGGAATTCGTATTCTCGAATCAGGCCGTCGCCTCCGCGCCGCTCGCCTTGGCCGCCGCTGCCCGATCGAAGTGCGAACTGCCTCAGCCGCACCGGAAACCGGTGTTCGAGAATTTCCGGGTCCGTGATGGCGGTGTTCGTCATGTGCGAATGACGCCCGGAAATTCCGTCGCGGTCCGGGGTCGCCCCATGCCCGCCACCGAGTGTTTCATAGTGGGCGAACGACTCGTTTCCGAAGAGGACATTGTTCATCGTCCCTTGGGAACAAGCGGCGAGTCCGAGGGCTTTGAGCAGGGCATTGACCAGATGTTGGGAGGTTTCCACGTTGCCCGCCACCACCGCCGGGCAGCTTTCTGCTGACTCCGTGAAGTGCGGAGAAAGTATGCTTCCATCCCTTAGGATAAGGTGAATTGGTTTTAGTAGCCCATCATTGAGCGGCAGCTTTCCGCCGGCCAAAAGTCTTGTTACGTAAAGAACGGAAGAAGTCGCGATGGCCGGGGTGGCATTGAAGTTTCCCGGGTGTTGGTCCGCGCTTCCCGAGCAGTCGATTTCGATGCGGCCGTCTTCGAGGCGGCGGAGTCGCACATGGATTTTGCCGCCATTGTCGAAGCATTCCTCTGCCTCCCGAGGTTGGGTCCATTCGAGTTTGGCGAAGGCGGCGACCAGCGCGTCGCGGGCTTGGCTGGCGATGTTCTCCATGGCTGAAAGCAGAGAAGTGGGTCCGTGATGTCTAGCGAGAGACAACAATGTTTTCCTCGCGTGGACCAGGGCGGTCCATTGGCCTTGGAGGTCGGCGAGGTTTTCGGCCGGGTTTCGGCTCGGCCATGGACCGCTCCGAAAGATTTGCTCTGCCAGCGACCAATCGGGAGGAGAACCCTCGCGAGCGAGAATGGTTGGCGGGATCACCACACCTTCCTCGGCAAGACGGGTGGCATCGGGCGGCATCGAGCCGGGGGTGAGTCCACCGATTTCCGCATGATGGGCACGGTTGGCCACATAGCCGAGCAGTTGCCCATCTTCGGCGTGAACCGGTGCGAGAAGGGTGACATCCGGCAGGTGGCTTCCGCCAAAAGCGGGATGATTCGTGATCACGACATCGCCGGGACGCAGGTCGAGTGTATTGACCACCGATCTCACGCACACGCCGAGCGCGCCGAGGTGAACAGGTATGTGGGGAGCATTGACGACGAGGCGGCCTTCCGGGTCGAGAAGGGCGCAGGAGAAGTCGAGTCTTTCCCGGATGTTGGTCGAAAGGGCGGTGTGCACAAGCAATGCCCCCATATCGGCGACCAAGGAATCGAAGCGGGCCCGGAACAGTTCCGTCTGCACGGTCATGCTCGTAGAAGTCCCTTCATCGGTCTGATCGATTCTCTCTAACATCAAGGTGCCGTTGGTTCCTTTCCGATAGGTCCAGCCGACCGGAATCAGGCAGGTGGAAAATCCATCTTGAAGAAGAGCCGGACCTGACTCCGATGCATCCGCAAGAGTTTCGATCATTGGTGCCGGGACGACGGTCGAAGCGACGACCCGCAGGCTAACCACTTCGATGGGACGCATCGGCGGCAGACGATGAAATTGCTTATTGTATTCCGAGGAAAAATTTTCTTTGATCGATGTTCCATCAACCCATTCAATTGGCAGCGTGCTGTCTTGTCCTCGCAACCGCAAGGTCAGGAATTGTCGTCGGATGGAGATCTCAACATCGGCCCCGGCATGTCCGCGCACTTCGGAAACCGCACGCTCGCGTAACGATTCGAACTTTTCCGAGATGGATCTTTCCATGTTATCTAACAAACGGATCTCCAATGACTCCGCGATACGTTCGATGGGCGCATGGTGGAGTCCGTTGGCCGAGAGCAGTCCGGCGTCGGCCGGGATGGCAACCCGTCGGATGCCGAGTGCGGCAGCGACCTCGCAAGCGTGTTGTGGGCCTGCACCTCCGAAGGCAACGAGGGAATAATCCGCCGGGTCTGCGCCTTCACGCAGCGAGACGGTCCGAATGGCGTCGGCCATGATCTCAATGGCGAGATGGCGCAGGTCGGCGGCCAGATCGAGCGGACGGATCGTTTCTCCCGTGGCGGCGGCGACGGTTGAAGCCAACTCCTCCAACCGGGAAAGGGCGGGTTCGCTGGAGATCGGAACCGGTGCATCCTCCGGACGGAAATAACCGAGCAGCAAGTTCAAGTCAGTCACGGTCAGTGGACCACCTTTTCCATAACAAGCCGGACCGGGATTCGCCCCCGCGCTTTCCGGGCCGACATGCAACCGACCATCGGCCCAGCGGCAAATCGAACCGCCTCCGGCGGCCACGGTTTCGATGCGAATGGACGGGAAAACAAGACGGGCATCTCCGACCTGGTGCTCGAATTGGTAAGGATAAGCGCCCTCGATGCGGGCCACGTCGGTCGAGGTGCCACCCATGTCGAATGTTAGGACTTTCTCCCATCCAAGGCTCCGCGCGATGGTCGTGGCACCGACGACTCCCGCAGCCGGACCGGAGAGCAGGGCGTCTTTGGCAGCGAACCCCTTGGAAGGCAAGACACTGCCGGCGGAATTCATCATCCAGAGCTGCGATTGACCGGTGGGGTGCCCGATGTTTTCAAGGAAACGTCCGATGATGGGGGCCAATGCAGCTTCCACGATGGCGGTTTGGGCGCGGTGGAGGAGTTTGATGGAGGGGGCGAGCGCGGAAGAAATGGCGATGTGGGTGAAACCGACTTTGCGGAGGACGGCTGCCACCATCTGCTCATGTGGTCCGTTGCGATGGGAGTGCATGAGGGCGACGGCGGCTGTCGCGCAAGGGAATCTCTGCAATGCGTCGCGGGCGATGGCCTCGACCTCCGCTTCGTCGAGTGGTTCCAATTCCTTCCCGTCCGCGTCGAGTCGTCCGGGCAAGCCGAAACTGCCCTTGATGAGGGGTGGGGGGAGTTCGGGGGCGATGGCAAAAAGGTCAGGGCGCCGCTGGTCCCCGATCTGCGGAAGGTCCTCAAAGCCGCGGTTCGTGAAAAGTACGACCGGCGCAATCTTCCGTTCGAGCAACGCATTGGTCGCACGGGTGGTGGCGAGCCGGAAGTCGAGCGGGGGAAAGGCGGTGCCAAGAGGGGTGCGGGTCAAGATGCGGGCCGCGAGCACTGGTGCTTCTTCGCCGCAGGAAACCTCGAAGGCCGAACTAGGTGGAGCGGAAAGTGTTTCGGCCAGCGTGAGGAAACCCGCACCATTCTCCGAGCCCGTGATCTCGATTTCCTGCCCGTCTGGCAAAAGTCGCAATCGGAACCCGCGGAAAAAATTGGTTGGCAGGTCCGGGAGGCCGACGGTCTTCACCCGGTGTGACGAGTCCGCAGTCTCCGCCAAAGTCGCGCGCAGGGCACCGGATGACAGGATCTTCAGCCGGTGGCGCGTGCCTTGCGGATCGAAGGCGAGAGCATCGGTGAAGGTGCCGCCGGTATCCGTGCGGATTTTCCAGATTTTTTCCATGGTGGCGAATGCCATACGTCTGTCCCTCAGGCAAGTTGTTTTAGAACTCTTAACTAAACCTTGCTCGATTCTCGCAAAAGCATTGGGCAGATTCGCAAAATTGAAGGAATCTTTGCTATCCAAGTAGCCGAATTTCCATGAAAATTAGAAATATCTGGATTTATATCAGTATAATTTTTAGATTTTCCCGGTCAGGCAACCTAGCAATTATGGATACCTCAACAAATCTAAACCCCGTTCTCTCCCCAGCACCCGAAACCCTGCGCCCTCTGGCTGAAGCGTGGGTGGTTTCGGAAAGTCCGCTCTGGAGGACATGGGTTGGCTCGATGCTTGAGGGTCGTGGTTACCTCTGGCGGGCGGTTGGCTGGTCGGCCTTGGATCAGTATGCGGTGGCGGGAGAGAGCGCCGAGGTGGTGGTGACCGATGGCAGCCGTGATTTGCCCCCGGGCGTGCAAGCGCGCAGTATTGTCGAAGGTGGCGAGAATCTGGGTGACCCATGGGATGCCAATGCTCTCGAACGTGCTCTGGAATCCAGTGGAGCGGCGGCCAGGAACCCACTTTCGGCCGAGGCGGCCGCACCGATGGCGGAAGCCACCGGCGAGCCACTCGGGCGCTGGTATTTGCAGGCGGGGCGTCAGGCCCTGAGCGACATCGAGGACAACCTGCGTCGCTTCGTGGATGCGCAGCCGAGCGCGATCGCAGGCAGTGATTATCTGAACGAAGCCCGCGAATCGGTGCGCCGGATGGGGGATTTGCAGAAAAATCTCGCCACCGGTATGGGACCTGCCCCCGTGGCGCCCGGTGCGTCTTCCGTTTGGTCTTCAATCGAAGCGGCTTTCGATTTGGCCGCCGTGGACGGCAGCCTGACATGGGTGGACGAGTTGCCCGACGTGATGCCAGATGTCGCCATGGCTCGTTGGCCGATGGAGAAGGCCCTCGAGGGTCTTGTTCTCGCTTGCCGTGTGGCGGTCTCGGATAACACCTCGCATCCCGTGGTGATTTCTGCGCGCGAACGCGCCGTGGCACCATGGCGTCAACTGGAATTGGAATGCCGCGGGCTGCCTGGTCCGGATAGGGTGCCGGAATTGGCCGAGGCCCTTCTTTCGCTGGCCGCGCGCATGAGTGCCGCCGGTGGAAGATTTGAATTGGCACCGTCGGGAGACTGGAGATGCGTGTTTCCGGTGAAGGAAGACGCGGTCCTGCGCGAGCGCCGAGCCACTCCGCGCCTTCGCCGTGTGCTCGTGGTCGCTTCCGATGCCATCGAGTCGCCGATCCTTTGTCAGATGGTCTGGCGCAAGGGCATGTTGCCGGTGCCGGTCAGCACGGTGTCCCGTGCCGCCCATTATGGTTCCCGCGCTCCGGCGAAGCGTCCCTTCGACGCGGCCATCCTGGTCGATGGCCCGGGTGTGGTGCCCAACGAGAATGCGATTTTCCTCGGTCTCACCATGCCGATCATCGTCTTGTCCATGTCGGAAGGCGAGGGACGCCGCTGGTTGGATGTGCCGGGCGTCTCCAACGTGCTCGCTTCCCCGGCCTCGCCGAGCGAGGCCGTGAAATTGCTCGAGCTGGCTCTCGATTGAGGTGGAAACGGCAGCGGAACACCTCCGCGAAGCGAGGGAAACAATTCCTCATATATAACGAAACACCCGCCTCGGAATTTCCGGGCGGGTGGTTCTCTTTATACTGATTGCTCTCCTGTTAGATAGCGAATACCGCTCCTAATATCCCCGATAATAGAGCGGGGGATGGACGCGGATCAGAAACCATAGAGTTGGCGAAGTTGTCCTTCGGAAGGCACGCCATTGTACTGTTCTCCGCGCGGTCCGCGCCAGATATCGCCTTGCACGCGGCTCAGTTGCACCGGGGTGACGCTGCCGTTGCTATTGCGAACGGAGACGGTCATGTAGTTGGTGCGGGCGTCGATGGCGTTGATTTGATCTTGCTGGCGGCCCATGGTGTTGCCGAGCAGGCCGCCCACGAGGGCGCCGGCGATGGCACCTTCGGTTTTGCTGATGCCGTCGATGTTGTTGCCGGCGATTCCTCCGACGAGTGCGCCGGTGGCGGCGCCACCGAGGGTGCCGGAGGTTTGGTTGTTCATGCCTTCACATCCCACGAGGGTGAGGGAGGTGATGGCGGCAGCGGTGATGGAGAAGGCGCGGATTTTCATGGCGATTGTAGTTACGTGTGAATAGACGACATGGTCTATGGCAATTATTCAACAGATGTGAAAAAAAGCCAAGGAAATTCAGCGGGACGGCGGCCAATCGCATTGGGCGTGGTGGCGGAGGGCGTGGTCGCAGAGCACGAGGGCGGCCATGGCTTCGACCAGGGGCACGGCCCGCGGCAACACGCAGGGGTCGTGGCGGCCCCGTCCGGTGAGTTCGGTTTCTTCCCCGGAGGAGGAGACGGTTTGTTGTGCGGTCATGATGGTGGCGACCGGCTTGAAGGCCACCCGGAAGACGACGGGCATGCCATTGGAAATCCCGCCCTGGACCCCGCCGGAGTGGTTGGTCGTGGTCACGATTTTGCCCTGCTCGACGCGGAATGGGTCGTTGTGTTCGCTCCCTTTTAACAATGTCCCAGCGAAACCACTTCCGATTTCAAATCCTTTGGTCGCCGGCAGTGACATCATCGCCTTGGCGAGATCGGCATCGAGTTTGTCGAAAACCGGTTCTCCCCAGCCAGCGGGCAGTCCACGCACGACACATTCCACCACTCCGCCGAGGGAGTCGCCTGCCGCTCTCGCCGCTTTGATCTTCTCGATCATTTTCTCCGCCATGTTGGCGTCGGGAGTGCGCACGATATTCGATTCGATGTTCGTGGAGTTCAGATCTTCCGGGCGGATTTCCGCTTCCAGATCGTGAATCGATTTTACATAAGCGAGGATTTCCAAAGCAGGATGCCGGGCCAGCAGGACCTTGCGCGCGATGGCAGCCGCGGCCACGCGTCCGATGGATTCCCGTGCGCTGGAGCGACCACCACCGGGCCAAGCGCGCAGGCCGTATTTCGCGTCGTAGGTATAGTCGGCGTGCGACGGGCGGTATTTGTCGCGCATCTCGTCGTAGGCGGACGACCTCTGGTCGTTGTTACGCACGAGCAGGGCGATCGGAGTGCCGGTGGTGAAGCCGTCGAAGACGCCGGAAAGAATCTCGCAGGCATCCGCTTCTTTCCGCGGAGTGGTGATCTCGCTCTGGCCGGGACGACGGCGGTCGAGTTCTTTCTGGATCTCTGCGGCGGCGATCGGAAGCCCGGGAGGACATCCATCCACGACCACCCCGACGGCGGGGCCGTGGGATTCGCCGAAGGTGCTGATGCGGAAAAGGGTGCCGTATTGACTGGACATCAACCACATCATGCCTCCGAATCGCGGAGCGCGAAAGTCGAAAAATTTTCCCGGGGGTTGGCCGCAACCTCTTGCGGAAACCACCGTCCGCGTGTACACTTCCCCTCTTCGCATGGGTAGCTCAGCGGTAGAGCGACTCGTTTACACCGAGTTGGTCGGGGGTTCGAACCCCTCCCCGTGCACCAAAATTTTTGAAAGTTTTGCTACCCTAATCATCGGGAATGGTTGACAGCGGGGCTTCAGTTTTCTAATCTGCCCAAGATTCGCCGTTCCATCGAATCAAAAATCCGCTCCATCAGCCACGACCATGTCCGGATTCTTCAATAAACTCTTCGGAAATCCCGAGCCTTCGGTCCCCGCTCCAGTTCCCAGTCGCGAGGATCAGATTCCTTCCCTGCCGACGTCCACGGCGCGGCCGTGTTCCGTCTCGGAGCTGGCCAACCTCCTGCCTCCGGAGTTCGTGCGGTTGCAAGGAGTCGATGTGAACCGCACGGTCTCGCTCAATTTGGCTACGGCCAAACGCACGATTGCCGAAGGCCGGCCCGCCGTTATGCTTTCGGAAATTTTCCAAGCCTGCCCTGAAATTTTCCCGCGTGCCGTGACGCCCGAAGATGACTTCGAAGTGCGTCTTCCAGTTTCCCGGGTCCGTTCGTTGTTGGGGGAGGATGGCGCTCCTTCGGCGACCTTCGCCCCGAAAGCCATGGTGGCGCCTGCCACCCCGGCAGCGGTTGCTTCGCCATTCCAAGCAGCGTCACCATTCCAAGCGGCTGTTCCCGCGGCTGCCTCTCCATTTCAAGCCGCATCTCCCTTCCAAGCGGCTTCCCCGTCTGTGGCCTCTCCCTTCCAAGCGGTTACTCCCGCTGCCGATGCACCGGTTTCACCCTTCCAAGTGGCGACTCCCGCGCCTGCCGTATCGCCTTTCCAGACGCTGACGCCCTCTACGGAACCGGAGGCCACTGCGGCCTTCGCTTCTCCCTTCGAGGTCGCTGCGCCCGCGCCCGAGGCTCCTGTTGAACCCGTCGGGCCTGCCGCCCCGGCAGTCGGTCAACCGGTGGGTCGGTTTTTGCCCGAGCCGCAGCGTCCGGTGGAGAAGCCGGTCGAAGTCCCTCCCGTTTTTTCACCCTTCCGTCCCGTGGCCGCCGACCCGGTGGAAGTTCCCGCTACCGAACGCGTCACTCCAATGGCCCCGGCGGGAGGTGGAGGTGAAATCAAATTTGATCTCGCCGATTCGCTCAAGGTGGTTTCTGCCGATGTCCTGGGTTTCTCCGCCGAACAACTTCCCGGCGGCATCGAATGCAAAGTGCCCGCTTCGAAGGTTCGCGCGGGGGCATTCCCCGGGACCGGTATGGTCGCCCTGCGTGATGTGGTCTCATCTCTTCCCGTGGCCTATCGTTCGGTTTTTGGCGCTGCCAAACTCGACCACGAGTTGGTCATTCCTTATCTGGGAGCCGAAGCCGCTCTATCTCCGATTCCGGACGAGTCCGTGCCGGAGCCGACCGAACTGATGACCGGCCCCATTGAGGTTTCGGCCCCGCCCGCGTCGCCCGCCGCCCCTGTTTTCGAAACGCCATTCGCCGTGCTCGCCCGCGAGGATGCCTACATCGCTCCGCCCGTCCAGATTCCCGCCGCACCAATCGTCAAAGAATCTTCGCCCGAGCCCCTGGCTCCTTTGGCACCTATCACCTCGACAGACTTCGAGCCCGCCGCTCCCCCGCTGGAAACTCCGGCAAGTCCATTTGTCGCCATGGTCAATCCGGCCCAACCCGAGCCCGAACCCGAACCGCTTCCATTGGCTCCGGTGCCCGAGCTGGTCGCTCCGGTGTTGCCTGTTGCCGCCGCCCCGGTCGAAGCGAAACCCTTCGTTCCACCCGCTCCCGTGGTCCAGCCCGTGGCAGCCTCTGCGGTGAGTGACGACGACTTCGCCATCGATTTCCGCCAAATCGAACTACGGACGATCTTCGGTCTCTCCGGCGTTCTTCCACCCGAAGGAGTCTTCGGCCTTGCCACCGGTTTGCAAGGGGTAAAAGCCGCGGGTTATTTCGCTGGAGACAAACTCGTGTATGGCAACGCGCCTGATGGCGTGAGCCTTGAAACCATGCCCGCTGCCTACACGCATCTCGCGCGTATGGCCCGTGAACTCGGCATCTCCAACGCCCGTGCGCTGACCATCCAGACCGATCGGGGATTGCTCGCATTCTTCAGCGAAGGCGAGGCTTGTCTCGCCGTGCTCCACGAAGGCCGGCGCTTCGCCCACGGCGTGAGGGAACGACTCGTCATCATCTTGCGGGAACTCATGCGCGGCTGAGGCCCGCCGGTCCCCGACCCACGCCCGCCATGCCCGCATACAATCCATCCAGCCGGGAAGTCAGGTTCAAGATCGTTTATTGCGGGGCCGGTTGGTCCGGCAAAACCACGAATCTTTCGTATATCCACTCGCGTCTGGATCCATCCCGGCGGGGTGAGTTGATATCGCTGGCCACTGCGGCAGACCGCACGCTCTTTTTCGACTTTATGCCCGTCGAGGCGATGGAAGTCGCGGGCTGCCGGGTTTCGTTCCAGCTTTACACCGTGCCCGGTCAAGCGGTCTTCAATGCCACCAGACAGATCGTGCTGCGCGGCGTGGATGGTATTGTCTTCGTGATCGATTCCGAACGCACCCGCCTCGATGACAACCTGGCGGCATGGCGCACGACTTGGGCAAACCTGCGCGACAATGGAGTGGATCCCGCGGAGGTGCCGCTCGTGCTGCAGTATAACAAACGGGACGTAGCCGGGGCCATGGCCATGGCCGATCTCGAAAACATCTTCAACAGCGGATCGCGGCGACTGCAGGCCGTCGAGTGCGTGGCCGGCTCGGGATGGAATGTTTTCTCCACGCTCACTTCTGTTTCCCAGACCGTGCTCGAGCGGTTCTTTTCCGCCAACCAAGTCCCCGGACGATGAATACGCCTCCGGAATCCACCTTCAACCCGCCGTCCGGTGAAAACATCGTCGGCCTGGTGCTCGCGGAGATGGTGCGCGAAAGCGGAGCCAGCGGCATCGTGCTCGCCGACGAAGCGGGCATGTTATTGCGCCATGCCGGCCAAATCGAAGTTTCCACCGCCGAACCGCTCGCCGTGCTCGCCATCAATGCCTTTGTCGCCGCCCGCGAGGTTTCGCGACTCGCCGCCCTCGGTTCGCCCGGCGAATTCTGGCAGCGCGCCCACTGCGGCGGTTGCGGGGTCATCACTGCCGGAGCCCGCCACCGGCTCGTCGTCGTGCACGACAGCGCTCATGCCGAGGGAGCGGTCGCCTTCGCGGTGCGCCGCCACTTGCCCCGGCTCATGGCCGCCCTCGCCGACGAGGATACCCGCCTGCCTCCGCTTTCCAAAATCCCCGTGCCATTCCAGCAGGAAACCCGTGAGGATGCCCGCCGATTCTCCTCGCAGGAGACGTCGTTGAAATGAGCGCGACCGCGCTGCCAGCCGGTCGGGAAATGGATTCTCCACCTCTTCCGAGCCGCGCCCTCCCCATGCAAGTGCCGAAAAATACGGGTCCGGCCGAGAAATCCGTGGTTTCAATTTCCCTTTCGCGGGTAAAGTGTGGCCGAGTCACCTCACCATCACCATGTTCGAACTGATTGACAAAGGCGGCCAGATCATGTGGCTGCTCCTCGGATGCAGCATCATCGCCATGGCCGTGGCGGCCGAGCGGCTGTTTTTTTACCACCGTTCCAGCGTACATGTGGGAGAATTGCTCCAGGGAATCGGCCGGCTCATCGGGCAGGGCCGCCTTGATGAAGCGCTCCGGGAAAGCCGGGCCGCCCCCGGACCGGTGGCCCGCGTGGTGCAATCCGCCCTCCAGCGTCCGCATTTGCCCCGCGCCGAATTACGCGATGTCGTCCAGGAATCCGGACAAATCGAACTCGGCCGCCTCGAACTCCATCTGCCCGTGCTCTCGACCATCGCCCTCTGCACGCCGCTTTTCGGATTGCTCGGCACCATCCTCGGTCTTATCGACGCCTTCGTGCAGGTGAGCGAGGTCACCGGTTATGCCACGCCGGTGCAACTCTCGCGTTCGGTTTACCAGAGCCTCATCACCACCGCTGGTGGACTCTTTGTCGGGGTGCCGGTGTATATCCTCTATCACTTCACCCTCGCCCGTTGCCGCCAGCTCATGCACGACATGGAGCGCGCCGGCATTGAAGTCGTGAATCTGATTATGGACGCACGGACCAAACCCGACGATGAGGAGGTGGCTTCGTGAAACTCCGCTCCCATCTCGATTTCCGTGGCGAGATGATGCTGGTCGCGCCTCTCGTGGATGTCTTTGCGACCTTGTTGTTGTTCTTCTTGTTAGGCTCATCGTTGGTTTCGCCATCCGGAGTCCGGATCGAACTCCCTCCCTCTTCGTTTTCCCTCCAGGGGCTGGCCGAGGCTCATGTGCTGGTGGTTTCCGCCGGCACGCCGCCAAAATTACTGCTCAATGATTTGGAAACCGATCTCGACCGCCTCGAAACCGACCTCAAGGATCTCGCCGCGGCCGATCGGAATCGCCTCGGGCGTGTCTCCACGCTCGTGTTGAAGATGGATCAGACCACTTCCCACGGAATGGCCATGAAGGTGAAAAACCTCGCCCTTGCCAAAGGCTTCCGTGTCGCGGAGGCCGCGCAACCCGCCGAAAATCCCTGAGATTATGATCACCTGGTTGGCACGGAGAAATGAACGCCGGCGACCGGTGCCGATGATCTTTCGCTGGAAGCGCCCGCATGTATTGTCCTTTCGTCTCGGATTCTTCTTGCTCCTCTCATTCGCGCTTCACATCGCGGGGTTTTATCTCTTCAGGGTTGTCTATCCGCCCAACCAGAAATCACTGCCGCGCGACGCGGAGGTCTGGCAACTGCGCGCCGATGATCCGGACGTGCTCGCCAACCTCGCCCGCCACGGACCTGCGCTCGGGGCCTTCTCCGGGGCCGTGCCCTTTCGCGACGGCCCTCCCGCCATCGACTTGGTTCCGATGCGGCTTTCCTTCGATGGATACCAACCCGGTTTCGAACGCCTGCCTCCGCGTTCCCTCAACCAGCCCCTCGTCTTTCCCAACGCAGTGCCCGCCGCCCTTCCACCAACCGAAGAATTGCCCATGGCCGGATTGCCTTCGCCCGCGCGTGATGGCCAAACCCTCTGGGAAGATCCCGCCACCGGGGAACAAACCGAAATGCCATGGACCTGTCCCGAGCCAACTCTCGTGACCGGTGAATCGCTCTGGCAAGCCCGCGTCACCGATAGCGGACAGGTTGCCGAGGCGGTGCCCCTCCGCTCGACCGGCGGAGCCGCCGATGCGGCCCTGCGGCGGCATTTGCTCAATATCATTGTCCCGGAATCAATCCGGCCCGCTCCCGGTGCCGTCCGTTGGCTCAACCTCCGGTTTGCCCCCGGCCCAAAATCATGATCAAAATTCCCCTCGTTGCTCTCGTTTTGATCTATCTGGCCGTTGTGCTGTCCATCATCGGCATTGCGTGGATCGCCTCCACTCGCCGCACCGCCCGCATCCGCCACCGCGAATCCATGGAAAAAGTCGCGTGCCGCGCCTGCGGACATGTCTTCATCGACCGCTCGTCGTCCCACTTCGCCACTTGCCCGCATTGCGGACGCCCCAGCGAACGGAACCCACGGGCGAACGTGTGAGAATGGCAATTGTTCCAACCCTGTGGTGGTGGGTCTATTACCGCCGGAGGCTCTGGAGTGCGGTGGTTCCTCCACCGCTTTGAGGGTGAAGCCGCCTCGCCTCAAGAGCTGGGAAGAATCCCAGCAGTCCGAAAGCCTGCGGCGCTCACGGGCAAACCCGATGTGGACAATCGTGGTGTCGATGATGAATCGAGCTACACCCGATCCCCGGCGGTCAAGGTCAACCGACGGTGGGAAACAGAAGTTCGAAAACCTCATACCCCGTTTCGCTGAATCCGAGTCGTTGGTAGCTATGGCGTGCCGTCTCGTTTTCCCTTTCCATGTAGAGCCGGATACCGCAACAGTCCGGGGCCGCTTCACCGAGTTCCTTGATGTGGGAGAACAGAGCGCGGAAGACGCCTTGGCCACGGAAACGTGCGTGGACATACACACTCTGAATCCACCAGATTTCGCCATTTCTCCAATCGCTCCATTCGAAGGTGTGTGCCGATTGGCCAACGACTTCGCCGTCGATGACCGCCACAAGATACCGGCCGCGTGCCGGCTCGGAAAGAAAGCGTTCGACTCCTTTCAACACGATGTCCCGATCGAGGTCCCGGTCCTCGGTCTCCCGGCACAACGCGATATTGAAATCAGCGATGATTTCCGTATCGGATAAAACCGCCTGCCTAACCGTAATGCTTTCCTCGGTCATGAATCAATTCGGAAGGATGAAGTTCATTTTTTCCAGACAAGCGACCAAGCGACATCGGTGGTGGTTTCGCTGGTGAGAGTGAGCTTCACGATGTCGCCTTCGCGGGTGATGCTCATTCCTGGTTTCTCCGGGGCTACGGGTTGGTAGCCGTTTCCGGCGAGAGTGATGACGACGGGTTCTCCAGCGACGACACGGGTGGTGCCGCTCAGGGTGAGGGCGGCGGGGTCCCATCCGGTCGGCTCCAGCAGTCCTTGCATGATGTGGCGATTGCTGGAGATGGCCTGCGGATGGTCGAGCTTGCGGCGCAATGAGTAAACCAGCGACTGCAAGGGCTTGAGCGGACGGGAGATTTGTCCGTTGCCTTTGAATTCGCCGAGATATTCATCATTCCAGAAGTCGTGGAGATGGTAAGTGGCGGTGGCATCGAGTCCGAGCGAACCGGTGTCGGCCTGGTCGCCGGAAAGGGCAGTGCCGACATCACCTGCTTTGTCGTGATTGTTGGCAAGAATGATCTGGGCGGCATCGGTGTCGCTGGCATAGACATAGACCGATGGCTCGGCCGGCGCGGCGGAAAGCATGTCCACCGGGCGGAACGACCGGGTGCCCTTGAGCAAGGGATAGATGCGGGTGAGATCGTGTTGCTCCTCGGGGGTCATGCGTCCGAATGATGTGCCGAGTTCGAGACGCCCCGAGAGCAGCCCGACAAGCGTGAGCATGGTGCGACGGGCGTCCGTGTCCATGCCCTTAAAGGATTTGCCATCCGGATAGTAGCCAAAAACGCTGCGGTTTTTATACCAGCGCAGGCCCATGCGGGAGGCCATCTCGGGTTCGAAGTGGGAGGAGTCGTCCCAGACACGCTGGAGGTCGATGATGCCCGCGGTCACATCGAGCATGGGGGTGCCGTATTCGCCAAGATTGCGTTCGTGGATGAAGGCATCGGGGCCGAGTCCCTCGCGGCAGATTTCGAAAACCTTGCGGTAGGCGGTGGTGGTGGTGTGCTTTTCATCATGGAAGCCCCCGGTGGGGATCCAACCGCTTTCCGGATAATCGAACTTGATGCCCAGCAGTCCGTCTTTGGCGAGGCCTTTCCACATGGCGAGGGTGTGGGCTTGGAACTCCGGATGGGTGAAGTCGTATTTTACCCATGGCATGTGGTGGCGGTGTTCTGCATGCAGACGGGTGATGTCGCTGCGCATCATCCAGCCGGGGTGGGCGAGTGCGAAGTCGTTCGACGGCATGTTGGTCTGGATGTAGGTGAACGGGATGCCGCCGAGTTCGCGGATCTTGCCGCAGAACTTCCCGAAGGTTTCGTAGGGAGGGGTGAGGGCTCCATATTTCGCCCACATCTTGTCGTTCCACCATCCTTGCTGGGTGTCACCATAATTCTGGTCGCAATAGAAGTCCGGCTCGAGGCGGATGGCTACCGGGGTGTATTTCAGCAATCCCGATTTTACGGCGAGTTCCATCTGCCCGACCAGAGATGCCGAATCGTTGATCGGTTTGCCTTCACCGTAGGATCCTTGGGAAACGAGCCAGCCGCAGAGCGTTGGGAAATCGTAGGGCTTTGGATTGGCCTTGTTGGCGGCGCGCATGGCCAGTCCATAGGCTTCAAGCGAGGCAAAGGGATCGGCAGTAGTGATGTCGAGAAAGACCGTATCCACCGCTTCATAAGTGGTGCCGGGCGGGACCAGCTTGCCAAACGGATCCTCGATGGTGATGGTCAACTCGTTCTTCTTTTCATCCAACACGAGCCGCCGGAGGAATTCACGGTAGCGCAGGCCTCCGGCCACCATCGATTGGCGGCTTCCATCGACTTTGCCGGTCACGAGCAGATTGTTATGCGCGTCGATGGTGGAGGTGTTTTCGACATGGTTTTTTTGTGCGCCGGCTCCGCCGCGCAAAACCTGTGGTTTATCGAGTTTTTTTCCCGGCAGGAACTTGGCCTTGTCGATTACGCCGATGCGGGCAACCCGCATGGGGAACTCGCGTTGATTGGTCACGCTGAATCCGAGCACGGCAAACGGCTGCCCCTCATAAACCGTCAGATGCAGCGATTTGATCGGCGCGTAGCCACCGTTGGGCGTCTCGGTGATGGTCAGGGTGCGGCCGCTTCCGAATTCATCCTTCACTTCCGATTGCGTCCAGGAACGGGTGACTCCAGCGGGTTTCTGCCATCCGGTTTCATCGACGGTGAAGCGGACGTTGGCGAAAACCACCGTATCGGACGAGAGGTTGGTGGCGGACCACGTGCCGGCTTTTAAATCGTAGGACAGCAGGAGCGCCTGGTTGGCGATGCTTAATTGGTCGTTGGACTGGATGACTTCGACCGCATGGAGCGGACACAGCGAAATCGTGGCGATCATGGCGAGGAGAGCCTTTTTCATGCGGTGGAGTTCAGGACAGACGATAAACGGAGGATTCCCGATGGCTATTGCGGAAATTGTCGGATTCGGGGCCCGGATCCGGGGGATTGGAGCATCCGGCCGCGGAACTTTTGGGAAAACTTTCGGGCTTTGGCGACGTTTAGTTATTGCGAACTAACTTCACATTCCTACCCTCGACATGAAAAAACCGACACTCACCGCCATCGCCGGGTTCTGGCTGATCACCGTGGCCGGGGCCTTTTATATGGGCCAACACCGTTCCGCCGAGGCAAACAAACCTTCCGGGCAGTCAGCAGGTCAACCGGGGTCTTCCGGCAGCGTCTCGGTATCCTCCGGTTCGGGCTCTTCTGCATCCGTGAACACGAAATCCTCCTCGCCATGGACTCCCGGCGGCGGTGGAGGCGCGACGGGCGCGGGGAGCGCTCAAGCTCTGGCGAAGTTGAAGGCTTCATTCTCGAACCTGAATTCTTTGGATCGCCAAAAGGCGTTCCTGGAAGCACTCGATGGACTGGACAACGAGGGATTCAAGGAGGCTCATCAACTTCTTCGCAGCCAGGACGACTGGGGGACCTCAAGATATCAGTCGTCAATGCTCTTCTATGCGTGGGGGCGCAAAGACCCGGAAGCGGCTTTGGCTTACACCGCCGAAGTTGGAAGCGAACGCGCGAATTTCTCCATCCTCAGTTCCTGGGCCGAAGTTGCTCCCTCCAAAGCCATCGAGTGGGCGAAAGCCAACGCACCGGTGGATGAAAATGGCAATCCGCAGGAAAACTGGAACATGGTGGGTGCGGTCCATGGACTGGCCAAGACTGACCTCGGTCAAGCGGCTAGCGCTCTTGAGTCCATGAATTTCGGGGAAGCCCGCGGAAACGCTCTCGATGTGGTCTTTGCCAAGATGTGGAAACAGGATCCCGAGCAAACCAAAACTTGGATCAACAGCATCGGTGACGAGAGGCTGCAAGCCGGCGTTGCCGTCAGGATAGCGGATCGTCTCGCAGATTCCGACCCAAAGGTGGCTGCCACCTGGATTGAATCGCTCACCCAACCGCAGGCCAAGGCAAGGGCAGCCGCCGACATCATTGAAAAGTGGTCGGGACAGGACCCGAATGCCACCGGTGACTGGGTGAACCGCAATTTCCCCGCGAATCAGGAAAATGATCGCGTCCGCGAGGCCTTCGCTTATTCCATCGATCATCGCGACCCGCAGTCGTCTTTGGCCTGGGCCGGCACCATCACCGATCAAGGACGCCGCGACGAGACGGTCACCCGCATCGCGCGGGAGTGGCTCCGCCGAGATGCCCAAAATGCCCGGGCCGTGCTGGAAACCATGCCGAATCTCCCGCAAAACGTGAAAGAGCGGTTGAATCGCCAGTAATCGCGTTGCGAGCCTAGCGAATCCGGCGCATCTTGTCCCCATGGCCTCGCCCCAGAACACCATCGCCATCGTCTATGACTACGACCAGACCCTGAGTCCGGTTTACATGCAGGACGATGTCTTGTTTCCCGAATTTGGCATCGAGCCGAAACAGTTCTGGCCCCGCTGCCAGCGCCTGGTTGAAGAGCAGGGGTTCGACAATGAACTGGCCTACCTGAAGGTCCTGCTCGACTACCTCGAGATGGATCGTCCGACCAATGACGATCTCGTGCGCCTCGGGGCGAAGCTGAATTTCTACCCCGGGGTGCCGGCCGTCTTCGAGGAACTCAATACGTCGTTCCTGCCGGAAACCCATCAGCACATGGGGATCAATGTCGAGCACTATATCGTCTCGAGTGGGCTCAAAGCCCTGCTTGATGGCAGCCGTCTCCAGCCATTGGTCAAAGCGATCTTCGGATGCGAGTTCGCGCAGGACGCGCAAGGGCGGATTAGTTTTCCGAAAAGGGTCATCAGCCACACGACCAAGACCCAATATCTCTTCCGCATCCACAAAGGGATGTTGGATCACCGGCAGGATGTGAACGACCACATGCCCTTCGAGCTGCGCCCGGTGCCCTTCCCGAACATGATCTACATCGGCGATGGTCCGACCGACGTGCCCTGCTTCACGCTGATGAAAAAATACGGCGGCAGTGCCATCGCCGTCTATAATCCCGGTGACCAAACCCGCCGGAGCTTCCGCAAGTGTTACCAGTTGGCCACCCATGCCGATCGGGTGAAACACATGGCTCCCTCCGATTTCCGCGCCGGTAGCCATCTGCGGTTCCTGCTCGAGGAAATGATCCTCGAAACCGCCGACCGCATCCTCGACCGCAAGCGCGCCGAAGATGAAGCCGGTAGAGTGAAAGCGCCCGAGTATTGATGCCGGCTTAGTGGCCGAGGCCTTCGTGCTCCTTGATGTATTCTTCCTTGAGCCCGAGTTTCTCGGGTGCGTGCAGCACGAGCATCTTGCGGCGCGCGTCGCCAGGGATTTCCGCACGGGTTGCCTTGGAAATGACCACCATGAGGGTGATGGCGAGGGGAAGAGCCCAGATGGCGGGCTGTTCCGCCAGCGTGCGGGCAAGGGGATGTTGAGCATACCAGAGGTTCAGGTCGCCACCGAAGAAGGACGGCGCTTGTCCGCCGCCGGGGTTGGCGGCTTTCCATTCCTTGAGTCCGCTGGCGGCCGCATCGGCGATCATCGTGCTCACGATGGCCGCGAGGCTGCAGAACCCTCCAACGAGCATCCCAGTGGCCGCGCCTTTCATGGTGATTCCGCGCCACCAGGTAGCGAGGAACAACAAGGGGAAGTAGCTGGTGGCGGCAATGGCGAAGGCCCAGCCAACCAATTTATTGATCTCGAATTTTTCCACCAGCAGGCCGAGGAGAATCGCCGCCGCACCGCAAACAAACGCGAAGATCTTGAACATCCTCATGCGATCCTCGGGAGTGGATTGCGGACGCAGGATCCGTCCGTAGATGTCGTGGGCGAGAGCACTGGTGATGCTGACCAGCAATCCGCTGAACGTGCTCATGAAGGCGGCGAAGGCCCCGGCACAAGTGATGCCGGAAAGCACCGAGCCGAGGGTGCCTCCGAGTTTCAGCGGCATATGCAACACCGAGCCGTCGGTGCCCTTCACTCCGGTCGCCCCGTTGTAGAGTTCGGGCATGAGGTTGCGTCCGAGCACCCCGAAGATGGGCGGGAAGACATAGAACACGCCGATGAGAATCATGACCCACATCGTGGTGCGTTTGGCGGCCACACCATCCGGGTTGGTGTAGAAACGCACGAGGATGTGCGGGAGCCCGGCCGTGCCGCAGACCAGGGCGATGATGAGCGAGTAGGTGTAAAGCAGGGCGAAGGGTTTGGTATCGGCCACCGGCACCCCCGCTGCGATGGCGGTGTTGGCGGCCTTCGAGGTCATTGGTCCGAAGGGAGAAATCCACGTCGCGTCGGCGGCCGCTTTTTTCTCCGCGACCTGGGTGGTAATTGATTGTCGCTCCACACCTGCGCCTTCTGCGGCCTGTTGCCATGTCGTGCCGGCTTTGCTTTCCGCCGGTGTGACGTTGGCTGCCAGATGGCTCTGGTAGCTACCATAGACGCTCATGATCACGAAGATGGGCACGGAGATGGCGAACATCTTCAACCAATATTGGAAGGCCTGCACAAGCGTGATGCCTTTCATGCCGCCAAGGGCGACATTGACCGTGATCACGGCCCCGACCACCGCCACGCCGACCCAGTAGGGGAGACCGGGGATGATGAAGGCCATGGCCGTGCCCGCGCCTTTCATCTGCGGCATGGTGTAGAAGAATCCAATGAAAAGGACAAAACAAACCGCGATGCGGCGGAAAAGCGGTGAGTCGAACCGGCCTTCCGCGAAATCGGGGATGGTATAGGCTCCAAAGCGGCGCAGCGGACCGGCGATGAATAGCAGCAGGAAAAGGTAACCGCAGGCGTAACAGACCGGATACCAGAGCGCGTCGTAGCCGCTGCTCATCACCATACCCGCGACGCCCATGAAACTGGCGGCGCTGAGGTATTCGCCGGAAATGGCGGAGGCATTCCAGCCCACGCTGACCGACCTGCCGGCGACAAAGAAGTCGGAAGCGGTGCGGGCACGTTTGGCCGACCAGAAGCCGAGCCAGACGGTGGCGATGACCGTGACAGCGGAGAATGCAACGACCCACCAGTTGATGGCGGGATTGGCGGATGCGAGGAGGAAAATGGGGGACATCGGGGTAGGGGATTCGGAGGTCAGCGCGCGGCGCGTTTGCGGTTTTCCTTAAGGGCTTCTTCAGCCTCCTCGGCTTCCATACGCAAAGATGAACGAATGAAATAGGCGCTGATTACCCAGACAGCCGGGAAAAAGAGCACCCCGAGCAGCAGCCAACTCAGGGTGAAGCCGAAAACCCGGGTCGCCATCAAGTCGGGAAACAGGTAGTTGGCCAGTGGCAAACCGAGGAGAACTACTAGGAAGGCAAGGGCACACGCGATGGAAAGTTTGAGTTGACGCCGCATGAGCGAGCGCAAGAAATCCTCGCTGTGGATGAAGTCGTCGTGTTCGGGAAGGGGATCGTGGGACATGAGGGGTTGGATTTACCATCTAACTGGCACCCGTGGCTAGTGAAAAATGCCGGGAGAAGCGTTTTTCGGGGCAGGGGAGAAGAGTCGCGCCAGACGATTGGGGTAATTTCCTTGGCGAGCTTGGGTTGCCTAGGGCATGAAATTTGACCGGGTCTTGAGCATTTCGTCCATCCCGCGCTATGGTAGCCATTCTCTCCTCCCCGCCAATACCGCCATGCCGTCGCCGAACCTGCCAACCGACGCCGAACTCCGCTCCGCCGGGGGATGGCAGGCCGTGCAGGAGGCTCGCAAGCTGATCCAACTGGGAGCGGTGCGGTCGGTCGATACCTCGGAGGCTCCGGGGAAGATTGTGGGTGAGGTGTTGGTTGGTGGCGCGGAACGACGCGTAATCTTGCGCTGGGATTCCCCCCGCGACGCCCGCGTTTCGTGTTCCTGTGCGACCGCGAGACGCGGGGTGCTTTGCGGACACGGCTTCGCCCTCGTGCTGGCTGCGCGGGCCGGGATGAGCGGAAACAATCCGGCAGCGAGCCCGGGAAAAATTGACTCCGTATCTTACGTAAAAAGTGCCGCTGTGGGTGCTTTGGGAGGTGGGCCCGGGGACACGGCTGACGTCCGACCGGTGCAATTAAGGGTTCCAACACAATTCTGTAAATCATGGGAAATCGGTGCTTTACCCATTCTTTTTGAGGTTGTTGAAGAGGCGATTGCTGGTCGAACTTTGCCAATGAATGAACTTCTGGCCGGACTCCGACCCTGGCTGGGACGGGTGGCAAGTTTGCCTCCGGCGATCCGGATGGATGGAGCGGCCGCAGGGGAGTTGCTCCAGTGGTTGAGAGGGAAAGTCGAAGTTCTGTGGAGTCCGGATGGAGATTGGATCCTCGCGAGCGAGCCTCTTCGTCCATCCGTGAAGTCCGAGTTTTTCACGGAATCCGCGGAAAAAGTCCGCCTCTCTTCGCGACCGCTCGGGTCCGGGGTTTGGGCTAAAGGACCACCCGGCTGGTGGCTCCATGTTTCGGGAGAAACCCGACAGTTGCTGGCCACGGAACTTTCGGCACAAAATTCCTCGAAGGAACCAAAGGGAGGGCGGGCATCTTGCCCGCCGTCTGGTTTGGTCACGAGAGAGGACGCCCGTGCTCCCCTGTATCCGGGGGCGGCCCCCATCCCAAAGTGCTTTTTGCCTTTGTTCGATCCGACCCGTCCGCAAACCGTGGAAATCGCGACAACGGAGTTCCTTCGCCTTGCGGGTCCGCTGACTGCAGCCGCCGATCTCGATACGAGTCAGCTCAACCTCGAGTTGATCGCCGTTCACCCGGAAATCCAAATCCACCTTGATGGCTCGGTGGCTGAACTTCGCGCCAGCTTGTTCGCCTCTTACCCCGACGGACCACCCGTGATGCTCCCGAGTCATGTCGAGAATGACTTTCCACGTCTCTCGCGTGAAAAGCCGGGGAGATTTTGGCTGCGTGATGAGGCGGTTGAGGCGGACGCGCTTTCCCGAATCAAAGGCTTCGGGTTTCAATCATCTGCTGGCAGTGAAAACACATTCGTTCTAAGAGGAGAAAACTTGGTTCTCACGTGGATTGCATCCATGGGTCGATTGCTTCCAGACGACTGGCAAATTGTCTCGTCGGACCGCTGGCAGCGGACCATGGCCACGGTCGAGGTGGCAAAATTTCGCTTCGATGGTGCGTCCACTAGTGAAGGTTGGCTCGAAGGGGAGCTGAAATGCGCCACCGACTCGGGATTGACCATTTCACGGGCCGACCTCCATCGTCTCTTGAGAAGTCAGCGCGGTCACTTCCAGTCTTCAGCCGGACGCCGGGTTGTTGTGGACCTCGGCTTGGCGGGAGAGATCGAAGAAGTTTTGCGTGATGTGGGAGCCAATCAGTCCACGCCGGGTCAATTTCGTTTCCGTCGGGAACAGTTGGCGTATTTGCAGGAAACACTACAGCCCTCAGCTTCCGGTGGGGCGGGCCATGTTGCCATGCTTGATGGCGAGGCTGCCGGGCCGATCTGGAAGATGCTGCGTCCCTATCAGCAAAAGGGGGTGTCTTGGCTGGTCGCGCAATCCGGGCATGACCTCGGGGCGGTGCTCGCCGACGACATGGGGTTGGGCAAAACCTTGCAAACGCTGGTTTTCCTCGAATGGCAACGTCGACAAGGGCAAGACGGCCCGGCATTGGTCGTGTGCCCGACTTCCTTGCTCGGGTCGTGGCGCGACGAAGCCGCCCGCTTTTTCCCCGCGTGGCGGGTTTTGGTCCAGCATGGCCAGAAGCGGAACCAAGACTGGGAGGTCCTCGATGCTGCAGATCTCGTGCTCACCAGCTACGCGCTGGTGTCCCGCGACGCGGACCGCTACCAGGAGCATGAATTTCGCGCCATCGTGCTCGACGAAGCCAGTCTCATCCGCAATCCCGACAGTCAAATGGCGAAGGCGACGCACCGGTTGCGTGGCAAAGCCCGCATTGCCCTCACCGGCACGCCGGTGGAGAACTCGGTGCGCGATTTGTGGTCGGTCGCACGCTTTGTGCAGCCCGGATATCTGGGGACACGCGATGATTTTAAGATGCGCTACGAAAAAAGCGTGTCCGCGGGGGACAAGGCTGCCGGAGTCCGTCTGCAACGCCGCCTCAAACCCCTGCTCCTGCGCCGGCTCAAATCCGATGTCGCACGCGATTTGCCAGCGCGATTGGAAAATACCGCATGGTGCGAGTTGGAAGGCGAACAGGCGGCGCTCTACCAGGCCGTGCTTCGCGAATCCCGCGACAAAGCCGCCGACGCGATCAAGAAGGATGGTTTCGCCCGCGCGCGCATGAGCGTGCTCACCGCTTTGTTGCGATTGCGCCAAATCTGCTGTGATCCGGGATTGGTCGGCATCGATACCGGACCGGGCGCGAAAAGGGAACTCTTCCGCGAACGTCTGCGCGAAGCCCTCGAAGGCGGACATCGTGTGCTTGTCTTCAGCCAATTCACCACCATGCTCGAACGATTGCGCGAGGACGTCCGGGAATTCGGTGTTGAGCCTTGCTGGCTCACCGGAGCCTCACAAGACCGCGCCGATCAGGTCCGTGCTTTTCAAGAGGGAACGAGTCCCGTATTCCTGCTCAGTTTGAAGGCAGGTGGTTACGGGCTCACGCTCACCGCCGCCGACACGGTTTTTCTTTACGATCCTTGGTGGAATCCCGCTGTCGAGGCCCAGGCCATCGATCGCGCCCACCGGATCGGACAAGCCAAGGTTGTCAGCGCCTATCGTTTCGCGGCCCGAGGCACGGTGGAAGAAAAGATTCTCCGGCTTCAGGAGAAGAAACGCACCATCGCCGAACAAACCCTCGGTGCTGATGATGACCTCGAAGCGACCGGAGATACAGATCTCAGGGAGCTGTTAGGCGTGTGAAAGCCATCCTATCTCACCATGCCGCGATGCTCTGGAAGACGAATCCCTTGAGGTATTCGGTTTCCGGTAAACCGGGCAAAACCGGATGATCGGCGCGTTGGGTGTGCGATTCGAGCAAGCGCAGGGTGGCAGACGCATCGACCATGGCTTCGACGATCATGTCGAGGTATTCCTGGCGGCTGACATGGTGCGAGCAGGTGTAAGTGGCGAGCAGTCCATCCGGGGCGAGCAACTTCATGGCCCGGAGGTGGATTTCCTTGTAGCCACGCATGGCGCCACCCACGGTTTTCCGGTTCTTCGTGAAGGAAGGAGGATCGAGGATGATCAGATCGTATTTCCGCTCTCCTTTGTCGGATTCCTCGCGCAGGAAATCGAAGACATTGGCCTCGCGGAACTCGCAGGAGAGACCATTGGCGGCGGCATTGGCGGCCGCTCCAGCCACGGCGTCACCGGAAATATCGACCCCGAGCACGGAGGCGGCTCCCGCCTTGGCGCAGTGGAGAGCGAATCCCCCCTGGTTGCAGAAACAATCGAGCACGCGTTTTCCCTTGGCCAAACGGGCGACCGCGAGATGGTTGTCGATCTGGTCGAGGTAAAATCCTGTCTTCTGACCGCCTAACAAATCCACTTTCACGGTCACGCCGCCGAATTCGATGGGAACAGGGCCGGGGTCGGGTCCGAATACGATGCCGGTGCGATTTTCAATGCCCTCGGCCTTTCTGCTCCCGCTGTCGTTGCGTTCGATGATCGTCTGCGGTTCCAGAACCTTGAGGATGGCATTGACTAACAACTCGCGGTTGATGTCCATGGCCATGGTATTGGTCTGAAAGACCACGGCTGGTCCATAGACATCGACGACCACGCCCGGAAGTCCGTCGCTTTCACTCCAGACCATACGGCAAAGACGCGGATCGATTCCGCGGGCTACCCTCCAGGTGCGAGCGCGTTCGAGACGGCGGATGAAAAAATCCTGATCGAGTTCCTGCTTCCGGCGCGAGATGCGGCGCGCGACAATCTGCGAATGTGGATTGTAAATGGCGGTGCCCAGCGGTTTGTCGCGTTGATCTTTCAGATAAACGACTTCACCGGGCTGGGGATCTCCGGTTGCCCGGAGGATCTCGGCTCCATAGACCCAATCGTGGCCGTGGAAGATACGGGAACGGGGGCGGATGATGAGCGTGGACACGATGGGGAAAGGGGAAGGGCCGATCAAATCTCCGACGCTGGGTCAGGCGCGCTTTCCGGACTTTCTTTCAGCGGTGCAGGTGGTTCGGTTAGACCGGGCAGTGTATCCGTCAATTGCTTCTTCGCGAGCTTCGCGCGCAGGATGCGGATGACAAGAACACCGACGACGATGAGCGAGATACCGGTGATGGCCGCGCCTGCTTTGCCCTGGAGTATTGCGCCTCCGGTTACGAGAATGCCACAAGCAATCGAGCCGGCCAGGAGCAACGAGAGGGAAAGATAGAGCAGGAAGGGCGTGCGGAAAAACCCGAGGATGTAGTTGTGGATGAAGAGGGGGATTCCCGGTGTGAGGCGAAGGATGAGGATGAGCCGGATGTGATCGTTCTTCGGCAATTCCGGGATGCGGATCTTCGTGTTGACGAGCACCTTCTCGATGAAACCACGGGCGGGACCGGCGGCGAGCCAGTAGGTCCAGCTCATGTTCAACGCCATGGCGAGGAGCATGAGCAGGCAGGCTTTGACATTGGCTCCCCAGACCGCCCCGGCAATCAACAACAACGCGCTCATGGGGATCGGCAAACCCGGCAGAAAAACCAGCGCAACGAACATCGCCCAGGGGTGGGCCATCAGAAATTCCCGCGAATCGACCCAGGCCTGCTTCAGGCCAGCGAAAGTGACTCCCAGTTTCCATGCCACAATCACGGCCAATATGAAGCCGACGAATCCGATGGCGAGGGCGATACGGACGCGTTTGTCAGCGAGGAGCTTTTTCAGGTGTTCCATGGAGAAGATGGAATCTAGCAGTCTTCCCGGCCTTGGGCAAGCGGTTGGGAAGGCAAGATGGCGAGCGGGAAAGTCGCAATCTTCATCTCTGCCGCCTTCCTCCCTCGCTGGAGTTCCGGGTTTGCCCAGCCTATCAAGTCACCACGGACTATGAACCGCCTGAAGGCGGAACTCCAACGCGGGAGGCAAGGCAAAGTATGAACTTCGCTGCGGCTTGAACATTCTCCCCGATTTTTCGGAGAACCTCCAAAGAGAACGGGCCGCGCTCCGGAGATGGAACGCGGCCCGTGTTGAGTGGGTTGTCGGTGGGAACGCGCCTCACGAAATCATCGGAGCAATCACCAGCGCGACGACGGACATGAGTTTGAGCAGGATGTTGAGCGAAGGGCCGGAGGTGTCCTTGAGGGGGTCGCCCACGGTGTCGCCGACAACGGCGGCTTTGTGCGCGTCCGAGCCCTTTTTCAAGATGGTGCCATTCACGTCGATGCCTTCTTCGAACATCTTTTTGGCGTTGTCCCACGCGCCACCGGCGTTGGATTGGAAGATGGCCATGAGCACGCCGGAGACCGTCACGCCCGCGAGCAAACCACCGAGCATGGAGGCGCCGCCGAGGAATCCGACAGCCACCGGAGCAATCACGGCGAGCAGACCGGGCTTCACCATCTCACGGATGGCAGCTTTGGTCGAGATTTCGACGCATTTGCCGTATTCCGCTTTGCCATCGGCTTCTTCGAAGATCTTGCGGTCGGCATCGCTCCATTCGGAGACATCCTTGCCTTCATTCCGGGTCATGGCGGCGAGGGCATTTTTCAATGCGGGAATATCGCGGAACTGGCGGCGCACTTCCTCAATCATGGACATGGCGGCCCGGCCAACCGCGCCCATCGAGAGGGCGGAGAAAAGGAAGGGCAACATGCCACCGACGAAGAGCGCGGCCATGACTTTCGGGTCGGTGATTTCGATGACCAGATTCGCCCCATCGTGGGAATGTTCGTAATTCGTCTTGAATGCCGCGAAGAGGGCGAGTGCGGTGAGAGCGGCCGAACCGATGGCGAAGCCTTTGCCGATGGCGGCGGTGGTATTGCCGACAGCGTCGAGTTTGTCGGTGCGGCTGCGCACTTCCTTCGGCAACTCGCTCATTTCCGCGATGCCGCCCGCGTTGTCGGAAATGGGTCCGTAGGCATCGACAGCGAGCTGGATGCCGAGATTGGAAAGCATGCCGACGGCGGCAATGGCAATACCATAGAGACCGGCGAAGTGATAGGAACCGACAATCCCGGCCGCGAGCACGATGATCGGCCAGGCGGTCGAGAGCATGCCGACACCGAGACCGGCGATAATGTTGGTGGCCGAGCCGGTTACCGATTGGCGCACGATCGAAAGGACGGGCTTCGTGCCTGTGCCGGTGTAGTGCTCGGTGATTTTGCCGATGGCCAGACCGGAGAAGAGACCGATGATCATGGCCCAGAAGACTCCCATGGCGGTGTAAGTCGTGCCATCATGCACCCACTGAGCGGGCAGCATCCATTTAACCGCGAAGAAGGTGAGAACCAGCAAGATGATCGACGAACCGAATTCACCCATGTTCAGCGCCTTGTGCGGGCTGCCGCCTTCTTTCACTTTCACGAGGAAACCACCGGCAATGGAAGTCAGCACGCCGAGTCCCGCGATGACCATCGGAAGCAGCACCGCGCCCAAGCCATCGGAATAGTCCTTGAATTCGGGAAGCGCGATAAACACAGCCCCAAGGACCATCGTGCCGACAATCGCGCCGACATAGCTTTCGAAAAGGTCCGCGCCCATACCGGCGACGTCGCCGACGTTGTCGCCCACGTTGTCGGCGATGGTGGCGGGGTTGAGGGGGTGGTCTTCCGGAATACCGGCTTCGACTTTGCCGACAAGGTCGGCTCCGACGTCGGCGGCCTTCGTGTAAATCCCTCCACCCACACGGGCGAAGAGCGCGATGGAAGAGGCACCGAACGAGAAGCCCGTGATGATCGTCATCACTTGCTCGATGTGGTGTTGGTTTTCCATGCCAACCACCTTCGTATAGATGGCGAAGAGCGTGCCAAGTCCGAGCAGGCCAAGACCGACGACACCCATTCCCATGACCGAACCGCCGGAGAAAGCGATCTCGAGAGCTTTCCCAAGGCTGCTGCGGGCGGCGTTGGTGGTGCGGACATTCGCCTTCGTCGCGACTTTCATTCCGATGAAGCCCGCGATGGCCGAGCAGAGCGCACCAACCACGAAGGAAAGTGCCACCATCGGATGCGAACTCTCGCTGCTCTGGCCGCCGATGAACAAGAGCACGGCCACGGAGACGACGAAAATGCCGAGGACCTTGTATTCGGCTTTCAGGAAAGCCATCGCGCCCTCCTGGATGCTGGCCGCGATGCGTTGCATGCGTTCGTTGCCAGGATCTTGTTTTGCGACCCACGTGGATTTATACCAGGTGTAAAGCAGGCCGAGGATGCCAAATACGGGGATGGACAGAATGAGTGTTTGGGTGCTCATGGATTTGTTGTTTTGGGATGGGAACGGGTGACTATGGGAGATTCCGGGGCGTTTTGGCAACCAAGGAAAACGAAAAGAGGCAAAAAAATGTGCATTTTGCCCGGTTAGACGTCAATCCTTGCGGAAACGGGAGCGATTTGCCGTCTCAGGACAGGCCGAGTATCGGTCGCACATCGAGGCAACGCATCCCCGCGGCGGCCGCCGCCGCGATGCCGGGCGGGCCGTCCTCGACGACCAGACAGTCCGGGGGGGGCACACCGAGAGCCCGGGCTGCCGCGAGAAAGAGGTCAGGTGCGGGTTTTCCTATCGCCACGTCATCGGCCGTGAAAATGTTGGCCGGGTCAAAATAGGCATCCAACCCGGTTGCCGCGAGGCTGGCCAGGACAATCCGGCGCGTCCCTCCCGATCCGACGGCCAAGCCCATCCCCTCCGCATGGCACCAGCGCAGCCAGGAGACCACCGGCTCAATCGGACGCACCAGCCCGATTTTTTCCGAAACCAATGCCCGCTTGTGACGGAGAATCGTCTCGGTTTCCAGAGCCTTTCCAACCTTCCGGGCGACATAGTCCACCACCACCGGCCCGGGCACGCCGCCCAAATCCAGATATTCCTTCTCATCGAGCGCGTCTTTGACCCCGGCCCTGGCAAAGGCATCCAGCCACGCATCGTAGTGCAAAGGCATCGAATCGACCAAAGTGCCGTCGCAGTCAAAAAGAACCGCACGGGGCAGGGGAGAAATCGGCAGGGGGAGCATCTCCCGAATTTCGGCAATTTCCGCTCAAGGGCGACGAAAAATTCGTCAAAATTCTCAAAATGCTCACTTGCGGTTTTTGGTAATTATAAATATCATGCTTAAGTTGCGAATTAGTCATGGCCGACCTGAGCGAGCATCCCTTCCGTGAAACCATCCACCGCGCCGGGGAGACCGTCGGGGCGAGGGTTTTACAGGGGTCGGCCTTGGCGAAGTTGGCTCGCGAATTGAGCGGCGAACCCGGAGTCATCGCGGTGCGGGGTTGTCGCTCGGGTGCGGGAGTGAGTTTTCTCGTCGAAGCCGCCCTCGCCAAGGCGGGGGTGGTTCCCGTGCAGGTTGATGGAGCCATTGATCTCGGATGGGGCGGATTGCGGCAGGCGGCCGGCGGTTTTCGCTGCGCCGAAAAGCTCGTGCCGGCCTTGATGGGGCGCCTGCTTGCCACGGTCGTGCGCGGGGGATTGCTTCCCAGCACCGACCCTGAGATGGTCGCCATGCAACTCGAGCGGGAGAGCGAACGGGTGCTCGATTTCGCCACCGGCACGCCAATGACCAGTTGGCTGCTCGAACGTGAGCAAACGGTCGGGCCTGCGCTCGCCCGGCGGCTGCAAACGCTTGCCTTGCCAGACTCCCAAGCCTTTCTTTCCTCGTTGTTAGTCTGGGTGAGGGCCCGCTCGCAGGGGCAACAGCCTGCCTGGATGCCCCCCGGAAACTCCGAGGAGGAACGGGTGCGCACGCTCGCCCTCGCCGCCAGCGCCTGCGGATTGCCCCTGGTTTGGGTTTTTGACGGACTCGACTCGCTGGTTTTTGATGGTTCGGCCTTGCCGGTGTTCTGGCGTCGGATTGCCACGCTCATCGCTTCCGGAAACCGTGCGCTGGTGGCCACCAACGAAGAGGTATGGCAGGAGAGCCTGGAGCCTTGTTTGCCCGCCGCCTGGCGCGAACGACTGGTTCGCCGGTGTGTGCGTGTCGATCCTTTGCCACCCGCTTGCGTGCGGCGACTTTTGGCCGACCGCCTCGCCACTTCCTCCGCCGATCTGCCCGGACTACCCGATTGGGTTGTCTCGACCGCCTTACCGTTGGGAGGCACGCCCCGGGAAGCCCTGGTGGAAGCCGCCATGTTCTGGGACCTGCACCGGCTCCAACCGGTGGCGCCCATCATGCCCATCATCGCGCCTGCGGATTCAAGCGGGAGCCTCTCTGGAGGAGAACCCGCCAACACCAATAGCTCCATTCCGTGGGTGGAAGGCTTACTCGCCGCCGCCGCACCCTTGCCCTTCATCGAAGCGGCCCCGCTCGCCCGTCCGGATATCCCGCGCTCCGTCGTCCTCCGCTCGCCGGGCCTCTGGGTTCTGGTCTGCTCCTGCACCAGCAGCCGGTGCTGGGAAAAAATCGAGGAGGAAGCACGCCGGCTCAAGCCCACCGCTCCCGCTAGCACCGCCCTTCAGATAGCCCAACTTGCCCTCACGGAAGCCGAGGCCGCCGCCGCTCCGCCCACCTGGAACCGCGTCTGGCTGGAAGAGGATGAAAAATCCGCTCTCATCGAACTCGCGGCCGGAAAATCCCTCTGGGAATCCGACGCTGCCGAAGTGCTCGGCGGGCTCTGGGAACGCCTGACCCGACCCGCGGTTGTCGTTGCTTGAGAAAAAAGTCTCGCCATCACTCTGATGTTGTATCGCGGATATTGCAACGATTGATGGGATGTTCAGCCCGGTTCGGCGCTATCCTTGGAACGACCAAGGCAGGGACGTTTGTCCCTAAACGTCCGCGGGGTAAGGGCTGCTATACCCCTTGAGCCTCGACCTACTGCTCTGGAGTGTAAAACAGGCGTCCCGCCTGTTTCGTCCTCCAACGACCACCGGCAAGATGCCGGTGGCACACTCCAAACAACTTTCTCCACACCTTCGCGACTGCAGTCGCCTCGCGATCTCACGGACCGCTGGGGACAGCGGTCCCTGCCGGTGGAATGGACGGATGCGTTTTTACGAGGAGTCGGCTCACGCCACGGCAAGAGCGAGACGCTCTTGCTACATAAGACTCCTCTCGCTCAAGCCACTTGCCGGTCCACATCTTCGCGCAGGTGCTCGATGATGAATTCCTGGCGTTCGGGTGTGTTCTTGCCCATGTAGAAGGCGAGCATTTCCTTGAGACTTTTTCCTTCCTCCATACGCACGGGATCCAAGCGGATGTCAGGCCCGATCATGAATTTGAATTCATCCGGTGAAATTTCGCCCAATCCTTTGAATCGTGTGATCTCCGCCGACTTGCCCAATTTGGCGATGGCGGCCACGCGTTCTTCTTCGGTATAACAATAGAATGTTTCCTTTTTATTCCGCACGCGGAAGAGCGGTGTTTGGAGAATATGCAAATGGCCCTCGCGCACCAGTTCAGGGAAGAACTGGAGGAAGAAGGTGAGCAACAGCAAGCGGATATGCATGCCGTCCACGTCGGCATCGGTGGCGATGACGACGTTCTGGTAACGGAGGCCTTCCAAACCTTCCTCCACATTGAGTGCGGCCTGAAGTAATGCGAACTCCTCGTTCTCATAGACCACTTTGCGGGTGAGTCCGAAACAATTGAGAGGTTTGCCGCGCAAGGAGAAGACGGCCTGCGTTTCCACATCGCGGCTTTTGGTAATGGACCCGCTGGCGCTGTCGCCTTCGGTGATAAAGACCGTCGTCTCGAGCCGGCGTTTGTGGCGCGTGTCGAGGTGGGCACGGCAGTCGCGCAGCTTCTTGTTATGCAATTTCGTCTGGCGGGCACGGTCGCGGGCCAATTTCTTCACGCCGCTCAGTTCCTTGCGCTCGCGTTCGGCGGCATTGATGCGCTTCTGCATTGCCTCGGCGACCTGCGGGTGTTTGTGCAGATAGTTGTCGAGTTGCTCTTTGAGGAAATTTCCTATGAAAGTCCGGATGGTCTCGCCATCGGGGCTCACGGTCGCCGAGCCGAGTTTCGTCTTCGTCTGGCTTTCGAAAACCGGTTCCTCGATGCGCACGGATACCGCCGCCCACATGCCGGCCCGGATGTCCTGCGGGTCATACTGCTTTTTGAAGAAAGTCCGCAGCGTATTCACCACGGCTTCGCGGAAGGCGGCGAGGTGGGTCCCTCCCTGGCTGGTGTTCTGGCCATTGACGAAGGAATAACATTCTTCCGCGCTTTCGGCCCCGTGGGTAAAGGCGATTTCGATATCCTTGCCGATCAACTGCACCGCCGGGTATAGCGGTTCCTCATCCATCTCTTCTTTGAGCAGATCGAGCAGGCCGTCCTTCGAGCGGAAACGCTGGCCATTGAACTTGAGCGTGAGCCCGGGATTCAGATAGGAATAGTAACGGCACATCTTTTCCACCAGATCGTGCCGCCATTTGGTTTTGACCGGGAAGATGCTCCGGTCGATGTCGAAGGCGACCCGCGTGCCATTCGTCCCGCCATCAAGACGTGGATTTTTCATTTCCTCGGCCACCTCGCCTTGGGCGAATTCGATGGCCTTGGTCTGCCCGTCGCGCCAGGCCTGAATTTCGAAAAACGAGGAAAGGGCGTTGACGGCCTTGATGCCGACCCCGTTTAACCCGACCGACTTCTTGAAGGCCTCGCTGTCGTATTTTGCGCCCGTGTTGATCTTGGCCGCGCAGTCCATCAGTTTGCCCAAGGGGATGCCCCGACCGAAGTCGCGCACTTCCACCCGGCCCTCGTCGTCGATCTCGATTTCAACCTCCTTCCCGTGGCCCATGATGTGTTCGTCCACGGCGTTGTCGAGCACCTCCTTGAGGAGGATATACATCCCATCATCGGAGGAGGAACCGTCACCGAGTTTCCCGATATACATGCCCGGGCGCATGCGGATATGCTCCCGCCAGTCGAGCGAGCGGATATGGTCTTCGGTGTAGCCGGGGATGGTCGGTTTGCTGGCCATGGTTGTTTCGGATTCCTTAAATAATCGCATCCCGGGTCCCGGGCAAGCCTTTTCCTCCATTGAACCCCAACGGGGTTCTGCCCCAAAGCCTGTTTCTAGTGCCAAACCGGCGGTATGAGGCCGCTCCGCCTCTGAAAGCGCCGCCGATGTCGGCGCACTCCAACACAAGGGCTCGTCTTACGCATCTCTCTCAAGTTTTCCCGCGGCTCCTCCCCCATCCGCCGGAGGCTCTGGGACTGCGGTGGTTCCTCCATCGCTCTGGGGTAAGATCCTCTATCGCCCTTACGAGCCGACCAACCAGACGATCCCTCCTCTAGGCCGCTCTCTCCGAACGACTAAGGCAGGGACGTTTGTCCCCAAACGTCCGCGGGGGGAGAACCACCATGCTTTGGCGGTTTCCCCGGCCTCACGATCTCACGGACCGCTGGGACAGCGGTCCCTGCCTGTCGATTGATCTGACTCGTTGATTGGTCGTGGTCGGACCCGAGAGCTTTCGCCTGACGTTTCAGACGCTGGGACAATCGGGGTATGGCTTTCTCCCGCCCGCGCCAAGCAACCAATAGCGGATGCGGCGGCGTGTTTCACCAGACCAACTTCCCGGTAGCATTGTTCCGCTATCTATCGGTTATGGACGCTGAAATGGTTGCGTCCAAAGGGGGCACAACCCTTTCAGGGTTGATGCTATTTGGTCTGGAACTCCCGGGGTAGCCCCGAGCACGGAGCAACCCCGGGCTCTGGGACACAATCCCTTCGGGATAGAAGAACCCCAGCGAGATGACTAACCTCGAAGGGGTCTAGCAAATTCCCATGGTTATCTTTTTGCCAGAAATCGGATATCTAAAATGAAATCTGCGCAATCGAATATGTTATCCCGCGCTCTCACCACCTCGGCTGCATGAGCTTGAGGGCGTCGCGGACCTCGAAGGTGCCGGATTTGTGGGCATGTAGCAACCAGACCGCGGCGATGGCGGTGAGCAAGGTGCAGGCGACGACACCTTTGTTCTGGAGGAGTTTTTCCGGTTCGAGACGGGCGCCGGTTTCGCTCATGGCGTGGTGGAAGTAGGCGATGACGGCGAGCACAATCATCGGGAAAACGAGCACGAGGTTGTTCAGCTCACGGTAGGTGGCCATGGCGATGCCGGTGCAGAAGCAGAAGAGGTTGGCATAGGTGATCATCGCGATGATCAACTTGTTGGCGTCGTAAGTTTTGAAAGATTTCCGATAACGTCCGCTCACTTCCTGATCCCCGATGAAGCGGAATTCGGCGTAGCGTTTGCCGGTCATGAGCAGGGCTCCGAAGAACCACCAGGCCATGGTGATGGAGATGGGCGGTGCGGCGAGCACGTGCGCCGGCATGAGGGCATACCAACCGAGCCAGAGGCGAACGGGATTGTTGAACGACTCGGCGATGACATCGAGAAAGGCGCGGTCTTTGAGCCGGACGGGCGGGATGTTGTAGACGAGTCCGCTGATCAGCAGGAGGGCGAGGGCGATGATGTAACCGGGATTGGGGAACCACCACCAGGCGAGGGCGAATCCGACGGCGATGAGTCCGGCGAAATGCCACCACAGCCATGCCACTTTGACTTTCCCGGCCGGGATGCCGCGGAGTTTTTTCGTGGGATGCAGGCGATCGAAGGGCGCGTCGAGGATCTCGTTGAGGATGTAGTTCGCGGAGGCGATGAGGCAGGCCGGGATGAGGGAGAGTGTGGCCGTGCCGAGCATGGGGCCGGTCCAATCGAGCTGATGGAAAAGCACGATGGCCACGGCATGGCCGAAGACGATGAAGATATTCTTCAACCAGTGCTCAATGCGCCAGATTTTCAGGTATTCGATCATTTGGTGGAAATGGCGCGGCGCTCACTGGGGGAGGACCTGGAGCACGACGGTGGTGGTGTTGAAAAGGGCATGGATGCCGATGGGAACCCAGAGCGACCCGCTCAACTCGTAGCTGATCACGAGCAGGAGGCCGAAAACAAAAAGCGGCCCGAGGGTGGGCACATGAAAATGTAGCGCAGCGAAGACGATGGCACTCACCAGCGCGGCGAAGGGCCGGTCGGTGTGGCGTTTGATGGCGGGGTAGACATACCCCCGGAAGATGACTTCCTCCGTGACCGGTTGCAAAACGCACGCGACGATCGCGATGGCGAGCCGCAATCCGAGGTCCGGGGACTCGCGCAACAGGCGAACGGCCGTCTGGTCGCCGGTGGAGAGCCATTCCGGGGTCAGCACATGGTGTTTCCAAAGCCACGCGGCTCCTTGGGTGATGGCAATACAACCGATGACACCCAACACAATCCATGCGGTCATGGCGCCGGCACCGAGGCGGTTGAGCCCGAACAATTCCGAGAAAGGAACACGCCGGATCCCGAGCGCGAGCAGCAGGCAACCGGCCAGAATAACAAAAAGAAAGCTGCCTTGCAGAATCGATGCCGGGGTATAAGTGGTGTCGGGGCTCGGGCCGGTGTAGTGCAAGGCCATGGCCCGGAAGGCGAGGATAAGAAGAACAACCACAATCAGGTCGAGCCCAGAAAACGGGGTCGTCCAGACATTTCCGGCGCGTTCGAAGGCGAGCGTGGTCCCGGACCGGCGGAGAAGCGCGTAACCGACAAGCCCAATCGCCAGCAGGAGCAGGGCGAAATTGAAGGTGTCGGTGAAGATGGCTTGGCTGGCGGCGTTCAAAGCGGGGATCCGGGGCGGGTGGAGTCCGCGTCGGAGCGCGGCTCCCTACTTTCCACCAAGATGGCCAGTTGGTAAAGTCCGGTTAGGAGGAGCAACAGGCCGAGAATGCCGAGAATCATCGCGACCGTGCCCCCCGCGGCGATGTAGCGCACGGTGCCCTCGAGTTCCCGCGCGCGGGCGGCCATCGCTTCTACGGAGATGGTGCTCATGGTCAAACCGTCCACGTTGTCCTGCACTTGTGAGGCGCTTTTGATGGCATCACGCACTTTTTGTTCCCCGACCATGCCGAGGAGTTGCAGCGCGATGCTCGTGACGAGGGCGGTGGACCCGATGAAAATTTTCCGGCTCGGCAGCATGGCTCATTCTTCTCCAGTGGCCGCGGGCAAGTGCAGGTAGTAGGGCACGCCGGGGGTCAAGCGCGGGAGCAGGCGGTTCGAGACATCCAATTCGACACGCGCCGGGCTGCTCTTGGCGGCTTCGGTCGACATGAGCCCGAGGGCCGAAAAAAGTCCGAATTGGGGATGGTAGCGGATGATCGTGGCATCCCTGATGCCGGCTAGGTTCATCGCTTCGGCATAGGCGTCTTCGATGAAACCGGTGGCATCGACCATGCCTTTCTCCTTGGCGACCGTGCCGGAGTAGATGCGTCCGTCGGCGACATCGGAATCACGCAGTTGATCGACGGGTTTTCCCCGGGAGGCGGAGACTACTTCGAGGAAGCGCTCGTAGGTTTCGCGCACCATGGCATTGACATAGGCCTTTTCTTCATCCGTCGGGGGGCGGGCTCCCGAGAGCATGTCCTTGAACTTGCCGCTCTTGTAGGCATCCATGGAGACACCGACTTTTCCTAACAATTCAGAGTAGTCGATGCCGGCGATGATCACCCCGATGGATCCGGTCAGGGTGGTCGGATGTGCCATGATTTTCCGGGCCCCGCAGGCGGCATAGTAACCTCCGGAAGCAGCGATGGTGTCCATGTAGGCGACCACGGGCTTTACTTTGTTGGCTTCCTGGATGATGTGGTGGAGGCGATCGGAGGCGGTCACTTCACCGCCAGGCGAGTTGATACGCACCACGATGGCCTTCACCTTGTTGTCGGCGATGGCCTTTTTGAGTTGGTTTTGCAGGTCCTCGACCATCGACCCGCCACTGCCGCGGGTGGCACCCGTAATCACGCCCTCCAGATCGATCTGCACGATCCGATCGGCGGAACCACGGACGACGGTTTTTTCCTGGATACGAATCGAGTCGTCGGTGGTGAACGTGGCCGAACTGATGCCCGATTGCATGGCCGAGCCCACGAGTTTGAAAAATCCGCCGATAAAAACGACACCGAGCACCAGCACGAGGACGAGGCAGCCACATCCAAGGAACGGCCACGCCGAGCGTGATTTCTTTTCAGGGATCCCGCTGGCGGAGGGATAACCATGATGGCCCCAGGAAGCGGGCGGTGGTGGAGGCGAGGAGAGATTCGGTGGTTTCGTTTCCATTTTTGATGGCGAGTTCGGCGGCTCGTCCGTGCAGCCAGGCGGCTGCACATCCGGCCATCCATGGGTCGGACAGTCTCGCGAGCAAGGCGGCACCGAGGCCGGCGAGCACGTCGCCGGATCCTCCGCTGGCCAGACCGGAGTTGCCTGTTTGGTTATACGCCACGGGGGCGCCGTGACGGCTGACAATCGTGCGGGGTCCCTTCAAAAGCAATGTGCATCCGGGGAAACGCCGTGAAAATTCCTGAGCCGCCTGCGGGCGAGGCAGCCCTGCGAGGTCGGGAGCGAGGCGGGCGAATTCGCCGGGATGGGGAGTGATCAGTCGCCCGGCCGGGGGATTTTCCATGAAGGGAAGTGCTTGGCCGGACTGCAAGGCGAGCCCATTGAGCGCATCGGCATCGATCAGAAGAGGCACGGGACAATGGCGGACGAAACCGGGCAGGCTTGCATCATGCTGGCGACCGATACCGGGACCGATGGCAATGGCGTCGAAATCCGCGCCGGGAAACGAGGCCAGTCCGCTTTTCGGCCACGGGCGAACCATGATTTCCGGCGGGCAGCTTTTGGCAACTTCGTCCAAGGAGTCCGGCGAGCAAAAGACATGAACCAGCCCGGCGCCGCCATGCATCGCTCCCATGGCAGCGAGGGCGGGCGCTCCGGTCATGCCCGGAGAACCGGCGATGATGGCGATTTTTCCCGCCGTGCCCTTATGGAGATCATGCGGGCGCGGGGGCAACCACGGGCCGAGCATTTCCGAGGTGACGAGACATTCCTCGGGTTCTCCGGGTGCTTGGAAAATGGGAAGGCTGGCAATGGGAAGCAGTGCGAGTCTTCCCGTGGATGCGGGTGCGAGCACAAGTCCCCGCTTTACCACCGCCATGGTTACGGTCAAATCGGCGGTTACACATGGTTCGGTGGCCTCGCCGGTCGAGCCGTCAAGTCCACTCGGCATGTCCACCGCGACGACAGACGCTCCGTGGTATTCGCGAAGCCTGTTGATCGTCCGCGCGGCGGTGGCGGAGTCACCTTCGAGCGGCAAACGTGCGCCGATGCCGCAGAGTCCATCGAGCACGACCCATGGGCGTGGCAACGACGGATTCGGAGTGGCTTCCACGCCGATAATTCCCACTCCATCTTGAGTTAGTGCCTCCATGGCGGCCGTGGTCGCCGGGGCAGGGGATTTCCCGGGCGTGCGCATGAGACAGGCTTCGACTTTCCATTCTTTGCCAAGCAGGTGTCGTGCGCCTAACAAAGCATCCGCACCATTGTGGCCGGATCCGGCGAAAACAAAAAGAGTGCCCGGCGTCGGGAAATGACAAGCGAGCACACGGGCGAGACCTAGGCCGGCTTCGGCGAGCGTGGCGGCTTCCATCCCGGGATTCCCATCGAAGATGGCCCGTTCGCGGGCGCGCGTCTGGACCGGGTCGGGAAACATGGGAAGAAAACTGGTTAACGTGCCACGCCTTTCTTCAACGCAGCCTGATAGTCGAGAATACCTTGTCCGATGGCTTCTGCCAAGGCCTGGCGATACGGGCCGGTGGCGATTTGTTTCCGTTCGGTTGCGTTGGTGAGGAAGCCTCCTTCGACGAGGATGGCGGCCTGTTTGGTGTTTCTCAGCACGTGGAAACGTGCGAATTTCACACCCCGGTCCACTCCTCTGAGTGCTGCGATCTTCCTCCGGTGCACCCGCGCGGCCAGCTCGTAGCCGCTGCGGTTGTAGTAGAATGTTTCCAGTCCGTGCGCATCGGTATTTTTTGCGCCGTTGAAGTGCACGCTGACAAATACCGAATCTTTGGCGTAGCGGTTGGCGAGGGCGGCGCGTTGGTCCAAGCCAATGTAGACATCCGAGCGGCGTGTCATCACCGTCTTGACTCCCTTGGCCTTGAGGTATCTTTCGAGCCTCAGGGAAACATCGAGGGCCATCCACTTTTCATAAACCCCGCCAACACCCTGACCCAGATCGTGAGCACCGTGACCCGCATCGATGACAACCGTGCGGAAACCGGCCGCCGAGGAATATCCGGGGAACGCGAGCGCGAACAGGAGGGCGAGAAGGATTCGGAAATTCCGCATGTTCAACGGGAGCGTTCGGGTTGCATCGGGCGGTAGTTCGGATCCCCGCCGGGGGCAACCGGAGGCGGTGGGCCGCCTAACAACTCGGAGAGACCGCTCGGGCGTTCCGAAAGTTTGCGCACGCTCATGCGGCGGATGCGCTCGACTTCCGGATCGAAAAGTCGTCCGCCGAGCACTCCAATTGAATTGTTCTGAGCCGCTGCGAGCACTGGTCGGCTACCGCCCACCTCGAGGTGGTTATCCACGTTGAGCAGTTTCCCGGACGAGTCCACCACCACGTGCTGATAGAGTTCGCGGTCCACGAGATGGAGGAGGTGCAAGTTGCCATCCCCATCGATGGTGTAACTCGGTTCGCGGAAATCGAGGCTATTGCCAGCGGGAAAACAGGCGAGCACCTCTCCGCTCGCCCTGTCGTCCAGACGCACATACATGATTTGTTTGTCGATGGCGCGGAGCTTGAGCAGACGGAAGATGCGGCTCGTGCCTCCGCCATCAGGTCTTCCGGCGGGCACGGCGAAGGCGCTCGACCAAATCTCCCGCGCACCGATCACATTCACCCGGATTTTGTTCGAAGACGCATAGGCACGATCCGGCGGCACCCAGACACTGGCTTGGATGGAATAGCCCCCGAAGGCGATCATCGGGTAGGTTGCATTGACCATGAATTGCTGGGAGATACTTTGCCCGGGGCGGAGTTGGAGCGGAGGGAGTGGCGGTGGTTCGGCGACGCGAGGCAGGTTTTCGCCCTTCTCGTTGGTGACCACGAATTTGACCCACGGCGCAACCCCATCGGTTGATGCCATGAGAATGGGACGCCCGGAGCGATTGGTTATGCTCACGTTCACCATGACCGCCTCATAGGGGACATATTCGTTCTTTTCCGTGGTGATGGAGAGATCCACCTGCGCGCGGGCGGGAACGGCGAAAAGAGATGTTAGCAGAATGACCGCCGGGCAGAGGATGGAAAAGCGCTGAAGGGATAGAATCATGGATTGCTCAGGGTGGTGGCGGTGCGGAAGCCCAGCCAGGTTTTTTGTTCGTTGCGCGAAAGAACGCTCACGCGTTTCCCTGCATCGATGTCGCCTCTCGTCATGAAGGAGCCACCTTTGACCACGGGCACGGTGCGGTTGGGATCTTCCGGATGCACGGCTTCCGAAGAGGTCCACTCGGAAACATTACCCGCGAGGCCGGCGACATTTTCCGGAGTGCGATCGCCTTCCGGCAAGTCCACCGGCGACCATGCCTGGTGCTCTTCCAACGCCACCGGCTTGTCGGCTGAATTTGCTTTCGCGGCCGACCACTGATCTCCCCATGGGTATTTCCGCCACGAGTTTCCGCGCGCGACGAGTTCCCATTCTTCCTGCGTGGGCAAGCGGCGGTTTCTCCATTTTGCATAGGCGGCGGCATTCCTCCAGTCCACATTGAATACAGGACAATCAAGCGTGAGCTTTCGTCCCCCGAATTCACCGCCGGTCACTGCGATCGGATAGTAAACGGACCAATCGGCGGGTTCGTGGCTCTTCTTCTCCGGGCGTTGATTCTCTTTGGGCTCTGGATTCTCCGCGGGTGGTTGGGAGGCGATGGCTTGCAGGAATTCGGCGTATTGCCGGATCGTGACCTCGTATTTGTCGATGTTAAATGGCGCGAACCGGATGGTGCCCATTTCCGGATGCTCGAATTCGCCGCCCGCGAAAGAAACGATGGTCTCCGTGTCGCCGACCACCCGTTGAGGTGGCTTTTTCATCGCCGCGCTTATGATCCACCCGATGATGGCAAGAGCAAGCACGGCCGCGCCGACCATCAAGGTGGTCGAGCGGGGGGGCTTGCCGGGTTGGGTGCGTGCGCTTGTAGCGGCCGGCACGCGGTCTTCCATATGGGCGATTTGGTTGCGGATTTCCGAGACGATATCGCTCGGATCGACCGAACCCGCCGGGCGGGCTGCGACTCCGCTGAGCCATGTTTGCACCTCCCCGGAATGGGATGCCGCCGCATCGACCAGAGGGGCCAATAACGAAAACGTGTGCTGCAAGATGTTGCTCCACGTGCCCGGCGTTGCGGTGCCCAAGGTTGCGGGGTTCGCCAACCGTGGAGTGGACTGCGGGCCGCTCAAATGGATGTGCCGCAGTTCAATGGGCGCGCAGTTGAGGTTCTTCGATGCGACATGGGCCAAGGCGGAAGCTACCGTGCGCGCGACGTCCAGCACCTGACGGGGAGGAAGAGTTTGGCCGGCGGCGGCCATGCTGTGCAGTGAAGTGCCTTCGATTGATTCGGCGGTGTAGAAGACCGAGCCCCGATCCTCAAGGGCTTGGAACACGGCTCCGACCCGGTCATGGTTGATCGCGGCTTTCGCCCGGGCGTCATCGAGAAACGCGTTCAACGCAGCTTCATCAATTTCGTTCTCTTGGTTCAAAAGACGCAGCACCACCGGACGCTGGATCGAGCGCTGGAGAGCGCGGAAAATATGGCTGCGGCTGTCGAGTGCCTGGATTTCGATCAACTGGTAGTCGCCGAGTTCGCATGCGGGATCGGTATCCGGAGCGGCGGAGACAAGGCAACGGGCCGCCAATGCCGTGCCGGGTGCGGGGAGAATCGATAGATCCGGATACTTGGCCATGACATCGTTCATCTCCGACCGGGGAGAGAAGAAAACAAACCGGCAATTCGGATTGGTTTGTTTGTAAATGCTTCGCCACTCGATCGCCTCTTCGGTGTAATCGAGAAACACTGCTCCAGCGGGCTCGTTGGATGCCGCCAGATGGCGAAGCTCGAGCAAGTCCGACGAGCCCCGGGCGTCATCCCCGCGCAGGTTCAGCGTTTCGGTCATGAGCTCGAGGTGCCTCGGATCGTGATTTTGGAGTAAGACTAGCACGGTGAAGATAAAATCGTGGGATGTGAAGTGGTGAAATTCGGTTCAGGGACCCAGCAGAGGACCGCCGAGGTTACCCGGAAGTTCCTCTGGCAGTTCGCCCGGCAGGTCTTGGATCGCTGGAGTAAACGCTGGCAAAGCGGGCGGACTTTCCATGACCAAGCGCCGCGGACGGGAAACCACGTCCAGAAGGTTTTCGCGATAACGGAGTTCGACCACGTAACCGAGGTATTTGCGTTCGCGCGGACCCTCATCGCGCAGCGAGGAGGGAAGATGGTAGCGGACCTCCACCGTTTCGATGCCCGGCTCTTTCCAGTCCACAGGGGGAGTGGCCCAGCGCACGGCCGGGTTTTCCGCCATGGAAGGTTCGGTGAGATTTCCTCCAACCAGATCAAAAAATTTCACGGGCAGGGAAACCTTCGTGGCGTCCACCACGGTGCCCGGTTGGGCTTGGATGTCGAAACGCAGGAGCATGGTTTCACCATCCAAAGCCGGCTCGCGCACCTCCTCGATGTCGCCGAGAAAAAGTATGTCGTCACTACCAGCGCTTCCTTTGCCGGCCACGGCTTCGGTCACATCCTGAAGGCGGCGTTCGGCGATTGGTTGGAGCACACCGGCGCGAGGTCCCATGGCCGCCACATTTCGATAGCTTTCCATGGCCCGCTCTGTCATCCCCATGGCTTCATACGTGGAAGCCATTTCGAAAACCAACCGCGGATGACCGGGGAGCGCGTCCAACGCCGTGTTGAGCTTGCCCACAGCTCCCGCCATGTTTCCCTCCCGGCGCAGACGAATCGACTCAGCGACCAATACTTTCAAATCATCGCGTGGCAGGATGGCTGGATCCACGCCGCTAAGATCAAGAGCCGTCGAACTCGCGGCTGGTGGCTCCGGGTTGGCCACGAGTTTTTTCGCCGCAGAAGCTGCCAGATTCCGGATTTCCACTGGTTCCTCCAAGGGTGGCAGTTCCGTCGGCAAAGAATTGGCCAAGTTCGCCTGGGCCGGGATTTCCGCGACAGCGACACCGGCCGCGACTTCAGGGGCGGTGCCGGCTTTGTCCGCGCCGGTTGTTTTGCCCTGCAGATTGAAAAACAAGAAGAGCTGGGACAAGGCGACAATGGCCAGCAGCCCCAACGTCGCGCCCAGCGCGCTCCCGCGTGGGCGGCAACAAATGGCCGCGTCTTTTTCACCAAAACCCATGACACGATGATATTCGACGAAGGTTGTGCATCGGTCAAGGAGCGCGCGCACCTTGGCGCCACTTGCATGCGGGCTGCTTTTCCCGCATCGTGAAACGTAATTCGCCTCATGGAATCACCGCCGCCTCATCCCGCCGAAATCAACGCCGCCGACCTGGGAGCGGCGCTTTCCGGCGCGACCCGGCGGGTCATCTTCGACGACGCCACCTGCAGCGGACGCTGGGGCGGCGAGTGGGTCGCCGCCAACCCCGACCGGGTTCTTTCGGGTCGTTGGCCGGACGACAGCCCACCCGTGCCTGCCGAAGGGGAATTCTGGGCTGGTGCCATTGGCTACGAGGGCGATTGGACCTTTTCCCGGTATCCCGGATTTTGGCATCGTCCCTCGCCGGGTCAGGCATGGAACGCCCATCGCCACGCACCGCGAGCGGAAGGGCCGCCCGAGCCCGCCTCCCCGGTCGCGCCGCCGGTTTCCTGGGACCCCGGCCTCGATCGCCAAACCTTCATCGACCTCGTTCGCCGCGCCAAGGACTACATCGCCGCCGGAGACATCTATCAGGTCAATCTCGCCCACCGGTTCGAGGCCGGATGGGAAAATGCGCCCGACCCCATGGCCCTTTACCGCCGACTCCGCGCCATTTCTCCGGCCCCGCACGCCGCTTTCCTCGACCTCGGGGAATGTTGCCTGCTCTCCGCCTCCCCGGAAACCTTCTTCGACCGGCGCGATGCGCGGCTCCTTACCCGGCCGATCAAAGGCACGCGACCACGCGGGGGCACGCCCGAAGAAGACACCCGGATGCGCCAGGAGTTGGTCGATTCGCCCAAGGAACGCGCGGAATTGGTCATGATCACCGATCTTGAACGCAACGACCTCGGGCGCGTCTGCACCACCGGTTCGGTCAATGTCGAGGCCCTCTGTGTGCTCGAATCCTTTCCCCAGGTCCATCACCTCGTCTCCACCGTGGCGGGGGAGCTGCGCGCCGGGGCCGATTGGCCCGCCATCTGGCAAGCGCTTTTCCCCGGCGGCTCCATCACCGGTGCCCCGAAAAAACGCGCCATCGAGATCATCCGGGAACTGGAACCCGTCCCCCGTGGTTTCTACACCGGAGCCATCGGCTGGATGTTCGGTCCCCGCCGGGCCTGCTTCAACATCGCCATTCGCACCGCCGTCTTGCGCGGAAACCGCCTCTCTTTCCATGCCGGCTCCGGCATCGTCGAAGGCTCAGACCCCGGCGCGGAATTCGACGAAACCCACCACAAGGCCTCCGGTCTCGCCCGGGCCTGCGGAGTGGAAAGCACCTTGAAGAAAAAGGATCCGTGAAGGGCGGCGGGGTTTCGCGAGAAATCCGGAGGGTCGGGATCTGGTTCGGAGCCACGACAATCTTGTCGTGGCGGCAGGGGCGCGGCGAATGCATTGCCATGTTTCTCGCATCTTCTGCAACCACAGGATTGTGGTTGCACCGAACCCGCCCGAAAACCCGAAAATCGCCCGGAAATCTCCGTGGCGCAGGTTTCTTCTTGCATCGGTCCCGAATCTGCCGACGCTATGTACCCGCCAACGCGGCCAAATTTACCCTATCCGCATTCCCAAGCCATGGACCTTGTATCCCAGACCATCTCCCAGCTCGCCCCCTCGATGACCCTTGCCGTGACGGCCCGCGCCGCCGAAATGAAGGCCAAAGGAGAAGACGTTTGCAGTTTCGGGGCAGGGGAGCCGGATTTCGACACCCCCGAGCACATCAAGGCCGCTGCCATCGCCGCCCTCCAGAGCGGGGCCACCAAATACACCGCTTCCGCCGGTCTGCCGACTCTCCGCGAGGCCATCGCCGCCAAACTCATGGCCGAAAACGGCATCGAATACTCGGTCGGTGACATCTCCGTCAACTGCGGAGCCAAACACTCCTGCTACAATGCCATCGCGGCGGTTGTCAGCCCCGGTGATGAAGTCATCATTCCCGCGCCCTACTGGACGAGTTATCCGGAAATGGTTCGCCTGGTCAGTGGTGTGCCCGTGCCCGTTCGCACCGAAGAAAAACAAGGGTGGAAACTCACGCCCGAACTCTTCGAGGAAAACATCTCGCCGCGCACCAAGATGGTCATCCTCAACAGCCCCGGCAATCCCACGGGCACCATCTACACCCGCGCCGAACTCGAAGCCCTCGCCGAGGTCGCGCTCTCCGAGGACATCGTCATTCTCTCCGACGAAATCTACGAAAAACTCGTTTACGAAGGCAACGAACATGTTTCGATCGCCTCGCTCTCCAATGAAGTGCGCGACATCACCATCACGGTGAACGGCTTTTCCAAAGCCTATGCCATGACCGGTTGGCGTCTTGGTTACACCGCCGCGCCGAAGGAGATCGCCAAGGCCATCGACACCATCCAGAGCCACACCACCTCCGCACCCACCACCTTTGCTCAATACGGAGCCATTGCCGCGCTCGTCGGTGACCAAGGTCCGGTCAAGGAAATGCGCGAGGAATTCGACATGCGCCGCAAATACATGCTCAGCCGCCTGCGCCGCATCAACAACATCTCGACCGTCGAACCGCAGGGTGCCTTCTACTTCCTCGTCAACATCAAGAAGACGCAACTCAAATCGATCAACTTCGCCGACAAACTGCTCAGCCGCCACAAGGTCGCGGTCGTGCCCGGCGAAGCCTTCGGCGATGATCAAACCGTGCGTCTCTCCTACGCCACCTCGCTTGACGTGATCAAAGAAGGCCTCGATCGCTTCGAGGACTTCTGCCGCGCCTACTGAGCCGCCCGCGGCAAACCCGGCACGCGCTTTGCTTGCCCAACTGAACGGCCGGTCATCCGGTCGTTCCCCCCCCCGTTTTTTCTCGTCCCCCACGCCATGGCCCAGGGCTTCGACCTCTCGAAACTCAATCCCCAGCAACGCGAGGCCGCCACCGCCTTGGGCGGGCATGTGCTCATCCTCGCCGGAGCCGGCACGGGAAAGACGCGCACCATCACCGCCCGCATCACGCACATGCTCTCGCAGGGCATTCGCCCCGAGAATATCCTTGCCGTCACCTTCACCAACAAGGCGGCCACCGAAATGAAAGAGCGGGTCGCCGGCATGGTCGCCCGCGGCGTCGCCTCCCGGCTCACCCTTTGCACCTTCCACTCTCTCTGCGTGCGCATCTTGCGCCAATCGATCGAGCATCTCGGCTACAAGAGGAATTTCTCCATCCACACGGCCAGTGAACAAACCGGACTCATCCGCCGCATCCTCGTGCGACGGGGCGGACGCGACGAAAAAGTCGAAGCCGGACAAATCATCGGCCGCATCAGTGGGGCGAAAAACCGCGGCACACCCATCACCGCCGAGGAAGACGCATTCCTCCACGCCATCGCCACCGATTACGAAAACGAAAAACGCGCCATGAATGCCGTCGATTTCGACGACCTGCTCGTGCTCGCCGTGCGTGTGCTGCGCGAGCACTCCGACACGCGCGACGAATGGCGTCGACGTTTTCCCTGGATCATGGTCGATGAGTTCCAGGACACCAACCGCCTCCAGCTCGAATTGCTCCGCCTGCTCACCGGCAGCCTCACCAAAGTCTGTGTCGTCGGCGACGACGATCAGAGCATCTATGGATGGCGCGGGGCCGAGATCGAGAACCTCCTGCAATTCGAGCGCTGGTTCCCCGACCCGAAGGTGATCAAACTCGAGGAGAACTACCGCAGCACCACGCCGATTCTCCACACCGCCAACAGCATCATCCGGCATAACCTGAATCGGAGGGAAAAGAAACTCTGGAGCCGCACCCACGGCGAAGACAAGGTGCGTCTCGTCTCCATGCCCGGTGATGCGGAAGAGGCCGCCTTCATCGTCGATGAAATCCAGATGCTGTCGTTTTCCACCAAACGCCCGTGGGAAGACTTCGCCATCCTCTTCCGGACCAACCTGCAATCGCGCCTCTTCGAGGAAGGCCTGCGCGAGCGCCGCATTCCTTACCGCATGATCGGGGGCATGAGTTTCTTCGATCGCCGCGAGGTCAAAGATTTACTCGCCTACCTGACCCTGCTCGTGCACCCGGATGACGACATCGCCCTGCTGCGCGTGCTGAACACCCCGCCGCGTGGACTCAGCACTGCCACCGCCGAACTCGCCATCGAACGCAGCCGCGAACTCAAGCTCAGTGTCTGGCAAACGCTCGGCCATTCCGATTTCCAGCCCGCCCTCTCGTCCCGCGCCAAAGAGGCCGTGCACAAGTTCCGGGACCTCGTCGTGAAATGGACCGAGACCGCGAAGACGGACTATGCCGCCGCCGCTTCCGGGTTGTTGGAAGAAATCGAATACATGGAATTCACTCGCCGGAGTTGCAAGACACCGGAAGAAGCCAAACCCCGCGAGGAATCCATTGCCTCCATCATCGAAGACCTGCGCCGCCACAAGGAAAAACATCCTTCCGCCGGATTGCAGGGCTTTCTCGACGACGTCGCGCTCAATGGCGACCGCGATGAAGAAAAAGACGATCTCGACAAAAAGCAGGGAGTCAGTCTCATCACCCTGCATGCGGCCAAAGGACTCGAATTCCCGCATGTCTATCTCGTCGGGGTCGAGGAAGGCACCATGCCGCACAAACGCGCCCTCGAGGAAGGCGGACGCGACGAGGAACGCCGGCTCTTTTATGTCGGGGTCACCCGCGCCATGCGCCGTCTCACCCTCACCTGGTGTATGCAGCGCAAGAAATGGGGGCAAGTCCAAGCCTGTATGCCGAGTTCTTTCTTCCGTGAACTCGACATGACCCATGTCGAATCGGTGGACTACAAGGAAGTCATGAACCAGCCCGTCACCGCCGACGAACGCGAGGCCGAGATGGAAATGTTCCGCGCCATGTTCGCCGAACTCGACGGCCCCAGCGAGGTCTGAGCAGCGGGTTCGATCTCCTTTGGCCCAGTTCCTCAGGGGCTATATCCCCTTGAGTTTCCACGTCAAGCGTAGCAAGACCGTCCCGGTCTTGCCCTACAAGGATGTCCAAGCCTTTGCACACCGCAGAATGCCTGAAACTCTGGACGACCGGAGGGGGAGCAAGGGCATCTTGCCCGTGGCCTACGGCGCAGCCGAACACTGAACCATTTGAGGCTACGAATACCTCGGAGCCCAACCCAACTCCGCTCGATCACGAGGAAACCAGAATTCCCTCGACAAACCCGACCATTTCGGGTTTCAATTATGGCCTTGGACTGCAAAACAACCTGGCACTACGAAAACAAACCATAAGCCATTTTTCGCTTCTCTGGTTTCGATTGCTGCTCTTCTGCTGTCAGTTGTCGCGGTCGCCGCGCAAAATGCTGCCTCTGTGAATTTCGATCTTTCCATTAACCGTTTATATGCGGAAAATCACCGAATCGCGGTACACCGCAACGGGACTGAGATCCTGCAAGTTGCAGTTGGCCAATATCCCGGACTGCCTTTCATTCCACCTGTGGCAACCCTAGCCCTTTCCCAATCCGCCAACGAGGAAAAATACACCATTGTGGCTTGGAAGGAGAAAGCCACGGAACGCGTCTCTTTCGAATTCATCGTCGAGCGGGCCAAGTTGGAAACCTTTGCCGCGACTCCAACCGTCCTTTTTTTCGGTTCTTCGTCACGGGAGGAGGAGAAAAATTGCTCAGCTGACAAAGGTGGTGCTTTTCTGAGTGACGGCAAAAACCCTGAGTTGATCTAGATTTCTGGACCATCAACTTCGAAAATCAAGCACGATATGAACCAGACACCACGCAAGCGTTACACCCCCGAATTCAAAGTCCAAGCTGTCGAACTGCTCGCTCTCGG
>JBJTQJ010000009.1:0-48048 GCA_046075565.1 Verrucomicrobiales bacterium | reverse complement strand
CGCAATCTTCACGGCATCGGCACGATTCTATTTGTCGATGAAATCCACCGCTTCAACAAAGCGCAGCAGGATGTGCTCCTGCCGCACATCGAGAAGGGCGTGACAAGGTTCATCGGGGCTACAACCCACAATCCATTCTTTTATGTCAACAGTCCGCTGGTTTCCCGATCGCTCGTCTTCGAACTGGAGCCCGTGCCGATTGATGATGTTCTCGCGGTGCTGCGCCGGGCGGTCGACGATCCCGAACGCGGATTCGGGGAGGTGAAGATCGATTTGCATGAAGATGCCGCCCGCCATCTCGCGGTCATGGCCGATGGCGACGTGCGCAAGGCGCTTACCGCACTTGAGATGGCCGTCCTCACGACCCCGGCATCACCCGATGGCACGCTGGTCATCGACATGGAGGTGGCGGTCGAATCGGTGCAGAAAAAGGCCGTGGTCTATGATGGCGATGGCGACGCGCATTACGACACCGCCTCCGCTTTCATCAAGAGCATCCGGGGCGGCGATCCCGATGCCGCGCTCTACTGGCTGGCGAAAATGCTCCATGCGGGCGAGGATCCTCGCTTCATCGCGCGGCGTCTGGTCATTGCCGCCAGCGAGGACATCGGAATGGCCGACAGCAATGGCCTGCGGGTGGCCGTAGCCGCGCAACAAGCCCTCGATTTTGTCGGACTTCCCGAGGGCCGTATCAATCTCGCGCATGCCACCGTTTATCTGGCCACCGCTCCGAAAAGCAACCGCGCCTACGCCGGGCTGGAAGCGGCCCTCGCCGATGTGCGGGAAGGCCGGACGCTGGCCGTGCCTCCCCACCTGCGCACGAAGACGCGGAAAAAACTGGCGCGCGGTTCCGGCATCGAGGGAGCCGAAACGGACTATCAATATTCCCACGACAGCGAGGAAGGTTATGTGCCCCAGGCCTATCTTCCGGAAGGGCGCCGATACTACGAGCCGTCCGCCCACGGAATGGAGCAACGGGTCAAAGAGCGCCTTGACCATTGGCAGAGGATATGGGAAGAAAGCCGCCCGGGGAAAGGCAAGACCGAGTAGGGGTTATTTCCTTTTGCCCGGCAAACCAAATGCAAAGAAAGGCGTTGGGATTGGCGCTGCGGTGCGTATTGTTTGTCCATGGCCGATGCCCAAATGACCTTTGATGTCGCCCGCGTGCGCCAAGACTTTCCCATCCTTTCGACGAAGGTGCACGGGAAGCCTTTGGTGTATCTGGACAACGGCGCGACAACGCAGAAACCGCAGGTGGTCATCGACACGATTTCCGGTTTTTACGCGCGCGGCAATTCCAACATCCACCGTGGTGTTCATTACCTGAGTGTCGAGGCCACCGATGCCTACGACCAGGCCCGTGCGACGATGGCCGCGCATCTGGGGGCATCCGATGCGCGGGGCATCATTTTCACACGTGGCACGACCGAGGGTATCAATCTCGTGGCGCGGAGTTTCCTTGAACCGCGATTGCAGGCCGGGCAAGTGATCCTGCTGACCGAGATGGAGCACCACGCCAACATCGTGCCATGGCAATTGGTAGCGGCGGCCAAAGGGGCACGCGTGATGGCTTGTCCGATCACGAGTGCCGGCGAAATTGACGAAGAGGCATTTCTCCGGATTCTCGACACCGAGCCGGTGGCCATGGTCGCTTTCATGCATGTTTCGAATGTGCTCGCGACCGTGAACCCGGCCGCGCGATTGACCGCCCTCGCCAAGGCGCGTGGTCTCCCCGTGTTGATCGATGGTGCCCAGGCTTTGCCACATTTCGCACCCGATGTGGAAGCATTGGGTGCCGACTTCTATGTTTTCTCCGGCCACAAGGTTTATGGCCCGACCGGCATCGGGGTGTTGTGGGGCAAGCCGGATTTGCTCGCGTCCATGCCCCCGTATCAGGGCGGTGGTGACATGATTGAAAAGGTGACATTCGAAGGCAGCACGTTCCGTTCCCCGCCGGAGCGATTCGAGGCGGGCACGCCGAATATCGAAGGGGCCATCGCCCTGGCCGCCGCGCTGCGTTATCATGCGTCATTGCCCCAAGCAGCCATTGCCGCCCACGAGTCCGCCCTGCTCGAAGCAGCCCGCGATTCCCTTGCGGCGATTCCGGGAGTCACCATCCATGGCCACGCCAAAGAACGGGCTGGAGTGGTGTCGTTCATGATCCAAGGCGTGCATCCGCATGACATAGGAACACTCGTGGATGCGGAAGGTGTCGCAATCCGGGTTGGACATCATTGCGCCCAACCGCTCATGCGCATTCTCGGAGTCCCGGCCACCGCACGTGCCTCCTTCGCACTTTACAACACGATGGAAGAGGTAGATGTGCTCGTGCGCGCCGTGGACAAGACGCGAAGGTTTTTCGCGTGATACGAACGGGCTACGGAATTTTCCGGAACTGCACCAATGGTCTGAGGCAAGACCGGGATGGTCTTGCTACGACTTCGTTGGATGCTCGTGTGACTCCCTTTGATCTTTTAGGCCCACCGTAGCAAGATCGTCTCGCTCTTGCCCCGTAGGCTCAAGGCGAAGGGCCTGATGACCGTCATCAGTATTTGCGCAAAAGCAATGAGGCTTCGTCCTTACTTGTAGGAGCGAGTGCTCGGCTTGAGGAACTCGAAATTGAGCCACTCTTTGTGCAAGATGGGCTTCGCGCCGACGCCAGCGTGTTCCCATGTCGAAACATAAGAATACTGGTCGTCATGGCGTTTGGCTTCGCCGGGCGAGAGCAGGCCGCTTTGGACTTCCGGATCCGCGTCGGTGAACTGGTGTTCCTCGCGGAAGTGGCCGCCGCAACTCTCTTCACGGTCGAGCGCGTCGTGGCACATGAGTTCGCCGAATTCGAGGAAGTCGGCCACGCGTCCCGCTTTTTCCAATTCCTGGTTCATGTTGTCGCCGGAACCGGGGATGAAGACATTCTGCCAGAACTCCTCGCGGATGGCCGGGAGGCTGAAGATGGCTTCGCGCAGACCGTCGGCGTTGCGAGCCATGCCACATTTGTCCCAAATGATTTGGCCCAATTGGCGGTGGAAGGAATCCACAGTCCGTTTGCCCTGGATGGAGAGCAGCTTCTTCATCCGCTCGGCCGTCTCGGCTTCCACACGTTTAAATTCCGGATGGCTTTCGTTGATCGTGCCGGGCTTCTGCGTGGCGAGGTAGTTGGCGATGGTCACCGGGATAACAAAGTATCCGTCGGCCAGGCCTTGCATGAGGGCGGAAGCCCCGAGGCGGTTGGCCCCGTGGTCCGAGAAGTTCGCCTCCCCGAGCACGTGCAAGCCGGGGACATTGGACATCAGGTTGTAGTCCACCCAGAGTCCACCCATCGTGTAATGGACGGCAGGATAGATACGCATCGGCGTCTCGTAAGGATTGTCGCCGGTAATCTTCTCATACATCTGGAAGAGGTTGCCGTAACGGGATTCGATGACGTTCCGTCCGAGGCGTTTGATGGAATCGGAGAAGTCGAGATAGACACCGAGCCCGCCGGGTCCGACTCCGCGGCCTTCGTCGCAGACTTCCTTGGCGGCGCGGCTTGAGATATCCCGCGGGGAAAGGTTGCCGAACGAAGGGTATTTGCGCTCGAGGTAGTAGTCGCGGTCGCCCTCGGTGATGCTACCAGGGGCTTTGTTCACATCTTCCTTATTTTTCGGCACCCAAATGCGCCCGTCATTGCGGAGCGATTCGGACATGAGGGTGAGCTTCGACTGGTAGCTGCCGGAAACGGGAATGCAGGTCGGGTGGATTTGGGTGAAGCAGGGGTTGCCAAACCATGCACCGCGTTTGTAGGCGCGGAAAGCGGCGGTCACGTTGCAGCCCATCGCATTGGTGGAAAGGAAGAAGACGTTGCCGTAGCCGCCGGTGGCGAGGATGACCGCGTCCGCCGCGTGGCTGGAGATTTTCCCGGTCACCATGTCGCGCACGACGATGCCTTTGGCATGACCATCCACGACCACGAGGTCAAGCATTTCGGTGCGGGAATACATTTTCACCCCGCCGTTGGCGATTTCTTTTTCCAAGGCTTGGTAAGCGCCGATGAGAAGTTGCTGGCCGGTTTGACCACGGGCATAGAACGTGCGGGAAACCTGCGCGCCGCCGAATGAACGGTTGTCGAGCAAGCCGCCATATTCACGGGCGAAGGGCACGCCTTGGGCGACACATTGGTCGATGATGTTCACGCTCACCTCGGCGAGGCGGTAAACATTGCTTTCACGGGAGCGGAAGTCGCCGCCCTTGAGGGTATCGTAGAAAAGACGATAGACCGAATCACCGTCGTTCTGATAGTTCTTCGCGGCATTGATGCCCCCTTGCGCGGCAATGGAGTGGGCGCGGCGCGGGCTATCCTGGTAGCAGAAACACTTCACCCGATAGCCGAGTTCCGAGAGTGTCGCGGCGGCAGCTCCACCGGCCAGGCCGGAACCGACCACGATGATCGAGAATTTCCGTTTGTTGGCCGGGTTGATGAGTTTGGACTCCATCTTGTGTTTGGTCCACCGGCCCTCGAGGGGTCCGCTGGGACAGCGGTCGGGCGGAGTATCGGAAACACGGTTGGGAAGAGTAGTGTCGGTGACCATGGCGGGATGAACGTGGAGAGGAAAATCAGATTGGTTGGGACCGGAAGTTGGGAATTATTTGACGAATCCGAAAGCGACGGCGAGCGGGACGGAGAGGAATCCGGCCCAGACGAAAAGCGCGTAGCCGCGTCCGACAACCATGATGAGGTCGGCACTCTTGCGGGTCCGCAGGCCGAGGGTCTGGAAGACCGAGGCGACACCGTGCGAAAGGTGGAGACAAAGGAGGGTTACCCCTATGATGTAAAAGATCGTGGAGGGCCAATACTGGAAACCCATTACGACCATCGAGTAAACGTCGAAGACTTTCTTTCCGTCGAGATCAAAAAGCGGCAGCGCCTTGTAGGCCGGGGAGACCCGCACCGTGTAGTGCAGGATGTGGAAAACGACGAAGGAAAGGATGATCAGCCCGCTGATGATCATCGTGCGGGAACCAGCCGTGCTGGCCTGCGGGGTTTTCACCGCGTAGGCATCAGGACCGCGGGCGGCTCGGTTCTGGCGTGCCAGTTGGATGGTCGCAACGACGTGGATGAGGAACATCGCCAGCAGGCCGAATCGGAAGGCCCATACAACGGCTCCATGGCCGAAGGTATGCAGGAAGTGAGCGTATTCGTTCAACGCCACTCTGGTCTGATCGAAGATCAGGAGGTTTCCGATCACATGGACCGGCAGGAAACCCAAAAGCCCGATGGCGGTTAGGGCGACAACATATTTCTTCCCCACGGAGGAGGCGTAGAACCGGGCGAATTGACGCAGTGGCGAGAAGGTCATGGTAGATGAGAAAAAGACGTAAGCACGAGGCCAACGGGAGGAAACACCGGGAGAGGGATTTTTGCAAACGGAACGATACACGAAGGCGAAAATACGCGCTGGATTCGCGAAAAAACGCCCGAACTGCCGGCATTTGACAATTCTTCCGGATTGGTTACATTTACAGCCCTCAACTTTGGACCGCGGGCTACCCGCGCTCCCCGAACCTTACCTTTCCCATGAGCAAACGCACCTACCAACCTTCGAAGCGCACCCGCAAACGCCAGTTCGGTTTCCGGGCCCGCATGGCTACCAAAAACGGTCGTGCCATCATCAACCGCCGCCGCAGCAAGGGCCGCAAGCGCTTGCTTCCCAAAGGCGTCGAGGTCCACTACGACCGCCACACCGGGAGCTAAGCCCTAAGCGGCTTTACCCCGACTTCCCCAACCGGCCAATGAGCCTGCCGCGCCGCCGCATCCTGCGGAAACGCGCACACTTCCTCCGGGTCCGCTCCGGAGGACAGGCGAAACCAGGCCGGTTTCTTCTTGTCAATGCCCGGCGCTTGGAATCCGACGAACCCGGGTCGGTTACCCCTTCGATGTTCGGATTTGTCACCTCGCGTCACGTGGGAAAAGCCCATGAGCGCAATCTGGTCCGGAGACGACTGCGTGCGATCGTCAGGGCCGAAGAAGGTGCCTTGGCTTCCGGATTTCATGTGGTAATCGTGGCGCGCCGGGGCTGCGCGGAGGCGGATTTTTCTTCGCTGCGGGCCGAATGGCGTCGTCTGGCCCGCAAAGTCGGTCTTTTGCCCCCTTCCCCGCCCGGAGGAGCCGCCTCATGATCACCCGGTTGCTTATTGGCCTGGTTCGGCTTTACCAAATCATCGTTTCGCCCGTCCTGCATTTTCTGGGGGGCCCGGCCAGTGGATGCCGTTACGACCCGACCTGCTCGGTCTACATGATTCAAGCCCTGCAGACCCACGGTCCCGTGCGGGGATTGTGGCTTGGTTTAAAACGGATCGCCCGCTGCCACCCTTGGGGAGGCCACGGATATGATCCGGTCCCCGGTTGCAAAGATTGCGGACGCGCCGACAGTATCGACCCGCGCGGCCGAATTCCGATCCCCCCGGAAAACTGAGCCCCGGAAACATTTTCTCATTCTCCATGGACAAAAAAGGTTGGATCATCATCGTGCTCTGCGTGCTCGGCATCGTCGGCAACCAGTGGTATGCGGGCAAAAAACAACAGGAATGGAAAGACCAACAGGCTCTGCTGGAGGCCGCCAAGCCGAAGCCGGTAACGCCGCCTGCGGGAAATCCGGCTACTCCCGGCGAATCGGCCGGCGCACCCGAAAAAACCGGCGGCGAGTTGGAAGTTACCCCTCCGGTGCCCAAATTCGCCGAAGCCGAGCACGTGCTCGTGGTCGAAGATCCGAATGCGAAGCACTCGGTGCGTTATGTTTTCACCAACCGCGGGGGCGGCATCAAACGCGTCGAGTTCCCCGGCGATCCGGTGCATGCGAATACGGAAGCACCCGTGGTAATGAACAACGCCATCGAGCGGGCCATCGGGGCGCTCTCGGACGGAGTGGACCGGGTGGAAACCGGTGAATACAAGTTGATTTCCAGTGGACCGGACCATGTCACCTACGAAGGCGTGACCAGCAGCGGCATCCTGGCAAAAAAACACTACACGCTTGAGCCGGCCCAACCGAAGGGCCTGCCGTCGCTGCGCCTGACCCTCGGATTAACCAACCCCGGCACCGCCGAGGTGAACACATCGGGATGGTTCCTCTTCGCTGGCTCGGCCGCTCCCCTCCTCGCCGACGAATACGAGGCGCAGACCGGCGTGACATGGATGGATGGCACGGATACGGAATTCGAAACGGAAACCATGTTCAAGGACGGATGGTTCTCCAGTGCCAAGGCGGTTTACCAGCAGGACATCGCCGACACGAAGTGGTTTGGTGTGATCAACCAGTACTATTCGATTCTCCTCGCGCCTTCCGTTTCCGGGCCGCGTTCGAACTGGTCGCTGCCGGTCAACACGACGGTGGAAGGACGCCGCGCCGGCGAGTCGAAATCACGCCTCGGCATCCAATCGGCGCTCGGCCTCGGCGGTGGCGTGGTCGCTCCCGGCGGCACCGTGCAACACGAGTGGAAAATTTTCGCCGGTCCGAAGAACTACGACGCGCTGAAGAAAGTCCATCCGGGCTTCGAGGAAGTCCTGCTCTATGGAGACATGCCCATCTTCGGCTGGATGGCTTCTCCTTTCAGCCGCATGCTGAACTGGGCTCTACACCGCATCAAGTCGATCGTGCCCGATTTCGGTATCGCCATTATCATTCTCACCATCATCATCCGGTTCCTCATCTGGCCGCTGCACGCAAAAGCGCAACGCACCATGAAACGCATGGCCCTGCTCAATCCCATCATGCAGGAGATGCGGACGAAATACGAGAACGAGCCGCAGAAGTTGAATCAGGAAATGATGAAACTCTACCAGGAGTATGGCATCAATCCACTCGGCGGATGTCTCCCCATCTTCCTTCAGATGCCCATCTTCTTCGGTTTCTACCGCATGTTGCAATACGCGAGTGAACTTCGCCACGAGCCGTTCCTCTGGGTGAAGGATCTGGCGCAACCCGACACACTTTTCCATCTTCCCCTGCCCTTGCTGGGAGATTTTCCCATCAATGCGCTGCCCTTGCTCATGGCGGTGACCATGGTCGTGCAAATGAAGATGACCCCGACGACCGGCGACAAGATGCAGCAGCGCATTTTCACCTTCATGCCCTTCATTTTCCTGTTCATTTGTTATAATTTCGCCTCCGCCCTCTCGCTCTACTGGACCACGACCAACATCTTCAGTATCGCCCAATCGTGGTGGATGAAACGCCAGCCCGAAGTCACGCTTGAAAAACGCAAGCCCAAGCCGAAACCGAAGGCGTCCGACCTTTCCTCCATGCGCCGACAGATGATGGGGCTTCCTCCTGAAAAAGAAAAGAAACCCGGGAACCGTCCGCCGCGCACCGGAGGTTGATCAACGGCCATTCACCGACGGCCCCGTCCATTTCTCCCAATCCTTCCGAATCGAACTACCTCAGATCGTATGAGCGACAAGAATACCGAACGCATGGAAAAAATCGTCAGCCTTTGCAAACGCCGAGGCTTCATCTTCCAGGCAGGCGAACTCTACGGCGGCCTCAATGGTTGCTGGGACTACGGGCCGATTGGCGCGGAATTGAAAAAGAATCTCAAGGACTACTGGTGGCGGCGCAACGTGCGCATGCGCGATGATGTCGAAGGCATGGATGGCGCGATCCTCACCATGGAACCGGTGCTCGTTTCAAGTGGGCATGTGGGTGGCTTCAGCGACCCGATGTGCGACTGTCTTCTCACAAAGGCCCGCCTGCGCGCCGACCAGATTCCGCCGCAGGACGGCACGGCGGTCTGGTTCAGCGGGGCGAAGTTGTCCTCCGCCGATTGGTCGGTGGACAAAGCTTTCGCCGTGCTGGTCAAGCCGGGCGCGGATGCGAATGAAGCCGCCAAGACCGCGCGTAAATTCTATGGTGAGTTCATGCCCGACAAGAAGGTATCACCCAAGGAACTCGAACTGATCGAAGAGCGCCGCGAGGAAGTGACCGGCACCACCAGTTTCAATCCCGAAAATGGCGGACTGCTCACCGAGCCGCGTATGTTCAACCTCATGCTCCAGACCAACTTCGGAGCCACGGGTGAACAAATTGCCTATCTGCGCCCAGAGACCGCGCAAAGCATCTTCGTGCAATTCAAGAACGTGCTCGACACGTCGCGCCAGAAGCTGCCTTTCGGCATCGCCCAGGTCGGAAAGTCATTCCGCAACGAGATCAACCCGCGCAACTTCACCTTCCGCTCGCGTGAATTCGAGCAGATGGAGATCGAATATTTCTGCGCTCCCGAAGACGGCCTGCGTCTGACCGACGAATGGCTGGAGGAACGGCTTTCCTTCTACGAAGATATCGGCATACCGCGCGCCAAACTGCACATCCTCGATGTGCCGGATGGCGAACGCGCCTTCTACTCGAAGAAGACGTACGACATCGAATACGAATTCCCCTTCGGCATTCAGGAACTCGAGGGCATCGCCTATCGGACCGACTACGATCTCGGCGTGCACCAGAAAGGCGCGGGCAAACCGCTCGAATACTTCGAAGAGGAATCGCGCCGCCGTTTCCTTCCGCATGTCGTCGAACCCTCGGCCGGCTGCGACCGCACCGTGCTCGCTTTGATCTGCGAAGCCTACGACGAGGAAACCGTGACCGATGAAAAAGGAAATTCGGAAACCCGCGTGGTCATGCGTTTCCATCCTCGTATGGCACCGGTCAAAGCCGCCGTGTTCCCCTTGCTCAAGAAGAACGAGGATCAGGTGAAAATTGCCAAGGACATCATCGCGGCCCTGCGCCCGCACATGAATGTTTTCTACGATGAATCAGGTGCCGTTGGCCGTCGTTACCGCCGCCAGGATGAAGTGGGCACGCCGTTTTGCATCACGGTGGACTTTGAATCGCTGGGTGAGAACGCGCCCGAACTCGCCGGGACTGTGACCGTGCGCCACCGCGACTCGATGGAACAGGAACGCCTGTCGGTGGACCAGCTCTTGCCTTGGCTGCTCGCCCGCACGCATTGATCACGAGGCTCCTTGCCGGGGCCATCGGAACATGGTAACGTCGATGTGACATGGAACAAGCCCTGCTCACGGCCGGACTCTTCGTGCTGGGATTCGCCCTGCGGAGTTTTGCGCCCGTGTGGTCGCGGAAGTTGGGAGCTGTCATCATCCTCGGGGCCACCTATGTCGGCGGGTATTTCCTAGGTGGCAACAATCACGTGGCGGGCGCGATCTCCGTTTCGGTTTGGCTCTTCCTGCCATGGCTGGAAATTATTGGTCGGGTGCGTGGAATGCGCCTGCCGCTGCGCCGTGAATTGGCCGAATGCCCGGAGCCCAGGTGGGAGGAATTCCCCAACCTGCGCTCTCTCACCAAGGAGATTGAAGAATGCGGGTATGAGCAACATCAGGACCTCGGCTGGGAACACGGCAACTTCTCGCAGTTCCTCCGCCTCTTCCTCTCCCCGGATGCCCGCACGCTCGCGTCCGTTTCGCTGTCGCGGCAGGGTGAAGGGGCGATTGTCCATATCTCCCTGACCACCCGCGAGGATGATGGGCGGGTCTTCCGCACGACCAACTTGCCGTTCAGCGACACCATGGCCGTGCCACCCGACGTGCTTTGGCAAAGGGATTTGCGTTCGGGCAGTTTCGCCGAATTCACTGCCGCCCATGCTCTTTTTCTCGGACGCGGAAGCCCGCGCGAGTTGATAACGCTCAAACCTTCCGAGTTGCCCGATTTGCTCCAGATGGAAGCGGCCCGTCAGGTTGACCACAATCTCCAACGCGGCTTTATCACCCCGGCCGATGCCACCACCTTCCGTTATTCGTGGAGGGGATGCTTTTTCCTCTGGTGGCGCGTCATCGGCGACATGGTTCGTCTCGCGTGAAGGAAGAAACCCCAGAAGATGCCGGCAAGAGTCGACCGCGTTCCTGGTCGGAGCGACTGGCGTGGCTCAACCCGTGCTCGAGGATTGAAGCGGCGGATCCGGGTAAGGAATTGCGGTTCACCCGCTCGGCTCAGGCCGTTCATTTCGCCGCCGCCGCTGTCATTTTTTTCTGTCTTTCCTTCGCGGGTTTCTCCCTCGCGTTCTGGTCATGGCATGCCGATGGATCGCCTTTGCTGACCTCGTGGTGGCCATCCCTGCTGCCCGTGCCGATGATTCTACTTTTTCTCTGGCTTGCCGTCTATTGCACCAATCACGCCTACATCATACTCAGTCCGGTCGGCATCGAGATTTTCCCGCTCTGGTTTCCCACCGAAAACTTCCGCCTCGTGCCATGGACCCACCTTGCCAACGCGCGGGCGGAGAATGGGAATCTGATCATCGACTTCCTGCCCGTCGGATCCGGAGGCGGCATCATCCTGTCGCTCTCTCCCCTGCTTCCGAAGCAAAGGGAAATGCTCTGGCACGCGATCGAACGCAGAGTGGACGAACGCGCGACGGGTTGAGCGGCTCGATTGTCCGCAATCGTAGCGGGCAGCCTGTTGGAGTCCGGGCTTTAGCCCGTCAGGGTTTCTGATCGGGAAGGAGAACGGGCTAAAGCCCGGACTCCAACCCTGAGCCTTCTCGTCGGATGAAGGCGTAAATGAGGCTGGACGCGGCGGCCACACTCACCAACCGAACACGCGGGTCAACCCAACCGCGCGAGGATGGCTTCGCCCATGGCAGCGGTGTCCACTTTGCGTGTGCCGGGTGCGTTGGTGAAGATGTCGCCGGTCCGGAAACCGTCGTCGATGGCGGAGCGAACCGCGGCTTCGATGGCCGTGGCTTCTTTCTCCAGTCCGAGACTGAAGCGAAGGAGGAGAGCGGCGGAGAGGATCTGCGCTATGGGATTGGCGATACCCATACCGGCGATGTCCGGAGCAGAGCCGCCGCTGGGTTCGAAGAGGCCGAAGTAAAGTCCATCACCTTTCGGTTGGCCGAGACTGGCGCTGGCGAGCATGCCAAGCGAACCGGCGATCATGGCCATTTCATCGCTGAGGATGTCGCCGAAAAGGTTCTCGGTAACCAGAACATCAAATCCGCGCGGATTCTTGATCAATTGCATGGCCGCATTGTCCACATAGAGGTGGGCAAGAGTGACATCGGGATATTGTTTGGCCACTTCAACCACCGTCTCGCGCCAGAGCACGCTGTTGGTGAGAACGTTGGCCTTGTCCACCGAAGTCAGGTGCTTTCCGCGTCCTTCTGCGGCGCGGAACGCGACATGGGCGATGCGTTCAATCTCGCTCTTCTTGTAGACCATGGTGTCGATCACGCGGATGTCGCCGTCGGGCAAAACTTCGCGGGTTTTCGGTTGGCCGAAGTAAAGCCCGCCCGTCAGTTCACGCACGCAAAGCACATCGAATCCGCCTTCGACGAGGTCCGGACGCACGGGAGAAGCGGAAGTGAGCGCGGGATAACAAATACCTGGGCGCAGATTGGCGAAAAGCCCGAAGTGTTTGCGGAGGGGCAGAAGGGCTCCTCGTTCCGGTTGCTCCTGCGGGGGGAGGGATTCCCATTTCGGACCACCGACCGAACCGAAAAGGATGGCATCGGCAGCCTCACAGGCGGCCACGGTTTCGGCAGGCAGTGCTTTCCCCACGGCATCAATGGCGGCTCCACCGACCAACTGGTGGTCATATTGAAAGGAAATGCCGGATTTCGCGGCGACCACATCGAGCACGGCAATCGCCTGGGTCATTACTTCGGGTCCAATGCCGTCACCGGGCAGGACCGCCAATCGGAAAGTCTTGTTGTTCATATCGGGCGGGATGCTTCGCATATTCGTGCGGTTTCCGCAACCCCGATATGGCCGGGCTAGGCTCAGGGAAATGGATCCGTGGGCTTCGGCTCAACCGCGGGCGCGGCGGGGGCCGGGCTGGCGGCAGGCTCGGCGGGCTTTTCCTTGGCCGCCGCTTGGTCGCCCATGCCCGGTCGCAGGAACATGCGGGCTTCCTTGTAGCTGATAACGGCGTCGAGTTCACGCATGAAGTCGGCTCCGAAAATGGCGTCATGGGAGCTACCGAAGGCTTTCATCTCGCGCAGCAGATCGGCCCCGAGCATCTCGCGGTTCTCGATGACGGAGTCGCCGAGTTTGAGGGTTTTCACTTTTACGATGGCAGCCGGGGCTTTGCCGCCGATGCCGTAGATCCATTGGTCCATCGGTCCGACATCGAGTCCAATCTCCTTGGCGAAATCGATATGGAAGACTCCTCCGTGGGCACCGGTGTCGATGAGGAAGCGAGACTTCTTCCCATTGGCTTCGCCGTCGATGATGATGTGGTTGCCGCTGAGCCGGTATTCGAGCGACTGGTAGCCGCGCAGTTCGAGCAGTTCCCGAACGGAAAGCCGGTTGAATTCCGGGTCGGCGGCGAGTTTGTCGCGCAACTGGTTCCATTGTTTGATGAAAGCCTGATCCTCAGTGGAGAGCTTTTCGACGGGGAGTTTGGCCTTCTGTCCATTCTGGAGGCGGAAGACAACCTCGGTATCGGTCTTGGCATCGAGGGCGGCGAACATCGTGCGCCCATCAGTGGAGGTCCAACGGCGGAATTCTTGTTTGGCATCGGCGGCAGGCGCGGCAGCCGCAGGATTCGGAGCGGCAGGTGCTGCGGGCGCGGCGGCATCGGTCTTGAGGAACATGCGGCCCTCGCGGTAGGAAATGACCGCGTTCAATTCGCGCAGGAAATCCGCGCCGAAAATGGCACCGTAGGTGCGCGGCCCTTGGTGGTCTTTGAACATGTCGGCAGCGAGAATACGACGGTTGGTCATGAGCGCGTCGCCCATTTTCAAAGTGGGGACACGCACGACAGCTGCGGGAGCATCACCCGCGACACCGGATACTTTTTCCGTGAGCGGACCGATCTCGAGTCCTGCTTCCTCGGCGGCCTTGAGATCGAGCAGGGAAGTATCGGCACCGGTGTCGATGAGGAACCGCTGGGCTTTGCCGTTGAGTTCACCTTCGACGAAGATGTGGTTGCCTTGGATGTCGAATTCGAAGGTCTGGTATCCGCGGAGTTCGAGGAGTTGCTGCACGGTTGCCTTGGAGAAATCGGCGTCGCGCATCAGGGCATCCTTGAGGGGCGACCACTTGGCGACATACATCCGGTCGGGTTCGCTGAGCATGCCGAGCGGGGTGACTTCCTCGCGGCCATTGAGAAGTTTGAGCGTAACCGTAGTGCCGGCTTTCGCGGTAATGGAAGCTTGGAAGCTGCGGCCATCACGAAGGCTGAAGCGGCGGAGATTGTCACTTTCCGCCGCACGGGCGACGGGCAGAATGGTCAGGGCGGCAAAGCCGAGGGCGAGGAATGCGTTCGGTTTCATGGCGGGAAAGCTTGGATTGTGGCGCGGAATCGGGAAAAAGGGAAGCAATTTCCGGTTCCAGCGCCGTTTTCTACTGGACACCAGAGAGGATTTGCCCCCACCTTTGACTATGACTTCAGCGAAACAGACCCGTCCAGCCGTCTCCCTGATCGCCGCCGCCATCCTAGGCGTGGCCATTTCTCAGAACGCCTTCGCGGAACTCCGCACTTGGACAAGCGCTGATGGACGCACGATCGAGGCGGAATTGGTCTCGTTCGACGGAAAAACCGTCAATCTCAAGGGGCCGAGTGGTCAGCGATACGCCTTCGACAAAAGCAAACTCAGCCAAGGGGATCTCGACTTCCTGCAAGACTATGCTCCGGCGACGGGCTCCTCGCTCACCGCGCCGAAGCCGGGCAAAGTCGCATCACCGGCGAAAGAAGCGAAGATCGACCCGAAGACTTTCGTGAAAGGCGACAAGCCATTCGAGATTCCGCAGCAGAAATTCGAGGTGCTCGAAACACCACATTTCAAGATTCTCCATTCGGAGAAAGCAAAACCGGCCGAAATCGCCGAGCTGGCCGAGCGGCTTTGGATCGATACCGCGTTTTTCCATCCGACCTTCGCCCAGAAATTCACGGAGCGGAAGCAAGCGATCTTCCTCGTCGATGAGGAAACCACCTATCTGGCCATTGGCGATTGGTTTGCCGGTCTGCTCAATGATATCGGCCAAGGCGAATCGGCAGAGATGGTCAAGAAAACCTGGCCGCTCTCGGCGGCGGGTTCGGTGAGTTTGCCTGCAAGCATCGCCGATGGCAATGGCGTCCTCCAATCGGCGCGGGTTTTCCGCACCTATGAAAAGAGCAGCGAGGAAGACGATGGCAAGGGCGAACGGATCAAAGGGGTATGGGTGCCATTCCGTGTGCATTGTATTGCTGGTGATCTGCTCGACGAGCAAATTGCCAACGTGAGCAGGTTCGGATCGGGCGGCCTACACGGTCTCACCACCGGCTACGCGTATTACAAGGAAGTTTTCCTCACGGGCAAGTCGGAAACAAGCCTACTGAGCGCGGAGTCCGCCGAAGATGCCAAATCCACCGGGGGCTTCCAAGGTTCCGATTCATGGCCCGAGGAATTGAAAAAGGCCATCCGCAAAAAAGAAGTCACTCCCACTTTGGAAGTGATTCTCAACCTGACGCCGCAGAACGCGACTCCGGGCACCAACGTTCTCGCGTATTCCTTCATCCACTTCCTCCACAGCAGCCCCGAACGCGTGGCCGGTTGGCCTAAGCTGATCGAACGCATCAGCACCTCCAGCCAGGTGCCGGAGGTCGAAGATATGGCGAAATTGCTCGGCTTTGAATCCGCCGAAGCCATGCAGAAGCAATGGGTCGAGTATATCAGCAGCGGCAGTTTCCGGTGAGATTGACCGCCCCTTTGCGGAATCCGGATTCTCTCACCCTTTCCACCTTGCCGCCTCCCAGCAGGACCAGAGGTGCATGAGCCACCCGGCTGTGCCTAAGCTGATGGCCCAGAGAGCGGCGGCGACCAGGAAATGCCATAGGGCTTTTAGGGCGCGGCCCTGGGTGAGTTGACCAAGGCCGGGGATGAAGAATGAACAGATGGCGGCGAGAACATTGCCGGCGGAACCGCGTCCGGGACCTGCGGCGGGAAGGTTGGATTCCATGGTGTAACTTGCCATGTTTGCGGGCTGCGGGCAAGTTCCGGGTTGGCGGGAGCGATGTCCCGGCTATCGTGTGCCTTCCCCCATGATCAGCATCCCTCTCTCCCTGCGCAACAAACGAGCGCTTTGGCGTTCGCTTTCGCGCTGGCTGGTCTTGCTCACGCTGGCGCTGGTGTATTTTCAGGCGCACGTCACTCTCGGGCTGAAGATGGCGGAGCAAAAGAACAACGATGCCGCGCGCTCGGACCAGGCGAATAATTTGAAATGCGCCCGCGTCGCCGCCGAACGGGCGGCGACCAGCGCGGGCGAAGGCATATCGCGCGCGGTGGGCGAGTGGATGCCCCACTACACCGATGGCGTGGTGAACCCTCTCTGGCCGCGGGTGGCCGCGACTTTTTCCGACGGGTTGGATGACGAGGTATTTTTTCAGGCGGGAAAACGATGGAATGTCTGGTTCACGGGGGCATTTCTCGCGGTATGCGCCCTTCTGTTAGGCATCCGCTGGTCGATCCCGGCGGTGGCGCTTTTCCTGTTGGCGGCGGGATTGGGATCATTCCTACCGCGCTCGCCCTGGTTCCAGCCGGAACCGATTTATTACGCATTGTTTTTCCTCTCATGGATGAGCGGCATGAGCCTGCTGGGGCGGAATCCCATTTGGCTGTATGGGATGTTCGGGTTTTTGACCGGGTTGGCGTATCTGGCCAAAGGATCGGTGCAGCCATTGCTTCTGGTCTTCCTCGGCGTCACGACCTTGCGGTTCCTCGCCGCATTCTGGCCGGGTCGACGTGATGCCGACGGCACCGAAGGGAGATCACCATGGAATACATCCAATCATTTCATCGGCTTGAGTGTTTTCGCGTGCGTGCATCTGGTGGTGATTGCCCCGCGGCTATCCTATGCCCACGCGACCTTCGGGAGCCCCATGCATGCCTTTCCTTCCTACTGGATGTGGATGGATGACTTCGAGCAGGGTTACGCATGGATGGGACAACACAACACGCGGCAGAAACTCGCCGCCATCCCTCCCGCGGAGAAACCATCTTTCAAGTGGTGGAGATCCACCCACCAACCGTCCGAGGGATGGAACCGCCTCGCGGATGGCACATGGTGGCAGGTGCGGCGCTTCATTTCCTCGGACCCGACGCCACGGGACAAACACGGAAAACCGAAGAAGCCATGGGTCTCGACTCTCGAGTATCCCGGTTGGACGCTGCTGGCAATCTCGGGCGTGCTGGCTCTAGCCGCCATCTTCGCCTTCACGCAACGGAAAAAGGAGAAATTGCCGGCGCACCGGCAGGAAGCGGAACGCGGCATCATGATGCTGTATTTTCTCGGGGCCATTGCGCTTTATTCGATGCTGCATGGCTGGTATACCCCGGTGGGAGACGGTGACCGGTTCATGCTCGCCCTCTGGGCTCCCGTGGTCGCGGGTTTGATCGCCTCCGGCGAAAGCATCATGCAGAGGCTACGCGCGCGCGGTGTGCCTCCGGCGATGGTCTGGGGATACCACGCGGCCCAATGCCTGCTTGTTGGTTGGCTGGCGTGGCGCCTGCTGGAATTGTGGCAACTACCCAACTTCGCATGATCCCTTCCCCAACCATGCTGATTTCCCTCGATTTCGACGGCACGCTCAGCATCGAAGGCGAGTATCCGAGCGTGCATCCTTCGATCCACGAAGCGCTTGAGCAATGGACCTCGCGAGGTGCATTGTGGTTGATCAATACCGGTCGTTCCCTGCCCCACGCGATGGAAGGATTGGTGGAAGCCGGATTCCGCTCGCGGCCGTCGTTTCTCATAACGAGAGAACGGGATATCCATTCGCTGAATCAATTCAACCGGTGGGTTCCGCTGGGCACATGGAACGAAGACGCGGAAAAAGCCCACCACAAACTTTTCCGGCGTTGCCGCTCCATTTTCCGGAGTATCCGCCGCTTTATCGACGACGAGACATTGGCCACTTTTATCGAATTGCCCGAGGAACCCGCGGGCATCGTCTCTAGCAATCTGGAGGAAATGGAAAGGATCTGCGCGTTTGTGGATCCGCTCATCGCCAACGAGCCGGACTTACGTTACGAACGCAATAGCATTTACCTGCGCTTCAGCCACCGGGCCTACTCGAAAGGAACCGCCCTCGCCCATCTGGCCGGGACGCTGGGGCTGGAGCCCGCACGGGTTTTCGCCGCCGGAGACAATCACAATGATTTGACCATGCTGGACCCGACGGTGGCCAGATATCTCGCATGTCCCGCCAATGCCCTGCCGCTGGTGCGCGAGCGGGTGCAAGCCCTAGGCGGATTTTGCTCGAATTTGCGGGGTGCGGCCGGGGTGGCGGAGGCCCTGCGGGCCGTGCCTACTCCCTGATTGCCTCCGGGCAAAGCCGGGGCTAAACTGGCAGGATGTCCGACTATTCCTGGAACGAGACTTTTCTCGAGCTTTTCGACCGTTGCCGTGCGCTTTACAGCAAAGGTGAACAAGATTTTCGTAGCTATTACAACAAACAAGATCAGGCTTTCCTCGCCGCCATCGGGTGCAAGCCCCGCGAGTTTTTCGATTTCGTGGAGGATAACGTGGATGGTGGAGAGCCCGGACCGACCACCGCCTTGCTCATCGCGTCGGTGCGGCGGGATTACTTCCTGCACGTGCAGAAGGGCGAGGCGAGCAGCAAAGAGATGCAGACGAACGAGCTGCCCGGTCGCCAAGCCGAACTTGATGGCATCCCGTGGCTGCCGAGGATCCTGCAAAAGGCCCGCAACAAACTCCGCGGGGAAAATTCTCCCGATATCATGTATGGATGCGGTGGCGACCGTGCCTTTCTTAGCCTCCACGGTCTCCATCCCGCCGACTTCCTGCGCGTCGTCTGGGCCGCCGGAGAGGACGATAAGCGGGTGGTTGACTTCGTTCGCCGCCGCCGCTGAGTTCCGAATTTTTCCCGCATCGTGAGACTCCTTATCCACGCCGTCGTCTGCACCATCCCGCTGCTCGCGGGAGTTGTTGCCGTGCGCGCGGAGCCGGTGTCCTTGCAGAATTCGCCGGAGTATTCCGCCGCCCGTCGCGCCCTCGCCGGCAAGCTCCCCTCCATCGCGGTCGAGAAATCACTGGCTCTCTTGGAAGACGGGAAGATCGTGGAGAAAGATTTGCCCCAGTTGCGGTTGCTGCTGGTCGAAGCCGCAGTGCGCGCCGCCAAAGTTGATGTGCTTCCGTCGCTCACGGAACAGGACTTGCCTGATACCATGGCCGCGAAGTTCTGGCTTGCCCAAGCATTGGCTCTGAATGGAAGCCTCTCCCAAGCCGAATCGCTCCTGGCGAAGGTTTCCAGCGGTCCGGAAAAACCCCTGCAGGGATTCGCGGCACTGGCCCGCGCATCATTGCTGGTGGCTTTGCGCGAACCCGAGAGCGCCTTGGCCGCGCTCGCCCCGGCGGGCTCCGGCTCCGACAAATCACTCGCCTTCAAAGCCAGGCTCCGTCAGGCGGAAATCCACCTCCAGCTTGGTCAAACGGATCAAGCGAAATCCGCCATGGAAAAGCTCCCGGCAGCACCAAGCCCCGCCGATGCCGCCGCCGCCGACTACCTCCGCGCACGCATTGATGAGGCCTTGGGTGATCATGCTGGTGCGATCAAGGAATTCGAAAAAATTGCCGCCCGTCCGCGGAACTTGCCCACGAGAATTGTGCACGCTTCGTTGTTAGGATCAGCCCGCAGTCTCTCCGCCGCGGGTCAATCCGAACTCGCCACCGACAACATCATCGCTTTCGTGAACCGCTATCCCGATAGCCCGATATTGCCCGCTGCCTTCGCGGCCATGGAAAAGGCGGGCGTGTTCGCAGACCCCTCGCGCCGCGCCGACATCGAGAACTGGGAAAAGTCTCCGAATCCCGGCTTGGCCACTCTTTCCGTTCTGCACCGTGCGCGAGCGAACGGCGTGCCCCGCGACAAGGCATTGCGTTATCTGGAAGCGGTGATGACCCTCCATGCCAAATCTCCCCTCGTGACGGCTGTCGCACTGAGGCGCGCCGAACTGCTCATCGAAGAGAATCGCATCGAGGAAGCACAGGCCTTGCTCGCCTCGCTTGATGAAACCACCCTAAATGCCCCGGAACAAGCGTTGCGGACATTCCTCAATGCCCAGACCAAACAGGAGAGTGGAAATCCCGAACAAGCCGCGGCCGATTTCGCCCTCGCGGCAGACCAGATGGCACCGAGCGATCCCGCCGATGCCATCGCCGCCCGCTTTAATGCCGGTCTCGCCACATTGCTGCGCGACGATTCGGGTGGCTTTGAAGACAATCTCGCGAAACTGCTGGATGGTGGAGGAGAAGCCACGGCATTCGGCGCGCGACTTTTGCTCGAACGCGGCCTCTACCTCAGTTCCCGGTCCCCGGGAACCGCGCGTCTCCACCTCTGGCGGTATCTCCAAGCCGCACCTGAATCCTCCGAGCGCACCCGCGCCTACCTCGTGCTCGCCGAAATCGCCCTCCGGGAAAACCCTCCCGCCCCCGAGAAAGCCCAGCGCCAGCTTGAAAAAATCGGCCCCGAGGCCCCGGATGCCGTGCTTGAGCGCCGCGATTACCTGCTCGTCTGGACCGAGGATCTGGCCAAAGACACCAGTGCAGCCGTGGCCGCCGCCAATAAATTCCTCGCCCGTTGGCCGGATTCGTTTCTCGCCGAGGAAGTCCGCTTCAAGACCGGCGCCATGCTCGCCGCCGACGGCCAACACGCCGCCGCACGCGCTTATTTCGAAATCCTCGCGGAAAAAACCGACTCCCCATGGCGCGAGCAGGCCATCTTCCAAAGCGCCCGTTCGGCTTCGCTCAGCCTGACCGAGACCTCGCTCGAACAGGCCATCACACTCTTCCAAAAGGTCGTCGATCTCAAAGGCCCGCTCACCATCGCGGCGCGGCAGGAACAAACCCGTCTGCTTGTGCGGCAAGGCAAAATGGAAGCCGCCATCGCCTTGCTGAAAGAAACCCTCGACAGCAAGCCCGCCCCCGATGCTCAAGTGAAGCGCTCGCTGTTATCCCAACTTGCCGAAATCCTCCTCGAACGCCACGAGGTGGACCCCGATGCCCTCGCCGAATCGGGCCGAATCTTTAATGCTCTCGCCACGGACCCGGACGCCGGTCTTGCCTGGCGGAACCGCGCATTCTGGTTCATGGGCCGGACAGCCATGGCCATGGAGAAGCCGGACGAGGCCCTGCGCGTTTGGTATGATGCCATGGACCAATCCCTGCCACCCGGCCAGCCCCCTCTGGAGACCGACTGGGCCTTCCGGTGCGGCATGAGTGCGGTCGAACTCCTCAGCAAACGGCAGGAGTGGCCGGCCGCCGCCGCCCTGGCCGACCGGCTCGGCAAATCCGGAGCCCCGCGCGCTGCCGAGGCCGCCACCCTCCATGAGCGCCTGCGCCTCGAGCATTTCCTGTGGGATCAGCCGGAGGCCCCGGCCACGCGCAATGGTAATGGCCAACCGGAGTAATCCTGCACATTTGGGTTTCCCTCCTGCCCGGTCCGCGCCACATTTCCGCTGATGATTCCCAACGTCCTCGCCGAACGCTACGCCACCCCCGCCATGCGCGCGATCTGGAGCCCCGAAGGCCGCATCGTGCTCGAACGTGAATTCTGGATTGCCGTCATGAAGGCCCAGCGCGACCTCGGCCTCGATATTCCCGCCGAGGCCATCGCCGATTACGAAGCCGTCAAGGACAAGGTCGATCTCGAATCCATCATGCGCCGCGAGCGCGTGACCCGTCATGATGTGAAAGCCCGCATCGATGAGTTCTGCGAACTCGCCGGCCACGAACATATCCACAAAGGACTCACCTCGCGCGATCTCACGGAAAATGTGGAGCAACTCCAGGTCTTGCGCGCACTGGCCCTCATCCGTGATCGCTCAGTAGCTGCGCTGGCCGCCTTCGCCCGCCGCGCTACCGAATTCCGCGACCTGCCGCTGACCGCCCGCACGCACAACGTGGCCGCCCAGCCCACCACTCTCGGCAAACGCCTCGCCATGTTCGGCGAAGACCTGCTCGCCGCCCACCACGCCCTCGAGGAGCATCTGGTCGGTTATGCCACCCGGGGGCTCAAAGGAGCCGTTGGCACCCAGTTGGATCAACTTTCCCTCTTCGATGGCGACCCGGCACGCGTCGCGGAATTGGAAAACCGCGTCGTCGCCCACCTCGGGCTCGCGCATTGTTGGACCAATACCGGGCAGGTCTATCCCCGCAGTCTCGATTTTGCCACCATCTCCGCGCTCGTCCGCCTCGCGTCCGGTCCCTCCTCGTTCGCAAAAACCCTCCGGCTCATGGCCGGACACGAGACCGCCTCCGAGGGCTTCGCTCCCGGCCAGACCGGCTCGTCCGCCATGCCGCACAAGATGAACTCGCGTTCCTGCGAGCGCCTCAATGGCTTCCTCGCCATCCTCCAGGGCCACCTTGCCATGGCGGCCGCCCTCAATGGCGACCAGTGGAATGAAGGCGACGTGAGCTGTTCGGTCGTGCGCCGCGTCATGTTGCCCGATGCCTTCTTTGCCATCGACGGCCTGCTGGAAACCCTGCTCGTCATCCTCGGCCAGCTTGAAGTCTATCCCGATGTCATCGACAAGGAAACCACCCACTACCTGCCTTTCCTGCTCACCACCACCATGATGATGGAGGCCGTGAAACGCGGAGCCGGCCGCGAGACCGCCCACGAGGCGATCAAGGAACATGCCGTCGCCACTGTGCGCGCCCTCCGTTCCGGACAAAAAGAAAACGACTTACCCGCGCGACTCGCCGCCGACCCTCGCCTCGGGCTCGATCTGCCCGCCATCAAAGCCATTCTGGCGCGCGGCCGCTCGATGATCGGCTCCGCCCGCGCCCAGACCGACGCTTTTGCCGCCGCCGTCGATGAACTTTTGAAGCTCCATCCGGCCGCAGCGGCGTATAGTCCGGGACAGATCCTCTAATCTGTTAACTCCCAACCACGCACCCGGTTTCCGCCATGCCACCGCCGCCGAAAATCATTGATATCCGCCCGCCCAATCTTCCCGATTGGGTCGGACCGAAACTCCTCCTTTACGCACTCGGCATTCTCGTCCTGCTCGCCGGGGTTTTCACCTCGGTCTTTACCGTGCCCGCCGACTCCCAAGCCGTTATCCTGCGCTTCGGAAAATTCACCGACCTCCGGCCCACCGGCCTGCAATTCAAACTCCCCTTCGGCATCGACCAGCACGAAATCATCGCGGTCCTTCGCCAGCAGAAAATGGAATTCGGCTTCGGCACGCCCGGCGCAACCAACGAGAACCAATTCTCCAGTCGCGACGAACAACTGCGCGAGCGCTCGATGATCACCGGCGACCGCAACTCCGCCCTCGTGGAATGGGTCGTGCAATACCGCGTCACCGAACCGAGGGACTACCTCTTTGCCGTCCGTTACCCGGAAGACACCCTGCGTGACGTCTCCGAATCCGTCATGCGCGAAGTCATCGGCGACCGCTCGGTGGACGAGGTGCTGACCATTGGCCGGACCGAAATCGAGAACCGCGCCCTTGAACTGCACCGCGATTATGTGAAACGCTATTCGCTCGGCGTTTCCATCGACCAGGTGCAATTGAAGAATGTCACTCCTCCCCTGCCCGTGCAGGCGTCGTTCAACGAGGTGAACCAATCGCAGCAGGAACGCGAGCGCCTGATCAACGAGGCCATGGGTCAGAGCAACCGCGTCGTGCCCCGCACCCGCGGCGAAGCCGATAGACAAATTGCCGAAGCGGAAGGTCAGGCCGTCCGCCGTGTTAACGAGGCCGAGGGCGACGCCACCCGTTTCACGACCCTCTTCAAGGAGTATGAAAAAGCCTCGGCGGTCACCCGCCAGCGCCTTTACCTCGAGACGATGGCCGAAGTGCTGCCGAAGTTCAAACGCCGCATCCTAATGGACTCAAGCCAGTCCATTCCGCCGTTGCCGTTCCTCTCCCTCGACCCCGCCACCACAACCCCGGCCCGCCCATGAAAGCATCCGCCATTGTCCTTTCCGTTTTCCTCGGTTTCGTCGGCCTCATTCTGCTGACCGGTTCCATCTACCGCGTCATGGAATGGGAACAGGTGATCGTCACCGAGTTCGGCCGCCGCGTCGGCGAACCCGTAACCCAAACCGGCATCCACTTCAAAAAGCCCTTCATTCAAAAGGTCACCCGCTTCGACAAACGAGTGCTCGAATGGGACGGTCGCGAGGCCGACATGCCGACTCGCGACAAACTGTTCGTCGTGGTCAATACCTTCGCCCGCTGGAAGATCACCGATGCCGGAAAATTCTTCGAGCGCTTGCGTGACGAACGCAGCGCCACTTCCCGCCTCGATGACATCATCGGCGGCGAAACCCGTAGCGCCGTCGCCCGTCACGATCTCATCGAGATCATCCGCACCACCCGCGACCGCCAACCCGCCGCCTCAACCGAAAGCGGGGCTCCCGCGGCGAAATTCGATGCCATACGCATCGGACGTCCCGGCATCGAACACGAAATCTACAACGCCGCCAGACCCAAACTCGCCGAGTTCGGTATCGACCTTCTCGATGTGCGCTTCAAACGTATCAACTACGGTCCCAGCGTGGAAGCCACCATCTACCAACGGATGATCTCTGAGCGCCAGCAAATCGCCGAACGTTTCCGCTCCGAGGGGGCCGGTGAGGCTGCCCGAATCCTAGGGAACATGGAACGCGAAGTGAATACCCTCAAATCGACCGCCTACAAGCAAGTCCAGACCATCGCCGGGGAAGCCGAAGCCAAATCCACTGCCATCTACGCCGCCGCCTACAACAGCTCGCCCGCAGCCTCGGAATTCTACCGCTTCCTCAAAACCCTCGAGACCTATAAGACTTCACTCGGCGGCGACACCACGGCCATCCTTTCCACCAGCTCACCGCTCCTCCGTTATCTTCAGGACGACACACCACCGGAGAAGAAGGAATGAGGAAAAGACATAAGACCGCTTCGCTTAAAGACACAAGACACAAGACCTGAATGCTGAAATAGGCTGATCGCGGTCCACCGGTGAAGCCTTCATATCTTCTGTCTCCAAGTCTTCTATCTTCTGTCTCACCTCTCTTCCCTCCCCTCTTGTGTCTTGAGTCTCTACTCCCATGACCCGCGGCGCGGAAACCAACCCACCGAATCGCTTCGAGCGGTTGCGCGTGGAAACCGACGAGGATGCCCATTTCGATCCTGATGGCCCGCCTCCCCTGCCCCGCACTCGTTTTCTGCGCGACGAATCGAAATCCATTCTCAGTGAAAATACGGCCGGGGATTTGAGCTTCGAACATTCCCTCAATCCCTACCGGGGCTGCGAACATGGTTGCGCCTATTGTTACGCACGGCCCTACCATGAATACCTCGGGTTCTCCGCCGGACTCGATTTCGAAACGAATGTCGTGGTCAAACACGAGGCCCCGGCCTTGCTGGAAAAGGCGCTAGGCGCGCGCGGCTATCTTCCGAAAAAGCTCTCACTTTCCGGAGTCACCGATTGTTACCAACCGGTGGAACGCCAGCTACGGGTGACTCGTGGCTGCCTGGAAGTGCTCGCCCGCTGTCGTCATCCCGTGGTGATGATCACCAAAAACTTCCTCATCACCCGCGATATCGATTTGTTGAGTGAACTGGCCCGCCATCAGGCCGTGGCCATTTACATCTCCATCACCACTCTGGATAAGGACCTCGCCGGTGAACTTGAACCGAGGGCCTCGCGTCCCCGTGCCCGCCTCGAGGCCATACGCAGACTGCGCGAGGCAGGCATCCCGGCGGGAGTCGCCGTGGCCCCGGTCATTCCCGGACTCAACGACCATGAGATCCCGGCCATTCTTGAAGCCGCCGCCGAAGCCAATGCCGGCTTCGCCACCTGGTCGATGGTCCGCCTACCCGGTGCTGTTTCCACTGTCTTCTCCGAATGGCTCGACCGCCATCATCCATTGAAGAAGGAAAAGATCCTCAACCGCATCCGTGAAACCCATGCCGGCAAGCTGAACGACTCCGAACCCGGACGCCGCATGCGCGGACAAGGCCCGATGGCCGCGCAAATCCGCGCCCTCTTCGACACCACCTGCCGCCGACTCGGTTTAGCCACCACCACCCCGGAAGTCTCCGCCGTGTCCTTCCGCCGTCCGGATGGGCCGCAGTTGGGGTTGTTCTGATTCTTGAAATGCGGCACTCAATCCGCACGTCTCTAGATTTCACAGAATGCTCCGCCGCACCTTTACCCTTTTCGCTATACTCCCCTGCCTTCTTGAGGCGGGCCAAGTGATCCATGTTTCTCCTGCCGGGGACGACGGAAATCCGGGCGACGCCAGTCGTCCGCTTCGCACTCCCGGAGCGGCGCTTGTCCGGTCACGCGACATGGATCGGAGTCAACCCCGCGAGATTCTTTTTGAATCCGGCATCTACCATCTCGAGACTCCGCTGGTTTTCGGTCCCGATGACTCCGGCACGGAGAAAAGCCCGCTGATCCTGCGGGCGAAAAAAGAAGGCGAAGCCGTGCTGAGCGGGGGCATCGTCCTGAATCCAACATGGACCCGCAATCCCGACGGTAGTTTCAGTGCCCCCACCCCACCGGGCTTGCATCTCGACCAACTCTTCGCGGACGGCAAGCGCCTGCCCCTGGCACGTTATCCGAATGAAAATCCGGACGACAAGACGGCGGCATGGCAAGGCTTCTCTCCGGATGCCTTTTCCAAAGAACGTGCGGCCCGCTGGGCGGATCCAGCGGGCGGGTTCATCCATGCCATGCATGTCGCGCGCTGGGGCGGTTACCACTACCTCATCACCGGGAAGAACGATCAGGGCGAAGTGACCTACGAAGGAGGATGGCAAAATAATCGTCCCATGGGCATGCATGCGAAATACCGCATGGTCGAGAATATCCGCGAGGAACTCGATGCGCCGGGCGAATGGTTCCACGATGCGAAGACGAATCAATTGTTCTTGATGCCGCTTCCAGGAATGGAACCGGAGAAGACTGCTTTTGTCGGCGTGCGCCTGGCCTCGTTGATCGAGTTCAAGGGCACGGCGGGAAAGCCGGTGCGTGGCATCACCCTATCCGGATTCACTTTGCGCCACACCGCCCGCACGTTCATGGAAACGAAAGAACCGTTGTTGCGTTCCGATTGGACCATCCACCGCGGCGGGGCCATTTTCCTTGAAGGCACGGAGCGAATCACCCTCGGGGATCTCCATCTCGATCAACCGGGAGGCAATGGCATCTTCGCCAGCGGCTACAACAGGCGCACACTCGTCCGGGGTTGCCTCATTGAAAATTCCGGGGCCAGCGCCATCGCGATGGTGGGTAAACCAGAGGCCGTGCGCAATCCATTGTTTCAATACGATCAGACCCAAGATCTGCTGGCAACTGATACGGAAACCGGACCTAAGTCGGAAGATTATCCCGCGGACATGTCGATTGAAGACTGCCTGCTCCGCGGAATAGGACGGATCGAGCGTCAGTCCGCCGGGGTGCAGATCTCCATGGCGGCCCGCGTGGCAATCCGGGATACCACCATCCACGATTGTTCACGCGCGGGCATCAACATTTCCGAAGGGACCTGGGGAGGCCATCTGATCGAACGAGTGGATGTGTTCGACACCGTGCTGGAAACCCACGACCATGGATCGTTCAACTCATGGGGCCGGGATCGCTTCTGGCATCCCAACCGCAACGTGACCAACAAAGCCGTGGCAGAGCGACCACAACTGCCTTTGCTCGATGCAGTGGAGACGACAATCATCCGACATTCCCGCTGGCGCTGCGATCATGGCTGGGACATCGACCTCGATGATGGATCCTCCAACTACGAAATCCACCACAATCTGATGCTGGCGGGCGGCCTGAAATTCCGCGAAGGCTTCCGCCGCCGCGCATGGAACAACATCATGATCAACAACGGCTTCCACCCGCATGTCTGGTATGCCAACAGTGGAGACATCTTCGAAAAGAACATCGTGATGACAGCGCCCAAGCCGATCGGCATGCCGAGCGGTTGGGAATCGAGCATGCGCTCGAACTTCCTGGTGACGAATGGCGATAGCGTCCCCGCGTCCGTGTCGGAAACCGGAAGCGCCGGTTTCCGCGGCGAAGCCATGTTCCTCGATCCAGCGGCCGGGGATTTCCGCGTGGCGGAAACATCCCCCGCGCTGAAAATAGGCTTCGAAAATTTCCCCATGGATCAATTCGGCGTGAAGAAGCCGGCGTTACGGGCGATGGCGGCCACGCCAGTGATTCCACCATGGAAAGTGATTGAACCCAAAGCTGAAATCCCGGCGCACCAATTGGTCTGGCGGGGAGCCAGGTTGGTGGATCTACAGGATGGGCAATTCTCCGCGTTCGGAACCAAAAGCGAAGATGGCGGCGTGGCTCTCGATGACGTGCCCGGGAACTCCGCTGCTGCCAAAGCCGGACTGCGCAAGAATGATCTGATCCAGGGTGCAAATGACCGCAAGGTGAAGAACCTCGCCGAATTTTCCGCCGTCTTGCTGGCGACCGCCGGACGCGACGTGAAGTTGTCGATCGTGCGCGATCAGAAGGCTCCGATCGGCGTCTTCGCGGGCAAAGACACGGTGGCATGGACATGGAAAGCCACCGCCGAAGCGTCCAAATCATCCCCCGTGCGTGGTCTGGTCGTCGAGAGCCATCCCAAAACCCAGAACGAACCGCTGGACACACTTCTCGATGGCGAAGCGAAAGAGAACTACGGTCCGGTTTTTGGCAATGGCATCACCAAAGGCGTCTATCGCATCGCGATTCCCGCCGACTCTCCCCGTCTAACAGGCATCAACATGGTCACCCACAGCCAAGGCGGACGACGGGGCCCCGTCGCCTTGAATGTTTTCACCAGCAATGCCGAAAAGGCCCCCGGCTGGGACCCCGCTGCCTATCAACCCCTCGGCGGACTCGACGGCCGGAAACTGGAGTCGGGAAGTTTCAATACGCTCCGTGCCGTTTTCGCGCAGCCGATGGAGGCGCGCTGGCTCCTGATTGAAACCCACCCGGTTACGGCTTCCGGCGAGCACACCGCCTTCCAGGAGATAGCTCCCATTTTTGAGGTCAAGCCCTAGTGCTACCCTCCCCGGCGCTTGCTCCCCGGATCGATCCACGCTAGAGTCAACCCATGCGTATTTTGGTCACCGGCGGAGCCGGATTCATCGGAGCCAACCTTGTCCACCACCTCCTCGGGCCCTCGCCCGAGGCAGGGATTACCGTGGAGAGAGTGGTGAATTTCGACAAACTCACCTATGCCGGAAATCCGGACAATATTGCTAGTCTGGCCGGCGACCCGCGTCATGTCTTCGTAGAGGGTGACATCCTCGATGGCGAACCGGTTTCAAAGTTGCTCAAGGAGCACGCCATTACCACGGTCATGCACCTGGCGGCCGAGTCACACGTGGACCGTTCCATCGACGGACCGGAGGCATTCATCCAGACGAATTTCGTGGGCACCTTCCGATTGCTGGAGGCGGCTCGCCATTACTACAAGTCGTTGTCCGAGGCTGACAAGGCATCTTTCCGCTTCCTTCATGTTTCCACCGACGAGGTTTTCGGCACCCTGTCTGCCACCGACCCGGCCTTCCATGAGGAAACTTCCTATGCGCCGAACAGCCCGTATTCGGCCTCAAAGGCGGGCAGCGATCATTTGGCCCGCGCCTACCACCACACCTATGGATTGCCGGTGGTGACAACGAATTGTTCGAACAACTATGGTCCTTACCAGTTCCCGGAAAAGCTCATTCCCTTGATGATTGCCAAGGCAAGCCGGGGCGAAAAACTTCCGGTCTATGGCGACGGCAGCAATGTGCGCGACTGGCTCTTTGTCGAGGACCACGCCCGCGGCCTGACCTTGGCCGCTGCGCGCGGACTGCCGGGCGAGACCTACAACATCGGTGGTCGCAATGAGATGAAAAATCTCGATGTCGTCAAAGCCATTCTTTCCGAACTGCGCGAGGCCGGTGTCGCCTCGGCGACCGAAGATCTCATCTCCTTCGTGACCGATCGTCCGGGGCATGACTGGCGTTATGCCATTGATTGCCGGAAGATCGAACGCGAACTCGGCTGGCAGCCGCAGGAGACCTTCGCCACCGGCATCCGCAAAACCGTGCGCTGGTATTTGGAGAACCAGGAGTGGACCCGCCGCATCGAACAAGGCACCTATCGTCTGGAGCGACTCGGGCAGGCTTGACTGAACCCCGGCCTCACAAAGCCACCAGCGAATCCCCGGCTTCCAACAGCCCGAGACCGACGAGGAAGTCGTCGGTGGCGTTGAGGGTGTTTTCGTAGAGCCTCATATCTACGTTGAAGTTGTAAAAACCGTGCCCAGCTCCTTCATAGGGAATGAATTTGGCCGCCGGGGCCTTGGAGATCCATGTTTTGGCCAGCTTCGCGGTTGAATCGAAGGGAACAACCGGGTCGGCGCTGCCGTGGAAGATGAGAGCCGGAGGCGCGCCCTTCGACAACATCTTCCGGGGGATGAGTTTCCGCACGGACTTGGGGTCCTTGAAACGCGCGGTCCATAGGAACTTGCCCGCGACTTCGCAGATCGGCTCGAAAAGCACCATGGCGACGGGCGGAGCTTGTTCCCTGGCCTCGGGCTTGAGCGCAGCCAGACCGAGCGAGCGCACGGCCGCCATCCAGGCGCCGGCGGAAGCACCCGCCATGACGACCCGGCCGGGATCCACGCCGAGATCGCGCGAGAATTCGCAGGTCCAGCGATGGGCCGCCGCCACATCCTCGAGGGCATCCGTGCCATCGACCCCGTCCACTCCGGGCAACCGGTATTCAAAAAGAATGGTCACCATGCCCCGTTCGGCGAAGTAAAGCGCCTGGGGCGCAAACTGGCTCACCAGTCCTTTGTCCCAGAGGGAACCATGAAAAAAGAGCATGGACGGGCGCATATCCGAAGCCGACCAACCCGGGGGGGAAAAGATCCACGCCCTGAGCTTGCGGTCACCGACCTGATGGAATTCTCCCGAATGGGCGCGGTCAAGAAGGGCGCGGTTACGGTCCACCGTGCCCAGAGCCTTGAGCAAATCGGGTTTGACCGTGTCAGTATTCATGGAACTTCCGATCTTCCATGGCGGCAAGACATTCGCAATCGGAATCTTGCGTAAGAAAAATTTGACCCCCGGTGAGGAAGAATCCGCTTGCAAAAGCGGCAGTCATGCGGTCACCCCGGCAAAGGCTCGATCTAGTGCCGAAAGGATCCAGTCCACGGGTTCGGTGCCGACGGAAAGCCGGATCAAATCGCGCGGCACACCCCATGCCTCCGCGTGGTCGAGTTCCTCGGAGTGGGCGAGCAGGGCGCAGGGGCAAAATCATCCCGCTTGCCGTCCTGATTGTCAAAGCATGGCAAACGGAATCGAGGAAAATAGTGGGTGCGATTTCCTCAGGCTGATATACACTCCGGGTCGCCTGATTTCCCCGGTTTTTTATGTTCTCCAAGTTCCCCGTTACCCGTTTGCGGGCGTTTTTTTTTCCACCACCCATCGACGGGCCCAGTCAAGCGCGCCGGGTCGCTTTCGACAGCTTGCGGGGCGTGCTTGCCTTGTTGCTGGTCCTCCTCCACATGGGACAGCAACGCATTGCTGTAATCCCGCAAAATTTCACCCACCAGCGCCAGCTTAGTGTCGGTATCTTTTTTACCATCAGCGGTTTTTTCGTCGCCTACAGCCTGTTGAAAAAACCAGAATTCGATCGCCCCGGCTTCATCCGGAGCAGATGCCGCCGCATCCTGCCTGCCTACTTCGCCTGCTTGCTCGTTTCGATTGGCATGGTCAGCGCTGATGTCATCATCGGCGATCCCCCCGGCGAAGCGTTGGGGAATCTCCTGAGCCACCTCACCCTTACCCATGCGTGGTTCGACGGCCATTCCGGGACGATCCTTCCACCGCTCTGGACACTCTCCCACGAGTGGGCATTCTATGGGTTCATCCTGGCCACGGCAGGCATGCTCAGGGGCCCACGATGGTGGTGGCCACTGGTGGCCATCATGATTACGGCACCGCTATGCCGCCTCGGCGTTTACCGGGAATGGATCGACCTGCCCAACGACCTCCGGCACCCGCTTTGCATCATGGACTTTTTTGCCCCAGGTATCGCGGCCGGAGTGCTCTGCCAAAGGGAGGGCACCCGCAGGCTCTGGGAGCAAGCCAGATTCCAAGGGATTCTCCTCGTCGTCGGTTTGGGTCTGGCCGGATGGGCGATCTTTGCCCACCACTCGGTTTCCTTCGCCTTGCCAAACGGTGATCTCCCCGGCCTGAAATTCTATTTCGCCTTCGAGAAAGAATTCCTCAGCTCCCAAACCAATCTGCTCTTTTACCAAACCGCCCTCGCTACCGGCTCGGCCTGCCTGATTCTCTGGCTCTGGCATCGTCCTGCAACCATCGCCAGGCTCTGCCGGCGCACCCCGCTGCCATGGATGGGCAAAGTGAGCTACAGCACTTACCTCTGGCACATGCCGATCATCTATTGCTATGCCCGGGCCATGAAGAGGTCGCCATCCGAATTCTTCGCAGCAAGCCCCTGGCCACTTTTCCTGACTGTCCTCGGCTTGATCTACTTGCACAGCGCCTTCGCATGGCGGCTCTTCGAAAAGCCGTTCTTGAACCCGAAATCTTGACTCGCCAGGGATGGTGATGCGCCTTTGCGATCAACCTGGGCTGTCAGAATCATGGAGCCAAATGCCCAAAGCGCTCCTTCTATAGGCTCCCCTGTCAATGAGACAATTCTAAAGTAGAGGTTTGGGCGCTACTGGTGGTGGTTTGTTGTTGGCGGTAGAGCGCCGAAGGGAGGCAGGAAGAGGAAGATCTGGAATGGGATTGTTTCCCCCGTTAGATGAGGAGTCCTCTTGCAAAACCCGAGCATCATCTCGCCGCCGCCTCGAACGCGCGATCCAGTGCCGAAAGGCTCCAGTCCACGGGTTCGGTGCCGACGGAGAGTCGGATCAAATCGCGCGGCACACCCCAGGCTTCCGCATGGTCGAGTTCGTCGTAGTGGGCGAGCAGGGTATAAGGACAAGCCATGCTGAAATCCGCACCGAGGCTCGGCCCCTTGTCGAGGGCGAGATGGTCGTAAAATGCGGCGGCGGCGCGTTCTCCTCCGCGCAGGGCAAAGGACATCAGCCCGCCGGCTCCCGCGCCGGGGCGGGCGACCATGGCATATGGATGGCCCTCGTCCAGACGCGGATACCAGAAGGAGCGAACCCCGGGGTGCTGGCGGAGAATGTCCGCCACGGCGGCCGCATTGCGATTCACCTCCACCATCCGGGCGGCGAGCGAAGGCAGGGCCCCGGCCACGACAGCAGCATCGAGGTCCCCGAGTGGAGCGGCATCGTTTTCCAGAACCCAAGCCCCGAATCCTCCACCGAACCGGCTTCCCGGACGCACAATCACGGCGCCCGCCAGCACATTGCAGGAACCCGTGCTCCATTTGCTCAGGCTGGTCGTGACAAAATCCGCATGGGGAAGCAACGCGACATTGGCCACGCTGGCCACGGTGTCATCCGCCACCACGGGCACGCCCTGTTTCGCGGCGATGGCGGCCACGGCCGGGAGGTTCACACAATCCAGCAGCGGATTGGCGGGTATTTCACAAAAGACGCCGGTGGTCAGGCCGGAGGCGAAAGCAGCTGCCAGCCCGCCCGCGGTGGCCTCGGACCCGGTGATGGAAAGAAAGTTCGCTTTGCCAAAGTGCTTCTGCACCCTTGCCACATCGACGTAGGGGAAATCAACCTGGACCGTGCCCTCTCCGCCTTCATCTCGCGACGAAAGGTATTGATGCAAAGTTGAAACCGCGGCCATCCCGGAGGGAAAAAGGTGCACATCGGCAACCGTCACCCCATGCCAGCGGGCCAAAATCTCGCGGACCTCCGCCCTTGCAGCGTCGCCACTGCTCGTGGCGTGGCTTTCTCCCCGCAGCACAGCCTCCGAGGATCGGCTCGAAAGCCCCTCCCCTGCATGGCGCCAGACCTGCCAGGCGCGGTCCTTGGCCACGGCGTCGTCGCCGAAACAAAGCAGCGCCGCCGAGCCCGCCTGTTCGATCCTGGCCACTCCCCCGCCTGCTTGGACAAACGAGAGCGCCCGCCGGGCCGCACCCGCCGAACCGAAGGCATAGGCCTTGCCTCCCCCTACCCGGTCGTGCAGCTCGCGCACCGCCGGGGGCAGCACGAACCTTGGGTAACCGGCCCGCAAGCTCCCGCGGACCAGCGGGTCGTTTTCCTCGTAGGCAATCACCGAATCCCAGGTCGGCAGACAAACGCTGATGGCATGGGGGTCCTCAGGGATGGGCTGGCCAAGGTCGGAGGGAAGCCAGCGCACAGGCTGGCCACCACCGCAGCGATGCGGAGAAAGCGGTCGAAGGAGCGGACTTGGGGGCGGGGCGTTCATGCCGCGCCCAATCTAGGGAACGCGGAGGGAAAGATCCACGGCAAATGCGCGGCGGAAAGGGATGCTTCTTGCACAAGGCCCGATTCGGGGGAATGTTTGCCGATCTATCTCGGACATGCTGCGCATCCAACTCAAATCGAAGATCCACCGGGCCGTGGTCACCGGAGCCGACATCCAATATGAGGGCTCGATCACCATTCCCCCGGAGATGATGAAAGAGGCCGACCTCTGGCCGGGCGAACGTGTTCTGGTTGCCTCCGTGACCTCCGGTAATCGTCTGGAAACTTACGTGCAACCGGGGATCGAGGGCTCATCGATCATCACCATCAATGGGGGCGCAGCCCATCTCATCAAAAAAGGCGACCGCATCACCATCATGGCTTGGGGACTCTCCGAATCTTTGGTCCAGCCAATCAAGCTTCTCTGCGACGAGAACAACCGAGTGATCAAAAAGAGCTACTCGGCGGACCCGATTTGAGGCCAAGCGGCCTATTGCTTGGCTTTACCGTCAATTTCTCCCCGCTGGAAGCGCACGGTGATCCGCGTTTCTTTGACTCCCTCGAGTTGGATCGCGAGTTTGCGGAGACCATTATTGGGAGTTTGAACGGACGGATTCGGGGAGCCAGGGAATGGTTCGGCGGGCAAAACACGGAAAACGGCGGCAGACGGTTCGGTCAGCATGACTCGTAAGGTTTTGCCGTTGTCGGAAAGAATCGCGCTCTTGCCATCCTCGGCCAACTTCATTTCGGCGCGCGTGTGGAAAAATGACCAGATCTCGGATGGTTTGGCACAAGAGATTCGATCACTCACGGTGAAAGCGGAGCCGCGGTCGAGTCGGAAGGACCGGTTCACTGACATGGCATCTTTCGTATGGGCCGCGCTCAGGTCGATGGAGACGCTGGCATGATCTTTTGCGGAGACAAAATCCGTGAATGCCACCTTTGCTCGCGGATCCTGATCGGGAGAGCCATCAGGATTGACGACAAGCGTGTTATGACCCTCCGCCCGGACGCGGTAGAAATCGTTGCGCCCCACGCCGTGACGGTGCTTGTGATAGGTTTGCTTTTCCTTGCCGGAATCGAGGATCCACCGGATGCCATCGGCTTCCAGAATAAAGGAACCCAGATCGAGATGGCGGTGTGAAGCGGCGTTGTCGCCGCCCTGCATGGCGATGGCGAATCCACTGTCGTCGTTCCAGGAATCACGCATGGTGACCACTTCGGCATTCCGGAAATGTTTGTCGGCGGACATCAAACCGGGCGGCACTTTGGCTGCCGCACCATCCAGCCAGATCAGGTCCCACAATCCACCCGACTTGCCATCGGACAACGCCTCCTGACGGAACCATGTATAGCGGGGAATGCCATACCGCTGGCCCATCCAAAGGTGCTGCGCAGCCGAGGTGGCGCTCGGATTGGCGTCGCCGAAATCGAAGCCAATGCGTTTTGCTCCGGAGAGATAAATCGGGTAGTCGCCGCTTTGCCTGAATCCTTCGACCTTGGCGAGCCCGAAGTCCGTGCCCAGCGCGGTTTCGAGCGAAGAAATGAGCATGATGTTATAAAGGCTGCCGAAACTCCAGTAGCCCGGGCCTTCATAACCCGCACCGTCGGGAGCGTAAGCCGACATCGCGATGGGAATACTCTTGATGGCGTGATGAAGAATTTCACCGGCGAGTTCTTTATCCGTATCGGCCACGGCCAACGCGCCCATGCCGATACCCCCATTGCAGACCTGATTCCAATTGTTCGTCCCCTTCGCCCACCCGCGGCCACTGGCATACACCTTCATCGCCGGCTGCAGTCCCTTTACCACGATGGCCCGCCGCAGGATTTCACGTTGGTCGGGTGTCCATACATCCCATAGCCAATCCGAACCGATGGCGAATGCCTTGGTGAGAATGGCGGTATCGAGAAAATGATCGGGGTTCCAATCCTTGTATTCGGATGCGGTCTTCAATTCCAACCATGCGCGTTCCGCATACCTCTTTTCGCTGGTCATCAGGTGCATGAAGGCCAAATTTTGGACCCGTTTCAACACCTTGTTGCTCACATAGATGAGCCGGCGGCCATCGCGCAATTCGTAAATCGTAGGCTCCTGCTTCAGGCTCTTGTCTGCTCCCGCTTTGATATCCGCGTAGAGCCGTTTCGCCGTCGCATCGTGTTGCACCAGTTCGCGCAATTCCCGAATCTTGGCCTCATTCAGCAACAACCGGGGATGCCCGGACTTGAGCGAGTTCAGAATGGCATCCGGAGCTGGCACAGACTCCGCCCGCCCCGCGATAGGGACCAAAAGGGAAAGACCCAAAAAGAGACCGACCAGATATGATGGCATAAGTGCCTATCCTACGCCGATGGACAGTTGATTCTGTCAAGGGCGGCCCATGCTTACTTTTCCGGCGGATTTCCGGAAGCCCGCCGGGACGGCCGACAGTCTGGTAGGCTGTGAACACTTTATTCCCATTTCACCATGGAATGACCTTCCGTTGCTTTACGAAATTCCATCGCAGTTCGTGAGGAGCATCGAGAGCGAGCCAGACGAGGGTGTCGGCCCCTTCGTCCGCGCTGAGCGGGGCGCCGGGTCCGCCCATTTCGGTGCGACACCAACCAGGGCACATGGAGTTGACCATGATACCGGGCAAGGCGGCAGTGAGTTGTTGGGTGAGCATGTTGAGAGCGGTCTTGCTCATCGAGTAGGCGGGTGCCCATGGTTGCGGTTCGCCGTCGAGCTGACCAGCCCCGCTGGAAACGTTGATGATTCTCGGCTCATCCGATTTCTCCAACAACGGTAACATGGCCATGGTTACCCGGAACGTGCCGATGAGATTCGTTTCCATGGTATCCCTCAACACTTGCGGCTTGAGCGTGGTCAAACTTTCGTAGTGGTCGAGCAGGATGGCGGAGTTGTTCGCCAGCACGTCGAGACGACCATGCCTTCGCTCGATTTCCACGGCGGCGGCCCGCAGCGAGGATTCGCCGGTGATATCGAGTTGCAGCGGTTCCGTGGTGCCGCCGATCGCGGACACGGCCTTTTCCGAGCGCGCTAGTTCCCGACTGGCGACAATGACGGTAGCCCCGCGATGCGCGAGTTGTTGGGCGGCGGCGAAACCGATACCGCGTGTGGCACCGGTAATCAGAACAACGGGAGATTTCATGGTTCATTCTAGCCGCCAAAAGGGAGGAAAACCAGTCTGTTTCCAATCCAAGACGCCGCTCAAGCAGAAGCCGGCTGGAAAACCATTGATCTCCCGTGGACGCATGATAGCCTGCGGGAATGAATGCGAACATCTTCACCCGGCGCCGCATCTTGGCCGGAGCCACGGCATGGTCCGTCGCCCCACTTCTTCGGGCAGAGCAGAGCCTGACCTTGCCTTTCCTCACCTTCAACATTCGTTACGCCAATCCGGCAGACGGACCGAACCGCTGGGAGTCGCGTCGGGATACCGTGGCGGAGGTCATTGGAAAAAACTCGGTGCTGGCCGGTTTGCAGGAGGTGCTGGTCAGCCAACTGGATGATCTCAAATCCCGTCTGCCCGAGTGGGAATTCTTTTCGCGCACACGAGAGGCCGTGGATGGCGAAGGAGAAGCCTGCCCCATCGCCTGGCACAAACCGAGTATCGAGAAACTCGATGGTGGCACATTCTGGCTCTCCGAATCACCGGACGTGCCGGGATCAAAATCGTGGGAGAGTTCCCTGCCCCGCATATGCACATGGGCGAAACTCCGGCATCGCCCATCAGGCAAAGTCTTGCATCTATTCAACATCCACTTCGATCACCGCTCCGCCCTCGCTCGTGAGAAGTCCGGAGCTCTATTGGCGGCAAGAGCGGCCAAGGTGGATGGGCCTGCCATCGTGGCGGGAGACTTCAATGCAGTCCCGGATTCGCCGCCGACGCGAGCCTTTACACCGGAGGCGGGTTGGACTCGCGCGCCAGCGACAGCCGCCAATGGTGAAGGACCCGGCACCAGCAATGGGTGGAAACCAGAGGGCTCGACCCACGCCATCGACCATATCTTTCTCCGGGGCATCACCGCGCAGAATCCGGTCGTCTTGCGACCAAAAACTCCGGGTGGCGGCTGGGCCAGTGATCACTTTGCCGTGAAAGCGGACTTGGTCATGGGCTGAGCCGTGGGTCCCGGGTGCGCCGCCGGGGCATTTTCGACGCTACGGGATTGCCGGAAGTGGTTGTCTTGAGCCCGATCCGGCGCTTTGGTGGGAATTTCCGATGCGGAGGAATTTCAGCCTTTTTCTCGCCCGACGTTACCTGCGTCCGAAACGCCATGCCGTTTCGGTGATCACGCTCATCTGCGTGGCCGGGGTGGCTCTGGGGGTGTGGATCATGCTCGTGGTCATCGCGATCATGAGCGGCTTCACCCAACGCACCAAGGACATGCTCCTGAAATTCGAAGCCCATGTCTTCGTGGAGAACCGACTCGATAAGGATAGCCCTCCGTATCCAATGTTCGGATGGCGCGAGGTGGCGGAAAAATTGAAAGGAATTCCAGATGTGAAGGCGGTGCAGCCGATGGTCGAGGGGATGGTGCTGGCCGATGCAAATGGACGCCGGGATGCCCAGCGTATGCGAGCCTTCCCCGGTGATGACCCGGTTGTCAAAGCGGAGACGAAACTGAAGGAAGGCACGCTCGATCTCGACCAAGGCGATTGCGCGGTCATTTCCCATGTCGTGGCCCGTTCGCTTGAAGTCAGCGTCGGCGATACCATCACGCTCTATTCGCAAGGTCACCTCGATCAAGTGCTGGAGGCATTCCACGAGGCGGAACGGGATCCGATTTCCAAAGCCCATGGAGAAACCCTCAAGGGATTGTTAGGGGAATTCGACACCACCGCAAGGGCGAACCGCCGGGAGAATCCGGAGGAAATGGCCGTGACCGTGGAAGTGGCGGAGAAACTGGCGGACTGGATGATGAAGGTGCTGGAAGCGGGATCACTCAAGCCATCGGAGCGTAGCATCCTTGAAGGTTCGTTGACGCTGCTTTCAACCCCCGGAAAGCAGGAACCTCCGCTGGCGATCTATCCCAAAGAAGCAGCGAGGGCGATGTTTGCGGATCTTGAGACGGTCGCCAACGCCCCGGTCGAGAGCAACAACAAGGAAGCTCTGGAAGAAATCAAGGAACTCGTGCTGCCCAAGGAACTCAAGATCACCGGCATCTTCGAACAGCCGCCCACTCCGACCTCGCCCACCGTGTTCGTGCCCCTGCATATCGGACAAGAACTCTACAGTCTCGGTGACACCGTGCATAGCATCGCCTTGCGTGGCGGGGACCCTTACGAGGCGAAAGCCACCGCCGAAGCCGTGCGGCCATTTTTGCCGGAAGGATTGACTCCGTTTCCCTGGATGGAGCGCCCCGACCTGAAGCAGTATTTCTATGCGCTCGCCAACGAACGTCGCATGATGTATTTCGCCCTCTTCATGATCATGGTGGTAGCGGCCTTCTGCATCATGGTGACCATGATTACCATCACGGTGGAGAAAGCGAAAGAAATCGGCGTGATGAAGGCACTGGGTGCGCGTGAGATACAAATCGTCAATGTCTTCCTCATCCAAGGCATGATCGTCGGATTCATCGGCGCGCTCTGCGGACTCGGCCTCGCGGGACTGACCATCCGGTTCCGCGACCAGATCCAGGCTTTCCTGGGTCATTTTGGTATGGATCCCTTCCCGGCGGCGACCTACGGCCTCGATCGCATACCCGCGCTGCTCACTGCCACGGACATGACCTACATCTGCGGCGGCGCATTTCTCCTCTGCTCACTCGCCGCCCTGCCTCCGGCATGGATGGTGGCGCGCATGGACCCCGGGCGCGCTTTGCGCAAAGAGTAAAACTCACGTATCTTTCCCCCATGCGCATCTTCCTCGCCGAAAATGGCCAAAAAACCGGCCCCTTCCATCCTTGGGAGGTGCGCGGGCGTTTGGAGCGCGGCGAAGTGACGGAAAAGATCTTGGGCTGGCACGAAGGATGCGAAAATTGGATGCCGCTCAAGGATTTGCCCGCTTTGGGGTTGCAGGAACGATCGGAGGAACCGGTTCCCCCGCCGTTGCCGGAAGACTTCACCAACAGGGATGGTGCGCCGGCATCGGGTGAGAATCGCAACGTGCTTTATCCGGACGGCGAACCACCGCGCCCGTGGTCGCGCTTCCTCGCCCGCTCGATGGACTTGATGATCTGGTTCACCATCTGCGTGGCATTCCTGCGTATCATCGGGCAGCCGATTGTTCCTTTCCTGCTGAATCCGGTGCAACTTCTGATTGCCTATTCCCTCATGGCGCTGCCGGAATCGATTTGTTTGTCGGTTTTCGGAACTACTCCCGGGAAAATCCTGCTCGGATTGCGGGTGGTCAACAAAGGCGGCGGAGGTTTCCCCGCGCCCGCGGTGGCATGGCAACGTTCGTTGCTCGTGCTGGTGATTGGTAATGCCTGTTACTACAGTCTCGCGGCGATGGTCGCTTGGCTATTCCATTATGTTGGATTGATGCGGAATTCCTCCACCTGGTGGGATCGCAAACTCGGGCTGCAAGTGCGCGGCGAACCAATCCGGCCGATCCAAATCATCCGCTTCGTGCTCTTTTTCTTCGCACTGAATCTTCTGTTCAGCGCGGTAATGGGGCGGGAAAACCTGGAAGAATGGATGAGAATTATCCAACAGGCTCCTGGGCGGTGACAGGAAGCGGGCGAGCACGTTCTTCGAGAAGAATAAGGGCGAACGGGCATCCTGTCAAATACCTGACACTGTGCACTCTTTTCGGAATTCTCTTCCTCTCCTTCGCCCCACCCCTTGGAGCAAGAGCGAGACGCTCTTGCTACGATTGACATGGAAACTCAAGTAGATCGCCCAGTGTGGGTCCATCGGAAGCGTAGCAAGACCGTTGAAGCCTTCGAAGCCTTGGCGAAGTAGGCCCGGTCTTGCCCTAAAACTGCTCTGGAATTGTTGATTGTGGTGCTAAACAAACAGTATCGGGCGACGATGCCCGTATTCCTTTTCCGTGAGCCGGGCTTACGCTTCCCCTTTTCCCCGCAATCTCCACCACGCCAGAACATTCCCCGTGTTATACCAGGCGAAGAACGCGAAGAAGGCGAGCAGCAGGTAGTCGCGGAAATTCAGGGCGAGCAGGATCATGGCAATGCTGCCAAGGATGCCAATGAGGAAAACCAAATGCAATTTGCTACGGCCGACGAGCAGCCGGAGGATATGGCCACCATCGAGAGGCAGGACGGGAACCAGATTGAGGATTCCAAGCACGAGATTCACGGCATAGAACCGGATGAGAAACTCTACCGCCAATCCATGCAAATTGAAACCGAGGTCCAATGCCAAATGGCAGGCCACGGCCAGCAGAATATTCACCATTGGTCCTGCAACCACCATGGCCATCTCCTGCCAGCGGGTGAAGTTCGCGTGGCGGAAGGCGCAGAGTCCGCCGAAGAAGACAAGATAGATTTCCGGTCCTCGCCCACCGAACCAGCGTCCCACCAAGGCATGGCCGAACTCGTGCGCCAGAACGGCGATGGTCATTACCACCATGAAGATGGGAATGATGCGAAGATGATCGTCGGACACGATCCAACCGATCCCGGCCATGGCGGGAAAGAACCAGAAACTTGTCTGGATCGGGACCCCGAGCAGGCGGAATCGTTTCTCGTTCAGGCTTCCGGCTTCTTCTCCTTCCATGTGGATTGCACGTAGAGTTCGCGCAGAGATTTGAAGTCCACCTGGCAGGGAGATTGGCACATGAGGTCGGCGCCTTTGTTATTTTTCGGGAAGGCGATGACCTCGCGGATGCTGTCTTCGCCGGCCACGAGCATGGCAATGCGGTCGAGGCCAAGGGCGAGACCACCGTGCGGCGGCGCGCCGAAGCGGAAGGCATCGAGGATATGGCCGAATTTTGTTTCCTGCTCTTCGGGTCCGACACCGAGCACCTCGAACATACGGGCTTGCAGATCCTTCTCGTGAATCCGGATGGAGCCCCCACCGAGTTCATAGCCGTTGAGCACGACATCGTAGGCGACCGCACGCACATCGGCGAATTTCCCTGCTTCAAGGAGAGCCACATCATCCGCATTTGGACGGGTGAACGGATGGTGCACGGCGACCCATTGGTTGTCCTCCGGGCTGAAGGCGAGCAATGGGAAGTCCACGACCCAAAGAAAGTTGAGCGCCTCCGAGCCTTTGGTCAGCTCCATCATTTCGGCAATCTCGAGGCGCACACGCCCGAGGATGGTCGAGACGGTGTCGCGGTCGCCGGCCACGAAGAAGACGATATCACCTTCTTTCATGGCAAGTTTGGAGACGAGGCCTTCTTTCTCGGCATCGGTGAAGAATTTCCACAGCGGGCTCTTGTATTCGCCATTCTCGACTTTCACGAAGGCGAGGGTCTTGACCGGAAGCCCGGCCTGAATGGCGACTTCATTGAGACGGTTCATTTGCCCGGTGGTCACACCTGCGAAACCGGCGGCATTGATAGCGCGCACCACACCCCCGCCCTCGAGAGTGGATTTGAAAATCTTGAACTCGGAAGTGGCAAAGACATCGGCGAGATCGGTGATCTCCATATCGAAGCGCGTGTCGGGTTTGTCGGAACCAAATCGATCCATCGCCTCGCGGTAGGTCATGCGCGGGAAAGGTGTCGGCACATCCACGCCACGCCCGGCCTTGAACATCGAGGCGAGCAAGCCTTCAACGAGATTGATGATCTCTTCCTGGCCGACGAAGCTGGCTTCGATATCGATCTGGGTGAACTCGGGCTGGCGGTCAGCGCGAAGGTCCTCATCGCGGAAACACCTGGCGATTTGGAAATACTTTTCCAGTCCGGCGACCATGAGCAGTTGTTTGAACTGCTGCGGGGCTTGCGGCAAGGCGTAGAAACGACCGGGGTTGAGGCGCGAGGGCACGAGGAAGTCGCGCGCGCCTTCTGGAGTCGGGTTGGAAAGAATGGGCGTCTCGACTTCGATGAAGCCGGCTTCGTCGAGGTGACGGCGCGCTGCGACGGTGATGGCGTGGCGCAGGCGGATATTCCGGTTCATGCGCGGACGGCGCAAATCCAGATACCGGTATTTCATGCGGATGTCCTCGTTGGACAATTCGCGGTCGAGTTGGAAAGGGAGGACGTCGGCCTTGTTGAGAATGACCAATTCGGTGCAGACCAGTTCGACCGCACCCGTGTCGAGTTTCGCATTCTCCGTTCCTGCAAGACGGGCTTCCACCCGGCCGGTGACTTTGAGGACGTCTTCATCACGCAGCTTGTGGCTGGCGGCCGCGACTTCGGCATTTTGCTCGGGACGGAAAACCACCTGCGTGATGCCCTCGCGATCGCGGAGATCGAGGAAGATGACCCCGTGGTGGTCGCGGATGGTGTTGACCCAACCGGCGAGCGTGACGGTTTGGCCGATGTGAGCGGGGCGGATTTCGTTGCAGTGGTGGGAGCGCATGGGAGCAGGATGAAGTGTGAAGGATGATGGATGAGGGTCGGGAAGTATTGGGCTTTGCTTTTGCGGCGCGTTTGATTGCCGACGAGGACGTCGGCGTTCCCAGCGTGGTCGGGAGGCATGTTGACGAGGACCCAGCCTTCGCCAGAGGCTACGGCGGGCAGGCTGTGGCGTTCGCTGGAGGCGGTCTGAAGTTGGCTCTTGTTTCAGGTCTCAGGTTTAGAGTTTTAGGTCTTCTGATCAGGCGATGAGTGGTCCTGCTGGGCCTTCCAGAAGCTCTTTGACGGTGGTTAGTAGGGTGCCTGGGGTGGCTTTGACTTCGCGGCGCGAGGAAAGGTGTTTGACCGAGAGGTCGGGGAATTCGGTTCCGATGATGACGGCGACCGTGGCACGGACGGCGTCGGCGGCCTGGAATTGTTTGTTGAAGCGGGCCGCGCCGAGCGGGTAGTCGGTCGAGAATCCGGCGGACCGGAGTTGCTGCACGGTGGCAAGAGCTTCGGTGCGTTTGTTTTCGTCGGCGATGATAACAAAGACATCGGCAGCAGCCTGACGATGCAGCCACGCATCAAGGCGCATCTTCGGCTCACCGGTTTGTTGGATCAGATCGAGCACGACGATGTTGCCCATGGCGAAGCCGATGGCGGGTAGTTCGACCTTCCCATCAGAGATAACCCCCACGAGATTGTCGTAACGTCCACCCCCGGCGACGGCGCGCATCTCACCGGCGGCATCGAAGACCTCGAAGACGGTGCCGGTGTAGTAGGCGAGTCCGCGCACAATGGAAAGATCGGGCGTGACCCAATCGCCCATGCCACGAGCGGCGAGGTCATCGAGCACGGGTGCGATAGCGACGCGGGCATTCTCCGGATCGGCAATGAAGGCGGCGACATCGGTATCGGCCACGCCGAGAGCGGCGAGTTTTTCCGCGCTTCCTTTTGGATCGCGTTCCCGTTTGTCGATGCATCCGAGCACGGCGGCGGCATTCTCCGATGTGACGCCATGGCGGTCGAGGAACGATTGCCAGGCCGTGCGGCTGGAGAGGCGAAACTTGATGTCACCGGACTGGAAACCGAGGTCGCGGAGCGTGTCGATGACCAACGCGATGAGTTCGGCATCGGCGGCCGGCGAAGCATCACCAAGAATATCGGCATTGAATTGGATGAATTCGCGGCGGCGACCGCGCATGGGCTTTTCGCCGCGAAAACAGGCGCCGATTTCGAACCACTTGAGGGGTTTGCGGAAATCATTCGGGCGCGCCGCGACCATCCGGGCGAGCGAGGGGGTCAATTCCGGCCGCAAGGCGATATCGCGGTTCCCTTGGTCGGTGAAGTGGAAAAGTTGGGAAAGGATTTCGTCCCCTGATTTGCGGCGGTAGAGTTCGGTCATTTCCACGACTGGGGCCTCGTATTCGACGAACCCATAGCGACGGGCTACCCCGCGCCAGACCTCGAACAGGTATTGGCGGACGAGCAAGTCGTCGGGGTAGAAGTCGTGGAAACCGGGTGGTGTCGGGATGGCGGCCATTCAGGGGGCAGCTAATGTGGCATTTTCCTGCCGCCGCCGCAACCGGGGGAATTTTTGTCCTGAAAACCAGCCATTCTGGTGGCCGGAACCTCCGAAATTGGTTGCGGAAGCCAAGTTCCAGACTTCTTTAAATCCGACGTCCGAAATCGTATTCCGGTAAGCATTTTATGAAAGCATTGGTTAAAAAATATGCCGAGCCCGGCCTGTGGATGGAAGACGTCCCGGAACCCGAGGTCGGTCCGATGGACGTGCTCATCCGTGTCCGCAAGACATCCATTTGCGGGACGGATGTCCATATCTGGAAATGGGATCCATGGGCACAGAAGACGATTCCGGTGCCGATGGTGGTCGGGCATGAGTTCTGCGGTGTGGTCGAGGCGGTCGGCAGCGGTGTTACGGATGTGAAGCCCGGCGAATTGGTTAGCGGCGAAGGCCATATTGTCTGCGGTCGCTGCCGGAATTGCCTGGCGGGTCGGCATCATCTTTGTCCGCACACGCAGGGGGTGGGAGTAAATCGCCCCGGGGCCTTCGCGGAATACCTGAGCATTCCGTACCGGAATGTGTATAAAGTTTCCACCTCCATTCCCGAAGAGGTAATTTCCACTTTTGATCCGCTGGGTAACGCGGTGCACACGGCGTTGAGTTGGGATCTGGTGGCGGAGGATGTTCTGATCACGGGCGCGGGGCCGATTGGATGTATGGCGGCGGCGGTTTGCCGGTTCGCGGGGGCACGCCATGTCGTCGTGACCGACGTGAACCCCTATCGTTTGGAACTGGCTTTGAAACTCGGGGCGACCCGGGCCGTGAATGTCGCCAAAGAAAAGTTGTCGGATGTGGTGGCGGAACTCGGCATGCGCGAGGGCTTCGACATCGGTCTGGAAATGAGCGGCCACCCGAGCGGGCTGAGCGACATTCTCGAACACACGAGCCATGGGGCGAAAGTCAGCCTGCTCGGAATTTTCCCCGGTGCCTTCGTGGTCGATTGGGACAAGGTGATCTTCAAAGGCCTTGTCCTCAAAGGCATCTACGGCCGTGAAATGTTCGAGACGTGGTATAAGATGACTTCGATGATCCGGGCCGGACTCGACATCTCGCCGGTGATCACCCATCGATTCCATGCACGGGATTTCGCCGAGGGCTTCGGCGTGATGATGAGTGGTCAATCGGGCAAAGTCGTGCTCGACTGGACGTGACCGCCGCTGGTCTCCAATTCATCAATCCATTCTATTCCCTTTCCGCGATGTATCCCACCGACTACCAGAACCATCTCAAAGAAACGCTCACAGGCATCGAAGCGGCCGGACTCCTTAAACGCGAGCGCCTGATTGATTCGCCGCAGAATGCCCTCGTGCGCTTGCGCGACGGCCGCGAGGTGATCAACCTCTGCGCCAACAACTACCTCGGTCTCGCGGACCATCCCGATGTGGTGGCAGCAGCACGCTCCGCGCTCGACCAGTGGGGCTTCGGCATGGCGAGCGTGCGGTTCATCTGCGGCACCCAGACCGTCCATCGCCAACTGGAAGAAACCATCTCCGCTTTCCTCGGCACGGAAGACACCATCCTTTATCCGAGCTGCTTCGACGCCAATGGCGGGCTCTTCGAAACCCTGCTCGGCCCGGAGGATGCGGTCATTTCCGACCAACTCAACCACGCTTCGATCATCGATGGTATCCGGCTTTGCAAAGCGAAGCGTTTTCGTTATGCCAACAATGACATGGACGACCTGCGGGCCAAACTCGCGCAGGCAAAGGCGGAGGGCGCCCGTTTCATGCTCGTGAGCACCGATGGTGTCTTCTCCATGGATGGCATCATCGCGCGACTCGATGAAGTGCATGCCATCGCCGACGAGTTCGGGGCCGTAGTGCATTTTGACGATTGCCATGCCACCGGATTTCTCGGCTCGACCGGACGCGGAACCCACGAATACAGGGGTTTGTTAGGAAAAATTGATCTCACCACCGGGACCCTCGGCAAAGCCCTCGGAGGCGCCAGCGGAGGCTACACGTCCGGGCGCAAGGAAATGATCGATCTCCTGCGCCAGCGCAGCCGCCCCTATCTTTTCTCGAACAGCATCGCGCCGCCCATCGTCGCGGCCTCGATCAAGGTCTTCGAGATGCTTTCGGCCACCACGGAATGGCGCGACCGCGTCGAAGAGAACACGCTCTACTTCCGCCGGGCCATGACCGAGGCCGGATTCACCCTCGCGGGTGCGGACCATCCGATTTGTCCGGTCATGCTCGGTGATGCCGCGTTGAGCCAGAAGTTTTCCGAACGACTGCTCGACCACGGGATCTACGCCATCGGATTCTTCTATCCGGTCGTGGCCGAGGGCAAGGCCCGCATCCGCACGCAGATCAGCGCGGCCCATGACCGGTCCATGCTGGAAAAGGCGGTTAATGCCTTCGTGGCGGTGAAAAAGGAACTCGGGGTCTGAGGACTCTCCGGAACATTTGCCCGGTGAACGGTTTTGTGCGAAGATGGGCGGGTCATTGCCAGATGAACCGGAGGAGCGGCGGCGCTTCCGCACTGGCAACCGAGCGCGGCAGCCCCAACCCCCATGCATCCCTCAGCCAGTCCCATATCGCGACGTCACGCCCTGGCGGGGCGCCCCAGGGGTGCGGCCCTGCTGGAGGCCTTGCTTGCCCTCGCCGTTTTCGCCATCGCCGTGGTTGGACTGGCCAAATCCCTCAATGCGGCTTCGATCTACGCGCGCGAGGCGAGGATCATTTCCACGGTCACCCGTAGCATGGAGAACGCGCTGGAGGAAGCCATCCAC
>JBJTQJ010000008.1:0-5269 GCA_046075565.1 Verrucomicrobiales bacterium | reverse complement strand
GGCAAGGACAAACGCGGCCACGGCCAGGGCAAAGGCGGCTTGGCACACCCGGCGGGATGGCTTTTTCAGATGCAAAAGCCAGAGGGCCAGTGTGCCGGACGAAGCCAGCACGCTGAGGTAGCCGAAGATGCCGAAGGAGTTCCAATTCATTGCTCGCGGCTGGAAGGTGGGGAATGGGTGAAGGAACCGCTCATTTTTTCATCCTGGTGATGGCATCGTTCCATTGGTTGAAGCTGTAATAGACCAAATTGACACCCAGGTTCATCGCGGCCGCGCGCATTTCCGGGGTCACGTCGGTGAAGCCGGGGGATTTCCAGGCATCGTTCATGTCGCCGGGGTGGTAGAAAACGATCCAGCGCCCCTCGTGTTTGATGCCAAGGGCGCGGCGGCCGCCGTGGTGCCAGAACGCGGGCGCACCATTGGGAAACTCGTAGGGTTGTTTGTAGATGATGTCGTCATCGGCGATATCAATCAGCGGTTTGTCGGGGAAAACCCGGCGCATGAATCCGACAAACGACTCGTGGAACCGCGGACTCCCGGCATCGCCGATGAGCATGCCACCCTTTAGGCAATACTCGCGTAGGATGCGGACGTCGTTATCGCCGGGGTTTGGCATGGATTCATTTCCAGTGAGGAAGACGAAGGGAGGGAAGCCGTCATCGGGGTATTTACGCAACAAGGCGATCGAGTGGCTTTCGCCCTTGGCGGCGATCTTCTTGAACCCGGTGACCTGGGCAAACGAACGGAGAAAATTGACGTCGGCTCCGCTCTGCAAGTCCATACCATCATCCCAACCGGCGCCGGAATGCTCAAGGCGGATGAAGCGGATCAGATAATCCTCCATGCCTTCAGGCCATCCGCCTTTGGAGCCACCGCCTTTGCCGATCTTCCCGGCTTTGGCAGCGTTGGCAGCATCCGCGACGTATTTGAGGTCGGTTTGTTGTTCCATTTTCCGATCGACTTCGGTGTCATCGAGATCGGGGGTTTCGAAAATGATGGCCGAGTTTGGCCGGAGGTTGAGGGTCTTTTTCTTTTTCTTCTGGGGTTTGACCACTCGAACGACCGCGACCACCGGTTCCCCGCTGCCCGGCGGGACACGGTAAGCCGTGACACATCCTCCGAGCGTCAGGATGTAAGGGATAATCACAATGACCAGAAGATGCGTGAATGCGCTGGCATAAACACTGCGGCGGTGGCGCGGGTCGCGCCCGTGGGTGCGTAGGTCTTCCAGCACATGGTCGCCGGACATGGGATCGCCCTGGCGACCGGTGAAGGCCGCGTGCACCGAACGACTGCGCAGCATGACCTTCAGCCAAATCGCGTAAAGCAGGATGCCGAGGGCAGGCGCGGCGGTCGTCCACCACAATCCGATGATGGTGGCATTGTTTTGTTTTTGCCCGCCGACCATGAGTTCGGCGTCGAGAATGGCGAAAGCTGCTATCCAAGCCAGGATGGCATATCCCGCCATGGTGAGCGCGACGCCAAGCATGGTGGCGCGGAGCAACCAGTAGGTCCACAATTGACGCCAGAAGCCAAGAACCCCGGCCACGGCGCACAAGACGCCCATGACTCCGATGACCTGGAAGGCAACACCGAAAGCGTTGGTGTAGTGTTTTTTGGCAAACAGGATATCAACGGAAACATTCAGGGATAGGAAATGCGCGAAGGCCCGGGGCATCCAGTCCCATGCCGCGGCCGCCAGCACCGAAAGCGCCAGCACGGCCAGTGCAACCACCCGCGCCTTGAAGACAGACGGCTGGGTTGGGATCTGGTCGAATCCCTCGGCAGGCAAGGTTGATGTCGGTGCGGATGGCATGCGCAGGCTTCAGACGGGAAATCGACTCACTTGAAGAGATCTTCTTCCTCGTCCTTGAGACCGGGCACGGTTGGACCGGGCACGGTTTTCTCGATTTCTTTCTCGATGGCGGAAGGAGGAGTGGCGGGTTGGCCGCCCGGTGCGGCCGACGCACCCGGTTCCGGGGCGGGCGTGGGGGTCGTCGGATTGGCGGGAGCGGGCGTGGCGGGATTGGCCGCCGGGGCAGACGCGGGTGCCGAGGCTTTGGGAGCTCCACCGGCCAAGCGATCGCCTAGGTCCTGAGGTTTGACGCCATGTTCTTCAGCGATGGCGCGCAAGGCGGCATCCGCTTTTTGAGAGGCCAACTTGAAGCGTTCTTCCTCGCTCAAATTGGCAGTGCCTTTGCCAAAGGTATTCCAAAGGTAGGGCACGCTGCCGCCAATCAATACCACGGCATGAATGATAACTGTGAAGATGATGATTCCCTTCAGGCTGCGCCCGTGGAAATGGTGCATCAGGTCATCGGGAGTTTTTTCGTTGGTCTGGTTGGTGGTCATGAGAAGGCAGGGCTGGGTTGAAGGTTTATCGCTCATTTTCGCCGACGGCTTCAAGGATGCCGCCAGCTTGCACGATGGCTTTGATCACGGGTTCGTAGGTGGACTTGGGCAGGCTGGAATCGCATTTGAACTGCACGTGGCGTTGCTCGTCGGAGACCGTCCGTTCGAGCAACTGTTGCAGCTTCGATCCGATCACCTCGGCGCTGTCCACGCGGGCACCGTCGAAATAAATCTCACTTTGTTTGTCGATGGCCACGCGGGCAATGACCACGGCCTTGGTTTTGACAACCTCCTTGTGGGTGGGAGGGGTGACATCGAGATCATTCTTGTCCTTGGCCGCCTCGCTGCAGACCAGGAAAAAGATGATCAGCAAAAAGGCGATGTCGCCCATGCTCGCGATGGGCACGGTGACAGCACGTCTCTTTTTGCGTTGGGGGACTCTGGCCATGCTTTATTTTTCTTCCTCGACGATGGCCACCACGCCTTTGTTGGCGCTGATGGTGGCGAGGGCCTTGAAGTAGTTGGCGTAGGGAGTGGTGGTGGTCGATTCGAGCATGACAACGCGTTTTTCCGGTTCTTGTTTTCCGAGTTCGAGTTCGGAAAGCCGTTCGTGGAGTTCGTCGAGGGAGAGTTTCTTGTCGTTGAAGAAGACCTCCTCGCCGCGGAGGTTCACGACCGGGGTCTTATCTGATTGGGCGGCGGTGGATTTTTCGCCCGAAGGCAAATCGGCGGTGATGGACTTGACCTTGACGAGCGTGGTGGCGACCAGGAAATAGATGATGAGCAGGAACGCGATGTCAGAGAACGAATCGGTGGGGATCGTTCCGCTGCGGTTTTTGCTTTCGCGTTTCAATCGCTTTTTCATCGTCTCAATGGTGTGTCAGGATGAACTCGACGAGTTCGCTGTTGGCTTCTTCGATTTCCAACTCGATTTCGTCGCTCCAGCGGTTGAAGACGCTCTGGGGGATGACCGCGGCGAGTGCGATGAGTAGCCCGGCGGCTGTGGTTATGAGGGCTTCGGCGATCCCGTTGGCCACGGTGCCGCCGCTGCCACCGACACTGCCGGCGTCGGCCAGTCCGGCGAAAGAGGCGATCATACCGGTGACCGTGCCCGTCATTCCGAGCAATGGTGCGGCGGTGCCGATAGTGGTGAGCACGTCGAGGCGTTTGTTGACCACGCTCATGGCCTGGACACTGTATTCCTCAATGACCTGGCCGACGACCAGACGCATGGTCTCGGAGCTTTCGTTTTTCGCCTTCAGGTGCTGGTAGGATCGGAGACCGGCCAGAAGGACAGCGGCGATCGGTCCACCCGCGGCCTCGCATTCGGCGATGGCTCCGGGGACATTGTTTTCCCGCAAGCGGGCGAGGACCTTTGAGCGCAAGGAACGCGTGTCGATGCGGCGGTTCTCACGGAAGGCGGTCCAGCGGTCATAAACCACCGCCAGACTGACCAGACTGCAGGCGATGAGCGGGACCATGAGCGGTCCGCCTTTGAGGATTTGTTCTAACATGGTTGGTGTTGTGGTTTGGTGAGAGTGGGAGCGGTGAAGGAATGCGATTCTCTAAGAGGGGAAATGAAAACACGAATGGGCACGAATATGAATAGGGTTATGACTGAATGTTATCTTCTCCAGCGTGTGAGGACGGGCATTTCCGTAAACTTCTTATTTTCTGCATTTTACTCGTGTCATTTCGTGTCCGTTCGTGGTTTGTAGGGTTATGGGCGCTTGGCTATTGTTTATCGGCTATCTGAAGGTGGGGCAGTAATTTCAAGGCGTCGCGGAGCGGCATGGAAAAGCGGCGGACGGGAAGGTTTTCCGCCGGAGCGAGTACGAGTTGTCCTCTGGCATGGTGGTAGTAGCTCGAAGCACATTCGGCCAAGGGGATACGGCCGACAAAACGGCGGCGAGCGACGGCGAGGGTAAGGAGTTCGGAGCCGACGACGCACAGCCATGCGGACGAACGCCGCCACCAGCGGCCGGTATCGACCTTGGTGGACGTGCGCAGGCAGACAACCGGCTCGGCCGGGCCACAGAGTTCGCGCAAAAGTTGTTGTTCAAGCTGGGTCACTTGGAATGGTCTGTGGAACGATCAACGCTTCTTCTTCTCCTCCATGATGGCCTCAATCATACGTTCGCGGGCCTCATTGTCACGGACAATCCTGGACTCGAACACGGGGTCGGCGAGACGACCGCGGGCATACTTGGCCCACAGGCTGTCGGGGAAATCATACGTGATGCGGCGATAGGACTGGTAAGCCTCCTCCAACTGGCTACCGCCGCGGCCGTCGGGAAGGCGCTCGTGGCTGAGACCGGCCCAATAAAGGGCTTGGGCGCGAATCTCCGGTCCGTCGTATTCCTCATTCTCAACCACCCGCGTGAGTCCGGCGACGGCGCGTTCGTATTGATGGGCGCGCATGAAGTTCTGGGCGGCCCGGATGCCGGAGAGACCGGCGAGCGGATCTTGCGGGAAGCGTTCCTGCAATTTGGAGAAGATCATGGCGGCGTTCAAGAACTCAGGATAGGAAAGTTCATCGAGCCGGAGGACCTCGGCGACGGAAGCATCCTCCTTGTTTTCCCGCAACGGATCGGCCTTCTCTTTGAAGACACTGCCTTTCTGCTGGAAATAACCACCGAGCCGGGCCATGACCGTGGGGATCAACTCGTGGTTCGGGTATTTGTAGGCCAGTTTCACGTATTCCTCGACCGCGTTTTCCGTTTCCCCGAGTTTTTCGTAAACCAAAGCGGTTTTGAATTGGGCCTTGGGAGCGAATTCGGTGTCGGGGTAGTCGGAAGGAATCTTGGAGAAGCGGGCCAAGGCATCGAGATACATCGGTTGGCGTGACTCGTCGTTTTTGGCGAGGTCGGCAAATTCCTGGGAGAGGTTGCCAAGCAGGTATTCGGCCTGCGCCTTG
>JBJTQJ010000007.1:0-5674 GCA_046075565.1 Verrucomicrobiales bacterium | reverse complement strand
TGCCGTTGGTTCGTGAGGGGTATGCGGGGCGTTGAATGCCACAAAGAGCATCCATGGTTGCTTCTCGTTGCGTTTGATGAAAGCCGCGGATTCTTCGCCGAGCGCGTTTGTCAAGTGGGCCGGCACATCGGGAAGTTCCTTTCCATTCTGGGTCAGAGGAAGCGTGTATTGAAATTGGTTCGGCTTCCAGTTCAGGAATTTGTGCCCTCCTCCGATGAAACCATAACAAAAGTCGAAGCCGCGGTTCCAAGGGACATGGGCCGGAGATGCACCCAAATGCCATTTGCCAACCCATCCGGTCCGGTAATCGGCCTTCTTGAGATACTGCGGGAGGATGGTCTCGGTGAGCGGCAAGCCCTCGATGGGATCGAGCGGATCATAGACCGGGTTGTTCTCGTGGCCGAATCGGGATTGATACCGCCCGGTGAGTAAGCCGGCCCGCGAGGGTGAACAAACTGGGTAAGAGACATAACCGTCCGTGCATGTCACCCCCGAGCTCGCGAGTCTGTCCAGATGAGGGGTAATCGCCTCCTTGCTGCCATGGAAACCGGTGTCGGCGTAACCGAGATCGTCGCAGAAAAGAACCAGGATGTTGGGCTTTTCCGCAGCGTTGGCAGAGAGTGTTAGGGCTGCAAAAAGGAGAGGAATGAACGGTTTCATGGGCGTGCTGGCGAATTTGAGGCGATATGGGTCCCTCGGGGCGCCTTGTCTTGGGCTTCAACGGGTCCCCCGCTCTGCTTCATTCATCAAATTCCGGCCAGCCGGAGTCTCAGACAGACGATGAGCAGGCTTGCGAGCTCGAAAAGTGGCGCATAGTGTTCTTCCACACGCTTCGCCATGATCCCACGCTCTCTTATCCTGCTCCTGGCCGCTTTTACTTGCGCATCGGCGCAAGAAACCAAGGCACCATCATCGGCCCGACCGAACATTCTCTTTTTCACGGCCGACGATATGAATTTCGACTCGCCCGGCGTGTGCGGGGGCCCGATCAAGGACCTCACGCCCCACCTCGATCAACTCGCCAGCCGCGGCATGCGGTTTGAGTTCGCCTACACCGATGTCGCCGTCTGCCAACCGGCGCGGCAAGGGATATTCTGTGGTCTTTACCCGCACCGCAATGGTTCGATGGGATTTTTCCCGCTCCGGCCGGAAGTCGTCACCCTGCAAATGCGCTTGCACGAGGCCGGGTATCTGATTTCCGCCTTCGGAAAAAACCGCCACCACCAGCCGGCGGAAAAATTCCTCGCCGATCCCGCCAATGATGAGATCACTCGTCATCCTTCAAAAATGGCTGACGCCACGCGTGATTTCCTGCGGCGGGCGAAAGCCGAAGGAAAACCATTTTTCCATAATGTGAATTGTTACGACCCGCATCGCCCGTTCGTTGGCATCAAGGGGCCGGAGGACGTCGCGGGAGGCGAAGCCCCGAGCCGCTGGATCAAACCCGAAGAGATAACCCGCATTCCCGGATTCCTCGAAGACCTGCCCGAAATCCGGAGGGAGCTCGCCGGCTACTACACCAGTGTGCGGCGACTCGATGATGCGCTTGGCGCCGTGCTCAAGACAGTGGAAGAAGAAGGTTTTGCCGACAACACCATCGTCATGTTCTGGGGCGGCGACCACGGGATGTCTTTTCCCTTCGGGAAGTCGAATTGTTATGAAAACAGTTCGCGTGGAACCCTCATCTTCCATTGGCCGGGCCAGACCAAACCCGGTTCGCTCGACAAAGCCCACATGGTAAGCAGCACCGACTTCACCCCCACCCTGCTGGAAGTCGCCGGGCTGCCGCCCATCCCAAATATCGACGGCCGCTCGTTCGCCCCCGTGCTCAAAGGCGCCACCCTGCCCGGATGGGACAAAGTTTTCACCCACTACAACGCCGCTTTCGGCAACAACTGGTATCCCATGCGCTGCGTGCGCACCCGCGAAAAATCATACATTTGGAATGCCTGGAGTGATGGGAAACGCACCTATCAAACGGAAAACATGGCCGGCCTGACGTGGAAAACCATGCTCGCCGAAGCCGCCAATTCCCCCGCCGTGAAAAAGCGGACTACCCTATATAGCCTGCGTGTGCCGGAAGAGTTCTATGATCTCACCAAGGATCGGGACGAACGGGTCAACAAGATCGATGATCCCACCCGTCAGCCGGAAATCGATGCCCTGCGCACCAACCTGCTCGCCAACATGGTGAAAACCGGCGACCCGCTGGCCGAGGCTTTCTCCCGCCGCCAGGATGCCGCGTTCGTCGCCAAGGCGGTTGCCGAGTTAAAAGCCGCTTACTCGGGCAAACGGGATGCCGGCAAAGGCGGGGAGTGAAGCCGCTCGACCACGTGTGCCTGAACCATTTTCCTATCTTGCGGGATTCAGAGAAAAGCCGATGGTGCCGAGATGTCGAACCTTTCTTCCATGAACGCGCATGTGCTCCATGCCGCCAAGGACCTTCGCTTCGAGCGGGTCCCCCGTCCGGAACCCGGACCGGGAGAAGTGCTGGTGCGAGTTAGGGCGGCCGGGATTTGTGGCAGCGACCTTCACTACCACGCGCACGGTCGTTGCGGGAATTTTGTCCCAACCCGTCCATTCATTCTCGGCCATGAATTCGCGGGCGAAGTGGTTGAACTGGGTGAGGGCGTAGATTCCCTTGCCGTTGGAACTAGGGTTGCGGTCGATCCCTCACGGGCCTGCGGTCGCTGCAAACAATGCCGCCAGGGACGCTACAATCTCTGTCCGCACATGCAATATTATGGCACGGCGAGTGTCGTCCCTCCCAACAATGGATGCTTCGCCGAATTTGTTACCGCACCCGTCCGCAACTGCTGGCCTTTGCCCAATGATTTCGATTACACCTGGGGCGCACTGCTTGAACCGATGAGCGTAGCCATGCACGCCGTTTCACGCGCCGGCAGCCTCGGAGGAAAATCGGTCCTCATCACCGGTGGTGGAGCCATTGGACAAATGGTCCTGCTCGTCGCCATCGCCTTCGGAGCGACGCGGGTGGTCGTATCCGACCTAAAACCCTTTGCCCGCGACTTCGCGGTGAAACACGGTGCGGCGGCGGCAGTCGATCCAACAAGCGCCGACATGGCGAAACAAGCCCTGGCGATTTGTCCGGATGGTTTTGAAGTTGTTTTCGAGGCCACCGGAGTTCCCGCTGCCCTCGAACAAGGCATCCGTCTCACTGCGCCCGGAGCAACCGTGGTCCAAGTTGGCACCTTGCCCGATGGCATCCCCTTCCCCGCCAACGCTCTCCTGACCCGGGAACTGCAATACCTCGGGTCCTGGCGTTTCGCGAATGTCTTCGATCGGGCCATTGACCTCATTGCGTCCGGCCGTCTCGATCCGCGCCCCCTTATAACTCACCACTATCCCTTCCAACAACTTCCCGAAGCCATCGCCATGGCGGCCTCAGGCGGGGAGGTGGTCAAAGTCCAAATTACCAATCCATCCTGACCAACCATGCAATACACGACACTTGGAAAAACCGGACTCAAGGTTTCCCGTCTCAGTTTCGGGGCATCCGCCCTCGGCGGCGTCTTCCGCGACATTGACGAATCCGATGGCATCCGCGCCGTGCACGAAGCCCTCGACGCTGGTATCAACTACTTCGATGTCGCCCCCGCCTACGGAGGAACCGTCGCGGAAACCGTGCTCGGCAAAGCCCTCAAAGGCATCGCCCGCGACCGCTACGTGCTCTCTACCAAAGCCGGCAAATACACCCAACCGGGAAGTTATGGCAGCGATGAATTGAACTACACGTCGGCGCGCATCCGCCAGGGCTTGCAGGAAAGCATGGCCCGCCTTGGGGTGGATTATGTCGATGTCGTGCATCTCCACGATTTTGAATACCAAGGCCGGAGCAAAACCGAAAGCGCCTTTGCGGAAGGATTCCCCACCTTGGTCGCCTTGAAAGAAGAAGGCAGCATCGGCAATGTCGGTGCCGGCATCTACCCGCTCGACCTCTGGCAGCGGGTGATCCGCGAAGCCCCCGTCGATGCCATCCTGACCCACAATCACTATTGCATCACCGACACCCGCGGACTGGAACTTATCGGCCCCTGCGCGGAACGCGGCATCGGTGTCATCAATGCCTCGCCCTTCGCCAGCGGATTGCTCACCGGCGGCAAAATCGCCGACTGGCATCCCGCCACGCCGGACGAACGAAAACTTTTCCAAGAAGCTGCCGCGTTCTGCGAGAAAGAAGGAACATCCATCGCCAAACTCGCCTTCCAATTCGCTTGCCACGAATCCCCTTTCCACACCACCATGTTCAGCACCGCCCGCACCGCGTCGTTGCAACGCAACCTGGCTTGGTTCCATGAGCCAATCGACACCAACCTTCTCGCGGAAGTCCGCCGCATCCTCGCCCCCATCATCGACCAGCAATGGGACTATGATTCGGGCTTGACCACCAAAAACGATTGATCCAATTCTAACAAATACCATGAACAACCAAATCGCCTTGCTTATCCCGTTGCTCCTCGTCGCAAACGCCGGGGCCGCTGAACCCGCACCCGCCGCCAAAGCCCCTGAGAAAATCGGATGGGTCGACACCGTGGAAAAACAAATGCAGGGGTGGACCGTCGTCGTTGACACCAAACTCGCCGAGGCCGCCCCTGATTCACCGGGCGCCCGCGCTTTGTCCATGCTCGACAACCACCTCGAACGGATCTCCATCCTGCTACCGGCCGATAAACTGGCCGAAGTGCGCAAGCTGAAGATTTTCATCCAGGAATCCCACCCCGAAATGAAAACCATGGGATACCATCCGGGTGTCGAATGGCTCACCGATCGCGGCTACGATCCCCGTCTGGCCAAAACAGTGCATATCCCGCGCGCCGAAGCGCTTATCTCCCGGGAGCAGATGCTCAAGCATCCCGCAGTCATCCTGCACGAATTGGCCCACTCCTACCACGATCAGGTTCTCGGATTCGAAGATCCTTCTATCATGAAGGCCTATGAGCAGGCCATCGAAAAAGGCATCTACCAGAAATCGCTGCTCTATAACGGCGGCACCGTCAAACATTACGGGGCGACCAATCACAAGGAATACTTCGCCGAATCCACCGAAGCCTACTTCTACCACAACGACTTCTATCCCTTCACCCGCGCGGAACTGCGCCTCCACGATCCGGCGGGCTTTGCCCTCATGGAGAAAGTCTGGGGCAAGATCGATTGAGTCCTTCGCATCATTTTCACCTTCAGCTTCAACCGCGATGAAAATCGACAGTCACCACCACCTCTGGGCCATCAACGATACCGACTACGTCTGGATGACCGATGAACACGACGTGATCCGTCGCGACTTCCTCGGCCCCGAACTCGATGCCGTGCTCGACGCCGGGGGCATCGGTGGCACGGTGGCCGTGCAAGCCCGCCAGATGCCCGCAGAAACGGAATTCCTTTTCCAACAGGCCCGCTACAGCCCGCGTATCCTCGGAGTGGTCGGTTGGGTGCCTCTACTCGAAAATGGCGGCGAACCATGGCTGGAGAAATTCGCCGATGATCCTTTACTCGTCGGTGTCCGCCATGTCGTGCACGATGAACCTGATGATGCCTTCATCCTCCGTCCGGACTTCAACGAAGGCATCCGCAAGCTCGCCCGCTACGATCTCACTTACGACATCCTGATCTTCGCGAAGCATTTGCAAAACACCATCCGCTTCGTGGATATGCA
>JBJTQJ010000006.1:0-17791 GCA_046075565.1 Verrucomicrobiales bacterium | reverse complement strand
CTGCGGCGGCTGCGGCTGATTTACGGCAAGGCGGAGATGGCCGATATCCAGCGGGTGTTGGGGCAATGTTCCGATGCGGCGTCGCGGATGCAGTATCTGGAGCGGTTTACCAAGCGCATGGGGGACCTGGCGGTTTTCATGCGGTCGTTAAAGCAGCGGTTCAGCCGATGGTATAATGGTCGCAATCGCAGGAAGGGGACGTTGTGGGAAGAGCGCTACCGGAGCGTGGCCGTGGAGATCCAGGATCTGGCGACGTTGGGTGCTGCGGCACGGATCGTTTCGGCGTATATCGATTTGAATCCGGTTAGAGCAGGCATGGTTGAAGATCCGGCGGAGTATGCCTGGTGCGGGTATGCGAGGGCCTTGGTGGGAGAGAAGGAGAGCTCGAAAGGGCTCTTGCGGGTGTGGGGCAAGCAAAGGGGATTGAAGGGGGCGTTGGCGGAGTATCGGGTGTATTTGTTTGAGCAGGGGACGGAAGAGAAGACAGAAGACAGAGGACCCGGAATCGGAGGGGAGAGGAAGCCGAAGATTCAGGACCCGAGGACGGGGGAATGGAAGACGCGGGTGGGAATTGATGCGCGGAAGGTTTGGGAGGAGCGGAAGCGGGGTGGGAGGTTGCCTTTGCGGGTGATGCTGCGCTTGAAGTCGCGGTATCTGGTGGACGGAGCGGCAATCGGTAGCGAGGAGTTTTTAAGGAGGTTGACGGGTGGGAGACAGAAGATCGCTTCGCTCCCAGACAGAAGACAGAAGAAGGGGAAGTTGCCCGAACCGCGGGAGGAGGTGACCGCCGTGGGAGAAGTGAAAGATCCCGAGCAACCGGTTGGCAAGCCCGGAGTGGCGATGCGCTATGGTCAGTGGGGAGACCTGCGGGTGCTGCGCGACCTGCGGGTAGCTGTGGTGGGGTAGAAATTGAGCCTTGGGAGGCTTCCACGGAAGCGGGACGAGTGGGAAAAAATTACCCGCCACTGGGATACGTCCTTTGTGGAAAGCTTTATGTCTCTGGGCTCCTTTTCCCTATTGACTGGATCGTGGGTCCCGCTCAGCACTTGAAGTCGAGCAGGCGGGCGATCACGCGTTCCTGATCCGCATCGGAGAGGCCGGGATAAAGCGGCAGGCGCAACAGGCATTGCGCGGTCTTCTCGGAGACCGGGCACTGGCCCTCGCGGCCGCCATGTTGCTGCCCCATCGGGGACAAGTGCAAAGGAAGATAATGGAAATACACTTCAATACCCGCTTGGCGGAACCAGAGGATGGCTCTTTCGCGCGTTTCCGTATCCGGCAGGATCATCTGGAAGAGGTGCCATGAGGGCCCCGACTTCGCGGGGACATGGGGAAGGCGCACTCCGTTGGCGGCGGCCCATGCGCCGAGTGAATCATGGTAACGCTGCCAAATCGCGTGGCGTCGTTGTTGGATCACATCCGCTTCCTCGAATTGCGCGAGCAATAGGGCGGCCAGCACATCCGAGGCAAGATAACTGGATCCGACATCCACCCACGAGTATTTGCCGATTTCGCGGCGGAAAAATGCGCTCCGGTTCGTGCCTTTCTCACGCAGGATCTCGGCGCGCGCCTGATATTGGGTGTCGTTGACAAGCAAGGCACCCCCCTCCCCGCAGGAGAAATTCTTCGATTCGTGGAAACTCTGCGTCGCCAGTGCCCCGAAACTTCCCAAAGGTTTGCCGTCCCAGGTGCCAAGCAAACCGTGGGCGTTGTCTTCAACCAGGGGGATGCCGCGTTCGGCCAGTTTGTGCGCGAGCACATCGGGGTCGCTCGTGATGCCGGCGTAATGCACCAGCACGACCGAGCGGGTGCGGTCGGTCAGATGCGGCTCCACGGTTTCCCAATCGATGGTCAGGGTGTCTTCCCGCACATCCGCAAAACGGATGTTCGCTCCAAAAAGGGCGAAGGCATTGGCGGAGGATACGAAGGTGAAGGATGGCACAATGACCTCGGTATCGCGGCCCACTTCCAGAAGAATGGAGCACATTTCCAGGGCGGCCGTGCAGGATGTGGTCATCAGCGCCTTGGCTGCGCCGGTTTTTTCCTCCAGCCAGCGGTGGCAGGCCTTGGTGAAGGCCGCGTCGCCGGCGAGATGGCCGGAGTCCAGACATTGTCGAATATACTCCAATTCTTTCCCGCTCTTGTGGGGTCGGCAGAATGGCAAGTGGCCGTCGGGCGTGGTATTCATGGCCTGACCTCCGGGCCACCGGTTCCCTTGAGCACGGCGATGGCCTCGCGCCCGCCCGCGCAGAGGGCGAAGTGTTCCAATCCGTGGTTTTTCTCCAGCAACGAGCGCAAGCTGTGCTCGTCGAAACGGAATCCCGTGTAATCATCACCTCCCCGCGGGCGGGTGAGCCAGCGGGCCAGCTTTGCCACGACCGGATTCGACGAGGACGACATGTTGCGCACCGGTTCGGCGATGATGACTTTCTCCCGCGCCGCCGCCTTCAAGCGATCAAGGAAGGCATCCATTTCGCGGATGAAAATGTGCAGGCTGGCCTGGATGATGACGATGTCGGCGGTCGGGATCGCGTCTTTTTTGCCATCGAACATACGGAACTCGAGCCCCTGCTTCCGGCCCGCTTCGACGAACTGCGGCGAATTATCGAGGCCGATGTAAGCCGGGTTGCTATCGCGCAGGTAGCGGGTGTAGAGCCGCGCGTCGCCCGCGCAGACCTCGACGATGGAGGCTCCCGCGGGAACGAGCGCCGCCAGATCGGTGTAACGGGCCTCGAAATGGCCGACATGCAGGAGCCGCATGACAAACTGGTAGAGCCGCGGGCTGCGGTAAATGAAGGGGGTGTCGTCCATGGTCAGCGGTTGAGGGGTGGGGGAAGCATGTTGTCCTCACGGCGCAGGGAGCGGCGGAAGTTCCAGAGGTTGCGCAGGTAGTCGAGCGTGTCCTTGAGGATACGCACTGTGGACGGTTTGGTCGGCCGCCGCAAGAAAAGCACGGGGAGAAATTCGAGGCGAAGGCCTGCGCGTTCCGCCCGGACCACCACCTCGGTATCCCAGAACCAGCGGTTGTCGGTGATTCGATCGATCACCGAAAGGATTTTCTCCCGGCGGAAGAATTTGTATCCGGATTCCGTGTCGGCGAATTCGCAGCCGAGCCAGCGGTTGACCAGCCAGATGTAACCCCGGCTGAGAAAAATGCGGTGGATGACCCGCCAGCGGAACTTGTAGATCCTCCAACCGATGGCCACATCCGCGCCGCCATGGATGGCCCGGACCATATTGGGAATATAATGGGCCGCCACCTCGAGATCGACATCGAGGAAGCCGGCGATTTCGCCCTTGGCCATACGCAATCCATCATTCACCGCGCCCCCGCGCCCGGTGTTTGTATCGTGGAGAATCTTGACGATCCGTTCGTTTGGATTGGCCGCGATGATTTTTTCGATTTCCTCGCGATCGCCGCCGGGACTCTTGTCGTCGATGAGGATGATCTCGTAAGTCCATCTCATCTCGCGAAGGATGGCAAGGATTTCCCCCACGCTGGCCGCGAGGTGACCGGCGTCATTGTAACAAGGGAGGATGATGCTGACATCAATGCTCATGGCTGCTCCTTTTCCGGCTTCGGGCTGAAGTTCCCTTCCTGATCGACCCGGCGGACCAAACGTGGCTCCCATTCTTTCTCCTTGCCAGTGTAATTGGCCACATGCACCTGGAAGCCGTCGTGATAGTTCACCCAAAGGGAAGTGGAGCCCCGGGGGAAATCGAGGCGCGAAATGGTTCCGTCATCTGCTTTCGGCCACGGAGAAACCCCTGGGCGGGGGAAACTCTCGGCAAATTGTGACTTCCACAATCCACCGGCAAAGAAAGGAAGGGAAATGACGGCCCAGAATGCCGCTACGGCGATGTGAGCGAGCGGGCGCGCTTTCTCGCCGCGTTTCCAAAGGTCCATGGCGACTCCGACGCCGGCGGCGCAGGCCGCGAGCAAGCTCGGAAGCATGAAAATCATATACCACGGGTAGATGAAGCAACCCGTGACCAGCGCGTGGTGCCCTGCACAAGCCAGACCGGATGCGAATGATGCCAGGACCAGGATACAGAAGTGCCGGTGGCCGGAGTTCCACCATCGCCAGAGCCCGCCGATCACCAGCGCCGGGAAGAGGATCAGACTCCAAGCCGCCAGCGGCCACATGCGCCAGTAATCACCGGTGATCCAAGCGAGAGCCGTCGGAGCATCGGGAGATTCGTTGAAGAAGACCAAGGGGGCAAAATGGACTTGCATCCCGGTGGCATAGAGATGGTGGGCCATGACAAACCAATAAGTCGGCATGCTGCCGCGTTGGAATCCATTTTCCATGACGGCGGCCGTCTGCGGGAGAATGGGTGCCATGAGCCAGATGAACAAGAATCCCCCGGTGGCATTGGCAATCGTCCAGCGGACGGCGGAAGGCAGGCGGCCTGGCCCGTCTTTGCGCAGGAGGACGAGGAGAAATGTGGTTGCCTGTAAAATGATAACAAAATAGAGCGCACCTGGATAGGCGGCGAGCATGAGGAGGCTGGCGCCGCAGAGCAGGCTGGCATCCCGCCAGGACGCGTTTTGCACGAAGCGCCATGCGGCAGCCAAGATGATGGGAGCAAAAAGCAGGGTGAGTCCATAACCACGCGACTCGATGCCATACTGCGACCACAAGGGATGCACCGCCGCAAAGAGGGCGGCCGGCCCCGCGATACCCGCGAGGCCGACGACACGCAGGCACCACCAGAGCGCGGCTATACCCGCCAGTCCGGCGAGGTAAGCAGGCAAGCGGATGGCGACGATGTTGTAGCGCTCGGGGGCGGCTCCCGTCAGGCTTGCCCAGATCTTGTTCGACGTCCAGGCCAGCAGGCTGTGCAAGTGGGGATTGTTGCCGCGCCGGTTTTCCCAGAAGGCATCGGCGGCTCCGGCCGGTTGCCAGATCGGCGTGGCATCGGGTTCGTTCCAGCGGATGGTCCCGTGGTAATTGCGGCGCAGATTGTCCTGCTCATCCCAGAGGAGTCCGCGGCTGAGGTAGGGAGTGCGGATGGCACCCGCGACCACGAGGGCCAAGGCCAACCAGAGCCAGGCGCGGCGATCGGGCGACACCGGTTCGGGCCGGGCGCTCGGGGATTTCAGCCGTGACCACCTTTGCCAGAGCGGGGAGGAGATTCCTAACAAAAACATGCCACCCACGAAGACGATGCCACCGGTCCACAATCCAACCACCCGCCATGCGTTGGTATCCAGTTCCCTGAAAGCGGATTCCCCTTTGGTGGCCATGACCTGGAAGGCACCGCGCCATTTTTCTCCCGCCTCATCGCGTTTGGATTCTTCCCCGTAAATGGTGCGGCCCACCGGACCTTCCCATGGCCGCTGGATCTCGCGGAAAACCTGGAAGGCGGCGAGGGCGACGAGAAGATACACGATCGTGACGACCAGCCATCGGCGTGAAGGAGCGGGTTGGTCGGAGGAAGGCATGGAAATCGTGCGGGAAAATGGGGCTCAATTGGGCGAGCGAAGGGTGGAATCCGGCCGCCTTTCCGGACGCTGGTCGGGAATCGAAAATGCCCGGCGTCGTTTGGCATCATAGGCATAGGCGCGCACGGGCAGAGCGGGGTCGAAAGGCGCGAGGATGGTGACCGGCCCGCCCCAATTGAATTTTTCCTTCTCTTCCGGTTTGTAATTGCGGGTGAACTCGAAGTCCCGGTGTGCGATGGCCGAGGCCGATGACACGATAAAGAGTGGTGTTCGGAGTCCGCGGATTTCCTCGCCCTCCGGCCCATCCTGGGTGAAGAGCACGAGGTCTGCCGGACGCTCGTCTCCTATCTTGGAGTATCCCTCCGCGATCGCTCCCTTCTCCGGGGTAAGAACAAATGAAAGGAAAGCGGAATTCCTGTCATTGACGGAGTGTTTGTTTGTTTTCAGGTTCTTCAGCAGGCGGTTTTCGAGCAAGGGCGGGCTGAGATGCTTGAGGGCATTGATTTCCTTGGCCACGCGCACGCCGAATTCCCCGTCACCCGCGATGTAGCTGAAATGACTCGGGTCCGCCAGCAGGCCGGCGAACTGGATCATCCCGGCATCCGACCAGCGGGAGTTGGACCATATTTCCATCATCCGGCGACCATACATCCATTGCAGGGCGAGGATGGAAAGAAAAATTCCAAAAAGCGGGCCTTTGGCCATGGAGAGCCAATGGTCCTTGCGGGCGGGCATGAGGAAGGCGACCAACGCGGGTAAACTTCCTGCCAGCAGGATGCCATGCATGGTATAACGCGCGGTTACCGCTTGCGGGCCATCGCCGATCCACATCCTGCCCAAGGCCAGCATGGCCGCCGTGCCCACACTCGTTGCGGCGACAAGCAACCAGGGCAAACGGGTCCGGAATCCATCGATGTCGCCGCCAAACCGCCGCCGCACCGCCCCGACAAATACGAGGAGGAAGATCAAGAGCATCAGAGAACCGAAAATTTTCGCCATATACAGATTCTCCTCCGGCCAACCGCGGGCGAGGTTGCCACCGACGGCGGCGCTCACGAATCCGAAGACACGCTCGGGATGTTTGAGCAGGAATCCGGCGCTACGATCCACGGTGTTTTCCTCGGCCTGCCCGTAGGCATACTGCGGGTGGACATCGCTGCTGAAGTCGTGGAAATAAAGGGACAGGCAGATGGCAGCCGCCGCGACCCATAATCCCGCGCACTTCGCTTTTTGCCTTGTTTCCCCGGGGTGGGGGCCGAATACGATGGCGAGCACGACCAGTGGCCAGGCCAGCATGCCACTGGCGAAGGTGAGGGTGGCGAGAACCGCCAGACATAGGGAAATGGCGAAGATGGGCCAGACCTTGCGACCGGACCTGAACCAAACGAGCACCGCACCGACGACCAAGGCCATGGCCAGATAGACGGTAAAAATGATCGGCCACAGCAGCGGTTGCCATTGCACTGGTGAAAACAAAGCCGCCATCATGGCGAAAGCCAGCCACCACGTGCCGCCGCGCAACGGACCGAAACTCTTCTGCACGAGCCGGAGCATCATGGCCGCGATGGCCACCAGCGCGAGCAAACTCACCGCATTTTGCGCCCGGATATCACCCTCGAAAAGGGTATTGAGCCCCAGGCTGATGGCGCGGGGAACCGCCAACCGGTGTTCCATCTGCACGGCGAAAAGCTCCGTCCACCGGAATTCCCCTTTGAGATACTTCAACCAATCCTCCGCCAGCCACCAGTCGTCCCACAACATGGAATTCACCGCGTGTGTTTTCACGAGGAATGCCGTGACCAGAGCCGGCGACCAAAGGAGCACCATTCGCAGCCACCCAAAAAGGCGCTCGCGCGCGGAGCGAGGCGGGGCATCGGGGTTTGGCGGGTCGGTTGATTCGTCAGGCATCGTAAGACCGCAGTAACGATTCCTCCGAATCGTGGGCCGTCAATTGGCATTTGTTTTCTGTTTCTATTAGAAAACATATATGAATTCCGGCTTGGATAAAAGGAAGTATCCGGGCTATATGATTTTTAGATCAAGGAAGTTTTGCAGTTGACGGAGCTTGTTCCGGAATGTTCATTCAGCCCCATTCTCCGGGAACAATGACCTCTTGAATTTAGTTTCTATGCGAAAACTAACCGCCGCTGTCCTTTTCCCCCTTTTTTCCTTGGTGGCGAAGGGCGGCTCCGGCCCCTCCTACAATTTCGAGGTCCAGCCGATTCTAGCGGCCAAATGTTTCGCCTGCCACGGTCCCGATGAGAAAAAGCGTAAAGGTGATCTGCAATTGGACGTTTGTGAAGCGGCCGTGGGTTCCGGGGCCATCGTGCCTGGCGATCCGGCCGCCAGCGGCCTTATCGAGCGGATTATCTCGACAGACGAGGACGAGGTTATGCCTCCCCCGTCGCGGCACATGCCTGTGACCGCCGGGGAATTGGAAATTCTCAAGCAGTGGATTGCCGGTGGAGCAACCTACCAGAAGCACTGGGCCTTCGACCCGCCGGCCAAACCCGAACTTCCGGCGCTCGGGGAAGGAGAATCGCCCATCGATGGTCTTTTGCGGGAAAGCTGGGAAAAACAGGGACTGACTCCGTCACCTGAGGCTCCGAAGGAAGAATGGTTGCGTCGGGTCACCTTCGCTCTCACGGGTTTGCCGCCCACGCCCGATGAGTTGGTTGACTTCGCTGCTGACACATCGACCGCCGCGCGCGCAAAGGTGGTGGATCGGCTGCTGGCTTCACCGCGTTTTGGCGAAAAAATGGCAATAGATTGGCTGGACGTGGCACGCTATGCCGATACCTATGGCCGCCATGAAGACGCGGAGTCCGAATTGTGGCCATGGCGCGATTGGGTCATCCGCTCGTTCAACGAGAATCTTCCTTACAATGAGTTCCTGCGCTGGCAGACTGCCGGGGATCTTCTGCCTGAACCCACGCAGGATCAGTTGGTGGCGACGGCATTCAACCGCCTTTGCGTGCAGTCGAACGAATCCGGCGCGGATCCTGAGGAATACCGGTGGGACCAGGTATTCGACCGCGTGCAGACCAACGCGACCGCGGTTTTGGGTTTGACCATGCACTGCGCCCGTTGCCACGATCACAAATCGGATCCGCTGTTGATGAAGGAATACTACGAGTTCGCCTCCTTTTTTGCGAATATCGATGAGTTCGGCATTTTCGCCCGATTCACCAATGCCACGCCCGCTCCTTCCGCATTTGTCTACCAAGGCGATCAGAGGTCGCGCCACGAACGGGCTCTGGAAGCGGTGAAAAAAACCGCCGCAGAGCACGAAAGCGAGTTGTTGAAGGCGACCGGTCGCTACACGGAGTGGCTCAAGACAAACCGGCACCCCGGAGAATCAGGGATTGCCATGGCTTTGTTAGCAGGCCGTGTGCCGCACTCCCTGCGCACTCCCGTGAATTACTTCAGCTTCGACACGGTTGAGCCGGAGACCAAGGCTTTCATGGATGATATCAACCCTGGCATCACCAGTGAATCCAAAAACCGGGGCTTTGATTCGCCTGGCAAAATCGGCAACGGCTGTTTCTTCGACGATGACAAGCGGAAACGCCATAGCTTTCCGGGTGTGGGGGCCTTTTCGCGCGACGATGCTTTCAGCTTCTCGTTCTGGATCCAGTGCAGGAAACCGGTCGAGCGCGGCGTCATTCTGCACCGGTCGCGCGGCGGGCTTGATGCCGCCCACCGGGGTTATGAGATCGTTTTCGAGGATGGTCTGCTGACCGCGACCCTCGCCAACTTCTATCCTGCAAATGCCATTCGTATACGGGCGCGCCAACCGATTGATTTTTCATCGTGGAGGCATGTCGCGATGACTTACGATGGTTCCAGCGATGCCGCCGGTTTCTCGCTGTTTCTCGATGGCCAACGTCTTGATACCGAAGTCGTGCGCAACAACTTGTATCGCGACATCAACTATCGCGACGAGTGGGGCGACTTCAGCAAGGCGAAAATCCCCGACGCGCCGGATGAGCAGTCGATTACCTTCAAACTTGGTGATCGCACGCTTGACAGCCCGCTTCTTTCGACCACTCTCGATGAGCTGCGAATTTACGATTGCTGTCTAAGCCCCGGCGAGATTTCCATCCTTGCCGGCCAATCAGCGGCGGACGCCAAGGACTGGTTCCCTTGGTTTGCGCGCGAGATCGACGGGCCGGCTCGCGCTGCCGCCGCCAATTTGTCCGAAGCACGGAAACAGATAAACCAGATCAGCGCGGAGTTGCGCGAGATAATGGTCATGCGGGAAATGCCAGGCCAGCCGCGGCAGGTTCCCATGCTCCAGCGGGGGGACTTCCGCTCGCCGGGTCAGATCGTCCAACCGGCAATTCCCGCAGTGCTGGGAAAACTTGCGGAGGGGAAACGGCCGGACCGGAAGGCACTTGCCGATTGGTACGCCAGCCCGGACAACCCTCTGACCAGCAGGGTGCAGGTGAATCGGATCTGGAAAATGTTCTTTGGGACCGGATTTGTTGCCACCCAGGAGGATTTTGGAACCCAAGGGACCGTGCCATCGCATCCGCACCTTCTGGATTGGCTGGCCGTCCATTTTGTGGAAAGCGGATGGGATAACAAAGCCTTGTGCCGTGAGATCGCGCTCTCAGCCGCCTATGCCAGATCGTCACTGCCTGCCGACCCAAGTTACCGGGAGAAGGATCCTTCGAATCGATATCTGGCCCGTGGACCCCGCCTGCGGCTGCCTGCCGAAGCCCTGCGCGATGCCGCCCTCGCCAGCTCCGGTTTGCTCCACGAACAACTGGGCGGCCCAAGTGTGAAACCGCCGCAACCCGAGGGACTTTGGGAAGACACCGGCACCCAGCACGTCTATACCGCTGATACCGGGGAAAAGGCACGACGACGCAGCCTTTACACGTTCTGGCGGCGCACATGTCCCCCGCCGATGCTGTCGGTCTTCGATGCCCCGACACGTGAGTTTTGTCTGGCACGCCGTACGCAGACGATGACGCCGCTGCAATCGCTCGCCCTCGCCAACGAACCGGGATTCCTCGACGCTGCCCGCGCGTTGTCGGTGCAGTTGGCCGGGGATTTTCCATCGGCGGATGGTGATGAATCCCGCGTGCGCCGCGCCTTTTTGTTGCTCGGCAGCCGCGAGCCGACCGAAGCGCAGTCGCGTAGCATGACGGAATTGCTGCAAACTTCACGCGCTCACTACAATGCAAATCCCGGCGACGCGGCGAATCTTCTCCTTTCATGCGGCAAAGCGCATGAGACGAGTGAACCTCCTCCCGCCGAAGTCGCCGCCACCATTGTGCTGGTCCGCGCTCTCTTTGGCAGTGAACTCTTCCTCTCCTCACGATGAATTCCAGCCACTGCCGTCGATTTGAGACACCGGGCACACAATCCCGGCGTCAGTTCCTTTCCCGCGCCGCTCTGGGCATGGGTTCCGTCGCCCTTGCAAACTTCTTCGGGGCGACTCCGGGTCAAGCCGCCGGTGCCATGCCCGGCCTTCCCGGGCTGCCGCATTTTTCCCCGAAAGTCAAAAGGATCATTTATTTCTTCATGAGCGGCGGCTTCTCGCAGCTCGAGGCCTTCGACCACAAGCCTGTTCTCACGGAGCGGGTCCGCCAGCCCATGCCTGATGCGATTTTTGGTGAAAACAAGCCGGTGGGCATGTCGAGGTTTCAGGCAAACTTTCTTTCCGTGGGCTCTTGTTATGATTTCAAACAGCACGGGCAAAGCGGGGCCTGGATCAGCAGCGCCTTCCCGCACCTGGCACGCCACGCCGACCGGCTCTGCTTCCTCAAGGGTATGGTCTCGGAGGCCGTGAACCATGATCCGGCCATCATGTTCATGAACAGTGGCAGCCAATTGCCGGGGCGTCCGAGCATGGGGGCATGGCTCAGCTACGGGCTCGGATCCGAAAACAGCGACCTCCCGGCTTTCATCGTGCTCGTCACCCGCAAGTTCGTCGATCAACCGCTCTCCACGCGGCTTTGGGACAGCGCGTTTCTCCCTTCCCAACATCAGGGCGTCGCCTTCCGCCCGGCCAAGGATCCCGTCTTGTTCCTCGGCAATCCCGAAGGCTTGCCCGCCGCACTGCACCGCAAATCGCTCGACCGGTTGCGCGAAGTCGAGGAAGACGAATTGTCACGCACCGGCGAGGCGGAGATCTCCGCGCTTATCGCCCAACATGAGATGGCTTTCCGCATGCAGACCTCCGTTCCTGAAGTGACCTCGATTGACGGCGAATCCAAAGCGACACTCGAACTCTACGGTCCTGATGTGGAAAAACCCGGCACTTTCGCCCGACATTGCCTGCTCGCCCGCCGTCTCTGCGAGCGGGGTACCCGCTTCGTGCAACTTTATCATCCGGGCTGGGACCACCATAGCGGCTTGCCGACCTATTTCGACGAATGTTCCAAAGAAATCGATCAACCGGTCGCCGGCTTGCTCGAGGATATGGACAAGCGGGGCTTGCTCGACGACACCCTCGTGGTTTTTGGGTCCGAGTTCGGACGCACCAGCTATTCGCAGGGAGCGATCTCTCCCGAGGCCTATGGTCGAGAACATCATCGTGACGCCTTCACCTTCTGGATGGCGGGAGCCGGCGTGAAACCCGGCATGACCTATGGCGCCACCGACGAATTCGGTTTCCATGTCGTGGACGGCCGGGTCACTGTCAATGACTTGCACGCCACCATGCTGCACCTGCTCGGCATCAACCACGAGCGGTTCACCTTCCGTTTTCAAGGTCGTGATTATCGTCTCACCGATGTAGCGGGTGAAATTGTCAAACCCGTGCTCTCTTGATCATGCGGCCGGGCAAACTGATTCTCTGGTTCCTTTGCATTGGAATCACTTCTCTTTCATTCTCCTGCCGGGAAAAGCAGGAGGAAAAGAAGCTTTCGAAGGAGGAGGCGAAAGCCGCTGCCTTCGAAGAACGCAAGACGTTGATCGGGTTTGCGAACGCCCTGCGCGCTCTTCGGGAAACCTCTCCGGAGCGATCGCCCAGGGAAAGTCTGATCGCAGAATCCGTTCGCGTGGCCGCGATCGAGGATTCAGGACTTCCCGAAGATGTCGCAACCGTCTTCCGTGCCTACAAAGCGAGCTGGCAGGAACTCGCGGGTGCCATCCGGACCGGGGCCGGAGACGAGCAATGTGCCGCCCTTGCCGTCAAAACCGATGCCAAAGGAAACGAGTTGCGCGAAGCCATGGCACGCCGCGGCTTTCTCGAGATTGGACTATGAGCCACGTCTTGCTTTGCGAGCCCGTCACGGCGGCATCCGACCTGTCCATTTCCAAATGACGCGCCGTTGTGGCCCGTCCATGCCCGGAAATTCGGTTGGTTTTTCGAAGATCATCGGATCCGCGAGCATCGCCCACATCTCCGGGTTCCTGCCTTGAAGCAGCTTGGGATCTCCAGCGTTCACGAACAAGGGCAGTCCGGCAGTCGCGGCATCTTCCATCAACTCCTTCAGTTCCCCAACCGTATCCGCCTTGCGTGCCAGAGGGTCATAGGCCGGGCGCCCGAGTTGCGGTGCCGCCGTGATCGAATCCTTGCCAAAACCCTGCGCATTCGGGTTTAGAACCCGTCGCGTGAGTAAGGCGGCTTCCAGGGTATTTTCGATGGGATGGCTGCGCAACAAATGAGCGTAATTTTGCCAAGGCGCGATGGCGAGCATGCCGATAATGATGGCCAGTGGAATGGCGGCCTTGCCGCGCCCGGAAACGAGGCTTTGCAGACCGGATCCCATAAGCAGGGCCGCGAGCGGCCACACCGGGGAGGCATACCAGTGGATGACCACCGAGTCTTTCACGGCCGACTGCGTGAAGACCAAAACCAGAGGCAGGAGGGCTGTCGCCAGAACGACGGCCCGCTCTCGCTGCCCCCGCCATGCTGCGACACCGGCCATGAGAAGTATGGCAGGCAGCAGCGCATAAAGCAGTGACCGCCCGATGGCCGCCGAGCGCCAGGGGCAAAGATAATTCGCAGGGTCCGGCGAATACCACGTTTCCCCGGTAAAAAGCGTGCTGGCAACATCCGCCACCCATCGTCCGAGAAATCCGCTCGGCAACACCGCTTTACCATCTTCCATCCAGGCTGCCAATTGCATGGCCGCCGGAAGCTGGATGGGCAATACTAACGCCGCCGCGCAGCTTCCGGCGACGAGCCATCGCCGGAAAAGCGCGGGTCTCCACTCGCGCTCTGGCCAGGTTGCGATGGAGATGATGATCCCGAGGTTCAAGGCAATCAGCCAGTGCAGTTGCATCATCCATGTTGAGAAAAGCAGTGCCTGCGTGACGGCAAGTCCGAACCACCATCCCCAACCACGGCTCGTGAGTGCGCGCGTGGCCAGCAAGACCGCCAATGGAATGAGGAAGAAAAGGATGCCGTAGCCGCGCGCTTCGGTGGAATAGCGAACGAACCAAGGATGGGCCGCCATGATCAAGGCGGCTGCCGGGGCGCCGATTTTCCAACCCTGCGACCGTGCGAGCCACCAGACTACCAGTATCGCAAGCACGGAGCCGGCCAATGCCGGAAGCCGCAGTTTCCACTCCTTGAACGGGAGATCCGTTGGTCCGATGCCTTCTTCCCTGTCATGTTGGGCCAATCGGGCCAGAAATGAATAGAAGCCATGGTTGTTAGGACTCTGGTAGTCGAAAAACGTATCGCCCCAAGTGCAGGCACGCCATTTGACTTTGTTGCCGTCCGCCGGCTTGTATTGGCCGACCACATAATTGCGCGCCGTGCGCTCCTCATCTCCCCAGAGCGGGTGCTTCATGCGCGGGAGATTAAGAATGAGGGCAAACATCACAATCAGACCCAAAACCAGCCATTCCACTCCGGCCACATCTCTCCAGCTAGCCTTCTTCTCGGTGCTCCGTGGTTCTTCGTCCGGTTGGCGGGCCAACCATGGCCAGAACAAGGCGAGGCAAACGAAGATAAATGCGGCTGCTCCGGCTCCCACGGGAGTCCACTTTTCCACCGATGCGGTCCAACCCCGCTGCATGTCCACATCTGCAAGAGCCAGCCCCAGACACGCCATCGCAACAGCCACGCCTGCGAGCACGGCGCGGGGGAGAATTTGTTTCGACTGGATATCGTGGGCCATGCGTGAAACCAACCCTTGGCAGCGCCCGGTCAACCCGGGTTCAAGCCAGCCGCGTGAATTTCGCAATCGGGGCAGCGAAAGCAATCCGTTTTCTATCGCCCCAACCAAGAAACAACAAATTTCCAACTTCTCCATTGGATCACGGGGGGAACGCTTTACATTTCCCGGCCATGCCCCGGATTGCCCTTATCCAGACCCGTGCCAGTGCCGATCCCGCCGACAATGTCGCGCGCACCCTCGATCTCATCCGCCAGGCCGCCGCCGGCGGTGCCCAGGTGATCTGCACCCAGGAGATGTTCACCACCCTGTATTTCTGCCGCAGCCAGGACACCGCCCACTTTGACCTCGCCGAACCGATGCCCGGTCCGACCACCGACATGCTCCGCGCCCTCGCCGCCGAACTGGGAGTGGTCATTGTCGCCGCCGCTTTTGAAAAACGCGCACCCGGTTTGCACCACAATACTGCCGCCATCATTGATGCCGATGGCAGCCTTCTCGGGCTCTACCGGAAAATGCACATCCCGCAGGACCCCGGCTTCGAGGAGAAATTCTATTTCACCCCCGGCGACCTCGGCTTCCGTGCTTGGAAAACGCGCTTCGGCACCATCGGTGTGCTCATCTGCTGGGACCAATGGTATCCGGAAGCCGCCCGCCTCACTGCCTTGCAAGGCGCGGAGATCCTCTTTTATCCCACGGCCATCGGGTGGCTCGCTTCGGAAAAGGATACGCTCGGCACGGCCCAGCACACCGCCTGGGAAACCGTGCAACGCGGCCACGCGGTGGCGAACGGTTGTTATGTCGCTGCCGTCAACCGCATCGGTTGCGAAGGCGAAACCGAATTCTGGGGGCAATCGTTCGTCTCCGATTACTGCGGCCAAGTCACCGCCAAAGCCTCATCCGATCGCGAGGAAATCGTCTATGCGGATTGCGACTTCAAGGCCATGGAAGAACACCGGCGCATCTGGCCGTTCTTCCGCGACCGCCGCATCGACGCCTACGACGGCATCCTCAAACGCTGGGACGATGTTTGAGGTTCCTGCCACGCACGCCATCCGTCCACAAATCGGAAAACCACGGAAAAACATGACAAACCACGAATGGACACGAATGTGCACGAATGTTCAGAGGGTTATGAATAAATTCCATCTCATCCAGTCGGTGAGTGAGGCCTGTCCGCAGACCGTTGATTTTTCAGGTTCATATTCGTGTTAATTCGTGTCCATTCGTGGTTTCAATTCCAGGTTCACGCTTCCAAATCTTTCACCCTCTCATGTCCACTCCCGCCCTTGAAGGATTCACCATGCCCCCGGAATGGGCCGCGCAAAAGGCGGTCTGGTTGAGCTGGCCAGTTCATGACTACCACTGGCCGGATCGTTTGCCGATCATCCAAGGTGTTATCGCCCGCCTCGCTGCAGCGATTTCCCGACACGCCATCGCGCGCGTGAATTCCGCCCCGGAACATCACGACATGATCCGCAAGGCCGTGCTCGCCGCCGGAGCGGATCCAATCTCACTTGAGCTGTTCCCTCATTTCACCGACGACGTCTGGTGCCGCGACCATGGCCCGACCTTCGTCAAACACCGCGTCACCGGCGAGGTCGCCATCACCGATTGGAAGTTCAATGCCTGGGGCGGGAAATACGAACCGCATGATTCCGACGACGCCGTGCCCGCCCGCATCGCCGCCGCCCTTGGCATGAGGCGCTTCCAGAGCGCACTCTATTTCGAAGGCGGCGGACTCGAAGTCGATGGAGCCGGCCGCGTGCTCACCACCGAATCGGTCGCACTGAATGCCAACCGCAATCCCGAATGGACACGGGCGCAGGTCGAAAAGGAACTGCGGGGGTTTCTCGGTATTGATGATGTGCTCTGGTTGCCCTCCGGCCTCGAAGGCGACGACACCGATGGCCACATCGACACGCTCACGCGCTTCACCGCGCCGAACACCGTGCTCACCGCTGTCGAAACCGACCCATCGGATGTGAATTTCCCCGTGCTCGATCGCAACCGGCGCTTTTTACTGGAAATGGGCTTGAACGTGATCAACCTGCCCCAACCGGATCCCATTGCCGCTCCCGATGGATGGCGGGTGCCCCGTTTGCCGGGCACCTATGCCAATTTCCTCGTCGTCAATGACGCCGTGCTTGTGCCCACCTACCAACAGCCCGGACCCGACGCCCGCGCCCTCGGCATCATCGCCGATGCCTTCCCAGGCCGCCGCGCCATCGGCTTCGATAGCCTGGAAATCCTCCTCGAAGGCGGAGCCATCCATTGCCTGACCCAGCAGGAGCCGGAGTGAAAGAAGAATGGGGGGCTTTGACTGCCCCGAAACTCACGGTGGAGGGATTTCCCTGCCATCAAGAATCGCTTGGGAAAATGGGTCGCCTTCCCTGGCAAACTCGCGGAGGTAGGCAATGGCCATCTCACGGACGGTCTGGTCGGGGTTGCTCATCGCGGCCTGGCAGGTTTGCCAATCCACGAAGCGCGCGAACAGCGATTCGGCTTGCTCCCTCGTCGCGGAGGGCAAGATTTCGATCCATCGATTTCGTGCGATTGACTCCAAAAAAAGGATGTCATGCGCATCTTTGTCTCGATTGGTCAAATCTTTGCTGATGGCAAGATCAATCGGGTCTGGCAACCAGGTCGAGTCGGAGTTCCGGGTGCATCTGGAAAGAACATCCGCGAAGGAAGACGCGGCGAATTCATTCGGTTCGCGGAAGACATCCACCGGACAATCCAATCCCATGATGCGGACCATGCCAATTTCTGCCGCCGCCTCAGCGACGGCAGGTCCGGAAACCATGCGCCATTCGGGGAGCGTGTGGATGGTCAGGCCGGAAAAACACCGGCAGGTTTCCTGAATGGTCGCGGCCCACTCCGATGGCGAATCCATGGGCTCTAACCAGATGTCCGCATCCTTGGTGGGCCGGTTGAACCCGTGTGCGATCACGGCGAGCCCACCGATGACGATCACTCCGTGCCGTTCACTCAGCTTTTGGATGAATTCCTGTGCTGTGGCGACCATTGGTTCACGGTTTCGTTGACTTTACGTGCGACCTCCAGGAATTCCGCGACCGATGAGGGATTGGAGATCCAAGGTTCGCTGTTGTCGCGAATCCTGCTCGGACGCGTTTGGGGCCTGCGCGCGCGCATCACCTTTCTCGCGATTCGCGCCGCCCACTCTTCCTTGAGCCTGCGCACTGGAATTCTGTATTGGGGGAAGGCCACAGGTGAGCATACCCTTTCTTGATTT
>JBJTQJ010000005.1:0-7289 GCA_046075565.1 Verrucomicrobiales bacterium | reverse complement strand
ACCATCCCCTTCTCCAATGTCTGGACCAGCAACCGCGCTTCCCACGAAGCGAATGCCACGACCATCAACCGCTACCTAACCAGCACAGAGGAAAGCCTCTCCGTGGTCCAGTCCGGCAAAACCGTCCGCATCATCGGCTATGTGTTCTTCGGTCTCGGCCTCTTGATGCTCTTCAGCGGACTGTGGGGAATCATCAAGGCCATCCTGCTGATCAGTTTCGCCGTTTCAAAGGGAGGGTGATGGCGGGTTGGTTTTTCCTTCAGGCGCAGACTGCCCCCCTTCCATCACCAACTTCACTCTGCTCCACCTCGCGCTTGAACTTGGTCTATTCTGCTTCGAGGGGCATTTTGGCTAGTGATTCAAGGCAACGTAATACAAGAATCCACCCTCGAACTTGAGGAACTGCCAGGAGTCGTTCTTTTGCAGCACGAATGTGGATGAGAGGTCATCCTCGGGGTCCCAGTTTTTCCGCCCCTTTAGTGGCTTCAGATCACCGCCCCGCTCGGAACTCCAATTCAACCACGCCTTGTCATCAGTATACTTGCGCGTCTCGGTATGGAGCGTTGCGCCGATCTTCTTCACAATCGTTTCGAATTCCTCCTTTGTGACCTTGGCCTTCAGACGAAACGTCGCATCCGGGAGGACCCCGTCTTCATACTGCGTGCGGTAGCAGACATCCGCCCCCTTGGGCAGCCAGTCCTGGGCCTTGCTCTGCGTCACCAACGCAAACGCCATCAACACAAGCATCCTAGAGATGACTTTCATATTCACCGCGAAAGTAGAGTGGCGACAGCGGTGCGGCAAGCCAAAAGCCAAGTTCGGGAGCTACCACCGGCTGCCACTATCGGCCTGTGCGATGGCCGAGTTCGCTGCAGCGCATTGTAGGCCTTGCGGTCATTTCGGTTGAGGCTCATCGGGCAAGAGCGCGAAAGAGAAACGCCGCGAGGATGGGAACACTGAAAAGCAGGACTGAGAAGACGAGACGGCGGCGATACACGAGGCCCTGCGGAGTAAGCTGTGTGGCGTCGAAGACCGGGCTGAACGGCTGCCAACGAAAGAATACGAGAATCGAGTTGGGTCGTTGCCATGCCGAGTCAGCGTGGATCGTGGAGCGAGAAGTGCGAATGAGATAGTAGAGACTCGCCGCCCAAGCAGGAATGCCGACGAGCATCGCAAGAAGCGCGCAGATGGCAGAGAGAGCTTGGAAGGCTTCGTTCATGGATGGCGCACAGCAACGCCCAACTAGCAGACCTTTAACAGACCGGTTTGATTTTCACAAGGCCTTTATGGGCGAGAAAAGTGTTGGGTATTCGTGGATGGCGTGCACTTATTGTGAAAATATTGCCGATATTCACTGCAAACGCAGCAATGCTGTTCTTATAAGCGTTTATTTACACGTAGATCGCTCAAAAAATATGAACGACAAGGGAATCAAGCTTGAGGATCGGCTGGGGGAGAAACTCCGGCGGAAGCATTACTCGCTGAAGACGGAGGAGACCTATGTCGGCTGGTATCGGCGGTATGTAATTTGGCATGGGAAGAGGCATCCGGAGACGCTTGGGGCAGCGGAGATTGGGGAAGAGATGAGAGTTTGGATGGGTTGCTCCACCCGACTTTTCCTCCCATTTCGGGGCAGATAAAATTTCTGAATATATTTCTGCCCCTTATCTTTTTGCCAACTTCCGGTTCAGGGGGAGTCGAGGGAGGATTTTTTGGCAGAAAGATGTGGGGCAAAAATGTGGGGAAGTGGTAGGGATTCAAACCGGGGGGCAGCGCAATTTCCACCCAAATTCAGGATATCCTAGGGGATGCCTGTGATCTTAAATCTTCAATCAAGCCCCCGGCCAAGCGGTAGCCCGGTCTCCAGGCTCTTGGGATGGGGTCGGCGGAGTCCGATTGAGGGGAATTCCGCCACCTAGTCCTCGGGGCGGAAAAGGCGAGGTCAACGCTGATCTTCCGGGCCCATGAGGCTCCGCTCCGCGTTTTCCGTTCATTTTCCGTGGGTTAGGCGTTGGTCTGCCTTTCCTGATAATTTGGACATCTTAACAATATATTGGGGTTAAATAATATCCGACCACAAGATATTGTGTTTTGTTGTTGCCCTGACCACAGTATCCATTAGAATGGCCGATGCGGTGGACTGCGAGAGTCCTCCGCGCCCACGATTCCCCTAGCCCCGTAAAGACCTCCCACCATGTATCTCAAGACTCTTTCCCTGCACGGATTCAAGTCGTTCGCCGACAAGACCCTGCTTGAATTCCACCCCGGAGTGACGGGTATCGTCGGCCCGAACGGATGCGGTAAATCGAACGTGGTGGATGCGGTGCGTTGGGTGCTCGGCGAGACCTCGGCCAAGGCCCTGCGTGGTTCGGAAATGGCCGATGTGATCTTCTCCGGCACCGACAAACGCAAACCCATGGGCATGGCGGAAGTCACTCTCACTTTCGCGGATTGCGAAGAGGCGCTGAAGGTCGAGTTCAACGAAGTGGCGGTCACGCGCCGGGTTTTCCGCGATGGCCACTCCGAATATCTCCTCAACGGCAAGGCCTGCCGCCTGAAGGATATCCACGACCTCTTCATGGACACCGGGATCGGACGCACGAGTTATTCGATCATGGCACAGGGGCAAATCGACATGCTCTTGTCGTCCAAGCCGGAGGATCGCCGGGTGGTTTTCGAAGAAGCGGCGGGCATCACCAAATTCAAGAAGCAGAAGAAGGAGACGTTGCGCAAATTGGAATACACGGAGGCGAACCTCCTGCGTTTGACCGACATCCTCGCCGAAGTGCGGCGGCAGATGAACTCGCTGCAGCGCCAGGCCGCGAAGGCCCGCCGCTATCAGGTCCTGCTCAACGACACCCGGGTGCTCGACACGCACCTGAGCTTCAAACATTACACCGAGCTTTCCGCGCAGAAGCACGAGCTGGATACCAGCATCGCCTCGCTGAAACGCCAACTCGCCGTGCTCGAAGAGCAGCTCGCGGGTCGCGAATCCGCCCTCGATGCCAGCCGCCTCGAATTGGCGAACATCGACAACCGTCTAGGCGAGACACGCCATGCGGTCAATGAACGCCAGAACCGCATCCAGTCGGCCCGCGCCCGCATCGCCTACAACGAGGAACGCGCCCGCGAACTCGAGGATTTGATCCAGTCGAATGAATCGGACATCAAGCTGAGCGAGGACCGACTCAACCAGCAGCAGATGGATTTGCTTGCCGCCGACGAGGCCCTGACTCTTTTGAAAGGCCGCATCGAAGGGCAGAAGGAAGAAGCGCTGCAGGCGGAGTCGTCGGCCGGAGAAATCCGTGTCCGCCGCGCCGAGATGGCGCGCTCCATCGCCGACCTGCGCAACAAGGTGAATGCCGCCGAAGCGAAGCTGGCCGGTTTGCAGGCACGCATCGAAAATACCCGCGTGCAACGCCGCGCCGACGAAACCCGCGCCCAGGCTCTCGCCGGAGACATCGCGCGGGTCGAGGAAACCGCCGCCACCCAGAATTCCGAACTCGAAAACGTGGTCGCACGCGTGGCCGGATTGGAAGATCGCATCGTGGAAGCGGAAACCTCGCGCGACGACGCCGACCGCCAGCACCGCCAGAGCCAGGCCGAACTTTCCCTCGTGCGTGAAGGACTCTCCGTGTCCCGCCGCCAGCGGGCCGAACGCGAGGCTCGTCTCGATATCGTGCAGGGCCTTATCGCGTCCGGGGAAGGCTTGGACGATGGCACACAGGCCGTGCTCGGCGGACTCGATGATCCGTCATTCTTCAAGAACGGCGTGCGCGGCGTGCTCGCCCAGCATCTCGATGTGCCTTCGGAACTGGTGCCCGCGATCGAAGCTGCCCTGGGTCAACGCCTGCAAGCAGTGCTCGTCGCCGATGCCACCATGGCGCACCGCATGATGGAGATCTTGCGCGAGAAAAAACTCGGCACGGCCGCCGTGGTGGCCGCCGATTTGGTCCCTAACAAAGGCCCCGGCCAGATGATGGTCGTGCCCGAAGGGGCCATCGCGTGGGCCATGGATCGTATCACCACCCAGGGCGCGGCGCAGGACCTTTTCGAGTCCCTTCTGCGCGACGTGCTGGTGGTGCCGGATCTAACAACCGCCATGCGACTTCGCGGTGAGTTCCCGGATGTCACCTTTGCCACCCTCGATGGCGAAACACTGAACGCGCAAGGCATCCTCACCGGGGGACGCCGCAGCGAGGCGGTGGTCTCCACGCTCGACCGCCGCAACGAGGTGAAATCCCTTGAAGCCGAAATCACCGGTCTCATTTCCAGCATCACGGAAGATGAAAACCGCGAATCGTCGCTGTTGGCGAAAGCCGAGGAGGCCGCTCGCCAAGTCGAGCATTATCGCAGCCAAGGCCAGCATCTGCTTCTGGAAAAATCCACCCTCGATGGTCAGGCCTCCATGTTGCGCCGGGAAATCGAGCAACTCGAATCACGCCTCGAACAAGTCCGCTGGGAGCGCGACGAACTCGATCAGCGCCTGCGCAAGGCCACCGATGATACCACGGCCATGGAAGCGGAGGTCGAAAGCACTCGTGCCGAATGCGAAAGCGCCCGCACGTCCGTGCAAAATGGCGAAGCTTCGCTGGAGGAACTTTCGGTCGAAGAAAGCCGGGCCGTCGAACGCCTCAATGAAATCCGCACCATGCTCGCGGTCGAAGAACGTTCGCGCCAGGCCATGGAGGAGCAACTCAAGCCGATGGCCCAGCGTCTTTCGGAGTTGGGCGATTTGATCGAACGCCGCCGCCGCGAGACCGACACCCATCGCTCGCGTATCGCGGGTTCGGGCGAAGAGAACGAGAACCTCGTCGCTTCCATCTCCCAAGCCGAACGCCAACTCGAAACCTTCCAACGCGACCTCGAAGAACTCTCCACCGAACGCGCCCGCCATGCCGAATCCCTGCGCGCGGAAGAGACCGCCATCCAGCAGGCGCGCAAGGAAGTCCACCGCCTCGGCGAACAATCCGGTCGCGAGGAAATCCAAGCCACCCAATTCGAGCTTCGGATCGAGAACAACGTGAACACCTGCCGCGAGCGCCACGGCATCGAACTTTCCGCCTTCGAGCAGGACATCCACGCCCTTCGTCTGGCCATCGAATCCCAGCGCAAGGCCCGCCGTCGCCGCGCCAGTGGTGACGAGTCATCCGCTGAAGCGGAAAACGTCGTTGAAACCGTGGTCGAAGAGGAACCGGAAGCCGCCGCCGCGGCCGCCGTGCTCGCTGATGGCGACGGAGAGGGACCGGACTGGGCTTTCGTGGAAATGGTCATCGCCGAGTTGCGCCAACGCCTCGAAAGCATGGGCCCGGTCAATCTCGATGCCATCCAGGAATTCGAAGAACTCGAAGAGCGCCACAACTTCCTCCAGGGCCAGCACGATGATCTCGTGAAGTCGAAACAGGAGTTGCTCGACATCATCGAACACATCAACAAGGAAACCCGCGTGCGATTCCTCGAAACCTTCGCTCAGGTGCGGGAGAACTTCGGGAAGATGTTCAAGACGCTCTTCGGTGAACGCGCCCAAGCCAATCTCCTGCTCATGGACGAGAACGACCCGCTCGAGTCCGGCATCGAGATCATCGCCAAACCCCCGGGCAAAAAATTGCAGTCCATTTCCCTGCTCTCCGGTGGCGAACGCTCCCTGACCGCCGTCGCCCTGCTCTTCTCCATCTACATGGTCAAGCCGAGCCCATTCTGCGTGCTCGATGAGTTGGACGCCCCGCTTGATGAAACGAATATCGGTCGCTTCGTGCGCGTCTTGGATGGATTCATCGACAAATCGCAGTTCATCATCGTGACCCACTCGAAACGCACCATGGCCCGCGCCGACATCATGTATGGCGTGACCATGGAGGAATTCGGGGTTTCCAAACCCGTGGGCATGCGCATGACCTCGGAGGAGAAGGATCGCGCCCGGCGTGTCGATCCGGTCGACGACGATGGCAGCAGCGAGGAGCCCGAACCAGCCGTCGAACGGGAACTCACCGCCGCGGAAAAAACCGCGCAACGGATCGATCCGGGAAATGCGTAAGCCACTGACCGAGGAGCAAGCACCACGCCACCACAACGGGTAACAATAGGCTAAAGTAGAACTGCTATGAGCTATTATGGCATGGACACTGCCGTTCACTTGTCGCCAGACTCAACGCGTGGAAATCGGCTTTCAGGGCAAGACCGGGACGGTCTTGCTACAATCACGGTGGATGCTCGGAGGCAAAATCCCCTTGATCGGCCATTTAAATTGTAGCAAGAGCGTCTCGCTCTTGCCCCGTAAGGGTGGAACGAAGCGGATGAAGACAGTCATCGATATTTTTGTGCTAAGTGAAGAGCCTTAGGGCTAGGCCATTGCCTGCGCGACAGGAAATCTCGATTCCTTGCTTCTGGCATTTTCGGCAACCACCAGGCTGTGGTTGCTCCGAATCTACGCCGTCCCCTTTTGATCGCCGGTCGCCGGAATCTCACCCGGGGTGATGGGAACTGCGCCCCACTCGCAGTTGCCGATCGTGCCATTTCCCGAGCAGAAACACGGATACCAATGCACCGAGCAAGGCGAGGAACATGTCCGATGGTGTATCCCACGGGTCTCCCTGCGTGCCGAGAAATTCATCCGCGCCCTGACCCAAAGCCAGAGCGGCCCACCATTCGATGAGTTCATAAAACGCGCTGAAAGCAAGAGCGACACAGACAGAGAGAAATCGGAGCCATGAACGAGACGGGGCACCGTTGGAGCGTGAGAGAATTTCCCTAGTGAGGAGTGCGGGCACGAGGCCTTGGAAAAAGTGCCCCAACTTATCGTAGGGATTCCGCTGCCATCCCATGACATCGGCTACCCATTGCCCGAGTGGCACTCGGGCGTAGGTGTGGGTCCCTCCGAGAATCAGAATGAGGGCGTGCCAGAAAATCAAGATGCCGAGAAGGTGCGTCAGCGGGAACCGATGGCGATAGGCCCAGAGCAATGGCACGGCCACCATGACGGGAAAGACCTCCATCCACCAGGTGGCCCGATCATACGGTGACCATGCGGATGCCAGCAGGGCCACGAGAACGAGGAAAATTCCCCAGGCGAGTTGGACGGGTCGAACCATGTTCGTGAAGTGTCACCATGACGCCCCCGGAAGCGCGCCGCAAGCCCGGATGCTGGCAGCCCTCGAACTTGAGTGCAGAAGAAAACTGAACGTGCTTCTTCCATCTCCGTACCTTTGTTTGGCTGGAATTCATGCTACCTATCTCCCAAGGGTTCCCCTATCCCGAAGGGATTGTGTCCCGGAGCCCGGGGTTGCCCCGTG
>JBJTQJ010000004.1:0-82508 GCA_046075565.1 Verrucomicrobiales bacterium | reverse complement strand
GTTCCCGCCAAGACAAGAAAAAGAAAAATCCCGCTTGCCAAGAATCAAATATCGGCATATAGTGATACATGACAATATCGAACACCAAAATCGTGGTTGTGGGCGGGGTGGCTGCCGGAGCGTCGTTCGCCGCCCGGGCGCGGAGGTTGTCGGAATCGGCGGCCATCACGCTGGTCGAGCGGGGCCCGGACGTTTCGTTCGCAAACTGCGGACTGCCCTATTTCGTCGGCGGCGAGATTTCCGATCGTTCCCGATTGGCCTTGCAGACCCCGAAGTCGTTGGCGGAGATGCTGGCCATCTAGGTCCGGGCTGGCACGGAGGTGGTCTCGATTGACCGGGCGTCAAAGTCGGTGCGGGTGAAACGCCTGTCCGATGGCGAGGAACAGACCTTGGCCTACGACAAACTGGTGCTGGCTCCGGGAGCCGCTCCCTTGCGACCGCCACTGCCCGGGATCAACTCCCGCCGCATTCTCACGTTGCGCAACCTTCAGGATATGGATGCCATTGTCGCGGCGGCGGCTGGTGCCAAACACGCACTGATCATCGGCGCTGGCTTCATCGGATTGGAAATGGCGGAACAGCTGGTGCGCTTGGGCAAGACCGTCGAGTTGGTCGAGCAGCAGCAGCAAGTTCTCCCGCAACTCGATCCGGAAATGACCACCCAGATTTTGGCGTGGTTGCAAATGAATGGTGTTGCCGTCACGCTCGGGGATGGCATTGCCGGCTTCGAAGAAAGCTCTTCTGGAATCTCCGCCACCCTGCAGAGCGGTCGCCGCATTGAGACGGATTTAGTGATTCTTTCCATCGGTGTGCGCCCGGAAAGCCGCCTCGCTTCTGAAGCGGGCTTGACCCTTGGGGCCCGCGGAACCATCGCGGTGAATGAATGGATGCAAACCAGCGATCCGGATATACATGCTGCCGGCGACGTCGTGGAATCCCGCGATCGTCTCACCGGCGAACCGATGAACCTTCCCATGGGTGGGCCAGCCAACCGCCAAGGCCGGGTCATCGCGGATCACTTGTTCTTGGGCGACAAAGCCCGTCCTTACCCCGGCCATATCGGCACCGCCATCGTCCGCGTATTCGATGCCACGGCGGGCATGACCGGATGGACGGAAAAACGCCTGCGCCAAGCCGGGCGGGCCTACCAAACGACCACGGTAACGGATAACAACCATGCCGGGTATTTTCCCGGCGCGGTTCCCGTGACCTTGAAGATTCTCTGGGAACCGGAAACCGGAAAACTTCTCGGTGCGCAATCCACCGGACCGGACGGCGTGGACAAACGTCTCGACGTGCTGGCTACCGCGCTGGCTGGTGGCCTCACCACCGCCGATTTGGTCCATCTGGAACTCAGTTAAGCGCCGCCCTTCGGAAGTGCCCGCGACGTCGTGAACACGGCCGGCTTCGCGGCGGAAAACCTGAGCGACGGCCTGGTCAATCCCGTGGCCGCCATGCCGGATGACCCCTCTCTCCAAATCCTTGATGTGCGTCCACCGATGATGGCGGAAAACGATCCCATCCCCGGGTCGATCAATATCCCTTTCAAAGACCTGCGATCCAGACTCGGAGAGATCGACCGGACACGCCCGATTCTCGCGGTGTGCGCCCTTGGCAAGACCTCCTATTTCGCCTCGCGTGTCTTGTCACAAAACGGCTTCGCGGCCAAATCGCTGGTCGGCGGTTGGCGGCTCGTCGGCCGTGCCTCCGCCAAAGCCCCTATTTCCAAACCTGACAATTCATCACCAGTCCTCGCCGAATCCACCATGAAAACCACCACCCTTGATATCACGGGCCTCATGTGCCCCGGCCCATTGCTCAAACTTCGCGAGGCCATGGATGCCATGGACTCCGGTGACTGCCTCGAAATCCGAGCCTCCGATCCGGGATTTGCCCGCGACGTGGAAGCCTTCTGCAACACCACCGGCCACACCTTGCTCGGTCTGGAAAAATCCCAAGGCGTTCTCACCGCCCGCGTGCGGAAAGGTGCAGGTGTCAGCCCGGCCAAAATCTGCGCGGTGGGCGGCAACGCGGCGGTTGTCACCCCGAAATCCGGCGCCATCCTCGTTTGTTTCAGCGGCGAACTCGACAAGGCCATGGCCGCCTTTATCATCGCCACTGGAGCGGCCGCCATGGGCGGCAACGCCACCATCTTCTTCACCTTCTGGGGACTGAATGTCCTCCGCCGCGATAACCCGCCACCGGTGCAGAAAGATCTGATGGGCAAAATGTTCGGCATGATGATGCCTCGTGGCGCGGATAAACTCCCGTTGTCCAACATGCACATGGCCGGCATGGGAACGGCCATGATGAAATACCGCATGGGTTCCAAGAATCTCCCCAACCTGCCTGGATTGATCGATGCCGCCCGCAAGGCTGGTGTGCGTATGCTCGCCTGCTCGATGAGCATGGAAGCCATGGGAATCACCCTCGAAGAACTGGTGGATGGAGTCGAAGTCGGTGGAGTGGCCGACATGCTTTCCTGCTCGGCCACCAGCGCCACCTCGATGTTTATTTGAGTTTCATAGCAACTCGATTCTCTGCGCACATGTCCGGTGGTTAAAGGGATTGAAATGCTTATCCTGGCGCGTAAGCCCGTAGCGGCACCGCTTCCGGTGCCGGACGAAGGAAGCTCCACCTCCTCCGGGCCACGATGTCCCCACCCCGGAACGCGAAGGCGTTCCGCTACAAAGAGAAATCCTTAACCTGAAGCGCATGCGCTCAGAGACGATGCGAAGGAGATAATCAAACATTACACCAACGAGGCAGCAGACATTTCGCAGTCCGGCAAGCCACGGTTGAATGTTGGCGAGATATGGGGGTAAATATTGCCCCATGGACTTACCCGATGTGATCGACCATTTCCTCTCCAAAACCGGCGCGGAGGAAACGATGCCCTTTGGTCCCGATGTCCTCGTTTACAAGGTCGGGGGAAAAATGTTTGCCCTCGCCATCCCGGATGATTGCCCTCCCCGCGTCAACCTGAAGTGCGACCCCGAAAGGGCCATCGATTTGCGCGACCGTTTCGAATCGATACTACCCGGTTATCACATGAATAAAAAGCACTGGAACACCATTCTGTTGGACGGTTCCGTGCCCTCGGCCCTGATCCGAGAGATGGTCGACCATTCCTACTGCCTGGTCTCCACAAAAGGGAAGAAGCAGAAATAGCTCTTTCCACAATGCCCGGGTGCCCCGTCCACCAGGCGACGCCCCAGCCCGACCCAACCAATTTTCCGCTTGCCCAGCCCCCGCCAGCGCGGGTTTTCCGGTCTTGTGTCTTGAGTCTTTGAGCGAAGCGATCTTGCGTCTTCTCCCCCCTTTCGCCTTGCGCCCCACCCCCATATCGCCCATGTTTGCCGTCCGACCTGACACCCGCCCATGCAGCCGATTTACGAAGGGAAATCCAAGCGCCTTTTTGCCACCGACAACCCGGACGAGCTCCTCATGGAGTTCAAGGACGACGCCACCGCCTTTAATGCCGCCAAAAAAGCGGTTTTTGCCGACAAAGGCCGCCTGAATTGCGCGATCAGCAGTCTGATTTATGGCATGCTGGAGAAGGAAGGGGTGCCCACCCACTTTCTCCGCGCCGCCGGGGACACCGCCGTGGTCGTGAAAAAAGTCGAAATCCTCATGATCGAGGTGATCGTGCGCAACGTGGCCGCCGGAAGTTTCTGCAAACGCACCGGTATCGAGGAGGGCCGTCCGTTCTCCGAGCCGGTCATTGAATTTTCCCTCAAGAGCGACGAACTCGGCGACCCGCTCATCAACGACGACTACATCCGTGAACTCGGCCTCGCCACCCCGGAAGGCCTCGCCTTCCTCCGCCAGTCCGCCCTCACCGTCAACCGACTGCTCCAGGCATTTTTCCTCAAGGCGGGCCTGAAGCTGGTGGATTTCAAACTCGAATTCGGCCGCCTCGCCACCGACCCGTCGGTGATCGTGCTCGCTGACGAGATCTCTCCCGACGGTTGCCGCCTCTGGGACATCGCGACCGGCGAGAAGATGGACAAGGATCGCTTCCGCCGCGACCTCGGGAATGTCATGGAAAGTTATGCCGAAGTCCTCAAACGCGCCCAGCATGCCCTCGAAAATTGAGATCACCAACCGGTTCGCCCATCCCGAAGACGCGAACAAACTGCTCTACACGCCCCGCCCCCGGGCGATCACCTTCCGGCGCACGAAGGTTTATCTGTGCGAAGTCGAAGGAGACGAAGCCGCCTTCCAAGCCTGGATGCGCCGCGTCTTGCTCGACGAAGTGAGCCAGGACCTGCACGCCGGCGAGGCCCCCGCCCTCGGCGGCACCCAGCTCGTGCTCGAATACGGCATGAAACCCGGCGCCCTCGATCACGAACGCGAAATGATCCTCGAGGAATACCACCGCGAAGGCGATAACAAACTCGGATTCAACCTGCGTGACCTCAAACTCCGCACCCGCCTTTACCTCACCGCCGCCGACGGCCATGCCGTCGATCCGGCGCCATTCATCAAGGATATCGTCAATCCAGCCGTGCACACCCACCGCGTCGTCGCCTGAATTTTTCCATTTTTCCCCGCTCCGCCTAACAAGCCATGTTTACCACCGAGGCCCGTTACCGCCACATCCCCGTCCGTGAACTCGACGGCGACGCCCTGCTCGCCCTGAGCAAGGAGATGAAACTTTCCTTGAGCCGGGAAGACATGCTGGCCGTGCAGCAGTATTACAACGAAGCCGGGCGCGAACCAACGGACGTCGAACTCGAAGTGATCGCCCAGACCTGGAGCGAGCATTGCAAACACCGCATCTTCGGAGCACTCATCGAACACGAAACTGAAAAAGGTCCCGAAACTGTGGACGGGCTTTTCAAAACGTTCATCCGCAAGCCATCGGAAGCAATCTTCGCGGCCAAACCCGGCTTCGTGCTTTCCGCCTTCCATGACAATGCCGGCTTCATCCGCCTCGATGACGACAAGGCCGTCTGCCTTAAAGCCGAAACCCACAACCATCCCTCCGCCATTGAACCCTACGCCGGAGCGAACACCGGCCTAGGCGGTGTGATCCGCGATATCCTCGGTGCCGGCAAAGGCGCCAAGCCCATCGCCTCACTCGATGTCTTCTGCTTCGGCGCGCCCGATACCGCCCCCCAGGCCATCAAGGCCAAGGATGTCATCCACCCGCTTGGGGTCATGCGCGGTGTCGTGCGAGGCGTGCGCGACTACGGCAACCGCATGGGTATCCCAACCGTCAATGGGGCCATCCAGTTCGACGAGACTTTCATTTACAATCCGCTCGTGTTCTGCGGCACAGCCGGCGTCATTCCGATTAAAGATATCGACAAACAAATGCGCGCGGGTCTGACCGTCATTGCCGTGGGCGGTCGCACCGGCCGCGACGGACTGAAAGGCGCGACGTTCTCTTCCGCCGAATTGACCGGCGACAGTCACGCTGAAGACCAAAGTGCCGTGCAGATCGGGAATCCGATCGAAGAGAAGAAGGTGGCGGACTTCATTCTCGCCTCCCGCTCCGAAGGACTCATCGAATTTGTCACCGACTGCGGTGCCGGTGGATTCTCCAGCGCGGCCGGAGAGATGCTCAGCGAAACCGGCGGCGAGATTTTCCTCGAGCGCGTCCCGCTCAAGGAACCCGGTCTTTCCTCCTGGCAGGTTTTCCTTTCCGAAAGCCAAGAGCGTATGGTGCTCGCGGTGGAAGCCGCCAGCCTGCCCCGCTTGCGTGAACTCGCCGACATTTACGAGACCGAACTGACCGAACTCGGGCAGTCCGATGGATCCGGCATCCTCAAGGTCTGGCATCATAGCGAATTGGTTTGCGAACTCGATTGCCCGAAACTCCACGACGCCCCGCGCCGCCAGATGAAGGCCCAATGGATTCGCGCGACCACGGAAGATGCGCCCGATTTCACGCCACCCGGTTCGCCAGTCGAGTGCCTGCGCACCCTGCTCGCCGACTTCGCCATTTGCTCGCGTGCGCCGGTCATCCGCGAATACGATCACGAAGTGCAAGGCAATACCCTTCTGAAACCCCTCGCCGGAGCCACGGGCGATGCGCCGCAAGATGGCAGTGTGATCGAGATCGACGGCTCCACCCGCTCCATGGCCATGGCCCTCTCGCTCCTGCCCGAGTGGGGAAAATCCGATCCCTACCGCATGGGCCTCGCCGTCGTGGACGAATGTGTGCGCCAGCTCGTTCTGGTCGGAGCCAATCCCGATAAATTGGGTCTGCTCGATAACTTCTGCGTTGGCAACCCGAATGACCCGCGTGAACTCGGTGCGCTTGTGGAAACGACCAAAGGCATCTCCGCCGCCGCCGCCGCCTTCGCCGCACCTTTCATCTCGGGCAAAGATTCATTCTACAACTACTTCATCACCGACGAAGGACCCGTCTCCATCCCGACAACCATCCTGCTCAGCGGGATCGGCATCGTCGAATCGTCGTCCCACGTGACCGGCTCATCGCTGCGCCGCTCCGGAAGCACGCTTGTTCTGTTAGGAAAAGTCAGCGCTCCTCTCGGGGGCAGTGTCTTCGCACGCCATGCCGGATTGCGTGGAGCCACCGTGCCCGATACGGACTCGTCCGCCAACTTCCGCCTCTATCGCGCATACGCCGCCGCGCGGGATGCCGGACTCGTCCTCAGCGCCCACGATGTTTCTGAAGGCGGCCTTGCCGTCGCCTTGGCCGAAATGGGCTTCTCTCTCGCCGCCGGACTCGACATCGATCTTCCCGGCGCCGATGATGTCCATACCGCCCTCTTCCACGAAGGCACCGGACGCATCATCGCCGAAGTGGCTGAAGAAAACATGGATCAACTCCTCGATCTCTTCCGTGACCTGCCCTTGACCATCCTCGGCCAAACGACTACCGAGCACCGCGAATTGCGCATCGTGCGCGCCGATGAACCCGTGCTCGCCGCCGCTCTCGCCGAGCTGAAGGAAATCTGGTCCTCACGCCTCGCCGAGTATTACTGAGGGCCCCGCGCAGAAACGCGAGATCTTCCGAGCGGGTTCGTCGGGAGTTTTCGAGATCCTGGTTTTCTCCGGCCGGTTGCGGCTTCCACCTGCGACAGTCACCACGCGAATGTTCGGAGCAACCACAATCCTGTGGTTGCAGAAGATGCGGGGAAGATGGCACTCCATGCGTCGCTCTCCATCGAGCAGTTCGTCCCTTTCAGTTCCAGGTTTCGTGGGCGGTCATTGTCCATTTTCTTCACTACTCCCCTGGGCTTCTCTGAGCCGACTTAAGGCAGCTTCAGCACGCTCCTGCGCCTCTTTCGCACGCCGTCTGACTTCTTCGTCTGAAATCTCTGTTTCGATTCCATAAAACCATGGAGCCGACTTGTGCAAGAAATAAGACGACTGGCCGGTCAGTGGGCGCCCGGCAGCAAATTGCCCTGCCCGATGAAGCAAGTAATGGTGTGCGTCCAAGAAAATCTTTGGCCCATAAGGGTCGGAGGTCCAAGCGAATACACCCGAGAAGAAAGGGAGCAGCAGATAAATCATGAGAACTGAGATCGAAACGGACGCAATCAACCGCCTGTTCTTGCTTGGATATTTGTCTTTTATTCGCTTTTCAGAGATTCCAACAGACCGTGGCCTACATAGGCTTTCATGCCCCACCCATTATTAAAGGCGTTCTTATCAGTTCGTCAAAGTGTCCGTCCCTTTATGCTCCGAACGCTCCGAACCAGATCCCGAATCTCTGCTTGCTCAAGGAAGGCTTGCCTGCGGTAGCCACCGAGAGCCACTCAATAGGAGAATTTTCACCGCATTACGAAAATATTTCTTGCGTATTCGGAATTTTCAGTAATTAGTGAAATACAGAAGGAGGTTTCCCTATAAAATTACCGGAGGAAGTCAGACGCATCGAGGTATTCTACGACGGGCGCTGCGGGATGTGTTGCACGTTCCACGAGTGGATCAACCGCCAACCCCGCGCCTTCGGGGTTGATTTTGTTCCCTACCAATCGGATCGGGCGGAGCGCATCTTTCCCGGGATTGGCACACTCGATCCGGCCCGTGAGATGGTCGTCCGGACGGACCGCGTGGAGGTTTTCCGCGGAGCCGAGGCGTGGGTCATGTGTTTGCTGAGTTGTGCTAACCATCAGGGCGCGGCCCGCCGATTGGCCGGTCCCGCCCTGCTGCCGGTAGCCGTCAGGGCCTGCCGCATTCTCGCCGCCAACCGTCATTCGCTTAGCAAGGTATTCTTCAGCAGCAAGGACAAGGAAGTGCGCGAGACCCTGCACCATATGGAAATGCCAGCATGCGAGGACGGGGTTTGCCCGGTGAAGTGAAGGCAAAGCATGGTGATTGAGCCTTGCCCGGACATCTTCTCCCACCTTGGGAAAGAGCCGGTTTTGGCGACGGATCGATTTTCCTAGCGTGGTCCGAGCCACCCGCCTATGTTCGGGAGAAACGACCCCAGCCCATTCAATAACACCATGATCGCGAGCGGAAAAATCTTTATTGGCATTGATAGCGGAGCGACCACCTCGAAGGTAGCGGCGGTCCGTGGCGACGGTTCCTTCGTCTCGATGGATCTGCTGCAGCGGTCCACCAACTCGGCAGCAGGTCCGTCTGGAGTGATTGAAGCGTGGATGAACCTTATCGGCGAGTTTTTGCAATCAAACGACATCCACTGGGACATGGTCGGAGGCGTCGGCCTGGCGGTTCCCGGGCCGAGGCGAAGCTACGGCGTGCTGGATGTTTCCCCGAATCTGCCCGCCAATTTCGGAGGGTGGAATGTCGAGGAGGATTTGGGGGCGGCTTTGCTCAAAGCCAGTGGCCGGTATCTTCCGCTCGCACTCGGGAACGACGGGAACTTTGGTGGCGTCGCCGAAGCCGCCCGGGCTCGTGGAGAAGGTCGAGGAGCGGTTGTCATGCTCGCTCCGGGATCGGGATTGGGCGGTGCCTTTGTCGATGGCAACGGACTGCCGCTAGATGGCGATACGTTGGCGGGAATGGAAGTCGGCCACCTTGCCGCGCCGTTGCATTTGCTGGGAGTGCCAGCGTATCCCTGCGGATGTGGCCGAGCCTGGGGGTGCTACGAGGTTTATACCAGTCTCGCGGGTTTGCCCTATCTGCTCGAAGCGGCGCTTCCTCGTTATCCCGATCATCCGTTGGCCACGGCCACGGGCACGCCAAAAGAAAAGGCCCTCTCCCTGCGCGGCCTCGCACAAAAGGAGGATCCACTCGCGCTCGAACTCTTCGATCTCCAGGCAAAAGCCATGGGACTTCTCGTGGCCAATCTCGCCATGGCCGTGGACCCGGAGACTTATGTGATTGGCGGCGGTCTCATGGACCCCCATTCGACGACCGAAGCCTTCCGGGCCCGTTATCTGGGCATCCTCACCGAAACCGCCCGCACCTACCTTTGGCCGACTCAGAGGAAACAACTGCGCGTGATTCCGGCCTCCCTCGGAGAACTTTCCCAAGCGATCGGCGCGGCGCTGGTCGCGCTCTACCGCGCTTGAACAGAAGCCGGATGTTATCTCGTCCGCAAAAACAAAATCCCCCGAACACCGCTCCATGGAAACTACCATCCTGAAGTGCCAGGGCTGCGGTGCCGGGCTCGAACGCCCCGCAAGCGGAAACGTCGTCAAATACCCCTATTGCCACACCGAGCAATTGCTTCCTGCGGCCGCGGCCGAGCCGATGCGGCCGGAAGACATCGCCGCAGCGCTGGACAAAGCCCGCGCATCGGGAGATCAATTGATGGACTCGGTTTTTCCGGGCGCTAGGATCCTCCGCGCGCTTTTTCCCATTATCTTCCTCGTCATCTTCGTCATTGCCGCGTTTGTGATCCTGAAAGTGCTTTTCTCGATGATGTGAGAAGGCCGAGGAATCGTGCCGTGGTTGATGGCTTTTTGCAAAGTTCTTCTATTCCGGCCGCGTCTTGGTCGCTGACTGAATGGCAGCGAGGGTTTTGGCAAGTTGCCCGGCAAGTTCGGCGCGTTGACCAAACAGATTTTCCTTTTCTCCCGGGTCCTTGGAAAGATCGAACAATGCGGGTCGCGGTTTGGCTCCTGGTTTTTTCTGGCCGCCGCCTTTCCAGCCATCGGCAAAGGCGAGATCGGGCATGTATTTGAGGTTCGCGCTGCGGAGCGCGAGATGTCCGTTGCCGCTCATGACGACAAGGTGCTCGCGTTCAGGTGCGTTCTTCTCTCCGAGCATGCCGGGCAAAAGGTTGAAACTATCCGGCAGCGCTTGGGCGGGGATGTCCAACCCGGCGGCTGCGCAAATCGTGGCCGGAATGTCGAGCGTCGAAACAAGCTTGTCCGAAACACCGGGCGTGAGGCGAGCCGGCCAGCGGCAGATGAATGGCACACGATGACCGCCTTCCCAGAGCTGGGATTTCTCCCCGCTGTAGGGGCCGTTGGGCAGGTGACCCGGCTCCTTCTTCACGTAAGCGCCATTGTCGCTGCTGAAAATCACCAGCGTGTTCTTGGCCAATCCATGTTTATCCAGCGTGTCGAGAATCTGCCCCACCGACCAATCAAGCTCCATGAGCATGTCCGCGCGCATGCTCACGCCACTCTTGCCGACAAAACGCGGATGCGGAATGACCGGAGCATGCACGTCGTGGGGAGTGAAAAGCAGGAAAAAATTTTTGTCCTTGTTCCGTTCGATGAATTTCACGGATTCGCGGGTGAAGGTGTCGGCGAGTTCGGTGTCCTTCCACCACGCAGACTCGCCGCCTTTGGCATAGCCGATGCGATTACGTCCGGCAGCGAACTGCGTCAAACCCTTCGCCGTGGCTTCTTCTTTTTTGTAAGTGTATTCGATCGGATCCGAGGGATCGAGACCGACGACCTTGTGGTCGCGGATCAAAACCGTGGGAATGCGGTCGTTGGTGGCGGGGAAGCCGAAATATTCGTGGAAGCCGATTTCCAGCGGACCGGGGCGGAGCTCGGCATTGTAATCGGGTTTCGTTTTCCCGAAACCGAGATGCCATTTGCCAATGACCGCCGTCCGATAACCATCGGCTTTCAGGAGGCCGGGAGCAGTTGGCATATCCGTCGGGATCAGCAATGGTGCTGCACCTTGAGCCACGCCTTTGTTGAGTCCCGAAACATCCCTCCTCCAGGAATACTGGCCGGTGAGCATGGAATACCGGGTCGGAGTGCAGACGGCGGCCGAGGCATGTCCATCCAAGAACCTTTGTCCATCGCGGGCCAAACGGTCGAGGTTCGGGGTCGTGAATTTGCTCGCGCCATAACAACTCGGATCTCCCCAGCCCACGTCATCGGCAAGGATGACGACGATATTCGGCTTGGCTGTGGACGAATCCTCGGCGGTGGCGATGGGACAGGCGGAAAAGGAGGCGGCCAAGACGAGGAGCAGCCGAAAAAGAGATTGGCGGGCAGGCATGGTCGGGGAAATGGGAATTAGAGTTCGAGCTTAGTCGGAGCAACTGAGAAGGTCCAGCAAATGCGGGCCCAAAGCGGGGATTTCTAAAACGCGGGTCTGTCGAAAGCGGGACACGGGTCCTATCCGGACATCTCCATGAACCCTCACCCGAGCCTTGAGCCAAGCCGCGGGTGGGCGGCCTGCTCCGAATTGTCTATTACCTTTTCCGACGTCGGATCCCATTTCAAAGGAGCCCCGCTATCGATGGCGACGATGCCGAGCATGCCGAAGGAGGCGGAGCGGTGGGCCGCTTCTTCGGGGGCCGTCGTGGTCTGACGCGAGCGGATGCAGTTGATGAAATCCTGGTGGTGATTTGTGATTTTCGGGTCGTAGCCCTCGGGAAGGCGGCGCAACAATTCCGGGTCGGAAGCCTTGATGGACCCACGATCCGCATGAATCCATCCGTTTTCGCCGGTAAACTTCGTGCCCATGAAATTGCTGCGCACTTCAACAACGCGTCCGTCCTCGAAGGTGCCCTTGTATTCGTAATCGGTGTAAACGTCGAAAAAGTCATGGGTCGATTTTTTGCCGGTTCCTTCGACCTTCACGGGTCCGGTACCATCGAGTTTGAGCGTCCAGAGCGCGATGTCCACATGATGGCCGACCCAGTCGAGCAATTGGCCGCCGCCGAAGGTGTTGTGCCAACGCCAGTTCCAAGGGTGCAGCAGCGGATGGTAGGGGAAATTCTTGACCGGACCGCACCAGCCCGCCCAGTCGAGGTTTTCCGGCGACTTGCCAATGAGCCCGGCGACCTGATCATCGGGCACGTGCTTTTTGATGCTCATGCCCTTGGGGGTGCCGCATTCAAAACGCGAAAGCTTGCCGAGGGCATCATTCTGGATGAGGGCGCGGAAACGGCGGAACTCGCCCGTGGAGCGCTGCCAGCAACCGGTCTGCCAGATTCGTTTATTTTTCTGGACCGCCTTTACCAATTCGCGGCCTTCGGCCAGCCCCCAGGTAAATGGTTTCTCACCATAGATGTCCATGCCGGCGTTCGCGGCGGCGATGCCAACCTCGGCGTGCTGGTGATCGGGCAAGCTGAGGCAAACCACATCAGGTCCGGTGACGGCAAGAAGGTCCTTGTAGTTTCCGAAAGCCTGGCAATCCTAGTTCTTGTATTTCGCATCCACTTTCGCTTTGGCGGCCGCCACCCGGTCTTTGTCCACATCGCAGACAGCCACCACGCGGACCCCGGGGATATTGAGGAAGCTATTCATATTCCCCGTGCCCATGCCTCCCGTGCCGATGATACCCATGGTGATTTCGTCATTCGGGGAAGAACTTTGCCCCCTGACCCAGGCCATGGGCACCAGCCCGAGCGCGGAGACGGCAGCCCCCAAAAAACGACGGCGGTGGAGACGGGCAATAGGCTGGGAAGATTGGGCCATATCCCGGTCGATACCCCTCCATTCCCCCATTTCTTGCGGAAAAATGGCCAAAATGCGCCGGAAAGGGAGAAAAAATGCGGGCGGCGCAATTTTTTTGGAGTCTTTTTGCCCCGGTTAGCGTTAGAGTCTTAGTCGGGCGGCATAGGCCGGCCACATTTGAAATCAATCAAACCACCACCCAAAACCATCCAATGAAATTATTCACCAACCTGCTGTCCCTGCTCGGCGCGCTCGCCATCGCGGGGGGAACCTGCATTGCTGCGGACTGCGAAAAAGAATGTCCGAGCAAGAAGAAAGACAAGGAAGAACCCACGCTGGCCGCCTGCAAGTGTGAACCCTGCAAGTGCACCGAGTGCAAGTGCGCGGAGAAAAAAGAAGGCGCCCTGATTGCCGAAGGCGACTGCAAAAAAGAATGCCCCGGCAAGAAGAAAGAAGGCGAAGAAGAAGGTGAAGGCACCTTGATCGCCGATTGCGGCAAGTGCAAGGACAAGAAAAAAGAGGGTGAAGAAGGTGAAGGCGAAAAGAAAGAAGGCGAAACCGCCCTCATCGCTGGCAGCTGCAAAGACGGTTGCAAGGACAAGAAAAAAGAAGGTGAAGAAGCCGAAGGCGAAGGCACCCTGATTGCCGAAGGCGACTGCAAAAAAGAATGCCCCGGCAAGAAGAAGGAAGGCGAAGAAGGTGAAGGCACGCTCGTCGCTGGTAGCTGCAAAGACGGTTGCAAGGACAAGAAAAAAGAAGGTGAAGAAGCCGAAGGCGAAGGCACCCTGATCGCCGACAACTGCAAAGACGGTTGCAAGGACAAGAAGAAAGAAGGCGAAGAAGGCGAAGGCGGAGAGCTTCTCGCTGCCTAATCTGAACATCGGTTTTACGCCGACCCAAGCGACCGCGATGGCCTCCATCGCGGTCGTTTTCTTTTTTCCCCGTGGACGAGCCGCCTGCTCAAGGGCAAGTTTGTCCTAATGTCCCGCCATCTGAAGTTCTTCAGCCTCCTCCTGCTCCTGATCGCAGGCACGGCGGTCCTTTCATTGTGGTCGGATTTTCCCTATTTCTACCACACGGACGAGCCGGGCAAGTCGCGGCAGATCATCGAAGGATCCCGCAATCTGCATCATCCCCCTCTCATGCTGGAGTCGGCGAATGTCCTGGTGCGGGTGCTCGGGCGTCCGTTGGAATCGCAATCGGTGACGGAGACCGGTCGTCTGCTTTCAGCCCTGTTCTGCGCTTCGGCGGCCGCCTTGCTTGTGCTGACTTGGTCAAGATTCCGCCCTTGGCCGGAGGCTATGCTGGCCGGCGTGTTGTTGCTTCTCCAACCCGACGTGCAAGAATACGCCCGCTTTTTCAAAGAGGACCCATCTTTGATGTTCGGATGGGCCGCCGTGTTCGCCGCCATGGCTTTCGTCGAGAAACGACCGGATCGCTGGAGTTGTATGGCTCTCGGCGCGGCCGTTGCCATCGCGGCTTCAGCCAAATATGTGGGAATTATCATGGTCATTCCCGCCGCATGGATCTTATTCGTCACCGCTCGCCAACGGAGTAATGAGGCCGCATTTTCACCCTCGAAAGAATTTTATCTACCCGCCGTGGTGGTTTTCCTTGTCCTCCTCGCCGCCATCAATCATCGGCTGTGGTTGGATCCTGCCACATTCAGGGCGTCACTAGGCAAAGAGACGACACTTGTTCTCGAAGGTCAGGGAAGTGTCACCAAATCCTTGCCTCACGGTGGATTCTTCGAGCGCCTGTTGAATCGTTCGGTCCATCTGCTGCCATTTGTGGCATTGGGCTGGTGGACAACCTGGAAACAACGTCGGGAACTTTCATCGACCATTGTCCTACTCGTTCTCTCTCCTTGGGCGCTGGCCCTCATGCTGGCGTTTTCCGCGAAAGACTCCGGCCGGTATTTCATGCCGGGCACTCTGGGTCTGGTGGCGGCATCCACCTTGGGTGTGAGTGCGCTTTGCAATTTGGCAAAGTCCACGAAAGTCCAAACCCGCGTCGCCTTAACTTGCACGCTGATTGTCCTCGGCGGTAGTGTCGCCCGTTGCTGGGATTATTTCCGGGGATTTCAATCCGATGCCCGCAAGGAAATGCTCGTTTGGATTTCAGAAAACCTGCCACCCGGATCCCATGTCCTGCAGGGCAGGAAAGTCACCTTGCCCGATTCCTCAGGTCAGTATGCCGATGCCTGGCACATTCAATTGCCCGGGCACATCCGCCTCGACACTTGCAAATTGGTGTCATCGTTGGTGAGCAGCCCGGCCGAGGCACGCGCGCGAGGATTCACCCACATCGCGTTGTCCGGGGATGAGTATGATGTTTACCTCGGCGATAACAAAGCGAAGGCCTCGAAAGCGGACGATTTCGCCCGGCGCCGGGACTTTTATCAGACCCTCTTCCGTGACGGGAAAATCATCTGGGATCGCCCTTCGGGGAAAGTTGGAACCCACCAACCACCGCTGCGCCTGATCGAGTTACCGCCCGCTCCTCCTTGAGAATATATCAAGCCGCGTGGCCGCCACCGATCTCACGCAGCCTGCGCTCCATAAAAAACGGTCCTGTAGGCAACAGGGCGGCGACCATAACCCAGAAAGCCGTCCAAAATCCAAAGACGCGGGTCCGCCATGCGAGAATGGTTTGCAATCCAAGCGCGATGAAAAGCAACCCATGGGCCCAACCGAACCACTTCACGAAGATCGGATCTCCGTAGATGTATTTCATCGGCATCGCAAAAAGCATGAGCACGATAAAGGATATGCCTTCGATGGCTCCGAGCACCCGGACTCCCATAAGGACACCGCTGGCGTTTGTAGCGATTGCATTCTCTTTCCCGGACATGGCGCGCCACTGAACCACCATCGCGACAATCCTGCAAGAAAGATCAGAACGGCGAAAACTGCAGTGAAACATGTGGATCAATCGATCAGAACACGAGTTTGGTGCGTCGCACCGAAGTTGACGACGATAAGATTCCGGAACAGTACGATGCTGCTTTTCGGGCACAAAAAAGCCCGCCACTCCCTTTAGGGGAATGGCGGGCACAAGTCCTGGCAACGACCTACTCTCGCAAGACCTATCGTCTTACTACCATTGGCGCGGCAGTGTTTCACTTCCGGGTTCGGAATGGAGCCGGGTGGGACCACTGCGCTCTGGTCACCAGGAGTCTGGAGCCTTCGGCCGCACGCTTTTTGAGCGGGCGGCGGGGCTCCAGGGATCCTGAGGACCGAATGAACGGGCCTGGGGACTTGGAAAAGAGCGCGCGGCAAGCGGGGCACGGTTCTTTGTGGGAACTGTTTAGCCCAGCGGGTCGCTGGCATCTGCACACAGGAATGGAAAATTTGCAGTCAGGCGACCATCTGTCGCTCTGCGAAGCCAAAGTGAATTGGCATGAAAACAAGCCGAACGGATTATTAGTACTACTCAGCTGAACGTATCGCTACGCTTACACCGGCAGCCTATCAACGTGGTAGTCTTCCACGATCCTTCAGGGAAAATTCATCTTGGGAAGAGCTTGGCGCTTAGATGCTTTCAGCGCTTATCTCGTCCGCACTTAGCTGCCCTGCCATGCCGTTGACACGACAACAGGAACACCAGAGGTGCGTCGCTTCCGGTCCTCTCGTACTAGGAAGCGAACCCCTCAATTTTCCTACGCCCACGGAGGATAGAGGACCGAACTGTCTCGCGACGTTCTGAACCCAGCTCGCGTGCCGCTTTAACCGGCGAACAGCCGGACCCTTGGGACCTTCTCCAGCCCCAGGATGCGACGAGCCGACATCGAGGTGCCAAACCTCACCGTCGATATGAACTCTTGGGTGAGATCAGCCTGTTATCCCTAGCGTACCTTTTATCCGTTGAGCGACGGCAATTCCACATTCTACCGCCGGATCACTTGGACCTACTTTCGTATCTGCTCGACTTGTTGGTCTCACAGTTAGGCTGGCTTGTGCCCATACACTCAACACGCGATTGCCAACCGCGCTGAGCCAACCATCGCGCTCCTCCGTTACTCTTTGGGAGGATACCGCCCCAGTAAAACTGACCGGCTGCCATTGTCCCTGCCCCGGATTCACGGGTGCAGGTTAGATTTTCCAATACCAAAGGGTGGTATCTCACTGACGGCTCCGCGACCCCCTAAAGGGCCACATCAAAGCCTCCCACTTATGCTGAGCATTGAAATCGAAAAACCAATAACAGCTTACAGTTAAGGTGCATAGGGTCTTTCCGTCCTTCCGCGGGTAGGCGGCATCTTCACCGCCATTACAATTTCACTGAGCGCCCAGTTGAGACAGTGCCCAACTCGTTACACGATTCGTGCAGGTCAGAACTTACCTGACAAGGAATTTCGCTACCTTAGGACCGTTATAGTTACGGCCGACATTCACGGGGACTTGGGCTCGAAGCTTCGCCTTGCGGCTAACATCTTACCGTAATCTTTCCGCATTGGTCACGTGTCACATCCTATACATCGACTTACGTCTTGGCAGAATGCTGTGTTTTTGATAAACAGTCGGTTGGGCCATTTCACTGCGGCCGTCCGAAGACGGCACCCCTTATCCCTAAGTTACGGGGCCAATTTGCCGAGTTCCTTAACTGGGTTTCACTCTTGCGCCTTAGTATATTCTACTCACCCACCTGAGTCGGTTTGCGGTACGGGTTCTTTAGCATGCGCCGGGGCTTTTCTTGGCACGACATCCAATGATGCGGATCGGCCGTAGCCTCACCTCGGAATTCAATGACCTAGTCATCTTCCGTCATGCGTCCCCCCGGTTTAAGTTTCAGAAGTGCAGGAATATTGACCTGCTGTCCATCGCCTACGCTTATCAGCCTCGGCTTAGGTCCCGACTAACCCTGGGACGATTGGCGTTGCCCAGGAAACCTTGGGTTTACGGCGGACGGGGATTTCACCCGTCTTCTCGTTACTCATGTCTGCATCCTCACTTGTCAACGCTCCACGTTCAGTCGCCATCCCGCTTCTGCGCATTGACAACGCTCCCCTACCACTCCTTACGGAGTCCAGAGCTTCGGTATACCGCTTGATCGCCGATTATTTTCGGCGCAGAATCTCTCGATGAGTCAGCTATTACGCACTGTTTAAATGGTGGCTGCTTCTAAGCCAACATCCTCACTGTCAAAGAAATCCCACATCCTTTCCACTGAGCGGTATTTAGGCACCTTAGCTGCTGATCTGGGTTGTTTCCCTCTCGACTACGAAGCTTATCCCCCGCAGTCTCACTGCTATGTTTCATTGGATGGTATTCGGAGTTTGATTGAGTTTGGTAATCGTAACCGACCCCTAGCTCATTCAGTGCTCTACCCCCACCCATCAGCACATAACGCTGCACCTAAATGCATTTCGGGGAGAACCAGCTATCACCGGGTTTGATTAGCCTTTCACTCCTACCCACAGCTCATCCGAGAATTTCTCAAGATTCACCGGTTCGGTCCTTCACAGCGTTTTACCGCTGCTTCAACCTGGCCATGGGTAGATCACCTCGGCTTCGGGTCCAGCGCCCGCGACTAAACGCCCTATTCGGACTTGCTTTCGCTACGCCTCCGGTCCGTAAGACCTTAAGCTTGCCACGAACACTGACTCGCAGACTCATTAAGCAAAAGGCACGCCATGACCCCCGAAGGGGCTCTGACACCTTGTAGGCACACGGTTTCAGGTACTATTTCACTCCCCTCGCCGGGGTACTTTTCACCTTTCCCTCGCGGTACTGGTTCACTATCGGTTGCCAACGAGTATTTAGCCTTGGGGGGTGGTCCCCCCGGATTCACGCGGCGTTTCACGTGTGCCGCGCTACTCAGGAATTCCCTAGGGCCGTTCGGATTTTCGATTACGGGGCTATCACCCTCTCTGGCGTGTCTTTCCAGACACTTGACCTAATCGTTCCGGTCCCACGACGGGCTCCTACAACCCCGGTGGCAATGCCACCGGTTTGGGCTGTTCCGCGTTCGCTCGCCACTACTTGCGGAATCACGTTTGTTTTCTCTTCCACTGGTTACTGAGATGTTTCACTTCACCAGGTGTCGCGACCTCTTCCCTATGGATTCAGGAAGAGACGATGCCGGTTCCGGCATCAGGTTACCCCATTCGGAGATCCCCGGGTCACAGCCTCTTAGCGGCTAACCGGGGCTTATCGCAGCTTGCGCACGTCCTTCATCGCCTGTTGGCACCAAGGCATTCACTGTGTGCCCTTAAAAGCTTGTTCTCATGTTAAAATGAGTTTGTTCCGGCCCCGGAGGGCCGGCAAGCGTCATTACAAATTTTCGCCGTATTCACTAAGATCGCAGAGCAGATTTTCTCGCATGAAACTGCAATTTTTCTACCCTGTGTGCAGATGTCAAAGACCATTGGATTCGACTTGCTTGGGAGACGGAAGCTTCCTGAAAAGAATGGTGGGCCAGACTGGACTTGAACCAGTGACCCCGCGCTTATCAAGCGCGTGCTCTAACCAACTGAGCTACAGGCCCTTTTGGAATTCAAACTTCAAATACGGGATTTGAAATTCTACAGATGGTGGTGGAGGCAACCGGATTCGAACCGGTGACCTTCTGCGTGCAAAACAGACGCTCTACCAACTGAGCTATACCCCCTCATTCCGGGAATGCTTTGATGTCTCAGGAAAAGAAAAGCTGAAAAGTGCGCCGCGCGGAATCGCGCGCGAATGTGTTTATAGTTGTGAGTGGTCCGGCCTCGCGGCTCGGACGAACCCCGGTTCCGCCGAAGCGGTTCCGTTTTCGATCGGCTTGCGCCGACCGGTGGTTCCTAGACCTTGTTGCCGATATGATCGCTGTGAGACGACCGGCAACATGACTCCATAGAAAGGAGGTGATCCAGCCGCAGGTTCCCCTACGGCTACCTTGTTACGACTTCATCCCAGTTACCAGTCTCACCTTAGGGCGCTCTCTCCTTGCGGTTGAGGCACGCACTTCGGGTGCGACCGGCTTCCATGATGTGACGGGCGGTGTGTACAAGACCCGGGAACGTATTCACGGCGCCGTAGCTGATGCGCCGTTACTAGCGATTCCGGCTTCACGCAGGCGAGTTGCAGCCTGCGATCCGAACTGGGCCCAGTTTTATAGATTTCCTCCACCTCGCGGTCTCGGTTCTCATTAGGCTGGGCATTGTAGTACGTGTGCAGCCCTGGGCATAAAGGCCATACGGACTTGACGTCATCCCCACCTTCCTCCCAGTTGATCTTGGCAGTCTGACTAGAGTCCCCGCCATTACGCGCTGGCAACTAGTCACAGGGGTTGCGCTCGTTGCGGGACTTAACCCAACATCTCACGACACGAGCTGACGACAGCCATGCAGCACCTGTGCAATACCCTCGAAGGCGGCCAGCCTTTCGGCCGGCTTGCAATTGCATGTCAAGCCCAGGTAAGGTTCTTCGCGTTGCATCGAATTAAGCCACATACTCCACCGCTTGTGCGGGTCCCCGTCAATTTCTTTGAGTTTTAATCTTGCGACCGTACTTCCCAGGCGGCACGTTTAACGCGTTAGCTCCGGCACGGAGGGGGTCCAGCCCCCCCATACCAAACGTGCACCGTTTACTGCCGGGACTACCAGGGTATCTAATCCTGTTCGCTCCCCCGGCCTTCGTGCATCAGCGTCAGGAATTGTCCAGAGTCTCGCTTTCGCCACAAGTGTTCCTCACGATATCCACGCATTTCACTGCTACACCGTGAATTCCAGACTCCTCTCCAATCCTCTAGCGCGGGAGTATCGGATGCAATTCCCGGGTTGAGCCCGGGGCTTTCACATCTGACTTTCCACGCCGCCTACGCACCCTTTACGCCCAGTGATTCCGAATAACGCTTGGGACCTTCGTATTACCGCGGCTGCTGGCACGAAGTTAGCCGTCCCTTCCTCTTCAATTACTGTCACCTCCGCCGGCTGTTCACCGACGAAAGCATACTCATTGATGACAGGAGTTTACAATCCGAAGACCTTCATCCTCCACGCGGCGTCGCAGCATCAGGGTTTCCCCCATTGTGCATGATCCTCGACTGCTGCCACCCGTAGGTGTCTGGGCCGTGTCTCAGTCCCAGTGTGCCTGATCGTCCTCTAAGACCAGGTACCCGTCGTAGCCTTGGTGGGCCGTTACCCCACCAACAAGCTGATAGGCCGCGAGCCGATCCAGAAACGGCAGGTCTTGCGATCCCCACCTTTAACCGAAGAAGGTTACCCTTCCAGGTCACATGCGGCATTAATCCACGTTTCCATGGGCTATTCCGCTCTTCTGGGCACGTTGCTCACGTGTTACTCACCCGTCCGCCACTGGAGGCCCAATGTATTGCTACATCAAACCTCCCGTCCGACTTGCATGTCTTATCCACGCCGCCAGCGTTCATTCTGAGCCAGAATCAAACTCTCCGAAAAATGATAACGGTTTCGGCATTAAGCCGAAAATGTTACCGATCCATAACCGCCTGTGACGGTCGGCCATGGACCTCGCGCGCTTTCCAGCGCGCGACGCACTTTCCAACTTTTCTTTTCCAACCCGCGCTTTGTGGCGCGAGTCCTGCTTGTCAAAGATCCTAATTCGCGGGGACTAAAAATCCGGCTGTCTTTTAGGGCAGCCGGCTTTCCGTCTTGCTCGCGTCCGGCTCGTTTCGGCCGGTGAAGGTTACTCTACACGGCCAGTAAAAGCGTGCAAGGCTTTTTTGCAAAAAAAAGCACCGAACCGCATTTTTTTCTTTTCACCCCCCACCGAAAGCCGCTAAAAGAACTTTCCCCCGCGGCCCGCGGGCCTGGAATTTTGTCACTGCGGGATGAGGGCATGGCGGTTGAATGTCGGCAGGTCTCAGGTGCCGGAGCGGCTTTGTTCCTTGTATTTATTGGCCTAACAAGCGGGATACACCACTCCGTCGACCGCCTTTTCCTCGCGCATTTTTCCATCCATCATCACGAGTCGACGGTCAGCGGTTGCAGCAACACTCTCGCTGTGGGTCACGAGCACGAGGGTGGATTTTTGATCCTGATGCACCTTCCGGAACAGCTCCAGCACACGTTCCGTCGCCGCCGAATCAAGGTTTCCCGTGGGTTCATCGGCGATGATGAGCCCCGGCTGGTGAATGAGGGCCCGCGCAACGGCTGCGCGCTGCATTTCTCCACCGCTCAACTGGTGGGGAAAATGCCCCCGTCGACCGTCCAGACCGACAAAATCAAGGAGCAGCCGGGCTTTTTCCCGCCTCTCCATGTAACCGATGCCTTGCAGGCGCAGAGGTAGCGCGACATTCTCCTCCAGGCTGAGCCCGGGCAGGAGGTTGAAGAATTGGAATACGATGCCGACCTCGCTGCGCCGGTAACGGGTCCTTTCCGCTTCGCTCGCGGAGGTCAAATCCGTTTTTCCGACCCGTAATTGGCCGGAATCCGGGGTATCCAGCGCGGCAAGCAGATTGAGCAAGGTGCTTTTCCCACAGCCGCTCGGCCCGGTGATAGCCACGAATTCCCCCTGTTTGATGCGGAAAGACACCTTGTCCAAGGCGGAGACCGAGCGCTCGGGGCCTCCGGAATAGTACCGGGAGAGGTCGGTTGCTTCCACAAGGGCGGTATCAGGAAGTATCATGGTCTGTATCATTACGCTGGTAGAAGATTGCGGGTGGATGGAATTCGCCGGTTGCTCCAGAGCTTGCCGCAGGCAGTGCCCGGGCGCATGGTGGGGATGCTTCAAATGAACGGACGCAAGATGGATGAGATGCCGATCGAGTTCGACATCCTGTATGAGGATGCCGAACTCCTGATCGTGGACAAGCCGGCCCACTTGCTCGTTCATCCGAGCAAGCCGGATGGGCCGCCCACGCTATGGCACGGCCTGCGCGCCCTGCTCGCTTACGAACTCGCCACCGGCGGACAGATATCGATTGTGAACCGCCTCGATCGGGAGACCAGCGGAGTGACTGTTGTGGCGAAGTCGGCGGTGGCCGCGCGGAGGCTCGGTCGCGCCATGATGCGGCGGGAAATCCACAAGGAATATCTGGCCATCGCGCGCGGTTGGCCGGAAGAAGATGAATTCACCGTCGATGTTCCCATTCTGCGAGCTGGCGAAGTAGACACCAGTGCTGTCTATGTGAAACAATTGGCGCATGCGCAAGGGCGGCCTTGCCGCACGGTGGTGAAGGTGGAGAAACGCTGGTCGCGCGAGGGCTCGCCCTTCTGTTTGGCGCGGGCTTTCCCGGAGACCGGGCGTATGCATCAAATCCGCGTTCACCTGGCCCATGCAGGACACCCGTTGGTCGGTGACAAGATTTACACGAATGATGGAGCCGATTATCTCGAGTTTCTCGAGACAGGCTGGACACCGGCTCTGGCCGAACGATTGCTCCTGGACCGGCATGCCTTACACAGCGCCGCCATCATCATCGATGGAGACAGATGGGAATGCCCGCTGCCCAAAGACATGCGGGAATGGATGCAAAGCGATTGATGGCCGTCGTCGGCCCACACCGAATCACACTTTCAACCCGGCCAGTTTGCCATCGATCGGTTGGGTATCGGCGAGCGCGTCTTCCCATTTCACGATTTCCCCGGGACGGAAGGCGGCGAGGCGTCCGAGCTGGGTAATGCGGTTGCTCATTACACTCGGTGCAACGGTCGGATTGCTCGCGTCGCCGGCATGGATGGCCCGGCTGAATTCGGCGAGATTGAGATTCGGGCCATCGCGGTAAATAGCAGGCGTGTCTCCGGCATTCATGTTCACGCCTTCTTCGCCGCGCAGACGGACTTTGCCTCCGTATTCGGTAGAGATCATGCCTTTGGACCCAAAGACGCGGTTGGTGATGCCGCCGGGGTCTCCCCATCCACCATATTGACGCGAGTGGAAATGAATCGGCACTTGGCCGGGAAAATTGAAGAGGACGCTGAAGTGGTCGTGGCAATCGCCGATATCCGTGCGGCCTTTGCGACTGCAGATACCGGTGGCGGAAACCGGTGCCTGGCCCATGATCCAACCCATCACATCCAGCGTGTGGACATTTTGTTCCGTGATGATATCACCGGAAAGTGCGATATCGAAGACCCAATTGCGCAAGCGCTTCTCGGCGGGTGTTTCGCCGCCCTCATGGGGATTAAGCCTGCCTGATTCATAGATGGCCTGCCCGTGACTGAAGTCCCCGAGCACACCCTCGCGGACTTTGGCAATCGCCTTCTGAAATGGCTCAACGGCGCGGGTTTGGAAATCGACGAGGATGACCCTTTTCTTCTCTGCCGCGAGTTTGGCGGCTTCCTCGATGATCCGGCACCCAGCTTCATCGACAGCGACCGGTTTGGCCAGGTAGACGTGCAGCCCGGCCTTGATGGCCGTCAAAGTCTGGAGTGGATGGAAAAATGGCGGGCTTTCGATGGCCACGGCGTCGAGTCCACCGGCTTCGAACAAACGACGGTAGCCATCGAGTCCGGTGAAGCACCGCGCTTCCGGCAATCCATACCTGGCGGCAAACCCCGCCACCCGATCCTGAAAGTAGTCCGCCGCGCCGACAATCGTGAACAATCCCGAGGCCTTGGCCATGTCGGCGATCATGGTGCCCCGGCCGCCGCAACCAACCAATCCCAAGCGCAGGGGCGGAGCCGCTGCTCCATTCTGGGCATGGGAAATTGCCCCCAGGGTGGCGGCGCTGGCGGTCGTGATGAATTGGCGGCGGGTGGGCGGGCTCATGCGTGAAAGAACGTTTGGGCGGTGTTGGCAATTTCACAGGATCTATTTCATCCAAGTCGCCGGGAAAATGACTCAATGACCCTCGACAGGCGCCAGGCCCAGGCAACACTTCGAAAATGGCCGCCACGGCGCTCCGCCCAAATCCGCACTGGCACGGGGGCCAAATCCGGGTAAGGTTTGCATTTCGGCTGAAATCTCTCATCACGGCCACCCACTCCCCCACCCCGCGCGCATGTCCCAGGAACTGACCCGGAATTTCTCTATCATCGCCCATATTGACCACGGCAAGACGACACTTTCGGACCGTTTGCTGGAGATGACGCGAACGATCTCGGAGCGCGAGAAGCAGGATCAATTGCTCGATTCGATGGATTTGGAACGGGAAAGGGGGATCACCATCAAGGCCCACCCGGTCTCGATGAGCTACACCTCCGTGCGAGACGGGAAAACCTACCAACTCAACCTGCTCGACACTCCCGGACACGTGGATTTCAGTTACGAGGTTTCCCGCAGCCTCGCCGCCTGTGAGGGAGCCTTGGTGCTCATCGATGCCGCCCAGGGCGTGGAAGCCCAGACCGTGGCCAACGTGCACCTGGCCATGGGTCAGAACCTGACCATCATTCCCGTCATCAACAAGATCGACCTCCCGAGTGCGGATATCCCGAAGTGCAAACATCAGCTCGAGGAAATCCTCGCCATCCCCGCGGAGGAAGCGCTACTGGCCTCCGCAAAAGCAGGACTGGGCATCGAAGATATTCTCGAGGCCATCATCGAACGCGTGCCTGCGCCAAAAGCCTTCGACGATCAATATCTGCGCGCCTCGGTTTTCGATTCCGTCTTCGATTCCTACCGCGGCGTGGTTTCCTACGTTCGTGTTTTTTCCGGCACCATGGAAAAAGGCCAGCGCATTCGCATGCTCGCCACCGGCAATGATTACGAGGTCAAGGAAGTCGGGGTCTTCACGCCTCGCCAGACGCCGCGTCAGAAGCTCATTGCCGGGGATGTCGGATACATCATTGCGAATGTGAAGAGCACGGCCGAAGTCAAAATCGGCGACACCATCACGGAAAGCCGCCAACCGGTGAAAGAACCGCTGCCCGGCTTCAAGGAAATCCACCCCATGGTCTTTGCGGGCATCTATCCCGTGAGCACCGATGACTTCGAGTCGCTCAAGAATGCCATCGCGAAACTGCAAATCAACGACGCCGCCCTGACTTACATGGCGGAAAGCTCGGCTGCCCTCGGATTCGGATTCCGTTGTGGTTTCCTCGGCCTGCTGCACATGGAAATCGTGCTCGAGCGCCTGCGCCGCGAATTCGACATGGATGTCATTTCCACCTATCCGGGTGTCGTCTATGAAGTGACCAAAACCAGCGGCGAAGACTTGATCGTGGACAACCCCCTCCACCTTCCCGAACCACAGGAAGTGGCGGAAATCCGCGAACCGCTCGTGAAGGCCTTCATCATGCTGCCGAATGTCAACATGGGCGACATCCTCCAGCTCGTGATGGAGAAGCGCGGCATGGTTGATCATACCGAGACGCTCGACGAAACCCGGGTCATGCTCACCTGCGTGTTGCCGCTAAACGAAATCCTCGTGGATTTCAACGATCGCCTCAAGAGCATCACCCGCGGATACGGCTCGATGGACTACGAACATTGCGGCTACCAACCGGCCAAGCTCGTGCGCATGGACATGATGATCGCGGGCGAACCGGTGGATGCCTTCTCGACCATTGTGCACCGGGACAAGGCCGAGAGCTACGGGCGCCGCCTAGCCGCCAAACTCAAGGATGTCATCCCCCGGCAGCTTTTCGTGGTGGCCATCCAGGCCATGGTGGGCGGGAAAATCATCGCCCGCGAGAGTATCAGCGCCATGCGCAAGAATGTGACCGCAAAATGTTACGGCGGTGATATCACCCGTAAACGCAAGCTGCTCGAGAAACAGAAAGAGGGTAAAAAGAAGATGAAAGCCATCGGACGGGTGAGCATCCCGCAGGAGGCATTCATCGAGGTGCTTAAAACCAGCGATTGATTTTCCACGACCATGTTCAAACCGCGACATCTCAAGGATTCCGTTCACTTCCGCAAGGGAGTGGAGAAGTTCGTGCATTTCAAAAAGCACCTGATCGCCACGGAAAAATTGGCCGCCATCCGCAAAGGTTTGGACGAATTGCGCCTGCTCGAGGCCACGCGTCCCGATCGCGACACGCTGAAAAAGGCGCAAGACGAACTGGAAGCCCTCTGTCGCGGCTCCGTGCCCGCCTCGCACGCCAAACCGGTGGGCTGGCTCCCGGAAAACGTGGACGTCTTTTTCACCGCCATCATCGTGGCCCTCGGCATTCGCGCTTATTTCCTGCAACCGTTCAAGATCCCGACCGGTTCCATGCAGCCGACTTTGAACGGCGTGATCTCCGAGAGTTTCTCACCATCCCAAACCTTTCCTTCCCTGCCCGTCCAGGCTTGGCAATGGATTTTCAACAGCCGCAGCCACGATGACATCCGCGCCGCGTCCGATGATGCCATCGTTAAAGTGACCGAGCGTAATCTCCTCGTCTTCTTTACCCGCGCGACCATCCATATGCGCTCGGGCGAAACCCATTCCGTCTCCTCCACCAAGGCCGCCTTGATGCAGGGCGCAGGCTGGCCGCAATTCAACGGCGAACTTTCCGGACCCATCCCCGTGAGCAAAGGTGACATCATCTTCCGCGGCAGCAGCCAGGGAGGCGATCACCTGCTCGTGGACAAGATGAGCTACCATTTCCGGAAACCAAAACGCGGGGAGGTTTTTGTTTTCAGCACCAAGGGGATCAAGGACATCGAAAGCGGAGGCTCCTTCCGCCCGGAATTCGGCAGCCAGAACTACATCAAACGCCTCTGCGCCGTCCCCGGCGACACGCTGGAAATCACCGCCGACCACCAGCTTTTGATCAACGGCGAACGCGCGCGCGAACCCGGTTTCCAACGGGTCATGTCCATGCAGGACGGCTACAACGGTTATTTGATCCCCCCTCCGCCCTACCCTTCGGTGACAAAATTCGATCTGCGCCCCGGACATTTCGAGACGATGCTCGGGCGGTTCTGGCGCAATGATGTCCGTGTGCCCCAACCGATCTACTGGGCGATGGGCGACAACCAGCAGAGCAGCTCCGACAGCCGGTTCTGGGGCCCGGTGCCACAGGTGAATCTGGTCGGCCCCGCGTTGATCGTCTATTGGCCATTCGGCAACCACTTCGGGTTGATCAAGTAAGGCCGGGGTCCACCCCAATGCTTTTCACATTACGGAAGAATCGACGAAATTTTCGCTTTCCTTCTCCCGCGCCTTCCAGGGCAAGAGCGAGACGCTCTTGCTACATTGCAGATGGAAGCATAAGGAGATTACCCTGGGAGTGTCCCTAGGAGCCGTAGCAAGACCGTCTCGGTCTTGCCCTGGGCGATGATCTCCGCCTGCTAGACCTAGTTCCAAGTGAACGGCTTTGGGATCAAATTTCCCCCTCTTTTTTATCCACCAGAAAAGCGGGGAGGAAGGGCACGATGAGCAGGATGAGCGCGGTGGTGCCGGCGTTGAGCCAGACCAAGTTATTGAAAGTAAACTTATACACATCCGAAAGATGCGCTCCCAGCACCTCCGAAACGGAGTTGCTCAGATTCCAGACCGCCATCATCACGGCATAGCCCAGAGCCTCCGAACCCTTGGGTGTGGCACGCGCCGCCAAATCGAAAAGCGGTAACTGAGCAAGGGTGTAACCGAGCACGTACAATGCTTCGATGGCGATGGCGGAAGATTTGGAGACATAGCCCAAATAGAGAAGAGCGCAGATCGCCGTGCTGGAAATCGACATATAGAGCAATGCCCGCAAGTTGAGTTTGCGGCAAAGAAGAGGATACAATAACGCCGCCAGCAATCCCATCGGCGCACCGTAAGTCTTCAGCAGCCCGATAAACATGGGATCAAAACCAAGTTGATTGGTCTGATAAAAGAGCAACGGCACGCCGAACCCTGGCGCGAGGCTGACAAGGAAGAGCAACCCGCTGCATATCCAGAGGTTCCTTGAGCGGAACACCATCCGGCATTGGTGGGCGATACCGAACAGCGGGCCATCGCCGTTGTGGGCACTGGACACCCGCTTCTCACGCAACAACAGGAGCGTAAGCGGGATCATCGAGAAAAAGAGCACGCCTCCGATGATGGCTGTCCATCCGAACCACTTGCCGGCCAGGAATCCACCAAGCGGACCGACAAAAAGAAGGATTACATTGGCGACGATCATCCGAATTGAACTTAACCTACCGGTGGCCCCGTGAGCTTGGCCGCCTTCAACGAGCAGCCCGCCAACCACCGTGCTCGTCAGCATCATCATCACATTCAGGCAGGTGCCGAAGAAGAGCAAGGTATGGTATTGCGGCGGAATAACTCCCATCGCCAGCCAGAAAGTCCCGCTGAACACCAATCCAAGGAGAAGATAATGCCGGTGCTTCGTCCCCTTCAATGGCACACCATCAACCAGCAGCGCGGCCAACGGCTTGAAGCTCCATGGCAGTATCGCTATCCCCAACCAGGCGGCTATCTCGGTCTGGCTCACTTTGAGCCCGTCCTTGAGCAGGAACTTGATCGGCAGGTCCCCCAAGCTGCTGAATTGGCCCAGATTGGTCACGACCATTCCCCAGCAGACCAGAATCGAGTATTGGCGCAGCGTCATAGCCGTCTCGGCGGCGCGTTCGGTGGATGTGTTCATGCTGGGACTTTGTCGGAGAACGGTTAGCAAGCCCCCGGTTGCGCCCCAGTTCAAGCGGATTTCATGGTTCGCCCGATTTCGCCGGCCAAGGATCAAAGATCCGGGATGCCTGCGGTCAATGGATTTCGATGGTCACGCCACGCACGAGGAAGGGTTCGATCCGCAACGTGTTGCGGCCGGGTTTGAGGTGCCGGGTTACATCGAGCCGATAAGGCTTCCCGATCCATCCACCGGCGTGCGTCCCGTTGATCCGGATGGCGGCCGCGTCTTCCTGGACATTTGTATCCATTTCGCAGACCAGAACAGCCCGGCGGCCGGGGATCAGCAGTTCGGACGGGACCTCGATGTTCCCTTGGAAGGCTGTTCCCGCGCACGGGCTTTTCTGGCCTTGCGCAGGAACCGGATACACCACCGGAGGAACGGAGGCGTCCGTTTGGGCGGGGATCACGGCGAGCGGTTTCGATTTCGATCCGAGACGTGGAGGACGGATCTCCGACCCGCCAAAACGCAGCAGCACGCTCTCCATCGGTTCAAGGGTAATCTCCACGGCGACACCATCCTTCGTCTGCCGTGACGGGATGCCGGTGATCTCCCCGCTCATGGCATCCCAGACCTCGGGTGCGCCGGTCACTCCGGGGATCAACAGCGAGAACTTCCGAGCGCCGCCATCGATATTCTGGTTCGCCAGAAAGACCACATCGCGGCCCTCCCGATCCACCCGGCGCAAGGCGTGCAGCCAGTTGCCCGTTTCGCCTGAGAGCACGCGAACCAGCGGCGGAACTGCGGCATCATTCATCATGGTTTTGATTTCCTCCGGCGACGGAATTTCCGGCAGGAAATAACTCCGACCGCCTTGGTCATTCCGTTTGCAAAGAGATGTCCCCGACTTCTCCGGATTTCCCCAGAGCGCATCCCGCAGGGCCGCGATGTCGGCGCGTGTCTTGCCCGGGGTGAGGGATTTCTCCGGCAGGCGACCGTAGCCGACCACGATGCCACCGGCATCGAAAAACGCCTTCGCCTTCGCCAACGTGCCGTGAGGCATGGCCTCGGCCGGTGGCACCACGAGCACCCGGTATTTTTCCCCGTGCAAAAGTAATTCTCCTTTTTCGATGCGGGTGACGGCATCCTCGAATCGCTCGAAGGGCAGCCAATCGCAGTCGTAGAGGGAATCCTGCAATGCGCTGGTCAGATCTTCGGGGGTGGTGTAGACACCGACCTGCCGGGCATTGCCGCTGAAAAGCACGGCGACGGGACAGACGTGGCGACCACCCGTGAGCATCAGGGAAAGCCTGCTGCTGTAATCCGCCCACACGCGGTATAGCGCGAAACGCGGCTCGAACCCGCCATTGTAAAAGTAGGGCGGGTAGTCCTTGTCCTGTGGGGCACGTGGATTGAATGAATGCGGAATCATGAAATTGATGCTGCGGAGTTGGTGTTGATCACACAGCCACCTCATTTGCGGATAGGTGAGATCCTGATCATAACCGCCGAAGATCTCGCACATGGCGATGTCATCGCATTTGCCATAGACATGGGAAATCGAACTCCCCAATTTCGGCGTCTGATAGATGTCGTGCGGACGCTTGCCGGGATACATCTGGCGGCAAACGAGATCGATGCCTCCCATGTCGCTGTATTTCTGCAAGCGCATCATGTCCCCGGCGCAATAAGCAGGATTGAAGTAGAGTCTCCCATGCTCCATGAAATGGCCGATGGAGATGACCCCGCGCTTGCGGCACCATTCGGAAAGCCCGCCGTAGGTGACACGGCCCTAGGTTTCCGCGCGGGCCTCGGCATACTGGTAGAATGCGGCGTCCTGGGCTTCGCCAGACAGTTTGAACTTCCACGCCACGAAGGCGGGCATCCAATCAACCCCCATCGACTTGAAGGTATCGGCAAGTTCGGTGCCCCAGTCGCCCGGAGTCTCGGGTTCGTCGTAAAAGTATCCGGGAATCGTGCCGCCGAAATCCTTGCCGAATCGTTCATGGTGTGGTTGATAGACCGTCCGGAGATACCCATCGACACAATCGGCACTCATGCCATCAATCGCATAACGTTTCCCCTGTTTCAGCCTTGGTGCGGTTTCCCAACGGAACTCCATCACCTGCCAATTTCCCGATCCCGAGGGCGGACTCCACGCCACTTTTCCATCCGCGGCAAGTGGGGAAAGATCGATGAGTGTGGTGGCATCGACCGTGCCATCCGCCTCCAGACGACCGGCAATCATCGCGACAAAGTTTGGATGTGCGGCGAAGCCTGATTCGCAGGCACCACCCTGCCCGACAGCCACGGCGGAAGCGGTAAGTGCTTTGGCGGCGCGCTCGACCGGGACCTTTCCACCAACCGTCTGGCTGGGCCACCAGTCCTCATCGAAGATCCACATTTGCAGGTCATGGCGTTTCGCCGCATCAAGGCAGATGCCCAGATCGCGATACCATCCCTCGCCCAGCCAATCCTTGTCGGGGCGGGATTCCGCCGTGAAACTGCCATTGCCTCCCTCCGCCACCTTGTCCAGAATCTCGTTGAGACGCTCGGGCGATTCATCCCCGTGCAGCCAGAACTACGGTCCGGTGAGGCGGCGCGCTGAGTTGGGAAGATCGCGGAATGTTTGTTGCAACGGCTGGGCGGGAAGACCGGTCAACGAGCAGAGAAGAACCGGCCAACAGAAGGAAAAGAATCGGCTTTTCACAGAACAAACGATATTTTTATCCTAATAATCGCTTGGACGATGCAATCTTTCATTGAATCGTTTCCCGAGACGTAGTAACACCCGCGCTTTGATCCGCCAGGCTATTGTTGTTGCTGCTGCTGTTGCTGCAAGTCGTCGTCGGAGCCGATGTGGTAGGCACCGGGGAAGACGGTCACAGCGGGAGTCGGAACTTCCTCAACGGGAAGGAGATCGGCGTAGAGAACGAAGGTTTCAAAGATGGCCGCGCCGACGGCGATGAGGCGCGACTGGAAGCGGTCGATGTAGTTGTGCAGTCCTTCATCGAGGATTTCATCGATGCTCGAGAACTCGAGGTCGGCGCGCAGGCGCCCGGCCAAACGCAAGGCATTGACGGGCAGGGCCGTGCCGCCGGCGGTCAGTTCGGCGACCTGGCGCAGGGCGCGGTCCACCTCAAGCACGCAGAAGCGCATGGCGCGGGGGAAGGAACCACTGAGGAAGAGGAATTCGAGGATTCGTTTGGGCTCGAGGTGGTTGCAGATGGCGTGGAAGGGATGGTAGGCGGAACAGGAATGAAGTAACGAGGCCCAGCGCAACGGCGCGGCGGAAGGATGAGGAGGCATCTCCAATCCGAGCGAGGAGCAGACGTCCACCTGACGAGAGGTCTGGTCGGCGCGTTCGAGATAGGTGCCGAGTTGCAGGAACAACCATTGTTCGCCCCGGCCCATGGTCGAACGGGCGACCCCCTGGAAGAGATAGGAGGCGCGCATGATCTCCTCGTAGTATTCATTCGGCTGCTGCACGCGCAGGCGTTCGGCTTTCGGCGAATGGAGGAAGAGATGGATGTCGTTGAGGGTGCGCCAGAATTCGTCGGAGATCTGGTCGCGCACCATGCGGGCATTCTCGCGGGCAGTGCGCACGCAGTTGCGGATACAAGTCGCATTTTCATCCCGCACACTCAGGTATTCGGCGATCCACTCGCTGGTCACGGACGGGTAAAGTTTGGCGTATCCTTCTTCCTCACCCGTGGTCATGAGGATGGGTTCCCAGAAGCTGGCTTCGCCGCCACCACCGGATCCAGCATCCATGTAGAGCTGGCTGTTGGCATGGAGAAGACGGGCGAGGTTTTCGGCCCGCTCCATGTATCGGGCCATCCAATAAATGCTGTCGGCGACGCGGCTGAGCATGGGAAATGGGGAATGGGTGGGTTGGGGGACGGAATTCTAGGAATGATTTCGCCCGCATTGCGGGATTGCCATCAATGACGAAATACCCAAACACCCAAATACCCAATGCATGAAGAAACGCGTAGTCCAGAGCGCCAATATTCCGGAAGCAAGCTGCCCCGCCCGCCGGATTCGGACTTCGTTCTTCGGATTTCTTTGGGTATTTGGGTATTTCGTCATTCGTGTTTGTGCCTAAGGGACAGAATGCTGAGTGAGGGTAGACTACGCTCCGGCGGGAGCCGAGCCGGGGCGGCCGCTGTCGTCCCAGAAGACCCAGGTGTCTTTACTGCCGCCACCTTGGGACGAGTTGACGACAAGCGAACCTTTCTTCAAGGCGACACGGGTGAGCCCGCCGGGCACGACCTTCACCCGTTTGCCATAAAGGATGTAGGGCCGTAGATCGATGTGGCGGCCTTCGAAATGGTCGTCCACGAAAACCGGATGGCGCGAGAGCGAGAGCACCGGCTGGGCGATGTAGTTGCGCGGATTGGCAATGATGCGGGCTTTGAATTCCTCGCGCTGCGCTTTGGTGGAAGCCGGTCCCATGAGCATTCCGTAGCCGCCGGATTCATTGACGGCTTTGACCACGAGCTTGCCGAGATTTTCCAAGATAAATGTCCGCTCGTTTTCCTCGGAAGCGAGATGCGTGGGAACATTCGGGAGGATGGGCTCCTGATCGAGATAGTATTTGATCATCCTCGGCACGTAGGCATAGACGGCTTTGTCGTCGGCGACACCGGTGCCGATCGAGTTGGCCAACGCGACATGCCCATTGCGGTATGCGCTGACCAATCCGGGCACCCCGAGCATGGAATCTTCACGGAAGACCATGGGGTCAAGGAAGTCGTCGTCGATGCGCCGGTAAATCACATGCACCTGCACGAGTCCACGCGTCGTGCGCATGAACACGCGGTCGCCACGCACGATGAGGTCACGTCCTTCGACAATGGGGATACCCATCTGGCGGGCCAGGTAACAATGCTCGAAGTAAGCGCTGTTGTAGACACCGGGCGTGAGCAGGACAATGACCGGGTCCACCACTCCGGCGGGAGCGAGATGGGCCAGGGTATCGCGCAGCATGGTGCCGTAGGAATCAACCGGTCGTACGGGCAGTGATTGCAGCAAGTGCGGAAACGCCCGCTTCATGGCCATGCGGTTCTCGAGCATGTAGGATGCGCCGGAGGGCGAACGGGCATTGTCCTCGAGCACAAAATAGGTGCCGTCGCGGTCGCGCACGAGATCGGTTCCGCAGATGTGGATGTAGATATTGTGCGGCACCTGCACGCCGTGGAAGGCTTTGCGGTAATGCGATGCCGATTCAACGACCTCGCGGGGGACGACACCATCGTTCACGATGCGTTGGGCGTGGTAGACGTCGTGCAGGAAAAGATTGAGGGCGGTGATGCGTTGGACGAGACCGGCCTCGACCTGATCCCATTCCGAGCGGGGAATGACCCGCGGCATGAGGTCGAAGGGGAAAATGCGCTCGGTGCCACTTTCATCGCCATAGACGGTGAACGTGACGCCTTGCTTCAAGAAAGCGGCGTCCGTGGTCACCTGCTTCTGGGCGTAGTCCTCGGGCGAAAGTTTCCCCAGCGCCTTGATGAGGCTTTGGTAATGGGGGCGGGCGTTGTCTTCGCTGGTGAAGACCTCGTCGAAGAAGTCACCGGGTTCGTAGGATTCAAAAATTCCGGGCATGGGTATGCCTATTTGTAGCAGAACCCGTGCCGGATGGGGATATATTCAAGCAATCCCCGCGATTTTCCACCCCGGCCAGCCGATGGGCCGGGATTGCCATCACTCGAGGGAGACGACCTCGTCGCCCTGCATGATACTCTCCTTCGGGGCCATGGAGCCGGGAATCGGGGCGAGGGCCGCCTCGTTGTCCTCGATGCTGTCCCCGACGACCACCCGGCAGATGATCTTGTCTCCCCGACGAATGCGGAATTCATCCCGGGGTTCGATGTTCGCATTCCGGCCCGCCGACATGACGGCGACGCCATGCTCGGGGCTGACGAAGGTGATTTTGGCCAGCATGGGTGCCGACCGGATCTGGGCGATGCGTTGGTCGATCTGATGCTTCAGAGCTTCGTTTTCGCCGGCCATGCGGTCGCGTTCCTCGCTGGCGGCTTCACTCTGCAAGCGGAGGTTTTCCTTTTCGGCACGCATTTTTTCCAGTTCTTCCGTCACAATGCGGAGCCGTTGTTCCGCCGGCGTTTCTTCCCCGCCGGTCGTTGCGGTGGCCGGTTGGGCCGGGTTCGAGACGGGATTTCCGGCGGTGTTGTTTGCCGCGGGCGCGGTCGCTGGAGTGGACGTCTTCCCGGTGAGCGCCTCGATGAGTTTGGCCGTATCCTCGCGCTGCTGGCGCAGGTCCTGTTTGTTGCTCCACTGCGTGTAGCCGAAGACGGCTCCCAAGAGCAGGAGGATTCCAATGAGGATGCGGGATTGGTTCATCAGAAACCCATACACCTCCTCGGGGCCCGTGGCAAGCCGCTTCCGGGAAGATTCGGGGTTGAAGCCGGGCCCATCCTGCGGGTAAATGGGAAGTTCCGACCATGCCCAGACTGCTTCCCATTTTCGCCCTTCTCATTGCCGCCGCCGCCCTGCGGTTCCATGACCTGCCCTCGCGGGTCATGCACACCGACGAGGCCATCCATGGGGTGACGGTCGGGCGTCTGCTCGCGGGCGAGGCTTTCAAATACGATCCCAAGGACTACCACGGCCCGACCTTGCACTACTCGACCCTGCCCGTGGCTTGGGCGCGCGGGCAGCACCGATTCCAGGATTTGGACGAAACAACCCTGCGCGGGGTGACGGCCGGCTACGGCGTGCTCCTCGTGCTGATGACTTTCCTTTTCCGGAAAGAGCTTGGCGAAGCAGGCGCCGCGTTCGGCGCGGTTTTGGTGGCGGTCTCGCCGATGATGGTTTTTTTCAGCCGCTACTACATCATGGAGTTGCCGTTCGCGGTTTTCCTCACGCTGCTTGGCTTCGCCTGCTGGCGCTTCACCACGGAGACCGAACCGCGACGGCGTCGCGTCTGGTGGATTCTAGCCGGGGTCTCGGCCGGGCTTCTGCATGCGACCAAGGAAACCTTCGTCCTGCACGTTGCGGCCATGGCACTTGCCGCCGCAATCGCCGGTGGACGTGCGAGCATCACGGCTATCCCCGGATTCCTGCAGCGGCATTGGAAAGCCATCCTTGCCTCCTGTGTGCTGGGCTTTGTGCTTTCCGCGGCTTTGTTGAGCCATGGATTCCGCCGACCGGAAGCGATTTGGGACGGCATCCGCACCTATCTTCTTTATTTGAACCGGGCTGAAGGAACGGATGCCGGCCACAACCAACCATGGAATTACTATTTCGCGGTGCTGTTTTTCCTCAAGCCAAGCGGCGGGTTCTGGTATTCGGAGATTGGAGTGCTGATTCTCGGCCTCGCGGGAGCGGTGCGAGCATGGTGGCCCGGAGGTGGTGATGCAAAACGTTTTCCCCGCGCTCTCGCCGCCTACACCATCGCCACCATGGTGATTTATTCGGTGATCCCTTACAAGACCCCGTGGTCCTTCCTCGCCACCATGCATGGATTGATGCTGCTTTCCGGTTATGCCCTCGCGGGCTGCCTGCCAGATCGCAAAGCGGGCAAACCACCCGCTGCCAAACTCGCATTGATGGCCGCCGCGTGCCTGGCCTTTGCCGCAACCATCGCCCATGCTTTGCTCTACGACCGCAGAATGATCACCGAGGCCCCGGCCGATCCCGAGCAACCCATGGTCTATGGACACACCAGCCAGGAAATCCTCGAACTGGCTCGCCAAATTTCCCAGCTCGAATCCTCCGAAGGCCGCACCCTCACGCTCGCCATCGGAGAAGAAGAAAATGGCTGGCCTCTGCCGTGGTATCGGAGGAAAGCACTCGGCTCGAACAGCTATGGCCGCAGCCTCCCCGACCTCAAGGAACCACCCGACATCGTGGCCGTATCCACGGACCATTTCCCCGACGCCGCCCAGGCTCTCTTCGCCACCCATCTCTGCAAGAACTACGAAATCCGCCCCGGAGTCTCGCTCCATGTCTTTTTCAGGCGCAGCCTGGCCGGACTTCAGGAGCCCGCTACTCCCGTCATGAAGTCGCCCGACAAAGGATCTTGAATCCCTAGCCCGTGCCACCGCGTTTCCACGGGAAATCCTGACTTTGCGGCGCAGGTTTTGCCCGGTTTTTCCCAAGTTATTCACAATTTACCGACATCCGACCCCGCAGACACGCATTTCGCGGAAATTCAAAGAGCGCTTTTCAGAAGCAAGAATTCCCCTTTGGCCCGCCAGGGAACCACTCCTTGGCCCCCAGAGAATCGGCGACCATTCTTGTGTTTATAGACAACTCAAAATCAATGGATTAGAGGAGAACCTGCCATTTGACATTCCCTCCCCTTGCACGTGGAACACCGATAGAATCAATGTGGAACGCTGATCCACCTTTCGCCAAGCCGATCATGCCATTTTCTCTGATTTGCAATGGGAATCCATTCATCGAATCAAGCCAACCAGCTTGGTGACGTGCCCGTTTCGAGTTATTCACATTCCGGGAGACCAGCGCTGGGCAGCAAGGAAAAATCCCGCATTTCCTGCCGAAACCATTCGACAGAAGGGCATGGATCCGCTGTATTTGCGCTCCGAATTCCCCCGCCATATTTCAACCACAGCAATCCATGGCCTACCAGCACCTGACACCACCGACCACCGGCGAAACAATCCGCATTGAAAACGGCAAACTCGTCGTGCCCGACCATCCGATCATTCCCTTCATTGAAGGCGATGGCACCGGCCCCGATATCTGGCGCGCCTCCGTCCGCGTGCTCGATGCGGCCGTGGAAAAAGCCTACGCCGGCAAAAGAAAAATTTCCTGGTTCGAGGTCCTCGCCGGCGAAAAGGCGTTCAATCAGCTCGGCACTTGGCTGCCCGACGACACCCTGACCGCCTTCCGCGAATACCTCGTCGGCATCAAGGGTCCCCTCACCACCCCGGTCGGCGGCGGCATCCGTTCCCTCAACGTCGCCCTCCGCCAGATTCTTGACCTCTATGTCTGCCTGCGCCCGGTCCAGTATTTCACCGGCGTGCCCAGTCCGGTCAAACATCCGGAAAAAGTGGATATGGTCATTTTCCGTGAAAACACGGAGGACATCTACGCCGGCATCGATTTCCAGGCCGGGTCGGACAAAGCGCTCAAGACGCTCGAGTTCCTGAAGGCCAATTTCCCGGATGACTTCAAGAAGGTCCGTTTCGGAGCGGAAGACGTGGCCTCGGTCGGCGTCGGCTTCAAACCGGTTTCCCGTCCCGGCACCGAACGCCTCGTGCGCTCGGCCATTGAATACGCCATCCGTTTCGGGCAGAAGAGCGTGACGATCGTGCACAAGGGCAACATCATGAAATACACCGAAGGCGCTTTCCGCGACTGGGGATATGATGTGGCCAAAAACGAATTCGGCGCGGTCGAACTTGATGGCGGACCATGGTGTGTCATTCCCGAAGGCAAGCCGGGTGCCGGTATCATCATCAAGGATGCCATAGCCGACATCACGCTCCAGCAGGTGCTCACCCGCCCTGAAGACTTCGATGTGATCGCCACCCTGAACTTGAACGGCGATTACCTTTCCGACGCGCTCGCTGCGCAAGTCGGCGGCATCGGCATCGCTCCGGGCGGAAACATCAACTACATCACCGGACACGCCATCTTCGAGGCTACTCACGGCACCGCCCCCAAATACGCCAACCTCGATCAGGTCAATCCCGGCTCGGTCATCCTTTCCGGCGAAATGATGCTGCGCTACATGGGTTGGATCGAAGCGGCCGACCTCGTGCTCAAGGGACTCAATGGCGCCATCGACAGCAAGAAAGTTACCTACGATTTTGCCCGCCTCATGGAAGGCGCGACCAAGATCAAGTGCTCCGAGTTCGGAGACAACATCATCGCTCACCTCTGAGCGAAGAAAATTGTCGAAGAAAAATGGCGGGTTCCGTGAAGGGGCCCGCCATTTTTTTGTGGTGAAGCGTGCGGAAAAGTCTTCCATGCACCGATCGATCTGCGCACAAAATCCGGAGGGACACGATCCCGCAGGGTCGTGTCCGTTGCCGGAGCGTGAAGGACACAGAATCTCGTTCGAGCATCGGACTCTCCCCAATCGGAATGCGAAGGCATTTCGCTACCCTGGAGTTTCGCGCTTTTCTTTCTGCCGCGCCCGAAAGATTCGCTCCCCGATTCCTGCTATGGCCGGTCCGATGATTTCACCAATCCCCGCAATCCGGCGGCATCGAGTTCGGCATTCGGTTTGAACCCATCTCCTTCCAGATAACGCAGGATGCTCGCGCGCATGTGCCGTGACGCGGGATCCGCGGCGGCCTCCTCGCGCAAATCAAATGCGCAGGCAAGCAGACGCCCTGGCCCGACCTTGGCTTCGAACAAATACGCCAACGGACGATTGGTCACCCAATCATCAATGGGACGAACGATCACCGGATGCGATGGCAAATCGCGAAGAATGAAAGGCCGGGCGTTCCGTTGGACCGACCACCATTGCCAATTCGTGTGCTCACCGGTCGGGAAGGCGGCCAAAGCCGGATGCTTTTGATTAATCAAAAGACCGAGCGTGTGCGGCGGTTGCCAGTTTGTCCATGCCGTGTTCCAGAACATGGGAGAGAATCCCGCAACCAGCGGTCGTGCCGGATCATCGGCAATTGCCTCGGGCTCCGGCATCCACCAGACAACCTTACCTTCATCGAGAGCGCGGAGCGCATCCTCGAGCGAACGGGTTTCGACCACGGAAGGAGATCGCTCTGCCTTCACCGTTGGGTAGATGAAGACATCACAGTGGTTGCACAAGGTAAGGGTCTCGTCACCAACCACGAGTTGGGCCTGTATCGGCTTCAACACGGCGTTCAAAGGCACGCTGATCGAGCCGAGTTCATGCAACGCCCCGCGCTTGAGATCCCGTTTCGCGAGAGTTCCGCCCGCGAATGCCCGCCCATCCCAGCGCAGCTCCCATCTCGGGGTAAAGTCCGTGAAATCCGATGGCCCGAAATGGGAGAGCAACAATCGCGCGGTTAGGTTCTCGTCCGTTGACCAAATCAATTTCGGCAATTCAGCGAGTGGCACGACCGGACCGCTGAAGCGGGCGTATTCTTCAGCATTGATGTAACCTTTTTCATCCCAGAAGGCATCGAGCACTCCGACAAGGGCGGTTCCCTTGCCCGGAAAATCGTGCAAGTCGAGCAGTTGATATCCACCGAATCCGGGCGTGCGCAATGCGGCTTCGATATCATGTTTGTAACAAGCGGCCTGCCATTTTCCGGAAGCACGGAGAAAGTCCGGCGTGAGTTCGAGAATCTTATTGCGCCGGGCCGTCTCCCGGAAGATCTCGAAATTCCGCGCCTTGAAGTAGCCGGTGTATTTTTCGATCTCTTTCAAATTGGGATAAACACACCACTGGCCAATCTCATGGGAGACAACGGGAGAATCGGGGTGTTTGCGGATAAATTCGCTCCAATTGAAATCGGTCGAAGGCGGCTGGGCATTGAGCCGGGATTTCAAGCGCTCGCCCCATCGTTGCAAACGCGGATCGGGGCTGCTGTGGAAATCCGAGCCGGCCGCAACAGGCCATCCGGCGCCGGTGGTGTAGGCGCGCCGTGAATCCTTGCTCTTCCACTTGGCCACAAAGTCCCGCAGCCACTTGACATGATTTTTCCCGGAAGGCTCATTGCCGTAGGCGAAAAGCAGGAAACTCGGATGGTTTCCGTAGGCCTCGACCATCCGTTCGGTTTCGCGTTCCATCCACACGTCGAGGGGACGTCCGCTCCCGATTTCCGCTCCTTCGTTGGCCCATGAGGACGCCTCCACTTGATAGTAGAATCCGAGTTGATCGGCGGCGAGGAAAGCCACCTCGGGCGGGCACCATGAGTGGAACCGGATATGGTTCAATCCATGTGCCTTGCAAATCCGGATGATGCGTTTCCAGGATTCCACATCGGTTGGCGGATAACCGGTCAGGGGAAAAATGCAGCACTCGAGTGTTCCCCGGAGGAAAAGCGGAACACCGTTGAGTGTCCATTGCCCGCCGCTCGAACGGATCTCGCGGAAGCCGAAGGTTGTCGTTTTCTCGTCGACGGGCATATCGTCGCCGGTAAAGAGTCTTGCCCGCCCTTCATGAAGGGCGGGCAAGACTCTTTACCGGCGACGATATGCCCGTCGACGAGAAAACGACAACCTTCGGCTTCCGCGAGATCCGTTCGAGCGGCGGGCAATGGACACTCAACGGTGTTCCGCTTTTCCTCCGGGGAACACTCGAGTGCTGCATTTTTCCCCTGACCGGTTATCCGCCAACCGATGTGGAATCCTGGAAACGCATCATCCGGATTTGCAAGGCACATGGATTGAACCATATCCGGTTCCACTCATGGTGCCCGCCCGAGGTGGCTTTCCTCGCCGCCGATCAACTCGGATTCTACTATCAAGTGGAGGCGTCCTCATGGGCCAACGAAGGAGCGGAAATCGGGAGCGGACGTCCCCTCGACGTGTGGATGGAACGCGAAACCGAACGGATGGTCGAGGCCTACGGAAACCATCCGAGTTTCCTGCTTTTCGCCTACGGCAATGAGCCTTCCGGGAAAAATCATGTCAAGTGGCTGCGGGACTTTGTGGCCAAGTGGAAGAGCAAGGATTCACGGCGCGCCTACACCACCGGCGCCGGATGGCCTGTTGCGGCCGGCTCGGATTTCCACAGCAGCCCCGATCCGCGTTTGCAACGATGGGGCGAGCGCTTGAAATCCCGGCTCAATGCCCAGCCGCCTTCGACCGATTTCAATTGGAGCGAATTTATCCGCAAACACCCCGATTCTCCCGTTGTCTCCCATGAGATTGGCCAGTGGTGTGTTTATCCCAATTTGAAAGAGATCGAAAAATACACCGGCTACTTCAAGGCGCGGAATTTCGAGATCTTCCGGGAGACGGCCCGGCGCAATAAGATTCTCGAACTCACGCCGGACTTTCTCCGTGCTTCCGGAAAATGGCAGGCCGCTTGTTACAAACATGATATCGAAGCCGCATTGCGCACGCCCGGATTCGGTGGATATCAACTGCTCGACTTGCACGATTTTCCGGGCAAGGGAACCGCCCTTGTCGGAGTGCTCGATGCCTTCTGGGATGAAAAAGGTTACATCAATGCTGAAGAATACGCCCGCTTCAGCGGTCCGGTCGTGCCACTCGCTGAATTGCCGAAATTGATTTGGTCAACGGACGAGAACCTAACCGCGCGATTGTTGCTCTCCCATTTCGGGCCATCGGATTTCACGGACTTTACCCCGAGATGGGAGCTGCGCTGGGATGGGCGGGCATTCGCGGGCGGAACTCTCGCGAAACGGGATCTCAAGCGCGGGGCGTTGCATGAACTCGGCTCGATCAGCGTGCCTTTGAACGCCGTGTTGAAGCCGATACAGGCCCAACTCGTGGTTGGTGACGAGACCCTTACCTTGTGCAACCACTGTGATGTCTTCATCTACCCAACGGTGAAGGCAGAGCGATCTCCTTCCGTGGTCGAAACCCGTTCGCTCGAGGATGCGCTCCGCGCTCTCGATGAAGGTAAGGTTGTCTGGTGGATGCCGGAGCCCGAGGCAATTGCCGATGATCCGGCACGACCGCTGGTTGCGGGATTCTCTCCCATGTTCTGGAACACGGCATGGACAAACTGGCAACCGCCGCACACGCTCGGTCTTTTGATTAATCAAAAGCATCCGGCTTTGGCCGCCTTCCCGACCGGTGAGCACACGAATTGGCAATGGTGGTCGGTCCAACGGAACGCCCGGCCTTTCATTCTTCGCGATTTGCCATCGCATCCGGTGATCGTTCGTCCCATTGATGATTGGGTGACCAATCGTCCGTTGGCGTATTTGTTCGAAGCCAAGGTCGGGCCAGGGCGTCTGCTTGCCTGCGCATTTGATTTGCGCGAGGAGGCCGCCGCGGATCCCGCGTCACGGCACATGCGCGCGAGCATCCTGCGTTATCTGGAAGGAGATGGGTTCAAACCGAATGCCGAACTCGATGCCGCCGGATTGCGGGGATTGGTGAAATCATCGGACCGGCCATAGCAGGAATCGGGGAGCGAATCTTTCGGGCGCGGCAGAAAGAAAAGCGCGAAACTCCAGGGTAGCGAAATGCCTTCGCATTCCGATTGGGGAGAGTCCGATGCTCGAACGAGATTCTGTGTCCTTCACGCTCCGGCAACGGACACGACCCTGCGGGATCGTGTCCCTCCGGATTTTGTGCGCAGATCGATCGGTGCATGGAAGACTTTTCCGCACGCTTCACCACAAAAAAATGGCGGGCCCCTTCACGGAACCCGCCATTTTTCTTCGACAATTTTCTTCGCTCAGAGGTGAGCGATGATGTTGTCTCCGAACTCGGAGCACTTGATCTTGGTCGCGCCTTCCATGAGGCGGGCAAAATCGTAGGTAACTTTCTTGCTGTCGATGGCGCCATTGAGTCCCTTGAGCACGAGGTCGGCCGCTTCGATCCAACCCATGTAGCGCAGCATCATTTCGCCGGAAAGGATGACCGAGCCGGGATTGACCTGATCGAGGTTGGCGTATTTGGGGGCGGTGCCGTGAGTAGCCTCGAAGATGGCGTGTCCGGTGATGTAGTTGATGTTTCCGCCCGGAGCGATGCCGATGCCGCCGACTTGCGCAGCGAGCGCGTCGGAAAGGTAATCGCCGTTCAAGTTCAGGGTGGCGATCACATCGAAGTCTTCAGGGCGGGTGAGCACCTGCTGGAGCGTGATGTCGGCTATGGCATCCTTGATGATGATACCGGCACCCGGCTTGCCTTCGGGAATGACACACCATGGTCCGCCATCAAGTTCGACCGCGCCGAATTCGTTTTTGGCCACATCATATCCCCAGTCGCGGAAAGCGCCTTCGGTGTATTTCATGATGTTGCCCTTGTGCACGATCGTCACGCTCTTCTGCCCGAAACGGATGGCGTATTCAATGGCCGAGCGCACGAGGCGTTCGGTGCCGGGACGGGAAACCGGTTTGAAGCCGACGCCGACCGAGGCCACGTCTTCCGCTCCGAAACGGACCTTCTTGAAGTCATCCGGGAAATTGGCCTTCAGGAACTCGAGCGTCTTGAGCGCTTTGTCCGACCCGGCCTGGAAATCGATGCCGGCGTAGATGTCCTCCGTGTTTTCACGGAAAATGACCATATCCACTTTTTCCGGATGTTTGACCGGACTGGGCACGCCGGTGAAATACTGGACCGGGCGCAGGCAGACATAGAGGTCAAGAATCTGGCGGAGGGCGACGTTGAGGGAACGGATGCCGCCGCCGACCGGGGTGGTGAGGGGACCCTTGATGCCGACGAGGTATTCGCGGAAGGCGGTCAGGGTGTCGTCGGGCAGCCAAGTGCCGAGCTGATTGAACGCCTTTTCGCCGGCGAGGACCTCGAACCAGGAAATTTTTCTTTTGCCGGCGTAGGCTTTTTCCACGGCCGCATCGAGCACGCGGACGGAGGCGCGCCAGATATCGGGGCCGGTGCCATCGCCTTCAATGAAGGGAATGATCGGATGGTCGGGCACGACGAGTTTGCCGTTTTCAATGCGGATTGTTTCGCCGGTGGTCGGTGGTGTCAGGTGCTGGTAGGCCATGGATTGCTGTGGTTGAAATATGGCGGGGGAATTCGGAGCGCAAATACAGCGGATCCATGCCCTTCTGTCGAATGGTTTCGGCAGGAAATGCGGGATTTTTCCTTGCTGCCCAGCGCTGGTCTCCCGGAATGTGAATAACTCGAAACGGGCACGTCACCAAGCTGGTTGGCTTGATTCGATGAATGGATTCCCATTGCAAATCAGAGAAAATGGCATGATCGGCTTGGCGAAAGGTGGATCAGCGTTCCACATTGATTCTATCGGTGTTCCACGTGCAAGGGGAGGGAATGTCAAATGGCAGGTTCTCCTCTAATCCATTGATTTTGAGTTGTCTATAAACACAAGAATGGTCGCCGATTCTCTGGGGGCCAAGGAGTGGTTCCCTGGCGGGCCAAAGGGGAATTCTTGCTTCTGAAAAGCGCTCTTTGAATTTCCGCGAAATGCGTGTCTGCGGGGTCGGATGTCGGTAAATTGTGAATAACTTGGGAAAAACCGGGCAAAACCTGCGCCGCAAAGTCAGGATTTCCCGTGGAAACGCGGTGGCACGGGCTAGGGATTCAAGATCCTTTGTCGGGCGACTTCATGACGGGAGTAGCGGGCTCCTGAAGTCCGGCCAGGCTGCGCCTGAAAAAGACATGGAGCGAGACTCCGGGGCGGATTTCGTAGTTCTTGCAGAGATGGGTGGCGAAGAGAGCCTGGGCGGCGTCGGGGAAATGGTCCGTGGATACGGCCACGATGTCGGGTGGTTCCTTGAGGTCGGGGAGGCTGCGGCCATAGCTGTTCGAGCCGAGTGCTTTCCTCCGATACCACGGCAGAGGCCAGCCATTTTCTTCTTCTCCGATGGCGAGCGTGAGGGTGCGGCCTTCGGAGGATTCGAGCTGGGAAATTTGGCGAGCCAGTTCGAGGATTTCCTGGCTGGTGTGTCCATAGACCATGGGTTGCTCGGGATCGGCCGGGGCCTCGGTGATCATTCTGCGGTCGTAGAGCAAAGCATGGGCGATGGTTGCGGCAAAGGCCAGGCACGCGGCGGCCATCAATGCGAGTTTGGCAGCGGGTGGTTTGCCCGCTTTGCGATCTGGCAGGCAGCCCGCGAGGGCATAACCGGAAAGCAGCATCAATCCATGCATGGTGGCGAGGAAGGACCACGGGGTCTTGTAAGGGATCACCGAATAAATCACCATGGTGGCGATGGTGTAGGCGGCGAGAGCGCGGGGAAAACGTTTTGCATCACCACCTCCGGGCCACCATGCTCGCACCGCTCCCGCGAGGCCGAGAATCAGCACTCCAATCTCCGAATACCAGAACCCGCCGCTTGGCTTGAGGAAAAACAGCACCGCGAAATAGTAATTCCATGGTTGGTTGTGGCCGGCATCCGTTCCTTCAGCCCGGTTCAAATAAAGAAGATAGGTGCGGATGCCGTCCCAAATCGCTTCCGGTCGGCGGAATCCATGGCTCAACAAAGCCGCGGAAAGCACAAAGCCCAGCACACAGGAGGCAAGGATGGCTTTCCAATGCCGCTGCAGGAATCCGGGGATAGCCGTGATGCTCGCACGTCCACCGGCGATTGCGGCGGCAAGTGCCATGGCCGCAACGTGCAGGACGAAGGTTTCCTTGGTCGCATGCAGAAGCCCGGCCGAGACCCCGGCTAGAATCCACCAGACGCGACGCCGTCGCGGTTCGGTCTCCGTGGTGAAGCGCCAGCAGGCGAAGCCAAGCAGCGTGAGGAAAACCGCGAACGGCAACTCCATGATGTAGTAGCGGCTGAAAAAAACCATCATCGGCGAGACCGCCACCAAAACCGCGCCGAACGCGGCGCCTGCTTCGCCAAGCTCTTTCCGGAAAAGGAAAGTCATCAGCACGAGGAGCACGCCGTAGCCGGCCGTCACCCCGCGCAGGGTTGTTTCGTCCAAATCCTGGAATCGGTGCTGCCCGCGCGCCCAAGCCACGGGCAGGGTCGAGTAGTGCAAGGTCGGGCCGTGGTAGTCCTTGGGATCGTATTTGAAAGCCTCGCCCGCGAGCAGACGCCCGACCGTCACCCCATGGATGGCCTCGTCGGTGTGCATGACCCGCGAGGGCAGGTCATGGAACCGCAGGGCGGCGGCGGCAATGAGAAGGGCGAAAATGGGAAGCAGTCTGGGCATGGTCGGAACTTCCCATTTACCCGCAGGATGGGCCCGGCTTCAACCCCGAATCTTCCCGGAAGCGGCTTGCCACGGGCCCCGAGGAGGTGTATGGGTTTCTGATGAACCAATCCCGCATCCTCATTGGAATCCTCCTGCTCTTGGGAGCCGTCTTCGGCTACACGCAGTGGAGCAACAAACAGGACCTGCGCCAGCAGCGCGAGGATACGGCCAAACTCATCGAGGCGCTCACCGGGAAGACGTCCACTCCAGCGACCGCGCCCGCGGCAAACAACACCGCCGGAAATCCCGTCTCGAACCCGGCCCAACCGGCCACCGCAACGACCGGCGGGGAAGAAACGCCGGCGGAACAACGGCTCCGCATTGTGACGGAAGAACTGGAAAAAATGCGTGCCGAAAAGGAAAACCTCCGCTTGCAGAGTGAAGCCGCCAGCGAGGAACGCGACCGCATGGCCGGCGAAAACGAAGCTCTGAAGCATCAGATCGACCAACGCATCGCCCAGATCCGGTCGGCACCCATGCTGGCCAAAATCACCTTCGTCAGCCCCGAGCATGGCGTCGCCGTCATGTCGGCGGGCCGGAATGCGAACATCGAACCCCGGGATGAATTCCGCATTCGTCGGGGAGACAAGATCATCTGCCGGGTGGTCGTCGGGGACAGCATCGAGGACAACGAGGCGGCCCTCGCCCCGATTCCCGGCTCCATGGCCCCGAAGGAGAGTATCATGCAGGGCGACGAGGTCGTCTCCCTCGAGTGATGGCAATCCCGGCCCATCGGCTGGCCGGGGTGGAAAATCGCGGGGATTGCTTGAATATATCCCCATCCGGCACGGGTTCTGCTACAAATAGGCATACCCATGCCCGGAATTTTTGAATCCTACGAACCCGGTGACTTCTTCGACGAGGTCTTCACCAGCGAAGACAACGCCCGCCCCCATTACCAAAGCCTCATCAAGGCGCTGGGGAAACTTTCGCCCGAGGACTACGCCCAGAAGCAGGTGACCACGGACGCCGCTTTCTTGAAGCAAGGCGTCACGTTCACCGTCTATGGCGATGAAAGTGGCACCGAGCGCATTTTCCCCTTCGACCTCATGCCGCGGGTCATTCCCCGCTCGGAATGGGATCAGGTCGAGGCCGGTCTCGTCCAACGCATCACCGCCCTCAATCTTTTCCTGCACGACGTCTACCACGCCCAACGCATCGTGAACGATGGTGTCGTCCCCCGCGAGGTCGTTGAATCGGCATCGCATTACCGCAAAGCCTTCCACGGCGTGCAGGTGCCGCACAATATCTACATCCACATCTGCGGAACCGATCTCGTGCGCGACCGCGACGGCACCTATTTTGTGCTCGAGGACAATGCCCGTTCGCCCTCCGGCGCATCCTACATGCTCGAGAACCGCATGGCCATGAAGCGGGCGTTTCCGCACTTGCTGCAATCACTGCCCGTACGACCGGTTGATTCCTACGGCACCATGCTGCGCGATACCCTGGCCCATCTCGCTCCCGCCGGAGTGGTGGACCCGGTCATTGTCCTGCTCACGCCCGGTGTCTACAACAGCGCTTACTTCGAGCATTGTTACCTGGCCCGCCAGATGGGTATCCCCATTGTCGAAGGACGTGACCTCATCGTGCGTGGCGACCGCGTGTTCATGCGCACGACGCGTGGACTCGTGCAGGTGCATGTGATTTACCGGCGCATCGACGACGACTTCCTTGACCCCATGGTCTTCCGTGAAGATTCCATGCTCGGGGTGCCCGGATTGGTCAGCGCATACCGCAATGGGCATGTCGCGTTGGCCAACTCGATCGGCACCGGTGTCGCCGACGACAAAGCCGTCTATGCCTACGTGCCGAGGATGATCAAATACTATCTCGATCAGGAGCCCATCCTCCCGAATGTTCCCACGCATCTCGCTTCCGAGGAAAACGAGCGGACATTTATCTTGGAAAATCTCGGCAAGCTCGTGGTCAAAGCCGTCAATGAATCCGGCGGCTACGGAATGCTCATGGGACCGGCTTCCACCAAAGCGCAGCGCGAGGAATTCAAAGCCCGCATCATTGCCAATCCGCGCAACTACATCGCCCAGCCGGTGCTCTCGCTCTCGCGCCATCCGGTTTTCGTGGACGACCATTTCGAAGGCCGCCACATCGATCTACGGCCCTACATCCTTTATGGCAAACGGGTGAAGGTCGTGCCCGGCGGGCTCACCCGTGTCGCCTTGAAGAAAGGTTCGCTTGTCGTCAACTCGTCCCAAGGTGGCGGCAGTAAAGACACCTGGGTCTTCTGGGACGACAGCGGCCGCCCCGGCTCGGCTCCCGCCGGAGCGTAGTCTACCCTCACTCAGCATTCTGTCCCTTAGGCACAAACACGAATGACGAAATACCCAAATACCCAAAGAAATCCGAAGAACGAAGTCCGAATCCGGCGGGCGGGGCAGCTTGCTTCCGGAATATTGGCGCTCTGGACTACGCGTTTCTTCATGCATTGGGTATTTGGGTGTTTGGGTATTTCGTCATTGATGGCAATCCCGCAATGCGGGCGAAATCATTCCTAGAATTCCGTCCCCCAACCCACCCATTCCCCATTTCCCATGCTCAGCCGCGTCGCCGACAGCATTTATTGGATGGCCCGATACATGGAGCGGGCCGAAAACCTCGCCCGTCTTCTCCATGCCAACAGCCAGCTCTACATGGATGCTGGATCCGGTGGTGGCGGCGAAGCCAGCTTCTGGGAACCCATCCTCATGACCACGGGTGAGGAAGAAGGATACGCCAAACTTTACCCGTCCGTGACCAGCGAGTGGATCGCCGAATACCTGAGTGTGCGGGATGAAAATGCGACTTGTATCCGCAACTGCGTGCGCACTGCCCGCGAGAATGCCCGCATGGTGCGCGACCAGATCTCCGACGAATTCTGGCGCACCCTCAACGACATCCATCTCTTCCTCCATTCGCCGAAAGCCGAACGCCTGCGCGTGCAGCAGCCGAATGAATACTACGAGGAGATCATGCGCGCCTCCTATCTCTTCCAGGGGGTCGCCCGTTCGACCATGGGCCGGGGCGAACAATGGTTGTTCCTGCAACTCGGCACCTATCTCGAACGCGCCGACCAGACCTCTCGTCAGGTGGACGTCTGCTCCTCGCTCGGATTGGAGATGCCTCCTCATCCTTCCGCCGCGCCGTTGCGCTGGGCCTCGTTACTTCATTCCTGTTCCGCCTACCATCCCTTCCACGCCATCTGCAACCACCTCGAGCCCAAACGAATCCTCGAATTCCTCTTCCTCAGTGGTTCCTTCCCCCGCGCCATGCGCTTCTGCGTGCTTGAGGTGGACCGCGCCCTGCGCCAGGTCGCCGAACTGACCGCCGGCGGCACGGCCCTGCCCGTCAATGCCTTGCGTTTGGCCGGGCGCCTGCGCGCCGACCTCGAGTTCTCGAGCATCGATGAAATCCTCGATGAAGGACTGCACAACTACATCGACCGCTTCCAGTCGCGCCTCATCGCCGTCGGCGCGGCCATCTTTGAAACCTTCGTTCTCTACGCCGATCTCCTTCCCGTTGAGGAAGTTCCGACTCCCGCTGTGACCGTCTTCCCCGGTGCCTACCACATCGGCTCCGACGACGACTTGCAGCAACAGCAGCAGCAACAACAATAGCCTGGCGGATCAAAGCGCGGGTGTTACTACGTCTCGGGAAACGATTCAATGAAAGATTGCATCGTCCAAGCGATTATTAGGATAAAAATATCGTTTGTTCTGTGAAAAGCCGATTCTTTTCCTTCTGTTGGCCGGTTCTTCTCTGCTCGTTGACCGGTCTTCCCGCCCAGCCGTTGCAACAAACATTCCGCGATCTTCCCAACTCAGCGCGCCGCCTCACCGGACCGTAGTTCTGGCTGCACGGGGATGAATCGCCCGAGCGTCTCAACGAGATTCTGGACAAGGTGGCGGAGGGAGGCAATGGCAGTTTCACGGCGGAATCCCGCCCCGACAAGGATTGGCTGGGCGAGGGATGGTATCGCGATCTGGGCATCTGCCTTGATGCGGCGAAACGCCATGACCTGCAAATGTGGATCTTCGATGAGGACTGGTGGCCCAGCCAGACGGTTGGTGGAAAGGTCCCGGTCGAGCGCGCCGCCAAAGCACTTACCGCTTCCGCCGTGGCTGTCGGGCAGGGTGGTGCCTGCGAATCAGGCTTCGCCGCACATCCAAACTTTGTCGCGATGATTGCCGGTCGTCTGGAGGCGGATGGCACGGTCGATGCCACCACACTCATCGATCTTTCCCCACTTGCCGCGGATGGAAAAGTGGCGTGGAGTCCGCCCTCGGGATCGGGAAATTGGCAGGTGATGGAGTTCCGTTGGGAAACCGCACCAAGGCTGAAACAGGGGAAACGTTATGCGATTGATGGCATGAGTGCCGATTGTGTCGATGGGTATCTCCGGACGGTCTATCAACCACACCATGAACGATTCGGCAAGGATTTCGGCGGCACGATTCCCGGATACTTTTACGACGAACCCGAGACTCCGGGCGACTGGGGCACCGAACTTGCCGATACCTTCAAGTCGATGGGGGTTGATTGGATGCCCGCCTTCGTGGCGTGGAAGTTCAAACTGTCTGGCGAAGCCCAGGACGCCGCATTCTACCAGTATGCCGAGGCCCGCGCGGAAACCTAGGGCCGTGTCACCTACGGCGGGCTTTCCGAATGGTGCCGCAAGCGCGGGGTCATCTCCATCGGCCATTTCATGGAGCATGGGAGACTCTACTTCAATCCTGCTTATTGCGCCGGGGACATGATGCGCTTGCAGAAATACAGCGACATGGGAGGCATCGATCTCGTTTGCCGCCAGATGTATCCCGGCAAGCGTCCGCACGACATCTATCAGACGCCGAAATTGGGGAGTTCGATTTCCCATGTCTATGGCAAATGCGATGACATCGCCATGTGCGAGATCTTCGGCGGTTATGATCAGGATCTCACCTATCCGCAAATGAGGTGGCTGTGTGATCAACACCAACTCCGCAGCATCAATTTCATGATTCCGCATTCATTCAATCCACGTGCCCCACAGGACAAGGACTACCCGCCCTACTTTTACAATGGCGGGTTCGAGCCGCGTTTCGCGCTATACCGCGTGTGGGCGGATTACAGCAGCAGGCTTTCCCTGATGCTCACGGGTGGTCGCCACGTCTGTCCCGTCGCCGTGCTTTTCAGCGGCAATGCCCGGCAGGTCGGTGTCTACACCACCCCCGAAGATCTGACCAGCGCATTGCAGGATTCCCTCTACGACTGCGATTGGCTGCCCTTCGAGCGATTCGAGGATGCCGTCACCCGCATCGAAAAAGGAGAATTACTTTTGCACGGGGAAAAATACCGGGTGCTCGTGGTGCCACCGGCCGAGGCCATGCCTCACGGCACGTTGGCGAAGGCGAAGGCGTTTTTCGATGCCGGTGGCATCGTGGTCGGCTACGGTCGCCTGCCGGAGAAATCCCTCACCCCGGGCAAGACACGCGCCGACATCGCGGCCCTGCGGGATGCGCTCTGGGGAAATCCGGAGAAGTCGGGGACATCTCTTTGCAAACGGAATGACCAAGGCGGTCGGAGTTATTTCCTGCCGGAAATTCCGTCGCCGGAGGAAATCAAAACCATGATGAATGATGCCGCAGTTCCGCCGCTGGTTCGCGTGCTCTCAGGCGAAACGGGCAACTGGCTGCACGCCTTGCGCCGGGTGGATCGGGAGGGCCGCGATGTGGTCTTTCTGGCGAACCAGAATATCGATGGCGGCGCTCGGAAGTTCTCGCTGTTGATCCCCGGAGTGACCGGCGCACCCGAGGTCTGGGATGCCATGAGCGGGGAGATCACCGGCATCCCGTCACGGCAGACGAAGGATGGTGTCGCCGTGGAGATTACCCTTGAACCGATGGAGAGCGTGCTGCTGCGTTTTGGCGGGTCGGAGATCCGTCCTCCACGTCTCGGATCGAAATCGAAACCGCTCGCCGTGATCCCCGCCCAAACGGACGCCTCCGTTCCTCCGGTGGTGTATCCGGTTCCTGCGCAAGGCCAGAAAAGCCCGTGCGCGGGAACAGCCTTCCAAGGGAACATCGAGGTCCCGTCCGAACTGCTGATCCCCGGCCGCCGGGCTGTTCTGGTCTGCGAAATGGATACAAATGTCCAGGAAGACGCGGCCGCCATCCGGATCAACGGGACGCACGCCGGTGGATGGATCGGGAAGCCTTATCGGCTCGATGTAACCCGGCACCTCAAACCCGGCCGCAACACGTTGCGGATCGAACCCTTCCTCGTGCGTGGCGTGACCATCGAAATCCATTGACCGCAGGCATCCCGGATCTTTGATCCTTGGCCGGCGAAATCGGGCGAACCATGAAATCCGCTTGAACTGGGGCGCAACCGGGGGCTTGCTAACCGTTCTCCGACAAAGTCCCAGCATGAACACATCCACCGAACGCGCCGCCGAGACGGCTATGACGCTGCGCCAATACTCGATTCTGGTCTGCTGGGGAATGGTCGTGACCAATCTGGGCCAATTCAGCAGCTTGGGGGACCTGCCGATCAAGTTCCTGCTCAAGGACGGGCTCAAAGTGAGCCAGACCGAGATAGCCGCCTGGTTGGGGATAGCGATACTGCCATGGAGCTTCAAGCCGTTGGCCGCGCTGCTGGTTGATGGTGTGCCATTGAAGGGGACGAAGCACCGGCATTATCTTCTCCTTGGATTGGTGTTCAGCGGGACTTTCTGGCTGGCGATGGGAGTTATTCCGCCGCAATACCATACCTTGCTCTTCTTCGGCACCTGCCTGAATGTGATGATGATGCTGACGAGCACGGTGGTTGGCGGGCTGCTCGTTGAAGGCGGCCAAGCTCACGGGGCCACCGGTAGGTTAAGTTCAATTCGGATGATCGTCGCCAATGTAATCCTTCTTTTTGTCGGTCCGCTTGGTGGATTCCTGGCCGGCAAGTGGTTCGGATGGACAGCCATCATCGGAGGCGTGCTCTTTTTCTCGATGATCCCGCTTACGCTCCTGTTGTTGCGTGAGAAGCGGGTGTCCAGTGCCCACAACGGCGATGGCCCGCTGTTCGGTATCGCCCACCAATGCCGGATGGTGTTCCGCTCAAGGAACCTCTGGATATGCAGCGGGTTGCTCTTCCTTGTCAGCCTCGCGCCAGGGTTCGGCGTGCCGTTGCTCTTTTATCAGACCAATCAACTTGGTTTTGATCCCATGTTTATCGGGCTGCTGAAGACTTACGGTGCGCCGATGGGATTGCTGGCGGCGTTATTGTATCCTCTTCTTTGCCGCAAACTCAACTTGCGGGCATTGCTCTATATGTCGATTTCCAGCACGGCGATCTGCGCTCTTCTCTATTTGGGCTATGTCTCCAAATCTTCCGCCATCGCCATCGAAGCATTGTACGTGCTCGGTTACACCCTTGCTCAGTTACCGCTTTTCGATTTGGCGGCGCGTGCCACACCCAAGGGTTCGGAGGCTCTGGGCTATGCCGTGATGATGGCGGTCTGGAATCTGAGCAACTCCGTTTCGGAGGTGCTGGGAGCGCATCTTTCGGATGTGTATAAGTTTACTTTCAATAACTTGGTCTGGCTCAACGCCGGCACCACCGCGCTCATCCTGCTCATCGTGCCCTTCCTCCCCGCTTTTCTGGTGGATAAAAAAGAGGGGGAAATTTGATCCCAAAGCCGTTCACTTGGAACTAGGTCTAGCAGGCGGAGATCATCGCCCAGGGCAAGACCGAGACGGTCTTGCTACGGCTCCTAGGGACACTCCCAGGGTAATCTCCTTATGCTTCCATCTGCAATGTAGCAAGAGCGTCTCGCTCTTGCCCTGGAAGGCGCGGGAGAAGGAAAGCGAAAATTTCGTCGATTCTTCCGTAATGTGAAAAGCATTGGGGTGGACCCCGGCCTTACTTGATCAACCCGAAGTGGTTGCCGAATGGCCAATAGACGATCAACGCGGGGCCGACCAGATTCACCTGTGGCACCGGGCCCCAGAACCGGCTGTCGGAGCTGCTCTGCTGGTTGTCGCCCATCGCCCAGTAGATCGGTTGGGGCACACGGACATCATTGCGCCAGAACCGCCCGAGCATCGTCTCGAAATGTCCGGGGCGCAGATCGAATTTTGTCACCGAAGGGTAGGGCGGAGGGGGGATCAAATAACCGTTGTAGCCGTCCTGCATGGACATGACCCGTTGGAAACCGGGTTCGCGCGCGCGTTCGCCGTTGATCAAAAGCTGGTGGTCGGCGGTGATTTCCAGCGTGTCGCCGGGGACGGCGCAGAGGCGTTTGATGTAGTTCTGGCTGCCGAATTCCGGGCGGAAGGAGCCTCCGCTTTCGATGTCCTTGATCCCCTTGGTGCTGAAAACAAAAACCTCCCCGCGTTTTGGTTTCCGGAAATGGTAGCTCATCTTGTCCACGAGCAGGTGATCGCCTCCCTGGCTGCTGCCGCGGAAGATGATGTCACCTTTGCTCACGGGGATGGGTCCGGAAAGTTCGCCGTTGAATTGCGGCCAGCCTGCGCCCTGCATCAAGGCGGCCTTGGTGGAGGAGACGGAATGGGTTTCGCCCGAGCGCATATGGATGGTCGCGCGGGTAAAGAAGACGAGGAGATTACGCTCGGTCACTTTAACGATGGCATCATCGGACGCGGCGCGGATGTCATCGTGGCTGCGGCTGTTGAAAATCCATTGCCAAGCCTGGACGGGCAGGGAAGGAAAGGTTTGGGATGGTGAGAAACTCTCGGAGATCACGCCGTTCAAAGTCGGCTGCATGGAACCGGTCGGGATCTTGAACGGTTGCAGGAAATAAGCGCGAATGCCGAGGGCCACGATGATGGCGGTGAAAAAGACGTCCACGTTTTCCGGGAGCCAGCCCACCGGTTTGGCGTGCGAGGCGGGCACGGAGCCGCGACAGAGGGCTTCCAGTTCGTCTTGCGCCTTTTTCAGCGTGTCGCGATCGGGACGCGTGGCCTCGAGCAGGCGCAATTCGTCCAAACCTTTGCGGATGGCGGCCAATTTTTCCGTGGCGATCAGGTGCTTTTTGAAATGCACGAACTTCTCCACTCCCTTGCGGAAGTGAACGGAATCCTTGAGATGTCGCGGTTTGAACATGGTCGTGGAAAATCAATCGCTGGTTTTAAGCACCTCGATGAATGCCTCCTGCGGGATGCTCACCCGTCCGATGGCTTTCATCTTCTTTTTACCCTCTTTCTGTTTCTCGAGCAGCTTGCGTTTACGGGTGATATCACCGCCGTAACATTTTGCGGTCACATTCTTGCGCATGGCGCTGATACTCTCGCGGGCGATGATTTTCCCGCCCACCATGGCCTGGATGGCCACCACGAAAAGCTGCCGGGGGATGACATCCTTGAGTTTGGCGGCTAGGCGGCGCCCGTAGCTCTCGGCCTTGTCCCGGTGCACAATGGTCGAGAAGGCATCCACCGGTTCGCCCGCGATCATCATGTCCATGCGCACGAGCTTGGCCGGTTGGTAGCCGCAATGTTCGTAGTCCATCGAGCCGTATCCGCGGGTGATGCTCTTGAGGCGATCGTTGAAATCCACGAGGATTTCGTTTAGCGGCAACACGCAGGTGAGCATGACCCGGGTTTCGTCGAGCGTCTCGGTATGATCAACCATGCCGCGCTTCTCCATCACGAGCTGGAGGATGTCGCCCATGTTGACATTCGGCAGCATGATGAAGGCCTTCACGAGCGGTTCGCGGATTTCCGCCACTTCCTGTGGTTCGGGAAGGTGGAGGGGGTTGTCCACGATCAAGTCTTCGCCGCTGGTTTTGGTCACTTCATAGACGACACCCGGATAGGTGGAAATGACATCCATGTCGAATTCGCGGCGCAGGCGCTCGAGCACGATTTCCATGTGCAGCAGGCCGAGGAAACCACAACGGAATCCGAATCCGAGGGCAGCCGAGCTTTCCGCCATGTAAGTCAGGGCGGCGTCGTTGATTTGCAGTTTCGCGATGGCATTCTTGAGCGACTCGAAGTCATCGGTGCTCACGGGATAGATGCCCGCAAAGACCATGGGGTGGATTTCCTTGAAGCCGGGCAGCGGTTCTTTCACCGGTTGGCGGCTTTCCGTGATGGTGTCGCCGATTTTGACTTCGGCCGTGCTCTTCACATTCGCAATGATGTATCCGACATCCCCGGCAATGAGCTTCTGACGCGGCGTCTGGCGAGGCGTGAAGACCCCGACTTCCTTGACCTCGTAATCATTGCCGGTGGCGAGCATGCGAATGCGCTGGCCTTTTTCCATGGTGCCGGAAAAAACACGAACGTAGGAAACCACGCCGCGGTAGGAATCGAAGACGGAATCGAAAACCGAGGCGCGCAGATATTGATCGTCGAAGGCTTTTGGCGCAGGCACGCGTTCGATGATGGCCTCGAGAATATCTTCGATGCCCAGTCCTGCTTTTGCGGAGGCCAGTAGCGCTTCCTCCGCGGGGATGGCGAGGATTTCCTCGAGCTGATGTTTGCACTTCGGGATATCCGCACTCGGGAGGTCGATCTTGTTGATGACGGGAATGATGGTCAGGTTCTGACCCATGGCCAGGTGCACGTTGGCCACGGTCTGGGCTTCCACGCCCTGGGCGGCATCGATGAGCACCAAGGCTCCCTCACAGGCGGCGAGGCTGCGGGAAACCTCGTAACTGAAATCCACGTGTCCGGGAGTGTCGAGCAGGTTGAGTTGGTAGGTTTTCCCGTCTCGCACGGAGGTGTAGCTCATCGAGACCGGGTGGGCCTTGATGGTGATCCCCCTTTCCCGTTCCAAATCCATCGAATCGAGCAATTGATCCTGCTTCTCGCGCTCCGAGATCGTTCGCGTCATCTCCAGCAAACGGTCCGAAAGTGTCGTCTTGCCGTGGTCAATATGGGCGATGATAGAGAAATTCCGGGTCAGTTCCTGGGACATGCGCGCGGGGTGGGGGAGTGGGTGGCCGTGATGAGAGATTTCAGCCGAAATGCAAACCTTACCCGGATTTGGCCCCCGTGCCAGTGCGGATTTGGGCGGAGCGCCGTGGCGGCCATTTTCGAAGTGTTGCCTGGGCCTGGCGCCTGTCGAGGGTCATTGAGTCATTTTCCCGGCGACTTGGATGAAATAGATCCTGTGAAATTGCCAACACCGCCCAAACGTTCTTTCACGCATGAGCCCGCCCACCCGCCGCCAATTCATCACGACCGCCAGCGCCGCCACCCTGGGGGCAATTTCCCATGCCCAGAATGGAGCAGCGGCTCCGCCCCTGCGCTTGGGATTGGTTGGTTGCGGCGGCCGGGGCACCATGATCGCCGACATGGCCAAGGCCTCGGGATTGTTCACGATTGTCGGCGCGGCGGACTACTTTCAGGATCGGGTGGCGGGGTTTGCCGCCAGGTATGGATTGCCGGAAGCGCGGTGCTTCACCGGACTCGATGGCTACCGTCGTTTGTTCGAAGCCGGTGGACTCGACGCCGTGGCCATCGAAAGCCCGCCATTTTTCCATCCACTCCAGACTTTGACGGCCATCAAGGCCGGGCTGCACGTCTACCTGGCCAAACCGGTCGCTGTCGATGAAGCTGGGTGCCGGATCATCGAGGAAGCCGCCAAACTCGCGGCAGAGAAGAAAAGGGTCATCCTCGTCGATTTCCAAACCCGCGCCGTTGAGCCATTTCAGAAGGCGATTGCCAAAGTCCGCGAGGGTGTGCTCGGGGACTTCAGTCACGGGCAGGCCATCTATGAATCAGGCAGGCTTAATCCCCATGAGGGCGGCGAAACACCCGCCGAGAAGCGCTTGCGCAATTGGGTCTTCGATATCGCACTTTCCGGTGATATCATCACGGAACAAAATGTCCACACGCTGGATGTGATGGGTTGGATCATGGGCCAGGCACCGGTTTCCGCCACCGGTATCTGCAGTCGCAAAGGCCGCACGGATATCGGCGATTGCCACGACCACTTCAGCGTCCTCTTCAATTTTCCCGGCCAAGTGCCGATTCATTTCCACTCGCGTCAATATGGTGGATGGGGAGACCCCGGCGGCATCACCAACCGCGTCTTTGGGTCCAAAGGCATGATCTCTACCGAATACGGAGGCAAAGTCCGTCTGCGCGGCGAAGAAGGCGTGAACATGAATGCCGGAGACACGCCTGCTATTTACCGCGATGGCCCGAATCTCAATCTCGCCGAATTCAGCCGGGCCATCCATGCCGGCGACGCGAGCAATCCGACCGTTGCACCGAGTGTAATGAGCAACCGCATTACCCAGCTCGGACGCCTCGCCGCCTTCCGTCCCGGGGAAATCGTGAAATGGGAAGACGCGCTCGCCGATACCCAACCGATCGATGGCAAACTGGCCGGGTTGAAAGTGTGATTCGGTGTGGGCCGACGACGGCCATCAATCGCTTTGCATCCATTCCCGCATGTCTTTGGGCAGCGGGCATTCCCATCTGTCTCCATCGATGATGATGGCGGCGCTGTGTAAGGCATGCCGGTCCAGGAGCAATCGTTCGGCCAGAGCCGGTGTCCAGCCTGTCTCGAGAAACTCGAGATAATCGGCTCCATCATTCGTGTAAATCTTGTCACCGACCAACGGGTGTCCTGCATGGGCCAGGTGAACGCGGATTTGATGCATACGCCCGGTCTCCGGGAAAGCCCGCGCCAAACAGAAGGGCGAGCCCTCGCGCGACCAGCGTTTCTCCACCTTCACCACCGTGCGGCAAGGCCGCCCTTGCGCATGCGCCAATTGTTTCACATAGACAGCACTGGTGTCTACTTCGCCAGCTCGCAGAATGGGAACATCGACGGTGAATTCATCTTCTTCCGGCCAACCGCGCGCGATGGCCAGATATTCCTTGTGGATTTCCCGCCGCATCATGGCGCGACCGAGCCTCCGCGCGGCCACCGCCGACTTCGCCACAACAGTCACTCCGCTGGTCTCCCGATCGAGGCGGTTCACAATCGATATCTGTCCGCCGGTGGCGAGTTCGTAAGCGAGCAGGGCGCGCAGGCCGTGCCATAGCGTGGGCGGCCCATCCGGCTTGCTCGGATGAACGAGCAAGTGGGCCGGCTTGTCCACGATCAGGAGTTCGGCATCCTCATACAGGATGTCGAACTCGATCGGCATCTCATCCATCTTGCGTCCGTTCATTTGAAGCATCCCCACCATGCGCCCGGGCACTGCCTGCGGCAAGCTCTGGAGCAACCGGCGAATTCCATCCACCCGCAATCTTCTACCAGCGTAATGATACAGACCATGATACTTCCTGATACCGCCCTTGTGGAAGCAACCGACCTCTCCCGGTACTATTCCGGAGGCCCCGAGCGCTCGGTCTCCGCCTTGGACAAGGTGTCTTTCCGCATCAAACAGGGGGAATTCGTGGCTATCACCGGGCCGAGCGGCTGTGGGAAAAGCACCTTGCTCAATCTGCTTGCCGCGCTGGATACCCCGGATTCCGGCCAATTACGGGTCGGAAAAACGGATTTGACCTCCGCGAGCGAAGCGGAAAGGACCCGTTACCGGCGCAGCGAGGTCGGCATCGTATTCCAATTCTTCAACCTCCTGCCCGGGCTCAGCCTGGAGGAGAATGTCGCGCTACCTCTGCGCCTGCAAGGCATCGGTTACATGGAGAGGCGGGAAAAAGCCCGGCTGCTCCTTGATTTTGTCGGTCTGGACGGTCGACGGGGGCATTTTCCCCACCAGTTGAGCGGTGGAGAAATGCAGCGCGCAGCCGTTGCGCGGGCCCTCATTCACCAGCCGGGGCTCATCATCGCCGATGAACCCACGGGAAACCTTGATTCGGCGGCGACGGAACGTGTGCTGGAGCTGTTCCGGAAGGTGCATCAGGATCAAAAATCCACCCTCGTGCTCGTGACCCACAGCGAGAGTGTTGCTGCAACCGCTGACCGTCGACTCGTGATGATGGATGGAAAAATGCGCGAGGAAAAGGCGGTCGACGGAGTGGTGTATCCCGCTTGTTAGGCCAATAAATACAAGGAACAAAGCCGCTCCGGCACCTGAGACCTGCCGACATTCAACCGCCATGCCCTCATCCCGCAGTGACAAAATTCCAGGCCCGCGGGCCGCGGGGGAAAGTTCTTTTAGCGGCTTTCGGTGGGGGGTGAAAAGAAAAAAATGCGGTTCGGTGCTTTTTTTTGCAAAAAAGCCTTGCACGCTTTTACTGGCCGTGTAGAGTAACCTTCACCGGCCGAAACGAGCCGGACGCGAGCAAGACGGAAAGCCGGCTGCCCTAAAAGACAGCCGGATTTTTAGTCCCCGCGAATTAGGATCTTTGACAAGCAGGACTCGCGCCACAAAGCGCGGGTTGGAAAAGAAAAGTTGGAAAGTGCGTCGCGCGCTGGAAAGCGCGCGAGGTCCATGGCCGACCGTCACAGGCGGTTATGGATCGGTAACATTTTCGGCTTAATGCCGAAACCGTTATCATTTTTCGGAGAGTTTGATTCTGGCTCAGAATGAACGCTGGCGGCGTGGATAAGACATGCAAGTCGGACGGGAGGTTTGATGTAGCAATACATTGGGCCTCCAGTGGCGGACGGGTGAGTAACACGTGAGCAACGTGCCCAGAAGAGCGGAATAGCCCATGGAAACGTGGATTAATGCCGCATGTGACCTGGAAGGGTAACCTTCTTCGGTTAAAGGTGGGGATCGCAAGACCTGCCGTTTCTGGATCGGCTCGCGGCCTATCAGCTTGTTGGTGGGGTAACGGCCCACCAAGGCTACGACGGGTACCTGGTCTTAGAGGACGATCAGGCACACTGGGACTGAGACACGGCCCAGACACCTACGGGTGGCAGCAGTCGAGGATCATGCACAATGGGGGAAACCCTGATGCTGCGACGCCGCGTGGAGGATGAAGGTCTTCGGATTGTAAACTCCTGTCATCAATGAGTATGCTTTCGTCGGTGAACAGCCGGCGGAGGTGACAGTAATTGAAGAGGAAGGGACGGCTAACTTCGTGCCAGCAGCCGCGGTAATACGAAGGTCCCAAGCGTTATTCGGAATCACTGGGCGTAAAGGGTGCGTAGGCGGCGTGGAAAGTCAGATGTGAAAGCCCCGGGCTCAACCCGGGAATTGCATCCGATACTCCCGCGCTAGAGGATTGGAGAGGAGTCTGGAATTCACGGTGTAGCAGTGAAATGCGTGGATATCGTGAGGAACACTTGTGGCGAAAGCGAGACTCTGGACAATTCCTGACGCTGATGCACGAAGGCCGGGGGAGCGAACAGGATTAGATACCCTGGTAGTCCCGGCAGTAAACGGTGCACGTTTGGTATGGGGGGGCTGGACCCCCTCCGTGCCGGAGCTAACGCGTTAAACGTGCCGCCTGGGAAGTACGGTCGCAAGATTAAAACTCAAAGAAATTGACGGGGACCCGCACAAGCGGTGGAGTATGTGGCTTAATTCGATGCAACGCGAAGAACCTTACCTGGGCTTGACATGCAATTGCAAGCCGGCCGAAAGGCTGGCCGCCTTCGAGGGTATTGCACAGGTGCTGCATGGCTGTCGTCAGCTCGTGTCGTGAGATGTTGGGTTAAGTCCCGCAACGAGCGCAACCCCTGTGACTAGTTGCCAGCGCGTAATGGCGGGGACTCTAGTCAGACTGCCAAGATCAACTGGGAGGAAGGTGGGGATGACGTCAAGTCCGTATGGCCTTTATGCCCAGGGCTGCACACGTACTACAATGCCCAGCCTAATGAGAACCGAGACCGCGAGGTGGAGGAAATCTATAAAACTGGGCCCAGTTCGGATCGCAGGCTGCAACTCGCCTGCGTGAAGCCGGAATCGCTAGTAACGGCGCATCAGCTACGGCGCCGTGAATACGTTCCCGGGTCTTGTACACACCGCCCGTCACATCATGGAAGCCGGTCGCACCCGAAGTGCGTGCCTCAACCGCAAGGAGAGAGCGCCCTAAGGTGAGACTGGTAACTGGGATGAAGTCGTAACAAGGTAGCCGTAGGGGAACCTGCGGCTGGATCACCTCCTTTCTATGGAGTCATGTTGCCGGTCGTCTCACAGCGATCATATCGGCAACAAGGTCTAGGAACCACCGGTCGGCGCAAGCCGATCGAAAACGGAACCGCTTCGGCGGAACCGGGGTTCGTCCGAGCCGCGAGGCCGGACCACTCACAACTATAAACACATTCGCGCGCGATTCCGCGCGGCGCACTTTTCAGCTTTTCTTTTCCTGAGACATCAAAGCATTCCCGGAATGAGGGGGTATAGCTCAGTTGGTAGAGCGTCTGTTTTGCACGCAGAAGGTCACCGGTTCGAATCCGGTTGCCTCCACCACCATCTGTAGAATTTCAAATCCCGTATTTGAAGTTTGAATTCCAAAAGGGCCTGTAGCTCAGTTGGTTAGAGCACGCGCTTGATAAGCGCGGGGTCACTGGTTCAAGTCCAGTCTGGCCCACCATTCTTTTCAGGAAGCTTCCGTCTCCCAAGCAAGTCGAATCCAATGGTCTTTGACATCTGCACACAGGGTAGAAAAATTGCAGTTTCATGCGAGAAAATCTGCTCTGCGATCTTAGTGAATACGGCGAAAATTTGTAATGACGCTTGCCGGCCCTCCGGGGCCGGAACAAACTCATTTTAACATGAGAACAAGCTTTTAAGGGCACACAGTGAATGCCTTGGTGCCAACAGGCGATGAAGGACGTGCGCAAGCTGCGATAAGCCCCGGTTAGCCGCTAAGAGGCTGTGACCCGGGGATCTCCGAATGGGGTAACCTGATGCCGGAACCGGCATCGTCTCTTCCTGAATCCATAGGGAAGAGGTCGCGACACCTGGTGAAGTGAAACATCTCAGTAACCAGTGGAAGAGAAAACAAACGTGATTCCGCAAGTAGTGGCGAGCGAACGCGGAACAGCCCAAACCGGTGGCATTGCCACCGGGGTTGTAGGAGCCCGTCGTGGGACCGGAACGATTAGGTCAAGTGTCTGGAAAGACACGCCAGAGAGGGTGATAGCCCCGTAATCGAAAATCCGAACGGCCCTAGGGAATTCCTGAGTAGCGCGGCACACGTGAAACGCCGCGTGAATCCGGGGGGACCACCCCCCAAGGCTAAATACTCGTTGGCAACCGATAGTGAACCAGTACCGCGAGGGAAAGGTGAAAAGTACCCCGGCGAGGGGAGTGAAATAGTACCTGAAACCGTGTGCCTACAAGGTGTCAGAGCCCCTTCGGGGGTCATGGCGTGCCTTTTGCTTAATGAGTCTGCGAGTCAGTGTTCGTGGCAAGCTTAAGGTCTTACGGACCGGAGGCGTAGCGAAAGCAAGTCCGAATAGGGCGTTTAGTCGCGGGCGCTGGACCCGAAGCCGAGGTGATCTACCCATGGCCAGGTTGAAGCAGCGGTAAAACGCTGTGAAGGACCGAACCGGTGAATCTTGAGAAATTCTCGGATGAGCTGTGGGTAGGAGTGAAAGGCTAATCAAACCCGGTGATAGCTGGTTCTCCCCGAAATGCATTTAGGTGCAGCGTTATGTGCTGATGGGTGGGGGTAGAGCACTGAATGAGCTAGGGGTCGGTTACGATTACCAAACTCAATCAAACTCCGAATACCATCCAATGAAACATAGCAGTGAGACTGCGGGGGATAAGCTTCGTAGTCGAGAGGGAAACAACCCAGATCAGCAGCTAAGGTGCCTAAATACCGCTCAGTGGAAAGGATGTGGGATTTCTTTGACAGTGAGGATGTTGGCTTAGAAGCAGCCACCATTTAAACAGTGCGTAATAGCTGACTCATCGAGAGATTCTGCGCCGAAAATAATCGGCGATCAAGCGGTATACCGAAGCTCTGGACTCCGTAAGGAGTGGTAGGGGAGCGTTGTCAATGCGCAGAAGCGGGATGGCGACTGAACGTGGAGCGTTGACAAGTGAGGATGCAGACATGAGTAACGAGAAGACGGGTGAAATCCCCGTCCGCCGTAAACCCAAGGTTTCCTGGGCAACGCCAATCGTCCCAGGGTTAGTCGGGACCTAAGCCGAGGCTGATAAGCGTAGGCGATGGACAGCAGGTCAATATTCCTGCACTTCTGAAACTTAAACCGGGGGGACGCATGACGGAAGATGACTAGGTCATTGAATTCCGAGGTGAGGCTACGGCCGATCCGCATCATTGGATGTCGTGCCAAGAAAAGCCCCGGCGCATGCTAAAGAACCCGTACCGCAAACCGACTCAGGTGGGTGAGTAGAATATACTAAGGCGCAAGAGTGAAACCCAGTTAAGGAACTCGGCAAATTGGCCCCGTAACTTAGGGATAAGGGGTGCCGTCTTCGGACGGCCGCAGTGAAATGGCCCAACCGACTGTTTATCAAAAACACAGCATTCTGCCAAGACGTAAGTCGATGTATAGGATGTGACACGTGACCAATGCGGAAAGATTACGGTAAGATGTTAGCCGCAAGGCGAAGCTTCGAGCCCAAGTCCCCGTGAATGTCGGCCGTAACTATAACGGTCCTAAGGTAGCGAAATTCCTTGTCAGGTAAGTTCTGACCTGCACGAATCGTGTAACGAGTTGGGCACTGTCTCAACTGGGCGCTCAGTGAAATTGTAATGGCGGTGAAGATGCCGCCTACCCGCGGAAGGACGGAAAGACCCTATGCACCTTAACTGTAAGCTGTTATTGGTTTTTCGATTTCAATGCTCAGCATAAGTGGGAGGCTTTGATGTGGCCCTTTAGGGGGTCGCGGAGCCGTCAGTGAGATACCACCCTTTGGTATTGGAAAATCTAACCTGCACCCGTGAATCCGGGGCAGGGACAATGGCAGCCGGTCAGTTTTACTGGGGCGGTATCCTCCCAAAGAGTAACGGAGGAGCGCGATGGTTGGCTCAGCGCGGTTGGCAATCGCGTGTTGAGTGTATGGGCACAAGCCAGCCTAACTGTGAGACCAACAAGTCGAGCAGATACGAAAGTAGGTCCAAGTGATCCGGCGGTAGAATGTGGAATTGCCGTCGCTCAACGGATAAAAGGTACGCTAGGGATAACAGGCTGATCTCACCCAAGAGTTCATATCGACGGTGAGGTTTGGCACCTCGATGTCGGCTCGTCGCATCCTGGGGCTGGAGAAGGTCCCAAGGGTCCGGCTGTTCGCCGGTTAAAGCGGCACGCGAGCTGGGTTCAGAACGTCGCGAGACAGTTCGGTCCTCTATCCTCCGTGGGCGTAGGAAAATTGAGGGGTTCGCTTCCTAGTACGAGAGGACCGGAAGCGACGCACCTCTGGTGTTCCTGTTGTCGTGTCAACGGCATGGCAGGGCAGCTAAGTGCGGACGAGATAAGCGCTGAAAGCATCTAAGCGCCAAGCTCTTCCCAAGATGAATTTTCCCTGAAGGATCGTGGAAGACTACCACGTTGATAGGCTGCCGGTGTAAGCGTAGCGATACGTTCAGCTGAGTAGTACTAATAATCCGTTCGGCTTGTTTTCATGCCAATTCACTTTGGCTTCGCAGAGCGACAGATGGTCGCCTGACTGCAAATTTTCCATTCCTGTGTGCAGATGCCAGCGACCCGCTGGGCTAAACAGTTCCCACAAAGAACCGTGCCCCGCTTGCCGCGCGCTCTTTTCCAAGTCCCCAGGCCCGTTCATTCGGTCCTCAGGATCCCTGGAGCCCCGCCGCCCGCTCAAAAAGCGTGCGGCCGAAGGCTCCAGACTCCTGGTGACCAGAGCGCAGTGGTCCCACCCGGCTCCATTCCGAACCCGGAAGTGAAACACTGCCGCGCCAATGGTAGTAAGACGATAGGTCTTGCGAGAGTAGGTCGTTGCCAGGACTTGTGCCCGCCATTCCCCTAAAGGGAGTGGCGGGCTTTTTTGTGCCCGAAAAGCAGCATCGTACTGTTCCGGAATCTTATCGTCGTCAACTTCGGTGCGACGCACCAAACTCGTGTTCTGATCGATTGATCCACATGTTTCACTGCAGTTTTCGCCGTTCTGATCTTTCTTGCAGGATTGTCGCGATGGTGGTTCAGTGGCGCGCCATGTCCGGGAAAGAGAATGCAATCGCTACAAACGCCAGCGGTGTCCTTATGGGAGTCCGGGTGCTCGGAGCCATCGAAGGCATATCCTTTATCGTGCTCATGCTTTTTGCGATGCCGATGAAATACATCTACGGAGATCCGATCTTCGTGAAGTGGTTCGGTTGGGCCCATGGGTTGCTTTTCATCGCGCTTGGATTGCAAACCATTCTCGCATGGCGGACCCGCGTCTTTGGATTTTGGACGGCTTTCTGGGTTATGGTCGCCGCCCTGTTGCCTACAGGACCGTTTTTTATGGAGCGCAGGCTGCGTGAGATCGGTGGCGGCCACGCGGCTTGATATATTCTCAAGGAGGAGCGGGCGGTAACTCGATCAGGCGCAGCGGTGGTTGGTGGGTTCCAACTTTCCCCGAAGGGCGATCCCAGATGATTTTCCCGTCACGGAAGAGGGTCTGATAAAAGTCCCGGCGCCGGGCGAAATCGTCCGCTTTCGAGGCCTTCGCTTTGTTATCGCCGAGGTAAACATCATACTCATCCCCGGACAACGCGATGTGGGTGAATCCTCGCGCGCGTGCCTCGGCCGGGCTGCTCACCAACGATGACACCAATTTGCAAGTGTCGAGGCGGATGTGCCCGGGCAATTGAATGTGCCAGGCATCGGCATACTGACCTGAGGAATCGGGCAAGGTGACTTTCCTGCCCTGCAGGACATGGGATCCGGGTGGCAGGTTTTCTGAAATCCAAACGAGCATTTCCTTGCGGGCATCGGATTGAAATCCCCGGAAATAATCCCAGCAACGGGCGACACTACCGCCGAGGACAATCAGCGTGCAAGTTAAGGCGACGCGGGTTTGGACTTTCGTGGACTTTGCCAAATTGCAAAGCGCACTCACACCCAAGGTGGATGCCGCCACCAGACCCAGAGTGCCCGGCATGAAATACCGGCCGGAGTCTTTCGCGGAAAACGCCAGCATGAGGGCCAGCGCCCAAGGAGAGAGAACGAGTAGGACAATGGTCGATGAAAGTTCCCGACGTTGTTTCCAGGTTGTCCACCAGCCCAATGCCACAAATGGCAGCAGATGGACCGAACGATTCAACAGGCGCTCGAAGAATCCACCGTGAGGCAAGGATTTGGTGACACTTCCCTGACCTTCGAGAACAAGTGTCGTCTCTTTGCCTAGTGACGCCCTGAATGTGGCAGGATCCAACCACAGCCGATGATTGATGGCGGCGAGGAGGACAAGGAAAACCACCACGGCGGGTAGATAAAATTCTTTCGAGGGTGAAAATGCGGCCTCATTACTCCGTTGGCGAGCGGTGACGAATAAGATCCATGCGGCGGGAATGACCATGATAATTCCCACATATTTGGCTGAAGCCGCGATGGCAACGGCCGCGCCGAGAGCCATACAACTCCAGCGATCCGGTCGTTTCTCGACGAAAGCCATGGCGGCGAACACGGCGGCCCATCCGAACATCAAAGATGGGTCCTCTTTGAAAAAGCGGGCGTATTCTTGCACGTCGGGTTGGAGAAGCAACAACACGCCGGCCAGCATAGCCTCCGGCCAAGGGCGGAATCTTGACCAAGTCAGCACAAGCAAGGCGGCCGCCGAAGCGCAGAACAGGGCTGAAAGCAGACGACCGGTCTCCGTCACCGATTGCGATTCCAACGGACGCCCGAGCACCCGCACCAGGACATTCGCCGACTCCAGCATGAGAGGGGGATGATGCAGATTGCGGGATCCTTCGATGATCTGCCGCGACTTGCCCGGCTCGTCCGTGTGGTAGAAATAGGGAAAATCCGACCACAATGAAAGGACCGCCGTGCCTGCGATCAGGAGCAGGAGGAGGCTGAAGAACTTCAGATGGCGGGACATTAGGACAAACTTGCCCTTGAGCAGGCGGCTCGTCCACGGGGAAAAAAGAAAACGACCGCGATGGAGGCCATCGCGGTCGCTTGGGTCGGCGTAAAACCGATGTTCAGATTAGGCAGCGAGAAGCTCTCCGCCTTCGCCTTCTTCGCCTTCTTTCTTCTTGTCCTTGCAACCGTCTTTGCAGTTGTCGGCGATCAGGGTGCCTTCGCCTTCGGCTTCTTCACCTTCTTTTTTCTTGTCCTTGCAACCGTCTTTGCAGCTACCAGCGACGAGCGTGCCTTCACCTTCTTCGCCTTCCTTCTTCTTGCCGGGGCATTCTTTTTTGCAGTCGCCTTCGGCAATCAGGGTGCCTTCGCCTTCGGCTTCTTCACCTTCTTTTTTCTTGTCCTTGCAACCGTCTTTGCAGCTGCCAGCGATGAGGGCGGTTTCGCCTTCTTTCTTTTCGCCTTCACCTTCTTCACCCTCTTTTTTCTTGTCCTTGCACTTGCCGCAATCGGCGATCAAGGTGCCTTCACCTTCTTCTTCGCCTTCTTTCTTCTTGCCGGGGCATTCTTTTTTGCAGTCGCCTTCGGCAATCAGGGCGCCTTCTTTTTTCTCCGCGCACTTGCACTCGGTGCACTTGCAGGGTTCACACTTGCAGGCGGCCAGCGTGGGTTCTTCCTTGTCTTTCTTCTTGCTCGGACATTCTTTTTCGCAGTCCGCAGCAATGCAGGTTCCCCCCGCGATGGCGAGCGCGCCGAGCAGGGACAGCAGGTTGGTGAATAATTTCATTGGATGGTTTTGGGTGGTGGTTTGATTGATTTCAAATGTGGCCGGCCTATGCCGCCCGACTAAGACTCTAACGCTAACCGGGGCAAAAAGACTCCAAAAAAATTGCGCCGCCCGCATTTTTTCTCCCTTTCCGGCGCATTTTGGCCATTTTTCCGCAAGAAATGGGGGAATGGAGGGGTATCGACCGGGATATGGCCCAATCTTCCCAGCCTATTGCCCGTCTCCACCGCCGTCGTTTTTTGGGGGCTGCCGTCTCCGCGCTCGGGCTGGTGCCCATGGCCTGGGTCAGGGGGCAAAGTTCTTCCCCGAATGACGAAATCACCATGGGTATCATCGGCACGGGAGGCATGGGCACGGGGAATATGAATAGCTTCCTCAATATCCCCGGGGTCCGCGTGGTGGCTGTCTGCGATGTGGACAAAGACCGGGTGGCGGCCGCCAAAGCGAAAGTGGATGCGAAATACAAGAACTAGGATTGCCAGGCTTTCGGAAACTACAAGGACCTTCTTGCCGTCACCGGACCTGATGTGGTTTGCCTCAGCTTGCCCGATCACCAGCACGCCGAGGTTGGCATCGCCGCCGCGAACGCCGGCATGGACATCTATGGTGAGAAACCATTTACCTGGGGGCTGGCCGAAGGCCGCGAATTGGTAAAGGCGGTCCAGAAAAATAAACGAATCTGGCAGACCGGTTGCTGGCAGCGCTCCACGGGCGAGTTCCGCCGTTTCCGCGCCCTCATCCAGAATGATGCCCTCGGCAAGCTTTCGCGTTTTGAATGCGGCACCCCCAAGGGCATGAGCATCAAAAAGCACGTGCCCGATGATCAGGTCGCCGGGCTCATTGGCAAGTCGCCGGAAAACCTCGACTGGGCGGGCTGGTGCGGTCCGGTCAAGAATTTCCCCTACCATCCGCTGCTGCACCCTTGGAACTGGCGTTGGCACAACACCTTCGGCGGCGGCCAATTGCTCGACTGGGTCGGCCATCATGTGGACATCGCGCTCTGGACGCTCAAACTCGATGGTACCGGACCCGTGAAGGTCGAAGGAACCGGCAAAAAATCGACCCATGACTTTTTCGACGTTTACACCGATTACGAATACAAGGGCACCTTCGAGGACGGACGCGTTGTTGAAGTGCGCAGCAATTTCATGGGCACGAAGTTTACCGGCGAAAACGGATGGATTCATGCGGATCGTGGGTCCATCAAGGCTTCCGACCCGGAATTGTTGCGCCGCCTTCCCGAGGGCTACGACCCGAAAATCACAAATCACCACCAGGATTTCATCAACTGCATCCGCTCGCGTCAGACCACGACGGCCCCCGAAGAAGCGGCCCACCGCTCCGCCTCCTTCGGCATGCTCGGCATCGTCGCCATCGATAGCGGGGCTCCTTTGAAATGGGATCCGACGTCGGAAAAGGTAATAGACAATTCGGAGCAGGCCGCCCACCCGCGGCTTGGCTCAAGGCTCGGGTGAGGGTTCATGGAGATGTCCGGATAGGACCCGTGTCCCGCTTTCGACAGACCCGCGTTTTAGAAATCCCCGCTTTGGGCCCGCATTTGCTGGACCTTCTCAGTTGCTCCGACTAAGCTCGAACTCTAATTCCCATTTCCCCGACCATGCCTGCCCGCCAATCTCTTTTTCGGCTGCTCCTCGTCTTGGCCGCCTCCTTTTCCGCCTGTCCCATCGCCACCGCCGAGGATTCGTCCACAGCCAAGCCGAATATCGTCGTCATCCTTGCCGATGACGTGGGCTGGGGAGATCCGAGTTGTTATGGCGCGAGCAAATTCACGACCCCGAACCTCGACCGTTTGGCCCGCGATGGACAAAGGTTCTTGGATGGACATGCCTCGGCCGCCGTCTGCACTCCGACCCGGTATTCCATGCTCACCGGCCAGTATTCCTGGAGGAGGGATGTTTCGGGACTCAACAAAGGCGTGGCTCAAGGTGCAGCACCATTGCTGATCCCGACGGATATGCCAACTGCTCCCGGCCTCCTGAAAGCCGATGGTTATCGGACGGCGGTCATTGGCAAATGGCATCTCGGTTTCGGGAAAACGAAACCCGATTACAATGCCGAGCTCCGCCCCGGTCCGCTGGAAATCGGCTTCCACGAATATTTCGGCTTCCCCGCCACCAACGACCGCATTCCCACGGTTTTGATCCGCGACCACAAGGTCGTCGGTCTCGATCCCTCGGATCCGATCGAATACACTTACAAAAAAGAAGAAGCCACGGCGAAGGGTTTGACGCAGTTCGCTGCCGGACGTAATCGCATCGGCTATGCCAAAGGCGGCGAGTCTGCGTGGTGGAAGGACACCGAACTCGCCGACACCTTCACCCGCGAATCCGTGAAATTCATCGAACGGAACAAGGACAAAAATTTTTTCCTGCTTTTCACTCCCCACGACGTGCATGCTCCGGTCATTCCGCATCCGCGTTTTGTCGGCAAGAGTGGCGTGAGCATGCGCGCGGACATGCTCATGGAGCTTGATTGGTCGGTGGGGCAGATTCTCGACACGCTGGATAAACATGGATTGGCCAAGAACACGCTGGTGATTTTCAGCAGCGACAATGGCGCTTACGTGAAGAAGGAGCCGGGTCACCTGCCCAACGGCCCCTACAGCGGGGAGAAATCCCAGCTCTGGGAAGGCGGTCATCGTGTGCCATTCATCTGCCGCTGGCCGGCTCGCCTCACGCCCGGTGTTTCGGACAAGCTTGTTTCGACGCTCGACATTCCGGCCACGATTTGCGCAGCCGCCGGGTTGGACATCCCCGCCCAAGCGCTGCCGGATAGTTTCAACCTTTTGCCCGGCATGCTCGGAGAGAAGAACGCACCTGAACGCGAGCACCTTGTCGTCATGAGCGGCAACGGACATCTCGCGCTCCGCAGCGCGAACCTCAAATACATGCCCGATCTCGCCTTTGCCGATGGCTGGAAAGGCGGCGGCCAGAAAAAACCAGGAGCCAAACCGCGACCCGCATTGTTCGATCTTTCCAAGGACCCGGGAGAAAAGGAAAATCTGTTTGGTCAACGCGCCGAACTTGCCGGGCAACTTGCCAAAACCCTCGCTGCCATTCAGTCAGCGACCAAGACGCGGCCGGAATAGAAGAACTTTGCAAAAAGCCATCAACCACGGCACGATTCCTCGGCCTTCTCACATCATCGAGAAAAGCACTTTCAGGATCACAAACGCGGCAATGACGAAGATGACGAGGAAGATAATGGGAAAAAGCGCGCGGAGGATCCTAGCGCCCGGAAAAACCGAGTCCATCAATTGATCTCCCGATGCGCGGGCTTTGTCCAGCGCTGCGGCGATGTCTTCCGGCCGCATCGGCTCGGCCGCGGCCGCAGGAAGCAATTGCTCGGTGTGGCAATAGGGGTATTTGACGACGTTTCCGCTTGCGGGGCGTTCGAGCCCGGCACCGCAGCCCTGGCACTTCAGGATGGTAGTTTCCATGGAGCGGTGTTCGGGGGATTTTGTTTTTGCGGACGAGATAACATCCGGCTTCTGTTCAAGCGCGGTAGAGCGCGACCAGCGCCGCGCCGATCGCTTGGGAAAGTTCTCCGAGGGAGGCCGGAATCACGCGCAGTTGTTTCCTCTGAGTCGGCCAAAGGTAGGTGCGGGCGGTTTCGGTGAGGATGCCCAGATAACGGGCCCGGAAGGCTTCGGTCGTCGAATGGGGGTCCATGAGACCGCCGCCAATCACATAAGTCTCCGGGTCCACGGCCATGGCGAGATTGGCCACGAGAAGTCCCATGGCTTTTGCCTGGAGATCGAAGAGTTCGAGCGCGAGTGGATCCTCCTTTTGTGCGAGGCCGCGCAGGGAGAGGGCCTTTTCTTTTGGCGTGCCCGTGGCCGTGGCCAACGGATGATCGGGATAACGAGGAAGCGCCGCTTCGAGCAGATAGGGCAAACCCGCGAGACTGGTATAAACCTCGTAGCACCCCCAGGCTCGGCCACATCCGCAGGGATACGCTGGCACTCCCAGCAAATGCAACGGCGCGGCAAGGTGGCCGACTTCCATTCCCGCCAACGTATCGCCATCTAGCGGCAGTCCGTTGCCATCGACAAAGGCACCGCCCAATCCCGATCCCGGAGCGAGCATGACAACCGCTCCTCGACCTTCTCCACGAGCCCGGGCGGCTTCGGCGACGCCACCAAAGTTCCCGTCGTTCCCGAGTGCGAGCGGAAGATACCGGCCACTGGCTTTGAGCAAAGCCGCCCCCAAATCCTCCTCGACATTCCACCCTCCGAAATTGGCGGGCAGATTCGGGGAAACATCCAGCACGCCGTAGCTTCGCCTCGGCCCGGGAACCGCCAGGCCGACGCCTCCGACCATGTCCCAGTGGATGTCGTTTGATTGCAAAAACTCGCCGATAAGGTTCATCCACGCTTCAATCACTCCAGACGGACCTGCTGCCGAGTTGGTGGACCGCTGCAGCAGATCCATCGAGACGAAGGAACCGTCGCCACGGACCGCCGCTACCTTCGAGGTGGTCGCTCCGCTATCAATGCCAATAAAGATTTTTCCGCTCGCGATCATGGTGTTATTGAATGGGCTGGGGTCGTTTCTCCCGAACATAGGCGGGTGGCTCGGACCACGCTAGGAAAATCGATCCGTCGCCAAAACCGGCTCTTTCCCAAGGTGGGAGAAGATGTCCGGGCAAGGCTCAATCACCATGCTTTGCCTTCACTTCACCGGGCAAACCCCGTCCTCGCATGCTGGCATTTCCATATGGTGCAGGGTCTCGCGCACTTCCTTGTCCTTGCTGCTGAAGAATACCTTGCTAAGCGAATGACGGTTGGCGGCGAGAATGCGGCAGGCCCTGACGGCTACCGGCAGCAGGGCGGGACCGGCCAATCGGCGGGCCGCGCCCTGATGGTTAGCACAACTCAGCAAACACATGACCCACGCCTCGGCTCCGCGGAAAACCTCCACGCGGTCCGTCCGGACGACCATCTCACGGGCCGGATCGAGTGTGCCAATCCCGGGAAAGATGCGCTCCGCCCGATCCGATTGGTAGGGAACAAAATCAACCCCGAAGGCGCGGGGTTGGCGGTTGATCCACTCGTGGAACGTGCAACACATCCCGCAGCGCCCGTCGTAGAATACCTCGATGCGTCTGACTTCCTCCGGTAATTTTATAGGGAAACCTCCTTCTGTATTTCACTAATTACTGAAAATTCCGAATACGCAAGAAATATTTTCGTAATGCGGTGAAAATTCTCCTATTGAGTGGCTCTCGGTGGCTACCGCAGGCAAGCCTTCCTTGAGCAAGCAGAGATTCGGGATCTGGTTCGGAGCGTTCGGAGCATAAAGGGACGGACACTTTGACGAACTGATAAGAACGCCTTTAATAATGGGTGGGGCATGAAAGCCTATGTAGGCCACGGTCTGTTGGAATCTCTGAAAAGCGAATAAAAGACAAATATCCAAGCAAGAACAGGCGGTTGATTGCGTCCGTTTCGATCTCAGTTCTCATGATTTATCTGCTGCTCCCTTTCTTCTCGGGTGTATTCGCTTGGACCTCCGACCCTTATGGGCCAAAGATTTTCTTGGACGCACACCATTACTTGCTTCATCGGGCAGGGCAATTTGCTGCCGGGCGCCCACTGACCGGCCAGTCGTCTTATTTCTTGCACAAGTCGGCTCCATGGTTTTATGGAATCGAAACAGAGATTTCAGACGAAGAAGTCAGACGGCGTGCGAAAGAGGCGCAGGAGCGTGCTGAAGCTGCCTTAAGTCGGCTCAGAGAAGCCCAGGGGAGTAGTGAAGAAAATGGACAATGACCGCCCACGAAACCTGGAACTGAAAGGGACGAACTGCTCGATGGAGAGCGACGCATGGAGTGCCATCTTCCCCGCATCTTCTGCAACCACAGGATTGTGGTTGCTCCGAACATTCGCGTGGTGACTGTCGCAGGTGGAAGCCGCAACCGGCCGGAGAAAACCAGGATCTCGAAAACTCCCGACGAACCCGCTCGGAAGATCTCGCGTTTCTGCGCGGGGCCCTCAGTAATACTCGGCGAGGCGTGAGGACCAGATTTCCTTCAGCTCGGCGAGAGCGGCGGCGAGCACGGGTTCATCGGCGCGCACGATGCGCAATTCGCGGTGCTCGGTAGTCGTTTGGCCGAGGATGGTCAAGGGCAGGTCACGGAAGAGATCGAGGAGTTGATCCATGTTTTCTTCAGCCACTTCGGCGATGATGCGTCCGGTGCCTTCGTGGAAGAGGGCGGTATGGACATCATCGGCGCCGGGAAGATCGATGTCGAGTCCGGCGGCGAGAGAGAAGCCCATTTCGGCCAAGGCGACGGCAAGGCCGCCTTCAGAAACATCGTGGGCGCTGAGGACGAGTCCGGCATCCCGCGCGGCGGCGTATGCGCGATAGAGGCGGAAGTTGGCGGACGAGTCCGTATCGGGCACGGTGGCTCCACGCAATCCGGCATGGCGTGCGAAGACACTGCCCCCGAGAGGAGCGCTGACTTTTCCTAACAGAACAAGCGTGCTTCCGGAGCGGCGCAGCGATGAGCCGGTCACGTGGGACGACGATTCGACGATGCCGATCCCGCTGAGCAGGATGGTTGTCGGGATGGAGACGGGTCCTTCGTCGGTGATGAAGTAGTTGTAGAATGAATCTTTGCCCGAGATGAAAGGTGCGGCGAAGGCGGCGGCGGCGGCGGAGATGCCTTTGGTCGTTTCCACAAGCGCACCGAGTTCACGCGGGTCATTCGGGTTGCCAACGCAGAAGTTATCGAGCAGACCCAATTTATCGGGATTGGCTCCGACCAGAACGAGCTGGCGCACACATTCGTCCACGACGGCGAGGCCCATGCGGTAGGGATCGGATTTTCCCCACTCGGGCAGGAGCGAGAGGGCCATGGCCATGGAGCGGGTGGAGCCGTCGATCTCGATCACACTGCCATCTTGCGGCGCATCGCCCGTGGCTCCGGCGAGGGGTTTCAGAAGGGTATTGCCTTGCACTTCGTGATCGTATTCGCGGATGACCGGCGCACGCGAGCAAATGGCGAAGTCGGCGAGCAGGGTGCGCAGGCACTCGACTGGCGAACCGGGTGGCGTGAAATCGGGCGCATCTTCCGTGGTCGCGCGAATCCATTGGGCCTTCATCTGGCGGCGCGGGGCGTCGTGGAGTTTCGGGCAATCGAGTTCGCAAACCAATTCGCTATGATGCCAGACCTTGAGGATGCCGGATCCATCGGACTGCCCGAGTTCGGTCAGTTCGGTCTCGTAAATGTCGGCGAGTTCACGCAAGCGGGGCAGGCTGGCGGCTTCCACCGCGAGCACCATACGCTCTTGGCTTTCGGAAAGGAAAACCTGCCAGGAGGAAAGACCGGGTTCCTTGAGCGGGACGCGCTCGAGGAAAATCTCGCCGCCGGTTTCGCTGAGCATCTCTCCGGCCGCGCTGGAGAATCCACCGGCACCGCAGTCGGTGACAAATTCGATGAGTCCTTCGGAGCGGGAGGCGAGAATGAAGTCCGCCACCTTCTTCTCTTCGATCGGATTCCCGATCTGCACGGCACTTTGGTCTTCAGCGTGACTGTCGCCGGTCAATTCGGCGGAAGAGAACGTCGCGCCTTTCAGTCCGTCGCGGCCGGTGCGACCGCCCACGGCAATGACGGTCAGACCCGCGCGCATTTGTTTGTCGATATCTTTAATCGGAATGACGCCGGCTGTGCCGCAGAACACGAGCGGATTGTAAATGAAAGTCTCGTCGAACTGGATGGCCCCATTGACGGTTGGGATACCCATGCGGTTGCCGTAGTCGCGCACGCCTCGCACGACACCGCGCATGACCCCAAGCGGGTGGATGACATCCTTGGCCTTGATGGCCTGGGGGGCGGTATCGGGCGCGCCGAAGCAGAAGACATCGAGTGAGGCGATGGGCTTGGCGCCTTTGCCGGCACCGAGGATATCGCGGATCACACCGCCTAGGCCGGTGTTCGCTCCGGCGTAGGGTTCAATGGCGGAGGGATGGTTGTGGGTTTCGGCTTTAAGGCAGACGGCCTTGTCGTCATCGAGGCGGATGAAGCCGGCATTGTCATGGAAGGCGGAAAGCACGAAGCCGGGTTTGGCCGCGAAGATTGCTTCCGATGGCTTGCGGATGAACGTTTTGAAAAGCCCGTCCACAGTTTCGGGACCTTTTTCAGTTTCGTGTTCGATGAGTGCTCCGAAGATGCGGTGTTTGCAATGCTCGCTCCAGGTCTGGGCGATCACTTCGAGTTCGACGTCCGTTGGTTCGCGCCCGGCTTCGTTGTAATACTGCTGCACGGCCAGCATGTCTTCCCGGCTCAAGGAAAGTTTCATCTCCTTGCTCAGGGCGAGCAGGGCGTCGCCGTCGAGTTCACGGACGGGGATGTGGCGGTAACGGGCCTCGGTGGTAAACATGGCTTGTTAGGCGGAGCGGGGAAAAATGGAAAAATTCAGGCGACGACGCGGTGGGTGTGCACGGCTGGATTGACGATATCCTTGATGAATGGCGCCGGATCGACGGCATGGCCGTCGGCGGCGGTGAGGTAAAGGCGGGTGCGGAGTTTGAGGTCACGCAGGTTGAATCCGAGTTTGTTATCGCCTTCGCGGTGGTATTCCTCGAGGATCATTTCGCGTTCGTGATCGAGGGCGCCGGGTTTCATGCCGTATTCGAGCACGAGCTGGGTGCCGCCGAGGGCGGGGGCCTCGCCGGCGTGCAGGTCCTGGCTCACTTCGTCGAGCAAGACGCGGCGCATCCAGGCTTGGAAGGCGGCTTCGTCTCCTTCGACTTCGCACAGATAAACCTTCGTGCGCCGGAAGGTGATCGCCCGGGGGCGGGGCGTGTAGAGCAGTTTGTTCGCGTCTTCGGGATGGGCGAACCGGTTGGTGATCTCAATTTTCGAGGGCATGCTGGGCGCGTTTGAGGACTTCGGCATAACTTTCCATGACATTCCCGAGGTCGCGGCGGAAGCGATCCTTGTCCATCTTCTCGCCGGTCGCGATGTCCCAGAGGCGGCAACCGTCGGGAGAGATCTCGTCAGCGAGCACGATCACCGACGGGTCGGTGGCGAGGCGGCCGAATTCGAGTTTGAAATCCACCAGCTTCAGGCCCGCCTTGAGGAAAAATGCCTGGAGCAGTCGGTTGACGGTGAGGGCGGACTGGCGGAGGAAGGCGAGGCCTTCCGGGGTGGCGAGGCCGAGTTCACGGATGTAGTCGTCGTTGATGAGCGGGTCGCCGAGTTCGTCGCTCTTGAGGGAAAATTCAATGACCGGCTCGGAGAACGGACGGCCCTCCTCGATACCGGTGCGTTTGCAGAAACTTCCGGCGGCCACGTTGCGCACGATCACCTCGATCATGAGGATTTCGACTTTTTTCACGACCACGGCGGTGTCCCCGGCGGCGCGGAGAAAGTGGGTGGGCACCCCTTCCTTCTCCAGCATGCCATAAATCAGACTGCTGATCGCGCAATTCAGGCGGCCTTTGTCGGCAAAAACCGCTTTTTTGGCGGCATTAAAGGCGGTGGCGTCGTCCTTGAACTCCATGAGGAGCTCGTCCGGGTTGTCGGTGGCAAAAAGGCGCTTGGATTTCCCTTCGTAAATCGGCTGCATGGGCGGGTGTCAGGTCGGACGGCAAACATGGGCGATATGGGGGTGGGGCGCAAGGCGAAAGGGGGGAGAAGACGCAAGATCGCTTCGCTCAAAGACTCAAGACACAAGACCGGAAAACCCGCGCTGGCGGGGGCTGGGCAAGCGGAAAATTGGTTGGGTCGGGCTGGGGCGTCGCCTGGTGGACGGGGCACCCGGGCATTGTGGAAAGAGCTATTTCTGCTTCTTCCCTTTTGTGGAGACCAGGCAGTAGGAATGGTCGACCATCTCTCGGATCAGGGCCGAGGGCACGGAACCGTCCAACAGAATGGTGTTCCAGTGCTTTTTATTCATGTGATAACCGGGTAGTATCGATTCGAAACGGTCGCGCAAATCGATGGCCCTTTCGGGGTCGCACTTCAGGTTGACGCGGGGAGGGCAATCATCCGGGATGGCGAGGGCAAACATTTTTCCCCCGACCTTGTAAACGAGGACATCGGGACCAAAGGGCATCGTTTCCTCCGCGCCGGTTTTGGAGAGGAAATGGTCGATCACATCGGGTAAGTCCATGGGGCAATATTTACCCCCATATCTCGCCAACATTCAACCGTGGCTTGCCGGACTGCGAAATGTCTGCTGCCTCGTTGGTGTAATGTTTGATTATCTCCTTCGCATCGTCTCTGAGCGCATGCGCTTCAGGTTAAGGATTTCTCTTTGTAGCGGAACGCCTTCGCGTTCCGGGGTGGGGACATCGTGGCCCGGAGGAGGTGGAGCTTCCTTCGTCCGGCACCGGAAGCGGTGCCGCTACGGGCTTACGCGCCAGGATAAGCATTTCAATCCCTTTAACCACCGGACATGTGCGCAGAGAATCGAGTTGCTATGAAACTCAAATAAACATCGAGGTGGCGCTGGTGGCCGAGCAGGAAAGCATGTCGGCCACTCCACCGACTTCGACTCCATCCACCAGTTCTTCGAGGGTGATTCCCATGGCTTCCATGCTCATCGAGCAGGCGAGCATACGCACACCAGCCTTGCGGGCGGCATCGATCAATCCAGGCAGGTTGGGGAGATTCTTGGAACCCATGCGGTATTTCATCATGGCCGTTCCCATGCCGGCCATGTGCATGTTGGACAACGGGAGTTTATCCGCGCCACGAGGCATCATCATGCCGAACATTTTGCCCATCAGATCTTTCTGCACCGGTGGCGGGTTATCGCGGCGGAGGACATTCAGTCCCCAGAAGGTGAAGAAGATGGTGGCGTTGCCGCCCATGGCGGCCGCTCCAGTGGCGATGATAAAGGCGGCCATGGCCTTGTCGAGTTCGCCGCTGAAACAAACGAGGATGGCGCCGGATTTCGGGGTGACAACCGCCGCGTTGCCGCCCACCGCGCAGATTTTGGCCGGGCTGACACCTGCACCTTTCCGCACGCGGGCGGTGAGAACGCCTTGGGATTTTTCCAGACCGAGCAAGGTGTGGCCGGTGGTGTTGCAGAAGGCTTCCACGTCGCGGGCAAATCCCGGATCGGAGGCTCGGATTTCGAGGCAGTCACCGGAGTCCATGGCATCCATGGCCTCGCGAAGTTTGAGCAATGGGCCGGGGCACATGAGGCCCGTGATATCAAGGGTGGTGGTTTTCATGGTGGATTCGGCGAGGACTGGTGATGAATTGTCAGGTTTGGAAATAGGGGCTTTGGCGGAGGCACGGCCGACGAGCCGCCAACCGCCGACCAGCGATTTGGCCGCGAAGCCGTTTTGTGACAAGACACGCGAGGCGAAATAGGAGGTCTTGCCAAGGGCGCACACCGCGAGAATCGGGCGTGTCCGGTCGATCTCTCCGAGTCTGGATCGCAGGTCTTTGAAAGGGATATTGATCGACCCGGGGATGGGATCGTTTTCCGCCATCATCGGTGGACGCACATCAAGGATTTGGAGAGAGGGGTCATCCGGCATGGCGGCCACGGGATTGACCAGGCCGTCGCTCAGGTTTTCCGCCGCGAAGCCGGCCGTGTTCACGACGTCGCGGGCACTTCCGAAGGGCGGCGCTTAACTGAGTTCCAGATGGACCAAATCGGCGGTGGTGAGGCCACCAGCCAGCGCGGTAGCCAGCACGTCGAGACGTTTGTCCACGCCGTCCGGTCCGGTGGATTGCGCACCGAGAAGTTTTCCGGTTTCCGGTTCCCAGAGAATCTTCAAGGTCACGGGAACCGCGCCGGGAAAATACCCGGCATGGTTGTTATCCGTTACCGTGGTCGTTTGGTAGGCCCGCCCGGCTTGGCGCAGGCGTTTTTCCGTCCATCCGGTCATGCCCGCCGTGGCATCGAATACGCGGACGATGGCGGTGCCGATATGGCCGGGGTAAGGACGGGCTTTGTCGCCCAAGAACAAGTGATCCGCGATGACCCGGCCTTGGCGGTTGGCTGGCCCACCCATGGGAAGGTTCATCGGTTCGCCGGTGAGACGATCGCGGGATTCCACGACGTCGCCGGCAGCATGTATATCCGGATCGCTGGTTTGCATCCATTCATTCACCGCGATGGTTCCGCGGGCCCCAAGGGTCAAGCCCGCTTCAGAAGCGAGGCGGCTTTCCGGGCGCACACCGATGGAAAGAATCACTAAATCCGTCTCAATGCGGCGACCGCTCTGCAGGGTGGCGGAGATTCCAGAAGAGCTTTCTTCGAAGCCGGCAATGCCATCCCCGAGCGTGACGGCAACACCATTCATTTGCAACCACGCCAAAATCTGGGTGGTCATTTCCGGATCGAGTTGCGGGAGAACTTGCTGCTGCTGCTCGACCAACTCGACGGTCTTGCCCAAGCGCACCAGCTGTTCCGCCATTTCCAATCCGATGAAGCCAGCGCCGATGATCAGTGCGTGTTTGGCACCAGCCGCCGCCGCGACAATGGCATCCATATCCTGAAGGTTGCGCAACGTGAGAATGCGGCGGGAGTTGATCCCGGGCAGTGGCGGTCGCAAGGGAGCGGCTCCCGGAGCCAGCACCAGTTTGTCGTAGGCCAAGGTCTGTTCCTCGCCATCGGACAGGCGTTTCACCCGCACCGACTTTGACGCCCGGTCAATCGAGACCACCTCCGTGCCAGCCCGGACCTAGATGGCCAGCATCTCCGCCAACGACTTCGGGGTCTGCAAGGCCAATCGGGAACGATCGGAAATCTCGCCGCCGACGAAATAGGGCAGTCCGCAGTTTGCGAACGAAACGTCCGGGCCCCGCTCGACCAGCGTGATGGCCGCCGATTCCGACAACCTCCGCGCCCGGGCGGCGAACGACGCTCCGGCAGCCACCCCGCCCACAACCACGATTTTGGTGTTCGATATTGTCATGTATCACTATATGCCGATATTTGATTCTTGGCAAGCGGGATTTTTCTTTTTCTTGTCTTGGCGGGAAC
>JBJTQJ010000003.1:0-39778 GCA_046075565.1 Verrucomicrobiales bacterium | reverse complement strand
TTCTATCTCGTCGGACTGCCCTTCCGCGTGATCACCATTCTTTCGCAATACGATGTCCTGCCTTTCATAGCGCCGGGTTTTCTGTCGTGGTTCGCCAACCTGACCAGCGCAGGGCTGGTGCTGCTCACCGCCATGGCCCTGCGCAAGGGAGGAGGATGGTGGTTCTTATGGGGCATCCTGCTTGTCCTGGATGTTGTCGGCGGTGCCCTCACATTTTCCAAAATGTCCATCCTGCTGGCGGTGGTCCCCTGCATTTTCGGATACCTGCTCTACCGCCCGAAGCGGCAGGCGCTGCAGTGGATTCCAGTGGTTCTGGCAATCGTTTACTTGGCCAGCCATTCCTTCGTATCCTTTGTCCGGGAAAACGTCATGGATCAAAGTTCCATCTGGGGCCGCCTGGAGATGGCCCAATCGTATTTCGAATCCGAAGAGGAGGCCGGATTGGAGGAGGAGGATCAAGCGTGGTGGACGCGCCTGAACTACGCGAATGTACAGGCATTTACGATGGTTGAATACGATGAAGGCGCTCCTGGGGATAGCCTGATGTTGGCATTGATTGCACCGATTCCACGCGTGCTATGGCCAGACAAGCCGTTCATCGAATCCGGCAGGGAACTTTACAGAAGGCTTACCGGAAGAGATACCGCGACCTTCGGCGTCGGATTTTTTTCCGAAGCCTATTGGAACGGAGGCTGGCTGGCTGTGGTGCTCACCTCGTGCGCGATCGGCTGGCTATTCGGAAAGCTCACGCTGGTCTTCAGAGCGGAACAGACGGGCGGGAATCTATGGATCCTGCCAATCGCCTTGCTGTGGATCCGGGGTGGAGCCCGCGTGGATGGCTGGATTCATACGGAGATCGTGGGTCCTGTCATGTTCACGTTGCTGTACATCCTGATGATGAGGTATTTTCTGGGGGCGCCAGCCCAACCCGCCAGGAAGCTCCGGCTGCCGCGGCCGCGAAGGATCAGCAAAAACGGCAGGCTGTCATGAGGCCGCTCCATGTGATCCTGGTGAACCGCCGCCCCGGCCAATTCTGGAGCATCGAGGAGTTGTTCTCGAACATCACCTCGGCATTTCCCGAATGGGTGAAAACGACGGTCGCCACCGCGCCGCAGGGGGGCGCGAATCCGCGGACCATCGTTGACAACCTGCGTTGGGCGGCGTCCCTGAGGGATTGCGACGTGATCCACCAGACAGGCGATATCCATTATGCGGTTCTCGGAATCTGGCGCCGTCCCGTGGTGCTGACGATCCATGATCTGCGCTTCATCGAGGAGTCACGCGGGCTCAAGCGGCTGTTGTTCTGGTGGTGGTGGCTCTATCTGCCATGCCTGCGGGCGGACCGTGTGACGGTGATTTCCGAGTTCACGAAGGGCCGCCTGTTGGCGACGTGCCGGGTGAAACCCGACAAGGTGCGGGTGATACCGAACTGCGTCTCCACGGAGTTCGGGGCCCAGCCCAAACCGTGGCCGGCCTGCGCCGACGGTCATAGACCTCCGCTACAGGGCAAGGTGCGTGTTCTCCTGGTCGGCACAACGGAAAACAAGAATCTCACACGAGTAGTGGAAGCCTGCTCCGGCCTTGATGTCCGGCTTTGTATTCTCGGCAAGCCGACGGAAACACAACAGATGCAACTCGCCAATCAGGGGGTCGAGCACGAGATCCACCACGGGCTTTCGAGGCAGGAGGTGGTGGCGCTTTATCAATCGTGCGATCTGGTGTGTTTTGTCTCCACCTACGAGGGCTTCGGAATGCCGATTCTGGAAGCGCAGGCAATCGGCCGGCCGGTGATCACCTCTGACATTTCCCCCATGCGGGAAGTGGCGGGAGAAGGCGCGCTGAAGGTCGATCCATTTGATGTCACGGCGATCCGTGATGGGTTGCGTCGCCTCATGGACGGGGAGGATCTGAGATGCGCCTTGGTCAGGCATGGATTTGAAAACGTGAAAAAATTCTCTGCGGAAGCGGTGGCGATGCAATATGCGGAAACCTATCTGGATGTCGTTGGCAAATGATGACGCAACACGAGGAGTATCGGAACGACATTGACGGGCTGCGGGCGATCGCCGTGTTGGCGGTCATTGTCTTCCACTTCGGTTTCCTGCCGAATGGCTATTTGGGAGTCGATGTCTTTTTCGTGATCAGCGGATTCCTGATTACAGGAATCATCATGAAAAAAATCGACGGGAACCGGTTTTCGATCATGGACTTCTATCTCAGGAGGACAAGACGGATCATCCCGCTGTCCCTGTTCGTCAGCATGGTCGCCTTGATCATCGGCATCAAGACCATGCTGCCTGATGATCTGGAGAACCTGGCGCAGAGCGTCATTGCGACGAACTTTTTCAGCAACAACATCCTGCAGGCGGTCACCACCAGGAATTACTGGGATGTGGTCAACGAATACAAGCCATTGATGCACACATGGAGCCTGGGAGTGGAAGAGCAGTATTATCTGGTATATCCGTTTTTGATCTCGCTTGTAGCCAAATACAGGGCCTCGTGGCTATTGCCGGTGATTTCCACGCTCGCTGCGCTTTCGCTCACCCTGTATCTGCTACCGCATTATGAACACTTTCAAAAGTTTTACCTGATTTTCTTCAGGTTCTGGGAGTTGGCGGCCGGCGGGATCGCCGCGATCCTGCTGAGGGGAAGGCTTGTGCGGCATCAATTGCCGGGCCTGGTTATTCTGCTCCTCGTCGCGATCCTGTGCCTCGACCTTTCCTTCATTCCCGACAGCGTCAAATTGCCGCTTGCCGTCCTGTTGACGACCGCGGTTCTCATCACCTCGAATGGCGGGAACAGGCTCTCTTCATTCCTGATCGAGAACAGGATCATGGTGGCGCTCGGGAGAATCAGTTTCAGCCTGTACATGTGGCACCAGCTGCTGCTTGCCTATGCGCGGTATTTCTGGGCACAGGAGCTGCATGCGTCGCATCTGGTGGTGATCTTCCTTTTGACCGTCGCGCTTTCAGCTCTCAGCTATTTCCTGATCGAGCAGCCATTCCGCAACAAGAACAGGATCGGAACCAAGGCAATGCTGCTGGCGCTCGCGTCGGTTTTCCTGCTGACCAGCGCGGCCTCGGGTTACATTTATCGCAAAGGCGGAGTCCTGAAGGACGTTCCCGAGCTTGGAATCAGCAAGACCGAGGCGGAACGGAACATCCACGCCAAATACAATAAGCGTGTTTTCGCCCATGACAAACCCTTCGCCTCCTCCGGCAAGACGAAGGTTCTGGTGATCGGCAACAGTTTCGCGCGGGACTGGGTCAATGTGCTGCTGGAGTCGAAATTCGCCCCGGAATTGGAGATATCTTATATTGAAGAGCCCGCGACGCACAAGGATCTCAAGGTCAGGGTCGCCGCCGCGGATGTTGTTTTCTATTCGGAACCCAGGCCGAAGGACGTGCGCGCGCTCTCGATTCCCGAATCGAAGTTATGGGCCGTCGGCACGAAGAGCTTCGGCAATAGCAATGGGATCTTCTACAATCACGGGAAGGACGGCTATTTCGAGCAAAGAACACCCATGCAGAAGGGGAACCGCGCATATAATGAAATGCTGCGGAAGCAGTGGGGTGGAAAATATCTCGATCTTGTCGGGCGGGTGATTGATGAAAATGAAACCGTCCCCGTATTCACGCCTTCCAGGCAATTCATCAGCCACGATTGCAGGCATTTCACGAAAGCCGGGGCGCGGTATTTCGCGGAATTGTTCAAGCAGGATCTCTCCGTGATTTTTGAGAAAGCGGAACGGCACCAATAAAGCGCGCAGATACAGGTGAGAGGGGATTTGAGAACGTGAGTTGCTATTCCGCCACGAGCGTTGCGGCGGAATACGCAGCCTTGTGCCAGGATATGGTGGGGGACTGAATTTGAGAGTTTCAGAGTTTTCCAGGAGAACGTCATAAACATTGATTCGTGGAGGGACTTGGCTGTCTGCAAGAATCACCGGTTGGTGACTGCGGCGGCCTGCGGATACCTTGATCCAATAGAGACAGGCGATCTACAGACTCAAGCGGAAGATACTGGCCGTCCACTTGGAAGCATGATCAATATGCACGAGACATTCTGTTTCTAACGAAATCGCTGATATTCTTTCCGAAATTCCTCTCCCGCCCCCTGGTGGCCATCGCGATCAGGGATTATCAGAGAATTCGGATACAGGATTCAAAACCGTTTTATGTTGATCGAGAACTTCCGCTACAGGCCTGAAATCGACGGACTCCGGGCTCTGGCTGTCACTTCGGTGGTGCTTTACCATGCCGGGCTTGGCGTTTCGGGCGGGTTCATCGGGGTTGATGTGTTTTTCGTAATTTCCGGATTCCTGATTTCATCGCTGATTCTCAAAGATCTGGAGAACGGGGTATTCCACTTTTCCGAGTTCTGGGAGCGCCGGGCGCGGCGGATTTTGCCCGCGGCAACGGTGCTGGTGCTGACGGTTCTTCTTGCTGGTTGGTTTCTGTTTCCACCGGCGGATTATGCCTCGCTTGGTAGATCGGCGGTCTGGCAAGCGTTGTTTGGGGCCAACATCCACTTTTGGCGGGAGACCGGGTATTTCCAAGGAGCCGCCGAGGAAAAGCCCTTGCTGCACACCTGGTCGCTGGCTGTGGAGGAGCAGTTTTACATGGTGGTTCCGTTCGTTCTGTTCCTGCTGTTCCGTTTCCGGCATTTTCGTTCGAGCTACGCGCTGATGTCCATAGTCGGCATCGGACTCTTGGGAAGCCTGGCGTTGAGCGTGGTGGGGGTGGGCAAGTTCGCTTCCGCGACTTTTTACCTTCTGCCGACCCGCGCTTGGGAGCTGTTATGCGGAACATTGGTGGCGATACTGCCTCGCGGGCAGGTGTTTGTATCGGGCAAGGCCCGTTCATGGGTGGCTTTTGCCGCGTTGGGAATGATTTTGGTGCCATGCTGGCTTTATGACAAGACCACGCCGTTTCCGGGATTGGCCGCCCTGCCGCCGTGTGTAGGCACGGCCGTATTCATTTGGTTGTGCAAACCAGGAAGCTCCGGCGAACCCTTGCCCCTTGCCGCGCGGATGCTCGCATCCCGGCCGGTCGTGTTCGTGGGTTTGGTTTCCTATTCATGGTATCTCTGGCATTGGCCGGTGTTCGCATTCCATAAGTATTGGGAGTTGCAGCCCCCTTCGCTCGCCGAGCGTTTGTGGATGACCGGGCTCGGATTCGTCTGCGCCGTGGTCTCGTGGAAGTATGTGGAGACTCCCTTTCGGACGCGTTCCCTTTGCGTGCGGCGGGGGCCGATGCTGCTTGCTGGAGCGGGCTCGCTTGCGGGCGTGCTGGTTGTGGGTCTGATTGTTGTGGGCGGCGGCGGGTTCTCCTCAAGGTACTCGGCGCGCGCGCTGGCCTGCACATCTGCGATGCAGGATGTGGGCCCGACCGCTGAGATGAGTGCCGAGATCGTGAAATCCGGGGATTTGCCGTTGTTGGGAAAATCCGACTCCTCGGCAGCAGTGAGTCTGTTGCTGTGGGGAGACAGCCACGCGATGGCTGCGGCACCGGGGGTGGACAAGTATCTTGCGGACAACGGGCTGGCTGGGCGGATGGCGACGATGTCGGCCACGGCACCTTTTGCGGACTATGTGCAAAACGAAGTCGCACGCGGTGATGCGGAGCAGAAGATCGCGTTCAATAGGGCGGTGTTGGAATACATCAAAGACAAGAGGGTGCCGACCGTGTTGATTGCGGGTTATTGGGAGCACTATTCCAAGACGGGAGGCTCCCGACGGTTTGATGATGCAATGGTAGGTATGGTGCGGGAAGTGGTTGCGACTGGTGCCCGGCCTTATGTGATGTTGCAGGTTCCCCATCAGAAGTATCATGTTCCGCGGGGGCTGGCCCAGATGGAGCTGTGGTCGCGGAATCTTACCGGACTCGTCTTGCGGGAGACAGAGTGGGATGGGTTTCCCGCTGATGCAAAGGCGCTAGTGGCGGGGATTCAGGCGGCGGGTGGCGTGGTATTGGATCCCGCTTCGTTATTTGTGGATCATGCGACCAGGTGTTTTCGTGTGGAATCCGACGGTATGATTCTCTACCGGGACTCTCATCACATGACGGCTTCCGGTTCCAGGGCCATGCTCCCCATGTTGCTGGGCGAGGAGATGAATCTGAAGCCGGGCCCACAGGAGACCACCCTGCATTCAGTTGAAGATTCCGGGGCGGTGCGGACAGACCAATGAAAGTGGTATTTGAAGAACTATTGCCCGTGCAACGGACGGGAGGCATTGAGGCGGCGACATTGGGGTTGATCACGGCTCTCGGGGCGCAGGGAGTGGAGGTTATCCGCCACTGCGCTGCGGACGGGCCGAAGTCGCTGGCGGCGAACCCGGATCTGGCCCATATCCACGGGATCTGGTCTCCGGCGCTGATGCGCCGGTTTTTTGAATGGAGAAAGCGGGGAGTGCCTTGTCTGGTGACCGTGCATGGCATGCTGGAGCCGTGGGCTCTGGCTCACAAGCCGCTGAAGAAGAAACTGGCATGGCACATCTATCAGAAATGGTGGCTCGACATGGCGGCTGCTCTGCACGCCACCTCGGAGCGCGAGGCAATGAACCTGCGTAAGCTGGGGCTCAGGCCGCCGATCGCGATGATCCCGTGGGGAGTGGAGATCCCGGAAGACAGAGGTCAGTGGACAGAGGGCGGAGTTCAGGAAGAAGGAGAGGGCGGAACGAACATCAAACATCGAACATTCAACGTTGAACATCGAACCGTTGAGGAGAGATGCGACGACCGTACCTCTCACACCGGATCATCGACTGCGCAGCGCCACCGAAACACCGAAGCACCGAAACACCGCACCGCGCTCTTCGTGGGCCGGATCTATCCGGTGAAAGGGCTTCCCCTTTTGGTCGAGGCATGGGCCCGGGTGCGGCCGGAGGGCTGGAAAATGAGGATCGTCGGGCCTGACGAAGCCGGGCACCGGGTGGAGGTCGTGGACTTGGTCAGGAAGGCCGGACTTGAAGCGGAGTTTGAGTTCGCAGGGCCCATGGAGGGTGAGCAGCTCGAAAAAGCCTATCAGGAGGCCGATCTTTTGATTGCTCCGAGCCATACGGAGAATTTCGGCATGGCCATCGCCGAAGCCCTGGCGCACGGTCTGCCGGTGATCACCACTCAAGGAGCGCCGTGGCCGGGACTGTTGGAGCACCAGTGTGGGTGGTGGCCGCCGACAAATGCGGCGGAGTTGGCCGTCGCATTGCGCGAAGCCACATCGCTTCGACCGGAACAACTCGGGGAAATGGGCGATCGAGGGAGACGTTGGATGCAGCGGGACTACGCATGGACGGGCGTGGCAAGACAGTTTCTGGATGTTTATGAATGCATGATTGGCAAAGGCCAGTGGCCTGGGTGCGTGATGCTGCCGTGAATCATGAAGGTTAACCACGGATGGGCACAGATAAGCACGGATGGAAGAGAAGTCCTTGAACCATGATGATGACCACGAATGGACACCAATGATCACGAAGAATGGAACGAATCGACGGGAAAGCGTTCAAACAATGGGGCGCCTAAGGCTCTCGGAAAGCTGAACGGAGAGGCTGGTTTATTGTTCACGACTATTCGTGTGAATTCGTGTCCATTTGTGGTTAATATTCAAGTCATTCGCTTCAATGATTGATCTATCCAAGTTTAACAATTCCGGGTTTTCGCGCGGGGCGCCGCGTTGGAAGGAGTTGCTGTGGTGGCTCTGCCGGTCGCTGCTTTTCGCGCCCTGGTTTCCTTTGCCGTCGGTCCTCAAGGTGGCGGCACTGCGTGTTTTCGGAGCGAAGGTGGGAAACGGAGTGGTGATCCGAAGCCGGGTGAATATCACCTTTCCGTGGAAAGTGGAGATCGGGAATCACGTTTGGATTGGAGATGAAGTGCTGATCCTGAGTCTGGATCAGGTGCGGATTGGCAACAACGTGTGCATCTCCCAGCGGGCCTTCCTCTGCACGGGCAGCCATGATTTCCGCGAGGTTGGATTTGATTTGATCACGAAACCGATCGAGATCGGCGACAGTTCCCCGCTGCGGCCGGCGGCTATTTTTGGTTCGTTGGTCTAGGCGTTGCCATGCTCGTTCTTTCCGCCGGAATGTGGTGGCTTTTCGAGCGCAACACCAATCGGGTTCGGCGGTATATTGATCCGAGTGTCACGAAATCCTTTGTCACCCGCGATTAAGGTGCAAGCTTGTCGGAAATATCTACGCAAACACCGATTCCTTGTCTTGAGCCTCGGGGTGTCCGTGCTATTGCTCGCTTTGCTTGCCTCCTGGGTCTGGTGGGGAGGATGGCCGGAACCCGAGCAGGAGCCTCTTTTCGCCGATGCGGACGCGGTGGTCATTCTGGGGGGAGGGGATTATGCCCGCTGGGACCAGGCCTTGGAGATGGCACGGCGCTATCCCGCGCTCCCGTTGATAGTGACGGGAGATGAGAATCATCTCGTCGGATATCTATACAAGCATGGGGTGCCGAAGGAGCGGGTCCTGCACGAGAACGAGGCGACCTCGACTATGGAGAATGCGCTCTTCACTAAACCGGTGTTGGAGCGGATCGGTGCAAAACGGGTGATTCTGGTGACGAACTGGTATCATGCCCCGAGATCATTGGCCATATTCAGGAAGTGCCAGCCCGGTCGGGATTTTGTCGTGTCGTTTTCCACAGGGCCTGATCCGTATGACAAGTCGAGTAGAGCGGCGTTGAGGAGAGAGCGGCTCGCGGCGGTTCATAATCTGTTTGTCTACGGCATGTTTAGCTGGTAGGTGGTAAGCAAATGCCCCGCAAACGCTCTTGTTGTTCGGCTTTTCTCCCGAAAAGCCCGGCGTAGCCCAATTCATATCTCATCTACTATCTCAAAAGTTAATACTCAGAATCCATTCAAACTCTCATGACCACAATTCTTGGAATCAACGCTTATCACGGTGACGCTTCGGCGGCGCTTGTAATTGACGGCCAGCTCGTTGCCGCTGTCGAGGAGGAACGCTTCAACCGGATCAAGCACTGGGCCGGGTTTCCCGCGGAGTCGATTCGCTGGTGTCTTGCCGAGGGCGGAGTCAAGCCGGAGGCTCTCGACCATGTGGCGATTTCTTTCGATCCGCGGGCGAACATTGGCAAGCGGATCGCTTTTGTCGCGAAGAACAGACCATCGCTACGGGCCATCGTCGATCGCTTGAAGCGGCAGGGCAAGACGTTGGGTCTGGAGGAACAATTCGCCTTGGCGGTGCAATGCCCTCCCCAAGCCCTTAAAGCTAGGTTCCACCGGATCGAGCACCACCAGACGCATGTGGCGGCCGGATTCCTGATTTCGCCGTTTGATGAGGCAGCGGTCCTTTCCGTGGATGGCATGGGCGACTTTACCAGCACGCTGACCGCACATGCGAAAGGCACAAACTGGCGGGAATTCAACCGCGTCTGGTTCCCGCATTCGATCGGGTTCCTCTACAGCGCGATCACGATGTATCTCGGGTTCCCATATTCCGGCGACGAATACAAGGTGATGGGGCTCGCTCCCTATGGCGAACCGGAGTTCGCAGACTTTTTCCGCAAGCTCATTCGGCCGAAAGGGGATGTGTTCGAGCTGAACCTGGATTATTTCACCCACCACAAGCAGGGGATAAAGATGAGCTGGAACGACGGGGCGCCAGTGGTGGAGCCGTTCCACAGCCGGAAGCTGGTTGACGATTTGGGGCCGATGAGGCTCAAGGGGGAGGAAATGACGCAGCGGCATGACAATATCGCGAAGTCCCTTCAGGTGGTAACCGAAGAGATCATCCTCCATTTGCTGAACCGGCTGCACGACAAGACAAAGTGCCCGAATCTGTGCATGACCGGGGGGGTGGCGATGAACTCAGTGGCGAATGGCAAGATCACGAGCCGCACGCCGTTCCAGAACGTCTATATCCCGGCAGGTGCCGCTGACAACGGCACATCGTTCGGTGCGGCTTTCCACGTCTGGAACAAGGTGTTGGGAGGCTCGCGCGGATTTGTCCAGGATCATGCCTATTGGGGATGCGAATCAGGCAATGATGAGTGTTTGGCCTCCATCCGGGAGGCTGGGTTGCCGTGCGAAACCCTGGATGAGGACATGTTGCTCAGCCGCACCGTCGAAAAGCTGCTCGAAGGGAAGGTAGTTGGCTGGTTCCAGGGGAAAATGGAGTTTGGCGCGCGGGCGTTGGGGAATCGCTCGCTCATAGCCGACCCGCGTCGCACCGACATGCGCGACATCATCAACCTCCGGATCAAGTTCCGCGAGAAATTCCGTCCGTTCGCCCCCAGCATCCTGGAGGAACAGGTGGGCGAATGGTTTGAGATCGACGAGCCGACCCCGTATATGGAAAAGGTCTTTCCGATCAAAAAGGAGAAACACGCGTTGATCCCGGCGGTAACGCACGTGGATGGCAGCGGACGTCTGCAGAGTGTCTCGAAACGGACCAACCCGCGCTATCACGCTCTCATCACGAAGTTTTACGAGAAGACCGGCGTGCCGATCATCCTGAACACCTCGCTCAATGAAAATGAGCCGGTGGTGCGGATTCCGAAGGAGGCGATATCGTGTTTCCTGCGCACCGACATGGATGTGTTGGTGCTTGGCCGTCACGTCATCGACCGCCACAGCGATGACTTCCCGGAGAAGTGGCGAAAGCGGGTAAAACTAAGGCCTGGAGAAGTAATCTGAATGCACAATCTTGTAGTGCTCCAAGGCAGGGGCTTTCTTGCTGGACATTGTTAGGCCTTGCATTGGCGCGCCCTGGAGGCGCGCCTTGTTTTTGACAAAGCAGTTCAGCGAAATCGGATGCAGGAAGGAAGGCATCTGCTATTAGTCGGCTACAGGGCGCTCAAATTTTGATCTCTAGCGTCGTCCGAAAATTTATTGCGATTATCCTTAACCGTGCCGATGTCGTGCTATGGGGTTGAAACAACCAACAGATGGTGAGGGAAACCCTCTGCTCTTTCCCAAAATTTTCGTGTCACCGCTGGCCCGCTTGCACACCTGCTGGTTTCTCCTTCGCAGAAATAGACTTCTTTGCCGCGCTTTAGGCATCGCAACTGTGCTAATAGCCTCGCTGGCCTCATGGGTCTGGTGGGGTGGATGGCCGGATCCCGTGCAAGGCCCACTTTTCGCCGATGCTGACGCGCTGGTGATTCTGGGGGGTGGAGATCAGGTGCGCTGGGCCCGGGGGGTGGAGATGGCGAAGCGCTATCCCGGGATCCCGGTGGTTGTGACGGGAGACGAGAACCATATCGTTGGATATTTGGAGAAGCATGGGATACCGAAGGAGCGCGTGCTCCATGAGAAGGCGGCGACCTCGACGGTAGAGAACGCGCGTTTCACCATACCGATGCTGGATAAAATCGGGGCGAAGCGGGTGATACTGGTCACAAACTGGTTTCATGTCCCGAGGTCGTTGGCCATTTTCCGGAAGTACCAGCCGGGGCGGGAATTTGTGGTGTCGTTTGCGCCGAAGCCGGAGACCATGAATCCGTGAGACAAGGGTAGCTGGCGGCGCGAGCGCCTGGCGGCTTTGCACAATCTGCTCGTGTATGGGGTGTGGAGTTGGTAGAAGATGATGAGGAGAGGGTTGTCTGTTGTCTGTTGTCGGTTGTCCGTAGAGCTTGAGGGGAGTTGTCTGTTGGATGTTGCGCAGCCCCGATTTACGGGGGTCCAATGAGCTTGATGTGGGCGCGAAGCGCCACGATGCGACCCACCGACAACTCCGACTTTGTCGGGGCAGGAACAGACAACTGACAACAGACAACCTCTCCTCCACAGCGGCGCTGAAGCTCTTTCGCTCGTCTTGACGCGGTCGGTCGCCGGGGGCAGTTTGCACGCATGATGATTGATCAAGATTCCGTCATCGCCCTGGATCTACAGTGGCGTGCCGAGTTGCGGGATATGACCGAGGCCGACGCGCTTGTTGCCGCGGACAGGCTCCTGGCGATGTCTGTCGATGCCCAGTATCCGGCGGAGAAGGAGTGTTCCCTTGGCCTCATCGAGCTCCAGAGTATCCTTTACGGTAGCCGGCAATGAATTCCATCTTCGCCGCAGCTCTCGATTTGCAGCGGTTCTGTGAACAACGGGGCTGGCGGTTTTGTTTCATTGGTGGGCTCGCTGTCCAGCGCTGGGGGGAACCCCGCATGACCCGTGATGCCGATTTGACCCTGCTCTCGGGTTTTGCACGGAGGAGGACTTCATCGATCCATTGCTGTCATGTGGCGAGAAGGTGACGCCCCTGGTGAGCGCGAAGCACCGCGCAAGGTCTTACCCTGGAAGGGAAAATGAGGAAGGCAGGAAAGCAGGAAAATCCTTTAAATTACAGGACAAAAGGAAGACCCAGGTCCTAACCAATAGGGTGATGGATGCTTGCTTCGGATCTCCCTGATCCTCAATCCATTTCCTGCCTTCCTGCTTTCCTCATGTCAGAATTAATTTCAAGGATTTCGACAAAAAGATGGAGAAGCGGCTGGGCGGCAGCCCATTTGAAAAACCTGTAGCGTCGGTCTGTGACCGTCGGACTTGTTTGGAGGTGGAGCGTCGATTGCCGGAAAGCTACCGACGGTCATAGACACGCCGCTACAGGTATCTAAGTTGGCCTTCGGCCAATCCTGCAAATCAAACACCCATCATGTCGTCTTTTTCAAGGCATGATGAGGCCCTGCCCTGCGGGCATCGTGTCCATTCGTGGTTTTTCAGTTCTTCTCTTATCCGCCTGCCCTTCACAGCCCGAAGGGCGACGTAGGGTGCCCATCCGAGTTATCTGTGGTTGAATTCAGGGTTCACTTTCTTCATTTCCTTCACTACTTCATGGTGAAAATCTTCTCGTTTCTGAACCATGAGGGTTCACCATGAAGGGCATGAAGAGCGTGAAGGGAGGCGTGGGAGCCAGAACCACGGAATAATGAATAGTTTTGGAAAGGACACGGTTCTTCCCTGTCTATCCGTGCTCTCCGTGCAATCTGTGGTTGAATTCATGGTTCCCGGCCTTCATTATCTTCACCTCTTCATGGTGCAAATCTTCTGATCCTCATGCGCACGCTGCATTACGTCCAATCGATTGGGCCGTTGCAAGGCGGGGGGCGGGCCGGGGAAACCAGCCGTGAACCCTGAGTTTTGAACGCAGATTCGCTCCCTAAATAAATCTGGCTTGCCAGATAACCAGAACTATGGGAAATTTACGAACGTGAAAACAACCTTGGAAATCCCATCGGAATTGTATCGGCAGGCCCGGATTGTGGCGGCGACAGAAAACGTGCGCCTGAAGGATCTGGTTGCCGAGGGCCTTCAATTGGCCTTGTCCCAGCGGGCGAAAAATTCCCAAACCCGGACCCCGCTGGAGTGGCTTCGGGAAACGCGGCAGCAACCGCAACGCAGTCCGGAAGAGATCCAACGGATGATGGACGCCAGCAGACGGTCCAGGGCCGAAGGCTGGAATCGGGAGGATGCCGGATGAGCCAGCGGCTTCACCTCGACACCAACGCCATCATCGCATTGGGCGACCCTTCACATGCATTCTTTCGCGCGGTCGAAAAATGCCTTGAGGAAGGCGGGTCGGTTTGCACCGACGCCGTGGCTTGGCATGAATACATCCGTGGCCCCGTGCAACCCGCCGAGGCGGCACGGGCACTGTTGATTCTGGAAAACAGGGTTGTCGAACTGACACGCCGGACTGCGGAAACGGCAGCAATCTTGTTCAATGCGACCGGCCGACGGCGGGCCAGTACGGCGGATTGCCTGATCGCGGCATCTTGTATGGCCGAAGACGCCACTCTGCTCACCCAGAATGTCGAGGATTTCAAACCTTTCGCCAGCCATGGTCTGAAAATCGCCCGGTTCCATCCGTTGTAATTCCTCAAGCTATTCGCGCTGATGATGAGGCCCTGCCCTGCGGGCATCGTGTGATGATAAGGCCCTGCCCTTCCTAGCCCGGATATCTCAGACCCGTTCTACTGCGGCTTGTTCTTTACCGTCGTGGCGGTGTTGCGCTTGCTCGCTCGTCGGGGAGTATGTTCTCGACGCGGCGAAACTGCAATTGCGCGACAGCAAAATCCGGAGTATAAAAAATCTGGCAAAGCCGACAACCAGCGAGCCACCCGAAGCTCACAACGACGCAAGTGCGCCTGAAACCATCCCAATCTTCCAGCCTTGACCACGCGCTTGCTCCGTTCGCGCCGGCGGTGATTTATGTTTTTGGGTCGTATGGCACGCCTGCGTGGCACCCGGGAAGCGACATCGACATCGCATTCCTTCCGATGAATCGGGTCGATTCCCACCAACTTTTCAGGATCGCGAACAGGCTTTCGGGCGAATTCGGAACCGAGGTGGATCTGATTGATTTATCCCGGGCCTCGACGGTGTTTCGCAAGGAAGTGATTCGCACCGGTGAACCCGTGCGCGTGTACGACGAACCTGCCATGCGCCAATTTGAAATGCTCGCCCTTTCCGACTATGCCCGCCTGAATGAGGAGCGGCGCGAGACTCTTGCAGCCGGTTAAAGCCACCGTCATGGACGACATCGCCATCAACAAAGCGGCCATCATTCGCCGTTGCCTTGCCCGGATCGACGAAGAATACCGCGGCGACCCTGCCCGTTTGGAGAACTTCACCACGCAGGACTCCGTAATTCTCAACCTACTGCGGGCTTGCGAGGCGTCCATCGATCTTGCGATGCACCGGATCGCGGCCGGACGTCTCGGTATTCCCCAAAACAGCCGCGACGGCTTCGATATCCTTGCTTCTGTCAAACTCATTTCTCAAGAGTGCGCGGAGGCCATGAAACACATGGTTGGTTTCCGAAACATCGCGGTTCACGACTACCAGCGGATCCAATTGGAAATCCTCCAGGCCATCCTCTCGGGGCACCTCAGCGACTTCGAAACCTATCTGGGCGCTCTCGGCCTCTGAAGCCCTACCGCGCCTCTGGAGCAAGACCGCTATGATTTCGGTGGTCATTTCCGCGCACAATGCGGGTTAAGCTTCCGGGCATTTGTTTCATGATTGATAGCGCCATGCGTATCGTTTTTCTCAATCAGTATTATCCGCCGGACGCGGCGCCGACGGGCGTGATGCTCGAGGCGGTGGCCCGGGAGTTGGTTGCCCAAGGGCATGAGGTGACGGTGATTTGTGCCGAGGGAGGGTATGCTGGATCGAAGACAGAAGACCGCGAGACAGAAGACAGAAGACGGGGTTCAATGACCACGGACCAAGGACTACGGACCAAGGACGCGCCGCAGGCGCTGGGCCACGGACCCCCGACTTTGTCGGGGCATGCAAGGCTCCTCCGCATCGGGGCGACGAGGTTTGGACGGGTGAGTTTCGTGGGGAAGCTACTGGACTATTTGTCTTACTATCTCGGTGTTGCCTGGAAGCTTGGCACCATGCGCCCGGCTCCGGAGCGGATGGTGGCATTGACGACGCCGCCGTATTTGTCGGTGCTGGCGAGGATGATGTCGAGGTTGCGTGGAGGGACCCATGCCCATTGGGTGATGGATATTTATCCGGATGTGATGGTATCCCATGGGATGTTACAGGAGGGAGGGCTTCTTCAGCGGATGCTGGCCTGGCTGGCGCGGTGGGGTTGGGGCGGGAAGCGTTGCGGGATGATCCTCACGCTCGGGCCTTGTATGGCGGATCGACTGCGTCGGGTGCTCGGATCAGGGGCTTCGCTGAACGCCGGCAACCTCCAGCATGTTCCTCTCTGGAGTGGGGCGGAGCGAGAGGTGGCGGAAGCGGAGCTAAAGGACTTGCGTGCGGCCCGGGGCTGGCGAGAGGGGGAAGTGGTGGTCATGTATTCCGGAAACATGGGCCTCGGCCATCGCTTCGGAGAGTTGTTCGCAGCCATCGTCGAGCTTTCTGCTTCCTCCCCGGGCAAATTCCGGTTTGTGTTTTTTGGCAAGGGCCGCCGGCGCGCGGAGGTAGAGGCATTTTTAAAGGACCACCCGGATCTGCCGATCGAACTGCATGATTATGTGGCGGAGGAAGATTTGGCGGCCCATTTGCGGAGCGCCGATCTCCATGTGGCCTCGCTGGATCCCGCGTGGACGGGCACGATGTTGCCGAGCAAGTTGCAGGGAATCTTCGCGGCGGGGCGACCGGTGGTTTTCATCGGGGGGGAGGATTCGAGTATGGCGGCCTGGGTGCGGGAGAGCGGGGCCGGATGGGTGGTGGCTCCGGGAAACGACCAGGCTTTGATGGCAGCACTGCTCGCGGCTTTGGATGGGGACTTGCTTCGCAGGATGGGACAGAGAGCCGCCGAATTTGGCAAGAGACATTTTCAAAAAGAGAGTAACGTATCCGCCGCAGCTGCTGCTTTGACACGCCTGCATTCCGGTAAAAAAGCATGATCTGGACTGAAACCATCCTCTTCTGCGTGCTCGCGCTGGGATTATCCCTGTTTTTGAACCGGGTCATGATCTCGCTGGCCCCGAAGTTGGGACTGGTGGATACCCCGGGGGAGCGGCGGATCCATAAGACGGTCATTCCCCGCGCCGGAGGTTTGGCGATTTGGGTGGCCTTTATGGTCACCGTTTCCGTGGCCTTGCTCGCGACAGGAGGCGGTTTGCCGGACGGGCAGCTCACTTGGCGGGGGTTCGGCGCTTTTGCGGCCGGCTCAGCGGTATTGGTGGCCACCGGGTTGGTGGATGACCGGATCGGATTGCGCCCACTGGTCAAACTGGGCGCCCATGTTCTGGCGCCGGTGGCGATGTTCGCGCTCAACCCGGTGCGGGTTGGATTGTTTCCAGACCATTGGTCGTTGCTTTGGGATTTGCTGGTGTTTGTCATCTGGTCGGTGGTATTGATCAACGCATTCAATCTCATCGACGGGTTGGACGGTTTATGCGGTGGCTTGGCGACCGTCGCCTGCTCGGCCCTGGCGGCACTCGCTGTCATTAACGGACGTTACGATACGGCCATTCTACTGGCTATCATGGCGATGTGTCTGGTCGGGTTTCTTTGGTTCAATATGAATCCGGCGAGGATTTTCCTCGGTGATGCCGGCTCCATGCTGCTCGGATTTTTCCTCGCCACGGCGGCCACGGGAGGATTGGGGAGAAAGACAGTGCTGGGTGTGGTGCTGCTTCCAATCGCCATCGCCGGCGTGCCCATGATGGATGTGCTGTTGGCCCTCTGGAGGCGATGGATGAAAAAGCGGGTCGGTGCACTGAGGGGGGACGACACGAAGAGAGGGCTCTTCGATGCGGACCGCGAACATTTGCACCACCGCATGCTCGATGAACATGGGTCGCAAAAAAAAGTCGCGGTCACGCTGCAAATTCTAGCCGCTCTGGTCGCCGCCCTTTGCCTCCTGCCGCTCTTGTTCGGTGACCAAATGCTCCGATTTTCTCTGGTGGGGGCCTTGATTCTCGGGCTGGCCATCATGAGGCATTTCGCGAGGGTGGAACTGGAGCACACGGGAGAAGTTCTGCATCTCGCCATCAAGATGCCGAACGCACAGCGTAGGCTCGCGGTCATCTTGGTCGCATATGATTTGCTGGTGCTTTTGGCGGCGGGATTCGGGGCCCTCGTGGTTGAAACGAATGTTTTCGTCCGTGAAGATGGATGGGATGCACAGAGCGTGATGTATTTCCTTGATGTATTCGTGGTCAGCGGGATGCTTGGATTGTTCGGAGCGAAGGTCCACAAAAGGCTCTGGGTGCGGGCCACCGTGCGCGATTTCCTTTCCATCACGTTCTGGCTCATGCTCGCCGGAGCGGTGACTTTCTGCATCGTGAGCCTGGGCAAGGCATCCATCGAATGGAGCGTGCTCCGGGCTACCATGATCGCCTGTCTGGGAAGCTGCGCGCTGGTCTGTCTGCCGCGATTGACACTCGACACGGTGCGGGAAATCGCCCTCGTGCACCGTGTCGGTGGAAGGAGTTCCAATGATAGCGAGAATACGGTCGAACAAGAACCGATGGTCGTTGTGGGCGCGGGAGACCTCGGGACCCTGTTTCTCGAACATCTGAAGGCCAGTTCGCGCGACGCCTACCGGGGAATGAGGATCCTCGGTTTCATCGATAAAAACCAGGCATTCCACGGGAGGCTGCTGCGCTCATTCTTGGTCCTCGGCGGGATTAGCGTGTTGCGTGAGTTGGCCGAGGAAGGCAAGATCAAGGGAGTGGTGGTGGCCATCAATGATCCACAGACCGAGATGGTGGAGGAGTTGGAAGCCTTGGCCCGCGAACACAAGCTGAAGATTCATTGGTGGAAGGTTTCGCTGAAGGAGTAGGGGGGAGATACAAGATCGCTTCGCTCAAGGACACCCCCGACCCTGTCGGGGCAAGAAGACACAAGACTTGAGAGTTGAGACCAGAGGCCAGAAGACTGAAAACCTGAGGTCGGAGGTCGGGCTCGGCCACGCCGCGATTTGGGCATTCCAGTCGCCGGGAGGATCGACTCCCGAGAACACCAAGCCCCGGATCGGCCAGGCCATGGGCCGCGGCTGAACCACCTAACGAAGAAAAGGCCTCGGATAGCCCGCTACGTCCGGGCGTCGAAAGTTCGCACGTGTGGGTAAGTAAGAATCAGGTCATCCGCAGTGACGAACGTGCAGTCCAATTCCCTGGCGGTGGCCACCAGCATGCGATCGGCTGGATCCCTGTGAAAGTTCGGAGGAAGCTGGTAGCTGTCGATGGCGGCCGAGTGGCTGAGCAGGGCATCCTGGAAGTCCAAATTCGTTCTGGCGGTCGCGAGCCAATCCTCCAAGGGTTTGCGGAACACGAGGCGCGAAAGCGAAATGAGTCGTGCTAGTTCCAGAGTGGAGACGGGCGAAACGAGCAAGGTGTTGGCCGGATCCAAAAGCAGGGAACGGGTGATGAAACCGAGGCGGTCGTCCTGCGACTCTGCCCAGACCAGAACATGTGTATCGAGGAGCAGATTCATGACTCCCAATCGTTTTCAAAATCGGATGCTATCAGCGTGGCGTCTGGAATCGCGCCCGCCAAGGCCTCGCGTTGTCCGCCAAGCACGCGCCGCCGCACCGCCGGGATCCCAATCACTTTGGCCAAGGGCTTGCCGCGGAGTGTGATAAGCAATTCCTGCTCCGATTCAGCAGCGGACTTGATCAACTGGATACACTTCGCTTTGAATTCTGAAATTGCCACCTTCATGACCGATAATAGACCAGTCATGTGACCAAGTCAAGTGCTACGATTTGGGGGAACGGGAAGGAGTTTATGGCCGGGGCTGTTTGATATGGGTGTCAGGTGGGGCAAAACTCTTTGCCACAATCGACGTGTTTGAAGCGCGGCCCCGCAAGCTGCCGGCAAACCGTGACATCGTGAAGCTAAATCCACCAGATGAGTCCATGAACGACCCCAAGTGGAAGACGATGTTGCCTCTTGCGGGTTGGATGGCGTTCTGGCTGCCGGCCATGCTCGGGGCGGCCTACTCGTGGAGGAACGGCGAATACTACGACTACGGTTGGTTCGTGCCACCGGCCGCGCTCTGGTTGTTGGTCCGCCGGTGGAACGGGGTTCCTGCTCCCCTAGGGGTGGCCGAGCGGTCATGGCTGCCCGGGTTTTTCCTGCTCCTGCCGTGGCTCCTCGTCCTCCGTGTGGTGAGCCATGTCGATCCAAACTGGCGATTGCCGGTCGGGCTGCTCGGTTTGACCGCCGCGTTGATGGGCCATTGGATTTTCGCGCGGGTGCGCGGGTGGAATTCCTCCACAACTTTCTGGAAGATCACCCTCCTGATGCTCTCGACGATCCCATGGCCCAGCGCGGTGGAAAGCCGCCTCGTCCATGGATTGACCGATCAAGTGGTGAGCGCGGCAGCCGAGTTGTTCCGATTGGTCGGGCAACCGGTGGAAGTGGTGGGAGAACGTATGACCTTAAATGACATGGTTGTGGAAGTGACCGATGGCTGCAGCGGTGTTCGCTCCTTCCAGAGTTTCCTCATGGCCACCTGGTTCTTCGCCGAGTTGCAGCGACTGAACCTCACCAATACTCTGAAGCTGCTGCTCTGGGGTCTGGTCGCCGCATTTGCCGTGAATCTGGCTCGCGCCTGCGCGTTGGCCCAGATTCGATTCATCCGGGGAGAAGCCGCCGCCGAATCAGCGCATGATTTAGTCGGGTTGCTGGCTTTCCTCGGCAGCGCTGTCTTCTTTTACTGGTTCTCCGGCCGGCTCGATGCTTCCTCCCGTCGCCGGGTGGCGAGAAGGATCGTGCAATGAGGGAAATTCTTGTTTTCGTATAAGCTATGATTGAGTGGTATTCAAAATGGCGGGGGCGATGGCTGGATCTGCATCCATTCGTCCGCTTGGTCGCCGCCCTTCTGCTGCTGGCCATCGGCGGTTTGTTCGTCGCGAAACCCATCTACCGCCAGGCGCGGTATTGGTGGTATGGGCGTCATTTGGCCGAAGCGGAACAGGCCGTGCATGAGGGCAGGATGGAGAAAGCGAAGGAGCTCTCGCAGACGCTTCTGCGGGCCGGCGATCCAAGGGCATTGGAAGCCTTGAGGGTGCTCGAACAATCGATGACTGCGCTGCAGGATCCTTTTCGCGTGGAGATCGCAAGAGCCCTCATGAGCCATCCTAAGGGGACACGGGAAGACCGCTTGCGCGGTTTCCAACTGGTGGTCAGCGAAGCTCCACTCGGATTGGCCGGTCAAGCATGGGTCTTCCTGCGGGAGGAGGACCGGAGTAGTGCGGACTTCGCGTTCGCCTTCGCCGACCGATTGATCGAAAGCAGGCGCTGGAAAGAAGCGGCGGGTATCATCCAGGCTATGCCGAATGCGGGAACCGACTGGCAAGCCGAACGGAGGATGATCCGGATTTTCATCGGCACCGGGAACGAATACGCCTCGGTCGATGCCCACAATCTCTTGGAGAAGAAATGGCCGGCCGATGACAAGGCCTCCGCGCTCGATTTGCTGGAGTTGATACCGGTGGATCGCCTCAAACCCGGACTGCTGAAGGCTTCGGCAGGCAAACTCGATGCCTCGGTATCGCGCGAGGCGCTCATGCTGGCGCGCTTGGCAATGGCCGAGACCGATGCCCCGAAAGAGGCAATTGCCGAGAAAGCCATCGCCGACTGGCGACCCACCGTGCCATTGGAAGTCGGCGCTTTCTTGCGTGCTGCTGGCATGCGGTCCCGGCTCATGGCGGAATTCCCTCCCACAGAGCTCCCGAAGGTTCCCGAGTTGACGGAGACGCTGATTGAATCCGCCATCCAGGAGAAGGATTGGGAAAAAGCCAAGGAATACCTGAAGGCGGCCCCGGAATCGTTTGAGAAAACCACCCGTCTCGCTTGGAGTGCCATTGCGTATGCGAAAGCCGGCGATCCCGCGGCCAGCGACGCCGCCTGGCGTGAAGCAACCATCGAAGCGAGCCCGCACCAAGAGGCGGCAGCGTGGCTCAAGATGGCGGAGATTCTGCGCGGCGCGGGAATGGAAGCCCAATCGCATGAAGCGATGTATCAGGCCATCCTCAGGGTCCGGGGGAGACTGCCGCTCTTCGAGAATTTGCAGGCGCTCATGGAGCACTTTTACGAGGAAGACCGCGAAAAAGCCATGCTGCAGATCTGTTCGATCTATTTGTTATTCGAACCCGGCAATCCGACGCTGCTTGTCACTTATGCCTATCTCGCCTGCATTAGCGGAACCGGAGACCCCACCCTATTGTCCAACGCCATCGGGCCTCTCGCCAAAGCCTTCCCGGACATGCCGGTTGTCCAAGCCGTTTTGACAACCATCCATTTGTTCCGAAACGATTTCGAGGAGGCGGGACGTGTCGCCGCGCGCATCACCGTTCCCCTCGTGGCCCTGCCGCCGGGCTATCGTGCCGCCATCCTGTGCGCCCGTGTGAAAGCCGGCGTTCTATCGGCAGAAAGCGAGGAAGTGCGCGGCTTTCCGTGGCAGAGCGTGATGCAGTCTGAGAAACGATTCTATACCCGTATTCTGGAAATGAAAGAGCCGGAAAAGAAGCCAGAAGAAGGGAAGAAAGTCGAAGGAGGCACCGGGGGTTGAAATGCATTTTCGGGCAATCCGGGATCGCCGACCGCCTGCCCGCCGGAGCATCCGGCGAAGGCTGGATCCCCGTCGGTAGCTCCGAGGCGCCCGGTACCTCAACATGTGTTCAGAATTTTCTTCGAGGCTGAAGTGTTTTGCTGGAGCTTGTGTTAATCATCGGAAATTGGATAATATGAAGCCGGTGGAACCCGGCGTTTCCGACCAGAGTTGCGGATAGCCGCACTCTCGATATTGACCTAACGGTCGGCGTGTCTGACGCGACCCGTGGTCAAAGCCCCGCCGATGGGCGAACCGCAAAACCAAGCGGCGATGGCGGAGCTATGGCTTGCGGCGGCAATGCAAGCTCTGATACCAAATCACAGAAATAACATGACATGCGGACGCGGTCTGCTATCACGTCCGCATGCCAGGAAGAATACTCAAGCTTGGGCGGCCCGATGTAGCCGCAGTCATCGATGATCTCCATGCCGCCGAACCAGACGGTTGGCGCAAGACGCGGCTCTTGGCCGTCAAACTCGCAGCCCGTGGCCAAATGACTTCGGCTGAGGTTGCGGACATATGCGGAATTGCCCGGGGCCACCTTTTCTGTTGGCTCAAGGCGGTCCGCGAAGGCGGAGTGGATGCTTTGCTCCAGCGCGACAAACCCGGCCCGCGTGAAGGGCAACCACGGGGCTTGGCTCAGGGCGTCTTGGAAGAGATGCGCCAGAAACTTCATGATGGTCAGTTCGTCACCGCGGAGCAGGCACGGCGCTGGCTTGAGCAAACCCACGGAGTGGTCCGCCCTTATGGCACGGTATGGCGATGGTTTAAAAAAAGCGGGAGGAGTGCTCTTGGTGCCACGTCCAAGCCACTCCAAAAAGGATCCCAACGCGGCACGGGAGTTTCGCGAAAACCTCGCTCATCGCCTTGAAAAATTGGAGATTCCCGCGGGCTCCAAGGTCAAATTATGGATGATGGACGAGGCGCGTTTCGGTTTGCATACGCAAATGCGAAGGCTCTGGGCCTGCAAAGGACAGCGTCCGGTTGTCACCCGGCAAATCAAATACGAGTGGGACTATCTCTACGGCTCTTTGGACATCGTCGGTGGCCAAGCCCACTTCTGTCAGTTCCCGGGAGTCAACCAACAATGGGACCGCGCCTACCTTGAGGATCTCATCTCGAGGGAACCGGAAGCTGTCCATGTGCTGATCCGGGACCAGTCGGGATTCCATCTGCGCGATGGTGACCCGAGATTGCCTGAGCGAGTGAGGATCATAGACCTGCCTGCCTACAGTCCCGAACTCAATCCATGCGAACAACTTTGGGATCTGATCAAAGACGAGATTGGAAATAGGGTCTACGAGACGATAGAGGAGCTTCGGGAGGCGAGCATACCAGCGTTACGCCGGTATTGGGCCGATGCATCGGCTGTGCTGAGCTTGGTGGGTCGAGATTGGCTTCGCTCTCAAGCAAACACTATGAGGAAAACTCAGGTGTCATATCAATTTAGAGATATGGTATGACATCTTTACGAAAACAGAGGAAAGATAGATCGCGCCATGGGCTCCGGATCCAAGATGCTCTCCTTGTTGCGGCGATGATCTCAGAATGTGTAGCCGATGCTGACGAAGAAACCATTGCTGGCGACTTCGTAGGTAATGGCACCGTCATCGAAGTCGGGCGAGACCACTTTCCCCGGCGATCCGTGGCTGAATGGCGGGAAGTCTAGTAAGGTCGCGGTGGAACAGTTGGCACGCCATTGACCACGGTGGTCTGGACGTAGACGGTCTGGCCGTTGATCACATAGGCATAATTATAAATGCCGCTGCACACATAGTAACGCGCGGCACCATAGGTCACCATGCGGTAACCGGCCGGCAGACCATACATGTAGCGGGCGGGATTCCGGGGATCAAAAGGACCGCGGGGGTCAAAGACACCGCGCGGATCGGCTATACCCCGGGGATCGGCAATGCCCCGGGGATCCGCGATACCCCGGGGATCCGCGATACCCCGGGGATCGGCAATGCCTCTGGGGTCGGCAAGGCCGCGCGGGTTGGCCGGACGATGTCGTGGCGCTGCGTTGACAATCGCCTGGGAGGCCAGCAGAATCGCAAGGCCGGTGCCGAGGGTTCTCATCGAAAGAAAAGAATTGGTTTTCATTTTGGTGGAAAGTGGTTTGGGGATTCAATTGCCTTTGAGGAGGGGAACGGCCTGCGAGCCGGCGGGCGGAACGGGCTGAAAAGTCTCCGGAGCAAGGGATCCTCCGAACTTCCATTTCCCGAATCGAGTCTCTTGCCAGACCGGCTGCTCCGGAGTGTCGGTGAAAGTGATGCGGTAGCGACGGGGAATCGAATCCTTTGCTCCGGCCCATATTTCGGTGGTTTGTCCGACTTGGCTGACGACCACATGATGGCAAGTGGTCCAGCCCACACGCTCCGGTTTGCCAAGGGTAATTACGGCGCCCTCGCGCGCCATTTCCTTGACCAAATCGGGAGCGAGCAACTCGGCCATAGGTGGACGGAACCCGAAACGTTTCTCTGCCGCGTCGGCGAATGCGGAGGAGTCCGCCGTGGCCATTTTGCCTTCGGCGTGCAGCAAGACGTTCGGGAAAATGACACGGAGTTGGCTGCCATCATAGCCGAGGATTTTCTACGAATCCGCCTTTCCCTGATGGGCGAGGAAGCGGTTGGGCCGTTGGGCGGTCACGCTGATGGGTTCTTCGGTTTTTCCCCCGCGCAGGGAGTAGGCACGTTTGGCGGTAACGGTAAAGGATGGCGAGCCGGCGAGTTTGGCCTGCACCGCCTTGAGCACGTCGAGTGCGGCCGGATCGTGGGCAACAGGGGCGGCGGAAAGGCCTGTCGGGAAGGCGATCCATGAGGCAAGCAGGACCGGAATGACGCGTTTGGCGGAACGGAAGGATGGAGCATTCATGTTTGAACCAATGGAATTTTGAGATGGCGGGGATCCCTGCAAGCGATGGGGGGTCCCGTCATCGAAACAGATTCGGATTGTTGATGCAATGGATATTGTTCGCGGCCAATGAATTTCTGCCGCTCGGCCACCCGAAACGAGCCAACTAATTCCGCCCGGCGTGTTCCTTGAGAATCCGTTTCACTTCGGCGAACGATTCCGGGTGCTGGTGGGCGGAGTGGCCCGACGGCACGATCTTCTCGCTCTTTGCGGTCGGCATGTGGCTGCTCCAGTAGGGCACGACCCCATCCGACATGACCGGTTTGGTTTTATCCTTGTTGCCGCCTTTGCCCCGGTCGCCGCAGATGACATGGTGGGGCACGTCTTCGAAGGGGAATGTATTGATGACGCGCACGAAGCGGCTGTTCGGCGCGAGAGTATCGATGCTGTCGGGGATACGTTTGAGTTTCAGGTCGCCTTCCTGGAAGGTGACCGTCTGCATCACTTCATTGCCGGCTTTCAGGAGATTCACCGGGGCCTTCACAAGGCTTGTGCCGATGCGTCCGATCCATCCGGTGGCGAGCATGCTGCCCTTGAGTGGCGCGGAGATGAAAATCACACGCCCGACTTCGTCCCGGGGTTCAAAGATGAGGGCATTGGAAAAGAGTTTCCGGCTATCGTCGGACATCTTCATGTCGGCGGGAGCTTTGCCAAGTATTTCTCGCCAGAGTTTTTCGCCACCAGAATCGGTGATGAGCAAGCGGCTGATACAGCCGCCCATGCTGTGGCCGATCACAACCATCTTCTTGCGCAAGGGATAGGCTTTCTCGATGGCATCGAGGTTCTCACGCAGGATGGCCGCCGAATGCGGATAGGGATACCCGCTCGGGTAGCTGTAGAACCAGAACTGGTAATTCGCCCGGATGAACGGGTCGGCGCGCAAATGATTGATCATCGGCGTCCAAGTCGCCTGACTGTCCATCAATCCGTGTGCCACCAGCACCACCGTCTTGTTCGGGTCGTAGGGTTGCAAACGGCAGATGCGCGCCGTGTCGGCGTATTTTTCCGGGCGCAGCAGGCGGCTCAACTCGAGTTTCTTTGGATCGGTGCTCGCCAACATCACCGCCAGAGGCACGGTGAAGTCGGCGGCCATGTCGAAGGTCTTGCCCTCAAACACCGTGGTTTCGCTGGCCAGTGGATCCTCGAAGGCGAATTCCGCTGTCTTGCCGGTGAAACGCAGAATGGCGGTCACCCCATAGTAAGCGCGTGGCATCACAAAAAGCTTGTCGGCATCCGGGAGCACATGCTTGCTCGCCGCCACCACCGGTGCTCCGATGCCCTTGCGGGTCTCCCGCACATTGACATATTTTCCCTTCACGTCGAATTGATCCGCGGGCGTGAAGTTGAAGAGCGATGGACGCCAGTGTTTGCGGGGATCGCGACGAACCGTGATCGTGTAGCCCCCGTTGGTGTCACTGAGTTGTAGGGGTTCGGACCATGGATCCGCTTTGACTTTCTGGATGGTTTCGATGGCCCGGGCAACCGCGAAATTGTAGGCGGTGCGGGCTTCGGGGTCGGTGGGACGCGCCCGCAGATCGGCGGCGGCTAGGGAAGCGGCTTCCACGTAACGACCGAGTTTTTCCTCCGCGTCGCCAAGGTTCGACGACAACAGACGGCCGACCCGTTCGTTCTGCATGAGTTTGGGCCTGGTCCAGCTGGCTTCTTTGGTTGATACCTCGGCATACTGCGAACAGCCGGTGAAAAGAAGGGCGAGGCTGGCACCCACGAGCAGGCGGCGGAAAATGACGGGGAGTTCGGATGGCATACTGCAACCTTCTATCTAGGACGAAGATGGCGATTCGGCAAGAGAATTCGGTGCCTGTGGGTAAAAGGCAGGGGCTTCCCGGCCGCCCTGCTACTTGTCCCAGAGATTCCCCCACCATTCCAGACCTGTCGCCTGATTTTTGCGGATGGTTATCGTTATCCATGGTTTCTTTGTTCTGCCAATCCTTGGATCGAAGGGGTATTATCTTCAGTCTTTCCGTCTTTGGTTTTGGCGTTGGCGGAGGAGATTTTCGGAGAAGCCGCCTTGATTGAGAAAGGTTTTCTCCTGGCTGCGGAGTTGGCCGCGAAGAAGGAAAATGGTCTGGTGGATGAGACAAATCATGGCATTGGCCGCGACTTCGGCATCGGTATGGGCGATAAACGAGGTGAAGTTGGCGAGACCGTCGCAGCGTGGGCGGTCTGGATAGGCGGGAGGGAGTCCCGGGACCAATTCATCGCGCAGGCGTTCGCGCATCACGAGGGTCTTGCGGCTATCCTTGGGCCAGAGTTCGAGACCGATCTGGCGGAGGAAACTCTCGAAGTCGGGCAGAAGTTCATCGGAGAGGCTGGCCCGGGCGACGTTGGTAAGGTTCATCTCGAGCTTACGCGATGTCGCGGCGAGCCCGCTGCCTTCGGAGATGTTGCGCACGCCACTGCGGGCGGCCTGCACCATTTGGTCGTGGGTGCGTGAACCCTTTCGAATGAACCGATCGCAGAAGACGACCGTGGCATCGAATACCACTTCGGCCAGCCGGTAGCTGCGCAGCTTGCGGTAGCCGCCGTGCGGCAGAAAGACATCGCTCGGTTCGGACATGCCCCGAGGGTATCCGAACGCAGGGGGCGAAGCAAGTGGTATTTTGAACACTCCGACCTGTCGGACCTGTCGGACCTGTCGGATGGCAGCAGTTTTGTTAGATCTCTGCTTTAGCTACAACCCTGGCTGGTGCCGCACTGCGTGCAAACACCGCAAGCGCCGGCGCGGATCACCTTGTCGGACCCGCAGTTCGAGCAGGTGATCCCCATGTAGATGGTACCGAGGGCGGTCTTCACGCGGTCGCCGGTCGGTTTGATGGTCACGCTGTTGTCGTGGTCGAGCACGAGTTCGCGCACCGGACGGTTGACGGCCTTCTTCTCCATCTCTTCGATACCGGGGATGGGGAGTTCGGCTTGGGCGTGGTTGGGGGAGGTGGCCTCGCGGTATCCGGGGATGAATTGGCAACCGAGCCAGCGGAACACGTAGTCGGTGATGCTGGTGGCGCTGCGGATGTCCGGGTTCTTGGTGAATCCGCTCGGCTCGAAGCGTTGGTAGGCGAATTTTTTCACCAGGTGTTCCAAGGGCACGCCATACTGCAGGGCGATGGAAGTGAGCGTGGCGACAGTGTCCATGAGCCCGCCAATGGTGCTGCCTTCCTTCGACATCTGGATGAAGAGTTCGCCGGGAAGGTTGTCGGGATAGAGTCCGACGGTGATGTAGCCTTCGTGTCCGGCGATCTCGAACTTGTGGGTCAGCGAAGCCCGGGTCTCCGGCATGTTGCGGCGCGGGGGTGAATCGACCTTGAGTCTGAGTTCGCCATTGAGTTGCTCGAGTTCGGCAATGCGGTTGGCCAGAGTGACGAGGGCTTGGTCGGGCGCGGCTTCGGCGGAAGCGGTGCCATCATTTTTCTTCGTCGAGAGCGGAGCGGAACGTTTCGAGTTGTCGCGGTAGATGGCGATGGCCTTGAGGCCGAGTTTCCATCCTTCGACGTAGGTATTCATGATGTCCTCGACGCTCGCTTCCTCGGGAAGGTTCACTGTCTTGGAAATGGCTCCCGAGAGGAATGGCTGCGCGGCGGCCATCATGCGGATGTGAGCGCGGTAGTGCAGGCTGCGTGTGCCTTGCGCGGGGCGGAAGGCGCAATCAAACATGGGCAGATGCTCCGGACGTAATCCACTGCGCACGACTTCGCCGGTTTCGGCGTCTTTGATGTCCTCGATAGTATCGTAGGCATCGATGTGCGAGAGGATGTCGCGGATTTTTTTGGCATCGTAGCCAAGATTCTCCAGCGCGGGGCGGACCGTCTGGTTGACAATCTTGAGCATGCCGCCGCCGGCGAGCAGTTTGTATTTCACGAGCGCGATATCCGGCTCGATGCCGGTGGTATCGCAGTCCATGAGGAAACCGATGGTGCCGGTGGGCGCGAGCACGGTCACCTGCGCGTTGCGGTAACCGTGTTCCTTGCCAAGGCTGAGGGCATTTTCCCAGACCTTGCGGGCTTCTTCCTTGAGGGCGGCGAAGCGCGGCACATCGGGAATGGCATCGACATGCGAGCGATGGAGATCGATCACTTCGAGCATGCTTTGCTCGTTGTCCGGTGAAACAGGATTGTCCACGCCGGAGCAACGGGCATCACGGTAACCGGGGAAGGGCCCCATGAAGCCCGACATGACGGCGCTTTGTTCGTAGCTGTGGCCGGTCATGATGGCGGTGATGGCTCCGGCGAGACCGCGGCCTTCTTCGGAATCATAACCGTAGCCGTAGCTCATGATGAGGGCTCCGAGGTTGGCGTAGCCGAGACCGAGGGTGCGGAAGATGTGGGAATTCTCCGCGATTTCCTTGATCGGATAGGAGGCATTATCAACGATGATCTCCTGCGCGGTGATGAAGATCCGCACGGCGGCCTTGAAGCGGTCGATGTCGAACGAGCCATCCTCGCGTTTGAAGCGCATGAGGTTGAGCGAGGCGAGGTTACAAGCAGTGTCGTCGAGGAAAAGGTATTCGGAGCAGGGATTGGTCGAATTCTGGCGGCCGGTGCCTTTGCAGGTGTGCCATTTGTCGATGGTGGTATCGAACTGCATGCCGGGGTCGCCGCAGACGTGTGTGCCTTCGGCGATTTTGCGCAGGAGGGTCTTGGCATCCTTTTGTTCGCAGGGCTGGTTGTCAACCACACGGCGCGTCCACCATTCCTTGCTTTCAAGGGCGGCGCCCATGAACTCGTCGCTCACGCGCACGGTCAGGTTTTCATTCTGATACATGATCGACCCGTAAGCCTCACCATTGTAGCTGCCATCGTATCCTTGTTCGATGAGCGCCCAGGCCTTGCGTTCTTCTTTTGATTTCGCTTCGATGAATTCCTCGATGTCGGGGTGCCAATCCTTGAGCGTGTTCATTTTCGCGGCGCGGCGTGTTTTGCCACCGGACTTCACGACATTGGCAACCTGATCATAGACCTTGAGGAAGGAAAGCGGGCCGGAGGGTTTGCCGCCGCCGGAGAGTTTTTCCCTTGTCGAGCGGAGGGTGGAGAGGTCGCTGCCGGTGCCCGAGCCGTATTTGAAAAGCATGGCTTCGGAAGCGGCCAGACGCATGATGTCTTCCATCGTGTCGCGCACGCCCTGGATGAAGCAGGCGCTGGACTGCGGGTATTCATATTGGGTCGGCGCGCGGCGTGCTTCTCCAAGGGCGCGATCGAAGAAGTAGTTGCCCTGGCCTTTGCCTTGGCCGATGCCGTATTGCTGGTAGAGACCGACATTGAACCACACCGGCGAATTGAATGCCCCGTGCTGGTGGAGGCAGAGCCACGTCAGGTCGTTGTAAAAGTTCTCCGCGCTCGTGTCATCCGCGAAATATCCGTCGGCGATTCCCCAATCGGTGATGGTGCGGGTGACGCGGAGGATGAGTTGGCGGATGGAGGTCTCACGCCCGCCCTTGCGCGGGTCGGTACCCTGCGTGATGTCGCCGTAAAAATACTTCGAGACCGCGATTTTGGTGGCCAGCTCGGACCAGTCCTTGGGAACCTCGACATTTTCCTGTTTGAAGATCGCCTTGCCGGAATCGTCGGTGATCGCGGCGGTGCGGGCATCCCATTCGACTTCTTCAAACGGGCAAACGCCGGGAGTGGCGAAAACGGGTTCAAAAACCAATCCCGCTTCGCCGGATTCGACCGGGTCGGGAGCGGAACTTTCAGGGATGGCGCTGAGGTTTACGGGGGCAGTGGCCGTGGCGATGGGCGGAGTCATGGCGGTGGGCTGGTCGAGGTTGGAACTTCTGGCGGTTGAATGGCGGTCGGCGCGGGATATTTACCGCTCACCACAATATATTGTGGCAAGGTCTGGGATGCTCCCACAACGAGTGGCGTTTGCCAAGACAAATTCGAAAATTGGCTGATTTTCTACTTTCTGTGAGGACGGGTCGAAAATTCGCGATCAGGAATGCCGAAAAAATCCCGGATTGGCGGACCGGGAAAAACGTTCGTCGGTGGGCGTTCGATTCCGGCTTGTTGAGGGGGAGGATTGAGGCCATGGTGAAGTCCTATGGCGAACCTGACTGAAGTGGTTTCGGCGATGGATGGGTGGCTGCAGACGTCGGCCATTCCGGATTACCCCGGTGCGATCAACGGCCTGCAATTGGCCAATGCCGGGCGGGTTGGCCGCGTCGCCTGCGCCGTCGATGCCTGCGAGGCGGTCATCGAAGATGCGGTCGAGGCGGGCGCGGATCTACTCCTGGTCCATCATGGGATGTTCTGGTCGGGGGCGCAGCCGATCAAAGGTGCGCAGTATCGCAAACTCCGGCGCGCCATCGAAGGCGGAATGGCCATTTACTCCTCGCATCTGCCCCTGGATGTCCATCCGGAGATGGGCAACAACATCCAATTGGCCCGGGCCATCGGGATGGAGTCGCCGGAAACATTTTTTCCTTGGAAAGGGATCCAGCTCGGCCTGCGCGGACTTCTTGGCATCACGCGGGAGGAATTGAGGCGCAGGCTTGAATCCGCCACGGGGGCTCCCGTCCATGTTTGTCCGGGTGGACCCGAATTGGTGGAAATGGCGGGACTCATCACCGGCGGTGCCGGAGGCGAAGTGGGTGCTTTGGGGGGAATGGGAGTGGATACCTTCATCACCGGCGAAGGCCCGCATTGGAGTTACACGGCGGCGGAAGAAATGGGGATCAATCTTTTTTATGCCGGCCATTACGCGACCGAAACCTTCGGAGTGAAAGCCCTCGCCGCGGAACTCGAACGTGTATTCCACTTGCCATGGAGTTTCATCGATCATCCAAGCGGATTGTGAAAACGGAAGAAGCGCCGGTCTCGCATCCGTCGCGCGTCTATCTGCTCACCGATGGACCGGAGGCCTTGCATGCGCGTTTGGACTTGATTGATCAGGCCGAACGCACACTCGAACTGCAGTATTACCTCTGGCACGCGGATGAAGCGGGCGCGGTGCTGGCCGAGCGCATGCTGGCGGCGGCGGATCGGGGCGTGCGCGTGCGCGTGTTGCTCGACGACATTGATCTTGATGGCCGCGATGCCGGATTGCTGGCCTTTCATGCCCATCCGCGCATCGAAGTGCGCTTGTTCAATCCATTCCGTCGCGGCTGGCTGAGATTTTTCGAATGGCTCACGCGTTTCGGGGAGTTGAACCGCCGCATGCATAACAAGGCGCTGGTATCCGATGATGTCCGGTGCGTCGTAGGCGGTCGCAACATCGGCAATGAATACTTCGGCCTCGACCCGGAAGTCGCCTTCAATGATCTCGATATCGCGGCCGATGGACCGGTGGCGCTGGAGGCGAGGAAAAGTTTCGATGCCTACTGGGAAAGCAAACGCGCCCGTCCGGTGGGTGAAGTCGTGGAGCCGGGAAGCGCTTTCGCCTCGGGCCCCGGGGCCTTCCGTGCGGCGCTGGACTTCCTCGCGGCCCGCGGTCGGGAAGTGTTGGCCCGGCAGGACCTCGCGGAGATGCCACCGGAAGCCCGGCCATGGAACCGCGATGCGGCGGAAGCCAAAGCCCAGTTGCTCGCTGACCCGCCCGAGAAATCATGGAGCCGTCGGGCGCGCAAACGCGGACTCGCCACCGCGCTCGCAGTGGCCATGGAGAGTGCGGAGACAGAAGTCTTGATCGTGTCTCCCTATTTTGTGCCCCGCCGCCGCTTGCTGACGCGTCTGACCGGCCTCACCAGACGGGGAGTGAAGGTGCGTGTGCTCACCAATTCGCTGGCATCAAACGACGTCATCGCCGTTCATGCCGGTTACTCGCCCAAACGCCCCGCACTTCTGCGCGGCGGCGTGGGGCTCTTCGAACTCAAACCGGATGGCGGACAACTCCGGCGGAGCGGAAAAGCGAAGCTGCAATTCCGTCCTTCAGAAGGCCGGGCGAGCCTGCACGCGAAACTTTTCGTCATCGACCGGAAGACCGTCTTCATCGGATCCTTCAATTTGGACCCGCGTTCGGCCCGCTTGAATACGGAAATGGGAATTCTTGTCGATTGCCCGGCGCTCGCCTGCGAAGCCGCCGAATTTGCGGAATCCCTGATGGCCGAGTCCAACGAAGTCGGACTCGCAGACAACCGTCTCTTCTGGAAAGGCGCGGATGGGAACGTGACGGCCAAAGAACCCCATGCGGGACTCGGGCTCCGCCTGCTCGTCAGCTTGCTCGGCTGCCTGCCGATCGAGGAACACTTGTGAAGCCTGCGCGTATTTCGTTCCGCACCTCCACGACCATGCCGGATTCCTGATCGATCGCGGCACCATCACTTTCGTTGGATCGAAATCAATCCTCGATGGTGATCGTCTGCGGATCGAAACTCGGTGGCGGATAGCCGAGCTTGAGTTTTTTCATTGTATCCACCACGATTTTGGCGACGACCACGTTCCGATACCACTTGCGGTCGGCGGGGATGATGTGCCAGGGCGCGTGTGGCGTCGAAGTGGCGGATATGGCATCACTGTAAGCATCGAGGAACTCGCCGAAGCGGGTGCGGTCGCGCAAATCCTCGGGGTTGAATTTCCAGTGCTTGGAAGGTTCGGCGAGCCGGCTTTCGAGCCGGCGCTTTTGCTCTTCCTTGCTGATGTGCAGGAAAATCTTGAGGATGGTCGTGCCTTCCTCGGCGAGCATGCGCTCGAATTCGAGGACGTGGCGGTAGCGGTTTTTCCAAACCGGATCGGGGAAAAGTTTTTTCACCCGCACGGCGATGATATCCTCATAGTGGCTGCGGTTGAAGACGGTGATACGCCCGCTTGCCGGGCAATGGCGGTGGATGCGCCAGAGGAAATCGTGGGCCAGTTCCTCATGGGTCGGAGCCTTGAAGGGAATGACATCCACACCCTGGGGATCAAGGTGGGCGAAAACGTGGCGGGCGAGGCCGTCCTTGCCGCCCGTGTCCATGGCCTGCACCACGACGAGGAGCTTGTGGTTGTTAGAGGCAAAGAGCAGGTGCTGGAGAACCTTCAGTTCCTCACGCAGTTCCTCCAACTTTTCGAGATGGGTGTCCTTGGTGAGTTTTGAAAAGACGGACAGATCCTTGGTCGGAGTTTTCGAGAGATTGACTTTCGAGCCCGGGGCAACGCGGTAGGCATCCATGCCGCCACCATGCGGGAATCCCCGCCGCCATGCAAGAACCGAATCCGGCTCGATTTTATTTTCCCGCCTTGAGCGATTGGAGCACGAAACGCGGCAGTTGGGTGCCGGTGATGAGGAGGATGCCGCCGCCAAGCAAGGTGAACATGGCGGTGATGCCGCCGAAGCGGAGCGCGGGGTAGAGGGGAACGGCAATGACGAGGGACTCGGCCAGCTGGATGCAGGCGAGTTTGCGCACCTGGCCGGTGCCGATCATCAGCATGTGGTGCGCGTGCCGCCAGGTGTGGGCGAAAAAGTAGAAACCGAAGGCGGCGAAGACGGGACGTTGCACGTCGGCGAAATCGGGACCGAGCCAGAGGGGAAAGATCCATGGTCCGAGAAGCGTCCAGCCAACGAAGGCGGCGACACCGAAGGCCATGGCGAAAAGCACGAGCTTTCGGGCGGCGGTGCGTGCCCAGGAGAGATCACCGCGGGCGAAGGCCTCGGCGACCGCCGGCCAGGTGGGTGTGCTCACCATCATCACGAAGCCGAGTTGGAGCACGCTCACACTGACAAAAACACCATAGAGACTGGTCAGGCTCGGGCCCCCGACCCGACCGCAGAGCCAGCCCGCGAGGTTGAACTCGACAAGCCCGGTGAGGAGGGAATAGACGGAGAAGGCGAGTCCGTCGCTGAAAAGATGGCGGGCGGTGGGACCATGCCAATCGCGCGGGCGTGGCAGCAGTTCGGGATGACGTTTCCACAGCGAGAGGGTATTGCAGGATTTGGCGATGATCTGTGACCCGTAGATGGCGAGCACGAGGAACCAGACGTAAGGGAATTTCAAAACACCCAAGCCGACCGCGGCGGCGGCGAGCACATTTCCGACCGCGCCCCAGATGTTGTTGGCGTGGGTTTCCAGGCAACCCTCGCGCAAACGATCGGTGAGATTGAGCAGGAGCAGCAGACCGAGCATGGCGGTGCCGAGCCAGAGCGCGGGGCGCAGCATGTCCTCTTTGCCGGCGAATTGTTCGCCTAACAGAACCGGATAAGGGATAGTGAGAAGGATGGCGGCCAGCGCACCCATGGCCGCGAGGACCAGAAGAAGGGCGAGCCCTGTGGATGTTGCGGCAAGTCGGCGGCGGGCCGCGGTATCCTCACCGGCTTTGGCCAGCCCGTGTGCAAGGGCCGGGCCGATGCCGAGCACGGGCTTGCCATTGATGTTTTCCAATTGCAGATTGGAGGGCAGCACCTGGAAGCAGCTCGGGATGAGTTTGAAGTCGATGAGATCACGTCCGCAAACTTCCGAGAGATGGACCATTTCATCGCGACTTATGGCTCCGTCCACGGCGAGCAGGATATCGGCACCGCTGTCGCGCATGAGCTGGCGGCGATGGTTGTAATTTCCCAGCACCGGGATATCCGCAGGCGGGGGGCATTGGAATTGACCGTCGGGCGGAGCGATGATGCCGATGATCTCGGTGGGGTGGCCACGGCCTTGCTGGATGCGGACGAGGGCGCGCGTGCATTCGGAATTCCATCCGATGAAAACAGCCTTCTGACGCAGTTCGCGCGCGATGGCTCCATCGCGAACGAGGGAGTGAAAGGCGCCTCGCCAGGTGAGCAGCAGGATGGTGGAGGTGAGGAAGGCGAGCGTACAATACAAGCGGCTGATGCTCGGATTCACCTTGAGAGCGAGGGCGATGGCGGTGTAGGCCGCCAACCACGAGCGTAGGTGGGGATGCCTACGGAGACTGGCAAAGAAGCAGACATAAGGATTGGTTGGCGGGAACGCTCCGTTACCGGCTACACTCGAAGGCTAGGCCACCGGCGAAGCGGTCTGGATTTTCAACCGCGAGGAAGGCCTTGTTCACCGAATCGCCGGCCTGGCATCGGCGGATGTTTGTGAAACCAGCCGATTTGAGTTCTGCCGCGAGGCCTTTTTCATCCCACATCCACAAGTGAGGGGAGTTTCTGAAGTGCTCGCGAAGGAAGTCTTTGATGCCTTTTGGACACCGGTGCCTTCCCAGGTGGGTGTAACCCATAAAGTTGGAAAGAGCCTCGGGATTCGGGTTGGACTGATACGCTGCCATTTGCTGCTCAAAGTCCGGCACAACGACGCGAAAGATGCCTCCAGGACGTAGATAGCCGTGCGTATTTCGCAGGGCCAGACGCAGGTCGTCCAACGCGAGATGTTCCAGAATGTGGGAGCAGTAAATGGCATCGCATGACCCCTGGCCGACACCTCCGATCCCTCTCACAATATCGCCGTACTGGACGGCATCCGGGAATCTCGGCTTGATCGCGCGTCTGAACACCCACCCTAGCAGCGGGAGGCGCTGTAGTCGCAACGTGGGGCTGGCATCGCAATTGTGCCAACCAGGCCCGGTATCAAGACTGCATCCATAGTGAAGATTCAGATCGTGAGTGTCAGGTCAGGTTCGTTCGGGAATAGGTAGACAGGATTTGGCTGATGGCGGCTAGATTTCCGCGCAGGGTGCTGAGCAGATCCCGCCTAGAACTGGGTTGAAGAGCTGAAGCGACGAGTTGAAAGGCCTCCCATAGGAACAGACGAAAATAGTCCAGGGGTGAACAGCGCGCGAGCTGCTAGAAATTCGCTTTTGGCGGGCATCCCTTGAAACAGCGTTTGAGGCGGACCGGCCTGTCGGCCGTAGCCTTGGCGAAGGCTGGAGGGCGGGGAAAAGGGGGGTGAAAAGTCGTGTGCTCATGAAATTTTGCCCGCCGGACAGGTTCCCGCCGGGGGCAGATGTATCTCATGGAATCTGGCGTATTTCAAACATTTTATTCCCGGCCGGGCCATTCCGCTCCCGCGCCACTTCACCGGCTCCATCCCGGGTGGACGAGGCGTTGGATCTCGGCGACTTCCTGGTCTCCGACTTTCTCCCAACGCACAATGAGAGTCACGGGCACGCGGCGATTGCCTGCCATAAGTTCGGAAATCTCGCTGGCTGCGGGTTCACCGGCAAGCCAGGCATCGGCGCTCTCGGGGGAATCGCGGTGCACGAGTGCCACCCGTTTCCATGAGGAGGGCACACTGGGCAGGAGTAAACCCGGCCGTTCACCGCCCGATTCGACATAGACCCGCAGCTCGTGTTCCCGATCCGGCTTGAGTTCCAGCCATTCGCGCCAGACAATGCTGCCATGGGCCGACCAGCTTTCCCAATCGAAACGGAATCCGCCCTCGCTCCAGACAAACGCGGTCGGACTCAATTCCCCATCGGGCAGACGATACAGCCCATACCAAGCCCACCGGTCGGTCAATCCGGAATCGGCCATGCGGAGCAGACTCGTGCCCTCGGGGAAAAGACCGTGGCCCTGCACCTCGTGGTGGGTCCTCATCATCGGCTCGACACGGGTGGGATCCTTGACCAACGGAAGCCATTGTTTCCAACCCTTCGCCGCCAGGACTTTTTCCGCCATCTCCCGCGCGAGCTTTTCCCGTTCCGCGGCGGTTGCGGGAGGGCCGGAGGAATGGGCAAGCACCGGGGAAGCGCCAGCGGAGCGGGAACGACCGAGGCCGGACTTGATGAGGAAAGCGAGAAGGAAAAATGCCGCCGAGGCGATGAGCCCGACGACAACGAGCGCTCGGCGACCATTTTCAGTCGGATTGGCCATGCCGGCGGCGGTGGAAGAGCGCGAGGATGAGCATCGAAAGCAGGACCGAAACGCTCGAGGGTTCCGGTATCACGTTGTAGCCGATGAGATCGAGAACCCTGAGATCGGCGGCGGTGGGCCCGAAAACCTGCCCGAAGGCGAGGGTCGGGTCCATCGCGCCGATGGATTGGATGGATGGAGGCCCGTCGACCCAATGGCTGGCCTGCCGCCCATCGCCGGTGAACGCTCCCGTCGAGAGCGCCCATTCGGTGTCGATCGTATCGAAGACGGCGCTGCCGCCGGAGTCGAGGAAGCGCGGGAATGAGGTGAATTGGGAGAGATTTGACGGGTCGAATGCGTCCCCGTTGGAGAAACGAAACAAATCAAAGACCATCGGGCTCAAGGTGCCGGTCAGGTTGTTTTGTTTCGCGAAATCCACATCATCCACACTCGAGATGAAACCGAGGGCATGGCCGATTTCATGGAGGGCCACGGATTCGAAATCAATGGCACCCGCCGCGACGCCATCGGAGCGGTCGTAGTCGAAAATGAACTTCGAGTTGAAGGTGATGGTGGCGTCGGAGATACCGAAAGCATTATCAAGGCCGGTGAAGCCGAGGGCTTTCGCGTTGGCTTTGGTCAAGAGCAGGTCGCCGCCCAGGGTGATCCCCGGGGGCAAGGTGGCGTTGAAGCCATTCAGCAGGGGCAGGGCTTGCAACAATGGATCGCCCGGATCATCGGCCACCATGGCGCCGCGAATGAGATTGAACCCGCCTTGCAGCAGGACGCTCGACGCGGAGCCAATCGTGTTTGGGTTTCCAAGATCGGCCAGATTGGCTTGGATCGTGATTTGGATTGGATCGGAGATGAAGGAAGCCCAGGTGTCGGCCGCGCGCTGGAAGGCCGCGAGGGCCGCCGTGTTGTTGAACAACTCCGCCCCGGCCGCGATGGCGATACCGAAGCTACCGAGACCCGCCGTGGTCGATCCTCCGGGTGCCAGTCCCGCGCTCCCGCCATCGCCGGCACCGGATCCGATTTCATGTAATGACGAATTCCGGAAACCGAGGGAAGAACACATTCCGCATGCCGACAGATCCGGGGCGGCCACCAGCAGGAGGGTGGTGCAAATCAACGGGAAATGACGGAGAATGCCTGGCATCAACGGGGGTGGGAAGTTCGATATTTAATCCGAACGGCGAGCCGCTGTCACGCCCGATCTTGGCTGGCTGTTAGGAATTTGCTTTTGGCGGGCAGCCATTGCAACAGCGTTTGGGGCGGACCGGCCTGTCGGCCGTAGCCTTGGCGAAGGCTGGAGGGCGGGGAAATGGGGATTGTTCCGAATGGGTATTCAGTAAAGCTAATCCGGGGGAAGGAATCGGCCACCCCCATGCCGGCGAGGGCACGCGCGGCGGGAGGGCAGTCTATGGACTCTACCTACGGCGGCGAAGGAGTGCAACCGACCCGAGGAGGCCGAGGATGGAGGCGCTGGGCTCGGGGACCGTGTTGAACCGTATTTCCCGATTCCCGCTAGTGTTCCCCGCGCCCTCGTATGCCAGGAAATTGTTAAATGAGCTGGCCCCAATCCCAGCCAGGGTAGTGTTGGCCAAAGTCATAGTGCCAGTCGGCGAATAAGAACTACCAGGAAGGGCATCCGCGGGGACATACAAATAAGAAAAATAAAAACCGAAGGTAGCACCAGAATAACCACCAGAAAAGTCCTGAAAAGATGAGAGACCAGAGGGGTAATGGGAACCAGCATCTGAGTAGGAGGTGTCGCCAGGGACCAGCCCGACGGCCATAGAGGATCCAACGATAAATTGCGTGGTCGGCATGGTTCCCGAAGTAAACAGGTCGGAGGAAAGTAGTTCATATGTGCCGGACCAAGTCGCGGTCACGTCATCTCCGACCTGCTGAAAAGTCAGCGTCACCGCCGCGTTAGCGGCACCTATGCCCAGCAGCGTGCATGCAGCAGCTGCCAAGCACATCTTGTTGAATTTTTTTAACATACTTTTTGCTAGTTTTGTTTGTTTTGTGATTCCCCGCTCACCGGGGCAGGGGAAAGTGGTCGAACCAGTGGTTCAGAGAGCAAAGTTGGCGGTGCTGGGCGCAGAGGCGCTGGTAGAGATCTTGGGTGGCCTCAGCCCCCAAGTGGCTATGGAATCCGGCAAGCAGCCCTTTGAGGTAGCGT
>JBJTQJ010000002.1:0-65307 GCA_046075565.1 Verrucomicrobiales bacterium | reverse complement strand
GGTTGCCCCGTGCGCGGGGCAACCCCGGGCTTTGGGGAGGAACCCCGTTGGGGTTCGGTCTTGTCGGCCTCTGCTCCTCGAACGCACCGAAGGGGAACGCAGAGTTCCAGAAGCCCCTACTTTTTTGTCCTGCGCCCTTTTGACTTGCGGGCCGATTGCTGCTTCATTAGCCGCCACTATGCGCGACCACGTCAAACTTTTCATTCCCGGCCCCATTGAAGTATCCCCAGCCACTTACGCGGCCATGAGCCGGCCGATGATCGGCCACCGCGGCTCCCAGTTCGCCGCCCTTGTCCAGGGCATGATGTCGAAACTACAGGAGATGTTCGGAACGACCCGCCCGGTCTATCTTTCCACTTCCTCCGCCTGGGGCGTGATGGAAGGCGCGTTGCGCAATCTGGTGAAGAATAAAGTGCTGAATTGCTGCTGCGGCGCCTTCTCCGACAAATGGTTTGATGTCTCGAAACGTCTTGGCAAACAGGCCGACAAACTGCAGGTCGAGTGGGGCGAACCCATCCTGCCCGATGCCCTGCGTGCCAAACTTTCCGAAGGCGGATTCGACGCCGTCACCATCATCCACAACGAAACCTCAACCGGCGTGATGAGCCCGATCGCCGAACTGGCCGCCGTCGTGCGCGAGTTCCCGGAAGTGATATTGATCGTGGACTCCGTATCCTCGTTCTCCGCTCTCCCGATTCCGATGGACGAACTCGGCATCGATGTGCTGCTGACCGGCTCCCAAAAAGCTCTGGCGCTCCCGCCCGGTCTCGCGCTCTTCGCCGTGTCGCAACGTGCGCTCGAACGCGCCGCCACGGTTGATGACCGCGGGTATTACTTCGACTTCGTCGAGTTCGAGAAGAACGCCAAGGAATTCATGACGCCTTCGACGCCGTGCATCTCCTTGCTCTATGGGCTCGAGCACAAACTCGGGGAAATTTTCGCCGAAGGCGTGGCCAACCGCCATGCCCGGCATCTGCACCTCAACGGTCTCATCCACGCTTGGGCGGCCCGCCACGGATTCGACCATTTCGCGCCCGAGGGCTACCGCTCCGTCACCCTGACCACCCTCGCGAATAACAAGAATCTTGATCTCTCGCGTTGGAACAAAATCCTCCAAAACGATCACAAGATCTCGATCAACATGGGCTACGGCAAAATCACCGGCAAAACCTTCCGTATCTCGAATATGGGCGATGAGACCGACGAGACCATGGCCGAGCTGATCGAGGCCCTCGACGCCTCGCTCGCGAAGCTGTGAGGCATCCCATGGCTCGGTCGAACCGTCCCCCGGACCGACGGATGTCATCCGATCAATCTTGGCCCCTCCGGCGCAAGAGCGAGACGCTCTTGCTACGACCGACATGGAAACTCAATGGGAATTCGCCTGTGAGCCGCCACAGGGGCTGTAGCAAGACCGTCCCGGTCTTGCCCTGTCCGCACGGTATCGGGCGAAGATTGAACGCTCCCCCTTACTTCCTTGCGGCGAGCGGCACGTAATCCGACAACGCGGGGCCGGTATAAATCTGGCGGGGGCGGTAGATGCGGGTCTTGGGTTCTTCGAGGATTTCCTTGAAGTTGGCAATCCAGCCGGGCATACGACCGATGGCGAAGATGACCGGGAACATTTCCGTGGGGATGCCGATGGCGCGGAGGATGATGCCGCTGTAGAAGTCGACATTCGGATACAGCTTGCGCTCGATAAAATATGGGTCGGCGAGAGCGGTCTCTTCGAGGCGTTTGGCGATGTCGAGCAAGGGGTCTTCGATATGCAGGGCGGCGAAGAGATCGTCGCAGGCCTTCTTGATGATGCGGGCGCGCGGGTCCAAATTCCGGTAAACCCGGTGGCCGAAGCCCATCAGCTTTGAATTTCCGGTTTTGTCTTTGGCGGCAGCGATGAACTTGCTGCCATCATCGCCGGAACGGTGGATGGCCTCGAGCATTTCGACGACCGCTTGGTTGGCCCCACCGTGCAGCGGTCCCCAGAGGGCGCAAACACCAGCGGCGGCACTGGCGAAAAGATTCGCCTGACTGGAGGCAACCATCCGCACCGTCGAAGTCGAACAATTCTGCTCGTGATCGGCGTGAAGGAGGAAAATGAGGTCGAGGGCGCGCACGACCACCGGATCCAGCGGGTAGTCCTGATACGGCTCCGAGAACATCATATGCAGGAAGTTCGCGGTGAACTTGTAATCCGGTTTCGGATACAGGATGGGCAGCCCGCGGGATTTGCGGTAGGAGAAGGCGGCGATGGTCCGGACCTGCGAGAGCAGTCTCGCGGCATGGATGGGGAATCGTTCCCGGCGCTTCTGCGCGTCGTGGAGGCCCGGGTAGAAGCAACTGCTCGCGTTGATCATCGAGGACAGAATGGCCATCGGGTGGGCGTTCGCCGGAAACGCCTCGAAATGGTGCTTCATGTCCTCGTGCAGCATCTCATTGCGCGTGAGCAACTCGGAAAATGTCCTCAATTCCGCACTCGTCGGGAGTTTGCCGTAGATGACCAACCATGCGGTTTCGACAAACGAGGACTTTTCCGCCAGAACCTCGATCGGAATGCCGCGGTAGCGCAGGATCCCGGCCTCGCCATCAATGAAGGTGATGGCGCTTTCGCAGGACCCGGTATTGCCATAACCGTCGTCCAGCGTGATGCATCCGGTGGCGGCACGCAGTTTCGAAATATCGAATGCGACTTCGTTCTCCGTGCCCACCACGACGGGCAGTTCGACCGATTTCCCTTCCCATTCGATTTGCACGGAACTATTCATGTCCCTACCCTAGCACGCTCCCGGCTCCCGTCGACCACGGATCTGCACGGTTTGCCGCCGGGCCAGTAGATGCTGACGGCGGGGTGCAGGTCGAAATTCCTAGGTCTTTCCTCCCGGCAGCACCCGAATGTTCAATCTCCTCCCCGCAGGCCGAGAATTTTGTCGCGCAATTCCTCGGATTCGTCGAGTTCTTTGGTGCGCAGGCTCATGCCGCCGTCGGTGCCGAGTTGGCGCTTGACGACTTCCTCGGCGTCGGCGAGCGCCTTGTCCCATTCCTTGAGAGCCATGTAAACCCGGGCCCGGGCGCGAAGGTGGGCCAGACTGTAGGTCGGCTTCGGGAGTTTGCGGCCCTTGGCATCGACAGCCGTTTCATCGTATGGCGGAGCGAGGGCGAGGATTTTCGCTTTGGCCTGCTCGACTTCGCCGCGTTCGAGGGCGGACGTGATGGCCACTTCATCATTCTGGGTGATGACATTGCCGAGGGTCAGATCCCCGCGGCCACCTTGTTTTGCCATCCCGGAGATCAAACCGACGATCCGTCCGTCTTTGCGGATGAGCACGCTGTTGATAGTTTGATCCTCGGAGAGGATGCCCAGGCGGTGGACCAAAGGATTATCCATACCTCCGGGTAAAGTGACGACCGGGCAATCGACTTTGCTCCGGCTGGAAAGTAACTCCGCGCGGGTGGCTGCCGCGTCACCGCCGAACAAGGCGAGCATGACTTTCACATCCCCGGCGGGACGGGAAGCGGCGAATTCAAGCATGGTATGAAGTGACCGCTCCGGTGACTCTGGAAGCCCGTCATCACCCTTGCTGCGCCATGGGTTCGGCCGCGAGAACACGATCAGGGTGTACTCTTTTTCGAGATCGGCGGGGATACGAAAGGGTTTGCCATCTTCGGCAAGCAACTCCGCATTCAGGATGCGATGGGCCTCTTCGGTATCGCCCCTGGACATGAAGTAGCTCTGGCGACGACCGAACGACCAGCCGGCTGTAAAAGGAACCTGGAAGATCCAATAATCGTGGTAACGATCGAGGAGGAAAGCGGTGAAGGTCCACATCATCGGGGATTCGGTGTGGTCCTTGAGGATGCGCGTGCGGAAAGTATCGAAACTGCCGCGGTCGGCCACATCGAGGGCCAGCATGGCGGCGGAGGCGAGGGCGGGGCCGGGGGCGTTATCGCCGCCGCATTCGGTCACGAACCGCTGGAGAATGGACTTTGATTCCGCGTCGGCGGCGCGGAGATCCCTGCGAGTGAGGCAAAAACGGGCGACGACATCGCAGCCGGATGGGAAGCCGGCGGAGAGAGCTGCTTTGGCCTCGTTGATGGCCGCATCCAATTGGGCGAGATCGGAATCGCTTTTCCAAAGCCCCATCAAGGCGACGATGAGGCGGTTGCGCACCATCCAGAGATCAGGCGCCTTCGGATGGTCGGTCATGGCCTTGCGGCACAACTCGACGGCTTTCGTATAATTCACACGGATGTCAGCATGGGAGAGCCGGTAGCGCAAGGGCGGTGCCACGAAGCAAGCCTGGATGGCCCGCAGCGTCTCCTCCGGCACACAGGCCCCATCACGGGCCATGGGCTTCACATCGCCGTTTCCGGCAGCGGCCTTCAACTCCGGCGGGAGGGACGGGTCGAATGGGCCCCCCGCATCGAAAACCAGGAAATCGCCGACCAAAAGCGAGGACAGTTGGGCGACATAGCGCTCGTCCGTCCACTCGCGGGCCAGGGATGAGCCGAGCATGCGTGCGTAGTCGAACCCGCTATCGGTTTGCCCTTTGTTCTTGGTTGCTCCGGACATGATGAGGGCGGTTTGCCCGGTCGGGTTCATCGTCAGGGTGCGGAGGTTCGAGCGAACATAGGCGTCAAAAATCGGATGGTTTTTCCCGCCGGGAAGGCGGAGCACTTTCCAATCCACCCCGAGACCGCGGACAAATGATTCCCCGGCGTCGGGCAATTCATCGAGATTGACGCTGACGAATTCGAGACGACCGGCCAAATCTTCCTTTTTCTCCAGGGCGGCGGCGGCGATGCCCTTGAGGGTTTCCTCCCCTTCCTGATCCTTCGACCAGAAAAGGAACATGGTCGAGCGGCCGAGCCCGTCCATGGGAAAATGCATGGTCTTGCCATCGGTCCGCTCGAAGCTGCCGACAAAGGGCGCACAGATAACCTGGCCGCCGAGTTTGTCGCGCTGGAATTTGATCATGTCGAGGTCGGCGGCGAACCTGCGTTCGATGGTTTCCTGCAAATGGCTAACCATACGGTTGTCACCGAGTTCCAGGGCCATGACCATGGCCAGCCGCACGACTTTCGCACCCACGGGGGTGTCGATGTAGCGGTCGACAAACGGACGCAATGCGGCAGCGCGCGCCTCGTTGCCCGCGCCTTGTTTTGCCAGTTCGGCCTGCGAGAGAAGCAGGTCGGCTTCCAGACGCAGATCGGCGAATTCGTCGGGGGCCTTGACCAGTTCGCGGCAGGTTTCCAGCAACTCCTGCCGGTGCTGCGCGTCCTTGTCGAGGGCGACGAGTTGCTGGCGCGCGCGGAAGAGGAATTCGAGCGCCAAGAAGCGGCTGTTGTCCGTTTCGTGGGCGGCGGCCAATTGCTCGGCATCGCGGATCACCCTGCGCACGGCCAGCCGTTGGCGTGCTTCGGATGAGCCCTCGCGGGTCGCTTGCAACGCCTTGTCGAGTTCGGCGATGGTTTCCTTCGTGATGGCGGCTGGAGCGGCATCCTGGGCCAGCGTGTCCGCGACAGGAACAAGCAGAATACCGAGGCAGGAGACAAGCAGCATCAGTTTCCGTTGGCGGGAGGAAAACGTTCTCATGGCGGATGAAACTTCGGGCGGTTGGATGAACTTCGATTGGGGAATCACTTCACCGGCTTGAGCTGCCAGCTCTTGATGCTGACGCCGCGGTTGGGCGCGCGCGCGGTCACGCTGATCACGTTGCGTCCTTCATCCAGTTTGATGCGGGTGGGCTTTGAAGTCTCCCACATTCCTTTGCTGTAGGGCATGGCGAATGGGACGGGTTCCTCGCGATTCACCCGCACGAGGACTTCCACATTCGGAGAAACGGTCGCCGCCTGGCAGGTCAATTCGTATTCGCCGGCGGCTGGTACTTCGACGCGGTATTTGAAAAGCTCCGGTTGTTGCCCGAGACGACTGTAGTGGAGCTGGTAGCCATCTTCCCAGCTTTTCATGAAGAGGATGCGATCGGAGCTCTTGCGCGGGGAATAACAACCGACCGCGGGAACGGAGATGACGCCGTCGCCACCCGTCGTGATGGTCGCGAATTCCTCTGGGATTTCAATCTCGGCACCGACTTCATCGCCGATCAGTTCGTCGGATTCACCCAACTTCATGCCACCGACCAATTCCAAGGCTTCGACTTTGGCCTTCTCGACGATGATTTGTTTCTTGACGAACGCGAGCCCGTCCCAGAAGCCGCCGCCTTTGCCAAGGCTGCCATGTTTGATGCTGACATCCTCCTCATTGAAAGCATCCCCGAGCCATTGTGCACGGCACACCATCTTGTAATCGCCCTCGAATTCGCGGGCCTGGGAATCGAGCAGGAAGTCGAGGCCACCCTGGGGGCCACAATAGGCGACCGACCACCAGGCACCGAGACAGATAACCCAGCCATCAGGCGTCCAGTGATTCAAGGCGGCGTGGCCGGTCTGAGTGGATCTGCGGGTCGGAATACCAAAGGCGCGGGTAGTGAGCCGACCAAGGAACGCGCGCCGCCCGCAGACACCACCGAGGGCAGCCTCCATTTGCGGCCTCGTGCCCAGCGAGAGGTCCTCCGTAGTGCTACAGTAGGGCACATCGCTCTTGATAAAACGCACGTATCGCCAGTTGTAATCGTCCATGGTGATGTGATCCGGCCGGTAAATGCGCATCATGCGACGGGTCCACGCCAGATCCTCATTGCTGTATTCGGAGTTGGTAATAAACCGGCACTCCCACGTATTCATATCCTTGAAAGCGGGATCAAGTTCGCCGTCGAGGTGGGCCTTCTCATAGTGGAGATAGCGGCCGACTTGCTCGATGCCGCTGCAGTCGGGATGAACGATTCCGTGCACGCCAGACTCGGGTTGTCCCTGTAGCCACGGCATCTGTATCGCGGTGCCGAGGGCAAGGCGCTGGAAAATGGAGCCTCGTTCGCGGGCCCGTTCACTCTTCGCGAGAATGGCCGTGTAAACTTCCATCATTTCCCCGTATTCGCCGCCATTGGCACCGCCTGCCCCGACGATTTCGCGCATCAGCGGTTCGTCGGCGAAAAGTGTTTCCAAGAGCTTTTCCTTTTCCGGCCCCTGTTGAGCGAATTCAGCCAAGCCGCGCGGCGTGGCATGGGTCAAGATCGCAATGCGGACCAGTTTCGAATCGAGGGCATCCGAGGAAAGCACCGGTTGGAGAGCGGAGAGCAATTCGCCCCCCAACTCCAAGGCTTCGGCTTGGGTCTGGGTAGTTGTTTCGTCGATGGTCTTGGCTTCGGCGGGCGGAGTATCTTCTCCCTTGTTCGGAATGGCGCTCCATTTGGTCCGGATTTCAAGGAAACGGGATTTTTTCACCTCATCAACCGGGGGCACGGCCGCGACAACCTCGGCACGTAAGGTTTCCAGTTCCTTGGTGAATTTTTCCATCAACTTGGTGCCCAGCGGGGTGAGCGGGATCTGCTCCTCATCCTTCTTGGCGGCGAAGGCCCCAAGGGCGGTGGCCAGCAGCATGGCGGATGTCAGCAGGGCGGGAAGTCTCGGGGTTCTCATGTTCGTTCGATACAGGTGGCTAAACGGCATTGGAAGGGGATCTCTTTCGTGGAGAGATTGAGGTTGGATATTGCCAGAGTGCTTTCAAACCTTTCCAACATCCACTCGTGAAGGCTACTGCTGATAGACAGGGATGTAGCGGTGGGGTGTGCCGAGAATGATGATGGCCATGGGCGTGTTGCTGGGATAGTCATTCTCTTTCTCGACCCACGAGCCATCTGGTTTCTGGAGGCCAAGGAGGGCGTCCCGTATCTGGGGATACCACTTGGCGTAATGTTCGTCGCCGGCCTGCACCATGGCCTGCATGGCATAGTAGTGGGCATAGTAATAGTAACCGATTTCCTGGCGGTTGAAGACCTTCGGGCTGTTTTCCAGATAACGGATGGCAGCTTGCACCCATTCCGTGTCGCGCATCCCGCAAAGCTGGGCCGCGTATGCTCCGCCGGCGGTGCAAGCCAGCGTTGTTCCATCCCTCCCTTGGTATCCGAATCCGCCGGTCTTTTCATTCCACACCTGGTCGCGCAGATAACCGACGACTCTGTCAATGGTTTCGGTGGGCACGAGGATGCCAGCTTGTTTCGCCGAAGCTAGTGAGACAAAAACCATGGCGGTAACCGAGGTGTCCTGACCCGCATCTGGTCGGGCATGATAGCGCCAGCCTCCGAGTGGGCTCTGCGCGCGCAGGATCACCTGCACGGCGCGTTCAAGGGCATGTTGGATCTCCTTGTCGTCCTCGGTTTTGGCGGTCATACCCCAGAGCTCGGACATGGCGAGGGTATAGAGACCGTGTTCATACATGCCATTCATGTATCCGGTGGGCGATTCCCGCGAGCGTTTGAGCAGGTAATCCTTTGCCCGATCAAGGGCCGCGCCATTGCGGCCGAAGCCCGGGAACTCACCTTTGACCATGAATGCCATGAGGCCGAGCGAGGTGCCTGCGATCTCATATTTTCCATCGGTGCTGCTCCACGAGCCGTCCGGCTTCTGGGTGGCAAGAAGATATTGGAGGCCGCGTTCGATGGCGAGATCGGCAGCCTCGGTGAGTTCCGGAGCGGCGTCTTGCTTGCCGGACGGAGCTGCGGCCGGCGGTGCTGCCGGTTCCTGCTGGGCGTGGAGCGGGCAAGCAAAGGAAAAATACCCAACTACCCAAATACCCAAATACCCAAGGAATGACGAAGGACGAAATCCAAACCGTGCCGAGAAGGATCGTTGTTTGTTCTTGGCTATTTCGGATTTCATTGGGTATTTGGGTATTTGGGTATTTCGAAATTTCACTTCGCGACCCTTTCGTAGTAATTTTTGAGCGTGGCGCGGTATTCCAGGGGAAGCTCGCGGGCAAAGTTCTGGTTGAGCGCGGCGCGGTTGCGGGTGCCGAGGAAATCCCATTCGGACTTCTTGTCTTTGGGGGCCTCGCCGCTGACGAAATCGGAAACGAAGCCGACGGCCTCGCTGATGGTGAGATCGGAGGTTTCCGCTTCAGTGATGACATCGCTATCACTTGACGAGGGTGGCGGCATCGCGGTATTCAGGATCAACGCCTGCTGAATGATGAAATGGCGCAACGTCCGGTCGGCGGTCAATTGGGCTCGGCCCGCTTCGTCCTTGCGGGAAGCGGCCAACTCCGGAATGACGGCATCCAATTGCCCTTGGGCGACCGCGAGCATGGGGTGATTCACTTCACCCTCATTGGCCTTGGCGAGGGCTTGGGCGAGTTTTTGCTGGGAAGCGGAAAGCGTGGCGATAGCTTTGGCGTCGCTGCCATGAGTCTGGCGCAAAAGGGCGCGGTGTTTACTGGCGATGTCGAGGACCTTGAACAACTGGTGCAGTTCCGGTGGTTCGGCCGAGGTCAGGGTGAGGGCTGGCAGCCCGTTGAGCATGGAGATGATGACGGTGAGTTGATCCGAATTGGAAACGAGCGCTTTCTCGGCGGACATCATCACCTCGGCGGCGGCTTCCCCGGCCTGCAGAAGTCGGAGCGCTTCCTTCATGTCGACGGCGGCGGCATTGAAGTCGAGGCTCAAGTTCACCCCTTCCAGTTTTACTTTCGTCTTCTCATCGAGTTGTTCGAAATCCACCTTTCCGGCGACTTCCGTGAGGGTGCGAGCGAAGGTTTCCGTATCGGAGGCTAATTTTTCCTGAGCGGCGAGCGCATCCGCGGGCGCCGTGTTCTCCCGAATCTGGCGCTGGCGGAAGGAAAGCATGGACAACTCCGATTGCGCGTCGTTGAGGAATTCGACGATCTCGGCGATGTAACCGGTCTGAACCGACACATCAGCGACCAGACCTTGGACCTTGGCCAATGAATCGACGGCGGTCTCTTGGATATCCGCGGCGTCTTCCGCATCGCCATCTTCCATGGCCATCAGGGCATCCTCGACATCCGAAGCGGCGAACACAAGAGGTGTGCCGACATCAAGCCGGGCCGCCACCAGATCGAGGGATGGCGCGATCTCCTTGAGACAATTGAGCAGGTTGCGTTGCGGGGCGAGCAGCGGAGGCAGTGATTTTTCATCGGCGTCTTTGGTGGCGGCGATGAGGTCGTTCTGGCCGCCAACGATGTCGTTCATTTCCGCTCCGGCTTTGGCCACCGCTTGTTGGAAACCAATCAATTGTTGGAGCAGCGTGTATTGCCCGAGTTGTGCCTCTGCGAGCGTGCGGGCGTCGGCCAGGGCAGTGGCAGCCTGCTCCTGCGGTTCGAGCGCGTCTTCGAGGCGATTCTTGCCCATCGCGGCGAGGGCGGGCTTCATGTGGCCGCCGACCGCTTGCAAGCGACCGAGAAGTGGCAGGAGATTCTTTTTCGAAGCCGAATCGCCCTCCGCCAGTTCTTTGTGGAATGCCTCGACATCATTGGCCAGCGTCTTCTGGTCTTCGATAAATACGGCGGCGTTCTTTTCATCGAGAGCGGCATCTTCGGTGTGCTCGAGGAGTTTGATCTGGCGGGCTTCGAATTCCCCGAGCACGGCGACGCGGTCGGTGGCGGCGGAGACTTCGGATGAAACCCCGAGCGAATTCTGGGCGAGTTCGATGGACCAGCGTGCCAGGATGGCATCCAATTCACGCAACGAAGCGAGCGCCGCGTCCTGACTGGCCGTGGACTTTTCCTTGGATTTGGAGGCGAGATGCGCGCAGGCCTCGGTCATGGATGTCTCGGTGCGAAGCCGCAAGGCATCGGTTGGCGGCGGTGGTGGCAATCGCAGATCCATCAGGCGCGGTCGCGGGGCGGCGATGCCCGGCAGCGGCGCGAGGACCAGCGCGTCGCGCAAGGCGGCCTGGCGTTTGGCCAACTCCGGCGACTTCTTGTCGAAGTCGGAGGATTCGATGCCTTGTTTCTGGAGTTCCTGCTGGCCGGCGATCAGAAGGGATATCTGTTCCCGCAAATCCTGAAGACGCGCGAACTCGGAGCCGGTACGCATGGTGAATTCCGCTTCAAGGAGCGGCCGGATGAGCGGGTATTGCGCGGTGGCGGCCGCCTGATAGTCGCCATTGCCCGTCGTGCCTGCGATCTTGCGGATGGAGTCAGATAACGCGGAAACACGCAGCGCATGGATCTTGCGGCTCAAGCCGAGGACGGAGAGCGGCCGTTGGTCATAGCGCATGCTGGCATTGAGTCGGTCGAGGAGCTCATCGGTCCATGCGGCGACCTCCTCGTGCCTCTTGGCCAGCGTGGTCGCTTGATCGGGAGACGAGGTCAACAAAAGCAGGCGGAGGCGGGCCAATTCCGTGGCCAGCATACGCGACTCGCGGGCGAAGACCTCACGGGATGCCTCGATGCCGCGTTGCATGACGAGCCCAGCGAGTTCGCGGGCGGCTTGATTGACGGCGGCGATGGCGGGTTCGGGATCCCGGCGCTCGGCTCCGACCTGCGCGCGCAGGAGATCGGCGGCCCGGGCGACATGATCGGTGGCGATGGCACGCATCGCATCGCGCATGGCGGCGAGCGATTCGCTTTCCACCGCGTCACTCACCTTGTTCGCGGCCAGATCATCCAGAAGGGCATGCACTTCGGTCGCGGTGGCCATCAGTTGTTCGCGCACCATTTCCTGGCGAATCGCCTCGAGCTGGCAGGTCGGCACGAAGGTCTCCGCACGTGGATCCAGGCCCATCACCAGCTCGTGCGCGGCCCGTTCCTGCCGGTAAAGGGCGCGCACCCTGGTGAGCAACCGCTCCATCTGTTTGTTGATTTCGGCGAGATAGTCCTCGCGGGACAAGAACGTGATACGCCGCGAATCGGTGCGCACCCGATGCGGACCGGTTTCGCCGGGATACTTGTCGGCGACTTCCACGAGGAAGGAAACGGTGTCTCCGATCTGCAGGTCGGGTAGTTCTTTCCGGTAATCCCAGTCGAGCGTTTGTTCTCCATCCCCTTGCTGGAGCGGCTTCTCCAGGGTGATGGACTTTTCCGGGCGGCGGTTCACCCGATAGGTGATGGTGGTCGAGCCGATGCCGTGATCATCGGATGCGCGCACGGCCAGTTGCAGCGGGCGACCGAGCATGGCGTTGAGGTTGTTCGCGGGCGAGGTCAGCTCGACGCGCGGGGCCTGGTCGGACGACACCTGCAGGAAATAACGCGGACTGGTGAAAACAAATCCGTGGGCCGCTTCCGTCCATGAAAAACTATAGCCTAGGGAAGCGGAAGCGGTTTCGGCAAGCGTGAGCGTGCGGCCGTCGGGCCCGATTTGCAGGGTCTGATCATCGCTGCCATCGCGATGCAGCGTGGCCGCGCTGATGGGTGTGTCGAGGGTGAGTTGCCAGCGCACTTTGGTTTCCTCGGGCACGGTGAGAGTGAGGGCTTCCACCTGATCCGTGGCGCGGTCGATATAGTCGGGATAATCGAGATCGACTTTCACTCCCGCGAGCCGCGGCGCGGGAATAACCTTCACCTGCCGCCAGTCGCTGCGGGCATCACCGGCTTTGATGCGGAAGGAAAAATCGCGGGAAGCCGATGCGATTTCGTAGATGCACAGACCATCCTTGACGGCGAGTTCCATCTCGCGCGGACGTCCGGTTCCGGTTTGCAGGTCAAGGGTGGCGGAGGCCGGCACCGAACCGTCGAGCCGGATCTCGATCTTCGCTGGCGCGCCTTCCTGCACGACCATCTCGCCTGCATCGAGATGTATTTTGGTCTTGGTCGGATATGCGATGGCCAGCCATGGCGCGAAAATGCGGCCGAATCCGGCGCCGATGAAGGAGCCGAAAATGATGGCGGCGACAAGCAGAACGGCGAGCGACGCGAGAGCGGCACGAAATGGCCGCGTGAGGTCGCGCATTGTCACGACCTTGGCCGGTTCGATTTTCGTGGCGACGGATCCGGCATGAGTCAAGGTGTGCTCCCAAAGAGCCTTCGAAGTGCCGGGCGAGACTCCATGATTTTGGAAGTGCACCGCCGTAGTCAATAGGCTGTCCATCCCGCCTTCGGCGTCCTCGACTTGCCGGGCCGTGCGAACATCATTGAAGCCCTGGAGAAGATTCCACCCATTACGCCAACCTTGCCGGAGGCAAACGGCCAGGATGGCGAGGGCGGCCAGGGCACGTGCCCAGACGGGTAGATAGGCGAATCGATCGATGAGGATCGTCAGCAGAAACATGGGCACGAACCAGCGCGTAAAGGCCAGCAGTCCGCTGAAAAAATGTTTGCGTTGCCCGCGTCGCCAGACGGCGAGCAGGCATTCAGTGATGGCTTGGTTGGAGTTCTCGCTCATCAGGTCAAGTCGTGTTTTCTGCGCAGGATCCATTCCAGACCGAGCATGCCGATCAGCAGGGCGGCAATGAAACCATTATCCCAGAGCGGGCGTTCCGTGCGCACGGTGGTTGTGATTGGTTCCGTGCGCAGTAGCGATTTGAGTTTGGAAAGCTCGCCCGCCTCCAGGCAGGAACCGCCGGTCAGTTGGGCGATGCGCCGGAGGCCGTCCAGGCGCATGTTCGTATCCGCGAGTTCCTCGTTGACCACCGCCACCTGGAACTCGGTGGTGTTGGAAACCTCCTTGTTGTCTTCGTTCGCCTCCAGACGATAACGTCCCGGCACGGTGGTGGTGAAATAGCCTTCGTAGAGTCCGGGGGAGGTGCGATCGGGTTGCAGGCTGATCGTTTCCCGGAGCGCGTTTTCCCCCACGCCATTGACGCTGATCTCGAAGGATGGTTGCACCATCGGTTCGAACTCCTCGTCCAACACGTGAGCATACAGGCGCACTTGTTCACCATCGCCGTAGGTCGTGCGGTCGGTCTCGAGGCGGATGCGCTTGTGCTCACCCATCAGGCGGGAGAGGGTGAGGAACTGGATCGACTGTGACCAGACGCGCCAGTGGTATTTGTCGCCGGTTTTGAACCGCAGGCGCCAGAGACGATCGGTGGCGAGGGTCAGGCATTTGCCGGTGCCATAACGATGCCATGCCACCATGGGATATCTTTGGGAACCAGAGGCGGAATCGGACAAGGTGGCCAGAACGGTGGCGCCGGGTTTGGCTCCGGTGAGCGGAGGAAGATGGTCAAGCGGCGCTACCCTGCTCCAGACTCGATCATTTTCCTCGGGGTCATTTTCCAGCACCATCACCATGCTGCTCCGTCCTTCCGGGGTCAGCACCGGGAAGCTGGCTTCCGAGGTGAATTCCCATTTGCTATCCGCATCAAAGCGAACCGGCAAGATCGACTCCACCGGAGTGCCGGAATAGGACGACGGCGTGTGCGTCGGCCCACAGAGCACGAGCAGGGAACCACCGCGATCGCGCACCAGTTCCTCCAGCAGGCCGAGTTCCTCGGGCGTGAAAAACTGCGCATCGACGTCGCCGAGAATGACGAGATCGTATTTGAATACCTCCTCGCGTTTCGAGGGAAATCGTTCAATGTGTTCGGGAGAATTGCGGGCGAATTCCGGACCGGCCGACGAGGCGATGAAGGTGGTGTTGAGCCGGGGGTCACGTTTGAGGATGGCGCTCAAGTAGCGGAATTCCCAGCGGTTGTTGCCTTCAATGTAGAGCACATTCACCTTCTCGTTGACCACCCGGATGCTTCGTTCGACGCGGTTGTTGGCGGTCGAGACCTCGTCGTCGAATGGCTCGACCGTGACCGCGATCTTGGCCGCGCCTTTTTCCGATAAATCGACGTTGAAATCGATATCCTCGATTTGCAGTCCGCCTTGCAGGCGCACCCGCCGCTGCGAGACCTGGCGATCATTGAGTGTGACCGCGAGCTTCACCGTCCTTCTTTCATATCCCTTGGAGAGGAGATGCACCTGCACCGGAACACTGTCGCCGGAAAACGCTACTTCCTGCATCACGATGGTGCGGATGGAAAGGTCGTCGGGTTGCTCGAGCCCGATTGGCACTGGAAAAACCGGGATGCCGCGCGCGCCCAGATCCTGCAGCACCTCTTCCGTGCGCTTCGATGCGGCGGCATCGATGCCATCGGTCAGCAACACGATACCGGCCGGCGCGGTGATCCCAGATTTGACCGCGGCTTCGAGCGAGGATGCAATGGAAGTCGAAGGTTCATTGGCCTTGAGTGCCGAAAGATCATCGGCATTCACCGTGCTCGTATCGCGGAGCGGGCGGGTGGTTTGCCCGAAGCTGTGGTAGCTGATGTCGAGTTGTTGGCCGAGTTCGGTGAAAACGGGGGTGGCCTCGTGGGTGAGGATGCCCCGTGCCAGATCGAGACGGCTGGCCGACAGGATCGCTTGCCGTTGATTCGCATCGAGCATCATGGAAATCCGCCCGGCATCCGAGCCTTCCTCCTTCACCATCCCCAGCGCCTTCGCGGCAGTGGCGACATCCTCCGCGTTCTTGCGCGGATCCTTCAATGACATGCTTTCGGAAACATCGATGAGGATAGGCAGGCTCCGTTGCTGTGTGTGCGATTCGGTCACCACACCGGTCGGCTCGAACAAAGAGGCGACGACCAAACTGAGGGCCAAGAACCGGGCCACGCCGAGCCCGACTCGCAACCATCCGGGCAGCCCCCAAGCCCGGCGGTAAAGAAAGACACTCAACACCACCACACCGGCGAACACCGCCATCATCAACGGTGTGGAAAGCGGACGGGCCCAGAAGAACCCGTCGAGACCGAGCGTCATGAGCATGGGTTCAGACATTTTGCGGAAGTGGATTGTCGGCGGTTTCGGGTTTGGCACGACCGCGCCCGAGCATGCGGTCGGCGAGCAGGCATTCGATCAAAAGGAAAACCAGCCCCGCGATCATGAAGAACCGCCAGGCGGAGCGGCCGGTGCGCTTAGCATCGATGGTCGCGGCCAGTTCGTTGTCACCGGTCACGACACCGATGCCCATGCCTTCGAGATTGGCGCGCATCTCCGCTTCCGGCAGGCGACGAATGTCCGATTCTCGCGGATCCACATTGACGGAAATGGGAAGCCCGGGGGCCTGGACACTCACCCGCGCGGTGTAATACCCGTCTTCGGGCGCGGATTCCAGCAAGGCGACGAACTGGCCTCCGGAATCGCGCACGGGCACGGTGATGGTTTCACCGCCGGGCGTATCAAAGACCGCGTCGCTGGCGTCCGGTTGATCGACGTAAGTCAGGGCCAGTGAATCGCCGACCGTGCGGGAGTGTTCGAATTCGCGCCCCGTCTGGTAAGTGACGATCTGTTGCATGACCATCGGGAAAACCGGTGTCAGCGCCATGTTATTCCAGGCGGTTTCCGCGGTAGTGGTGAACATGAAAACCTGGCCGCGGCCGAGAGCCTTTTCGAGCAGGATGGGGCCGCCGTTGCCGGCGAGTTCGAGCACTGGAAAACTCCCCGGCGCGGGCTCGACCTTCAGCAGGCGCAGGAAACGAGTCTCGCTGAAAAGATCCTCGGGCAGGGAAAGGAGCGGCTGGCAGACCGGATGATCGGGCATTTCCGCGTCGAGCGGTTTGCCCGCACCGAGGGCGTCGCTGGCTTCGGTCTGGCCGCGGATGATGGCGGGGAGCAGGGGTGTGGTCGCGCTGGCGGCCCGCTCATTCCATGCGGCGGCCTTGATGTTGTCCCCGGCGAACCAGATCAAGCCGTTGCCGCGGCGCACGAATTGTTCGAGTTGCCCTGCCTGTTGTTCGGTGATTTCGGGCACATCGGCCAGCACGATGACATCGATCTTTTCCAGATTCTCCGAGGGAAAGGCAAGCCATGGAATCGAGCGGACCACATAATCCTCGCCATCGGCTCCATCGGCACGTGCCATAAGCGCGGCCACGGTCAATCGTCCGGCATCGCCATCGGAACCATCCACACAGAGCACCGAGACCCGGTCGCGCACGACGGCCACCGTGCGGCGGATGTTATCGGCCGCCAGCGTGTCGCCCGTGATCGCCGCCGTGATGCGGGTGGCACCGGCGTTGTGGAATGGAACGAAGAGCGATACGGTTTCGGAAGCGCCGGGTTCGATCAGTGGGATGAGCTTGCGATCAATTTCCACATCATCCACCCGGCATTGCACCGCGATATTGGAAGCGGCAGCCGTGCCATGGTTGTGGATGGTCGCGCGGTAGCGGGCGGTCGTGCCCTTGCGCAGAACACCGGAGACCAAATCGAGATCCGTCACGGCGAGGTTGGATTCATTGCCGCCGACCGGCAAGACGAAGACATCGGCCTGCGCGCCCAGTTCGGCGAGCGCCTCGCGGAGTTGAGCGGAAGGTTGTTTCCAATCCACCTGCTGCGCGTCGGTGATGAGATACACCTCTTTGCGCGGGGACTCCATATCGGCCACCAGACGGGCGATACGCTTCGGTTCGTTCGCGAGATCGAGCGTGCCCGCGCCGGGTTTCAGGTCGCGCACAGCTTGGTCAAACCGGGCGTCGTCATACGCCATGTTGCGCATCACCACCTCGTGCTCGCCGCCGATCAAGGCGAGGGTGACCGGATCGCCGGGTATCATTTTGCTGCGGATGACCTCCACCCGCTTCATGGCTTCATCGAAGCGGGTCGCTCCCGCCTCGCCCTCCTGCATGCTGAAAGAAGAATCGACGGCGATCACGACACCGGCCCGTCGTTCGCCGGGAAGCCAGGTGGCTCCCCCGCCCGAAGGACGCGCCAACGCGAACACCAAGAGCAGCAAGGCCGTGCAACGCAGCAGAAGGAGGAAAAGATCACGCAGTTTGAGTTGGCGGGAACGCACGCGCACGCTCCGGTTCAGGAACCGCATGGCCGCCCACTCGGTGCGTTGCACCTGGAAGCGGTTGAGCAAATGCGCGAGGATTGGCAGTCCGATGCCGAGCGCGCCTAACAGAATCCATGGGTTGAGAAAACTCATGCGCGGGGCGCGGCCGTCTGGCCGCCGGGGGTTTGGCGTTTCATCACCATCTCGCTCAAGACGGCATCGAGCGGACGCCGCGTGTCGGCCAGGCAATAGTCGATATGGCTGCCGACGCAGCGGGAATTCAGATTGCCGAGGAAATCATTGAGGCCCCCGAGATACGATTCCTTCATCCGCTCCGCTTCAGTCGTGACCGGCTCCTCGCCTTCCAGCCCTTCAAACCGCCAGATTCCTTTGAAGGGAAACTCCAGTTCATGCGGATCGAGCGGCTGGATGACGACGACATTGTGGCCGTCGAATTTCAGGTGGTCCAGACCCGACATGATATCGTCCACCTCCGCGAACAAATCCGAGATCACGACCACGAAGGATCGCCGCCGCAACAACAGCGCGATATCATGCAGTTGTTTGGCCACCGTGGTTTTCGGAATCGGCTTTGTCACCCTCAGCATGCGATCGATTTCCAGGATGACGCTCATCGAGGAACGCGGCGGCATGTAGGCCCGCACCTCGGAATCGAAGACCGAGAGGCCGACCGAATCCCGCTGCTTCAACACCATGTAGGCGATGGATGCTGCGAGAAACTTCGCGTATTCCAGTTTCGAGACCTTGCCCGACGAATAGAGCATCGACGCGCTCGAATCCATGAGGATATGGCAATCGTAGTTCGTCTCCGCCTCGTAGAGTTTGGTGAAATATCGTTCCGTGCGCCCGAAGACCCGCCAGTCGATGGAACGTATTGGGTCGCCCGGCGAGTATTGACGGTGGTGGGCGAACTCCGTGCTGAATCCGCGCAACGGACTGCGGTGGCTGCCCACCCGCAAGCCTTCCACGACCTCGCGGGCGATCATTTCCAGATCACCGATCTTCTGCAAGACCTCGGGATCGAGATAACGCGTATCTGGAAGGTGGATGGACATGACGCGCGGAGCGGGGAACCACGAGGGCGGTCTGAATCAAACCGGCGGGTTCATTTGCCGTCGGCGGGGATCGTTTCGAGGAGTTTCGCGATGAGGGTGTCCGAGGTCATGCCTTCGGAGCGGGCCGCGAAATTCGGAATGATCCGGTGGCGCAGGATTGGGAGGCAGAGCGCCTGGATATCCTCGATCGAGACATGGCAGCGCCCGCGCAGGGCGGCGCGCGCCTTGCCCGCGACAATCAGGTTCAGCGAGGCCCGCGGGCCGGCGCCCCACGACATGAGTTTGTTCACGAAATCCGGCGTGTTGGGTTGTCCGGGCCGCGTCGCGCGAACGAGGGCGGCGGCATATTGGAAAACCGGATCCGCCACAGGGATCCGCCGCACCACACGCTGGAATTCGAGGATGGTTGGCCCGTCCACGACCTGGTTCGTGACCGGCTCATCATCGGTGGTCACGCTGCGCATGATGTCGAGTTCCTCCGCTTGGCTCGGGTACTTGACCAGAATATTGAAGAGGAAACGGTCGAGCTGGGCTTCGGGCAAGGGATAGGTCCCCTCCTGTTCAATCGGGTTCTGGGTCGCGAGCACGAAGAATGGCGCGTCGAGTTTGTAGTCCTCGCCACCGGAGGAAACCCGCTTTTCCTGCATTGCTTCGAGCAGAGCGGCCTGCGTCTTCGGCGGGGTGCGGTTGATTTCGTCGGCCAGCAATAGGTTGGTGAAGACCGGACCCTTCTGGAACTTGAAGCTGCGCCGGTGGGTCTCCGGGTCTTCCTGCAACAACTCGGTGCCCGTGATGTCGGACGGCATCAAGTCGGGGGTGAACTGGATTCGTTTGAAGCCCAGAGCCATCGTTTTCGCCAGCGAGCTAACCAACAAGGTCTTGGCTAGTCCCGGAACCCCCACCAGCAGGCAGTGGCCGCGCGCGAAAATGGCGATCATCATCTCATCGATGACATCCTCCATCCCGACAATGGTCTTCCGCAATTCCTTTACAATCGCGTCCCGGGCTTCGCCGAGCTTCTGCACGGCCTGTATGTCATCAGTTTCTTCTTGCATCAGTTGAATGAGCTTTCCGCCGTAGCCGGGCGGATGCGCTTCTAAACGCTGTGCGTTCTCCCATCTTGCAGGAAACTTCAGCCGGCGGTGCTGGGCCGGACGAATCACTCGCTGTTCCACTCCCATCTCCGGGTTTTGGTTCGAAAACGGGCGAATCCGCACTGGATTCTCCGGCCCATCCGTGGAATCGTGGCCGAATATCATGCGCGTCTATCTCCTGCGCCCGGGACGGAAAGAGGAGGGTCCCATGTCCATCGAGGACGTGCGCGACCGTCTCGACTTGCGCATGATTGGCCCGGACCAACCCTGCCGCATCGCCGGACTCGATGGCACCTACGTTGCGGGGGAACTCGTGACCGGTCACCTATTCAAGGGATGGGAACCGGAGGAAGATGAGGCTGCCGGTGAAGATGCCGAGTTGGAACAGGACGACGATGGGGACTTGGAGGACGAAACGGATGATGAAACCGAGAATGAAGACCCCGGGGACGACGAAGAGGATGAGGAGATTGAGGAAGACGAGAATGAAAGCGAAGACGAAGAGGGCTGGGAGGATTCGCCCTTGTGGGAAAGCAAACCGGGTTACACCGCCTTCCTTCCCCGCGTTGGTATCACTATCTTGTTAGCCGCCGCTGCCGTGGCATCATTCTTTTTCTCATGGCCGGTATCCTTATCTCTGGTGTTGGCCGCTCTGGCTTCCATCTCGCTCGCACTCTTGCTCGGGAAGCGTTCTGGCACACGCTACAGCATTTACGAACGGCGACTGCAATGGAGCACGCCCGGATTCATTAACCGGACCCGGGAACTCCCCCGCTCGGAGGTGGACGCCATCACCATCAAACGACCGTTCCCCGGAGCTTTGCTGGGACGGGCGGATCTCCATTTGCACCACCACCACCCGAATCTTCCGAATCCACTGGTGCTCCGACAGGTTGCCCGTGCACGCGAAGCAAGGTCGTTGTGGAGATGAAAGGAGGTTCAGGCCTCCTTGGAATCCAACCCGGAGATGGGTTCTGACTTCGCCACGTTCTCATCCACATTATTTTCGGGATTCTCCGGAGGCAATTCAAGGTTGGAGGAGAACATTTCGAGTGCGGTTCGACCTACCTGCTGGGTATCCCAACGGGCGTAAGCCGCCACCGCGAGCGCACCGAGCACGGGGACCCACCGGGAGGCAATGCGCCCGAGGGCTTTCTGGGTTGTCGCCACTCCCACCTTTTGCAACACGCCGGCCAAGGCACGGAGGGCGACAGGCCGGATGAGGTATCTTTCGCCCGCTCGCACCACGAGGTCGCGGACAAGCAGCGCGGCTCCGTGTTTGAAGAGGCAATACGCCATCACCTCGCGGGTGAGGACAGCGTCCTTTCCGAAGGTGCGGGCAATCTCGGCGACCATTTGTTGCTGGATACGCCAGATGGCCATGAGGTCGGGAAGAATCGTGGCCAAACCGAGCGGACCGGGCGGCAGGGCGAGCATCCCCGAAGTGCCCGCGGCTTTCCATGCGGCCTCGCGGATGATGGATTCAGCGGCGGCGAGTGGTGTCGCGCTCGGTTGGCTGGTCGGGGTTGGAATGTTCGTCACGATTTGCAGCAGCATCTCGCCCAGCCCGCCGGTAGCGGCGGCCTCCTTATCGGTATCTGGGACAGGACGGTTTTCTTCCATAATGACGATTCGGAATTTGCCCCGAACAGCGGGGAAATCAACTTGCCGGGGACGTTTACGAGCTTGCCCAAGCCTTTCTTGCCATAGGGTCGGAAATGGGGTAGTCTGGTCACATGCTCGGAATTTCCCCCGTTTTCCGGCGCCTCACGGGAGCCATAACCCTCCTGATGCTGCCCGCGTGTGCTTTTTCCCCGCCACTGCAAGGCCAGGCCGTGCGCATGGAGCCCGAGGCAAAGGTTTGGGTAGCCCGCGATGGCACACGCTTCCCCTACCAGAGCTGGATTCCCGAAAAACAACCGGTCAAAGCCATCGTAATCGGGCTGCATGGCCTGAGCGGTGCCGCCTGCGATCACCAAATCGCCGCCCTTGCCCTGCAAAAGAACGGCTACGCTTTTTTCGGCTGCGAACTCCGCGGTCAAGGCAACGATCCCGTAAAGGAACGGAGGGGTGACATCCGCTCTGTTAGACAATGGCACGAGGATGTGTGGGATTTCCACCGATTGGCCACCACGAAGTATCCGGATTTGCCGGTGATTTGGCTGGCCGAGAGCCTGGGTTCGCTCATCGCCTGCGGGGCGGTGTCGAGTCCACCCGCTGGAACACACGCGCCGGACGCGCTTGTTCTCGCCTCGACCATCCCGGCATTTGATGAACGCGTGGCGATCTGGCAACGCCAGCTCCTCGGTTTCGGTGCCTTATGGAAACCCGAGCGCAAAATCCCGCTTTCCGATTGGACCGGCCCCGATGCCAAGGACTGGCAGATGACCGGAGCCAGCGACCATCTCCAGCAACTCGATGTGACACCATGGGCGGTGAAGGAATTCACCGTTCGTTTCTACCATTCCCTATCCCTCATGGTGGGTCGGATGATGCCGCAGGCCACTCGTATCAAACAACCCGTGTTGATTGTCCATGCCGAAAAGGACGTTTTCGCGAGCATGGAAAATGTGCAAGCGTTCGCGAAGCGTTTGCCCAACGCGCGGCTCCAGCGTTACGAGAAGAGCCACCACCTGCTCTTTTACGACACGGAACGCGATCAGGTCGTGGCCGACATCGTGCGCTGGATCGAAAGCGCGCCATGGAAGTCAGATGATGCCAAGACGGCGCAAACGGAAGAAGAGGCAAAACGGAAAGAGGCAGGACAAAAAAATTGATCCCGGGATCCGGAGTTCAACTCCACCGCTCAATCTTCCGTTTTCGTTCTCTCTACGGCTTAAACACAAACGCGAGATAACAGGTGGCGATCATTTCTTCCGCCCGCATGCGGCGGGGAACATCGCGACCGGTCCAGCTTTCGAGGAAGAGAAACTCGCGACGGTCTTGATGGTAACCGGTGATCACGGAGGCGTGGAGCGGCGCATCTTTGCCGGGCCAGGTGGCGCGTTCGCCGGGAGTGGTGGGGTCGGGCAGTTTTGCCGAGGCATCTTCATTGAACTCGGCGAGAAAACGATTGTGGAGTTTGTCCCGGTCGTAGGAAAATCTCCGCCAGACGACAACCGGGAAGCCGGCATCGATGGCGCGTTTGACTGCTTGGGCATCGAGTCGGGTGCCTCGGTCGAGGCCGAGGCCGGCTTCGTTGGCAACCGCCTGGTAGAGGCCGAGCAGATCCGATCCGCCCGCGCTGCCCGTGTTCTCAAACTTGCCGGCGACAGCGAGCCAGTCCTCATCGACATGGAGACCGAAATGCCGGGCACTTATGGCGAGGGCGTTGAGCCCACAATAGGGACGAAAACCCTGCGGAATCGGCTGGAGATCGGGTAGATGCACGGTTCCATCGTCCAGCTTCTCGACGGATTGGGCCAAGCCGGCGAGGCGGGCTCGTTCATCATCGGGCACGCTGGGGTCGAGCCATCCGATGCGCTCGGCGCCCTCTCGGATGAGATGAACACGGACAAGACGGCGCCCATCGGCGAACAAACGGATGACCACGCCCTCATGCCTCCATTCGAGCGGCTCGGCGCGCAGATCGCGGCTTCTCCCAAAACGGATTGTCTTTCCCTCGCCACCACAACGTGAAGCGATGGCCGACTTCACCGCCTCAAGGGTTTCCGAATAGAGGGTTTGAAATTCCGTTTGGCGAACGAGTAAACGCGCCTGCCATTCCTCGCGCGCCTCTTTGCCTTCACGGCCTTCTGGAGGGCGTTCGGTCAGGTATCCGAAAAAGGAACCGGCATCGGCAAATGTCGCCTCGACCGATTCCAGCGGCTCGCCGCGGCGAAGGGAACGCGCGAGCACGACCTCGCGTCCGAAAAGCTTGGGACGGGCAAGCAAGTGGGCCATGGTCGCGTTCCCGATGGCACCCTCGTCTTTCCATTCCCCGCGTAAGGCCGCGATTTGCCCGCGCCCGATGGCGGTGATGATCTCATCGGTCATTTCGACCCCGTTGAGCGGACTATCCACCGCCGCCACGGGTCCGAAGACACTGTTCGGGAGGGCAAGGAGCGGCGCGGCGGAAAGCAAAAGAGCGGCGGCGGCCAGCGTGCCTGGCAGAATGGGTGGGAGTCGAACCATGGCGCCGTATTAGAAGATTTGGCCGGAAAAGGCAAGCAAATTCGTGGATCTCCGGGCAAATCAGGTGGGGTTCTCCCTCTGGCACAGGCCCTGCTTTTATTTGGAAAACCCATATTCCCATGTCGATTCATGTCGCCCTGCACCACCGGACCCGCTACCGCTACACCCGACCCATCGGCCACGCTCCGCACATCGTGCGTTTGCGCCCGGCCGCCCATTGCCGCACTCGTGTTCTCGCTTACAGCCTGAAAGTCGAGCCGGGTGAGCACTTTCTAAACTGGCAGCAGGATCCCCACGGGAATTATCTCGCCCGGCTGGTCTTCCCGGAGAAAATCGAGTCGCTCAGTGTGACCGTCGATCTGGTCGCGGAGATGACAGTCATCAATCCCTTCGACTTCTTCCTTGAACCGGATGCCGAGAACTATCCTTTCGCCTATTCCACGGAAGCGTCCCATGATCTGAATCCGTATCTACAAGCAAGTGTGAGTGGGAAAATGTTCGAGGGTCTGGTGAAGGAATTCCGTCCTATCACCGGGCGCACGGTGGATGTATTGGTCGCCATCAACAACGCCATCCGCGAGCGTGTCGCTTACCTCATCCGTATGGAACCCGGGGTGCAGTCGCCGGAAGAAACCCTGACACTGGGAAGCGGTTCCTGCCGCGATTCGGCATGGCTGCTCGTCAATCTCCTCCGTCGACTCGGTCTGGCCGCTCGATTTGTTTCCGGTTATCTCATCCAACTGAAGGCCGATGAAAAGCCACTCGATGGTCCGGCCGGACCGGAGGCTGACTTCACGGATCTACACGCCTGGGTGGAAGCTTATCTGCCCGGCGCGGGATGGGTCGGGCTCGATCCCACTTCCGGTCTTCTCGCCGGAGAAGGCCATTTGCCCGTCGCTTGCACGCCCGAGCCATCCGGAGCTGCACCCATCAGCGGAGCCATTGAGCCGTGCGATTCGGAAATGGAACACCTGATGAACGTGGCGCGCGTGCACGAGGCACCGCGGGTCACTTTGCCATACTCCGACGAGCAATGGGAAGCCATCCAGCGGCTCGGTCACCGTATCGACGAAGACTTGCACGGAATGGACACGCGCCTGACCATGGGCGGCGAGCCGACTTTCGTTTCCATGGACGACATGGACGGCGCCGAATGGAATACCGAAGCCATCGGACCGGAAAAACGCAAACGTTCGGGCGAGTTGATCAAACGGCTGCGCGGCCGCTTCGCTCCCGGCGGACTTCTCTTCCACGGCCAGGGCAAATGGTATCCGGGAGAACCCCTGCCCCGTTGGGCCTTCGCATGTTACTGGAGGAAAGACGGCGAGCCGATCTGGGTGGATGAATCACTCATCGCCGATGAGGATAAACCGCTCCATCATGGCATGACCGAGGCCGCCATCTTCTCGCGCGCCCTCGCCGAAAGACTTGGCGTGGATCCAAAGTGGCTGCAACCGGGATATGAAGATGTCTTTTACTATCTATGGAAAGAGCGGCGCCTGCCTTCGAATGTCGATCCATTGGAATCAAACCTGAAGGATCCACTCGAACGCGCTCGCATCGCCAGGGTTATGGAACGCGGCCTCGGCGAGCCGGTTGGTTACGCCCTGCCATTGCAGCGGAATTTCCTCGGGGATGATCTGGTCTGGACCAGTGGCCCGTGGTTTCTGCGCGATGAACGCATGTATCTGATTCCGGGAGATTCACCGATGGGATATCGGTTGCCACTCGATTCGATCCCATGGGTCGAGGCCTCCGAATACCCGTGGGTTGTGCCCGCCGATCCTACCTTCGTGCGCCCGCCGTTGCCACCGCGGGGAAAAGCCGCGATGACCGGAACAAGCGCGCAAAGAATGACCGACTTCCGGGCTTGGCCGAGCGATGGTCTGGCCTCCGAGACCATACAAGGACAACAAGGCGCAGGTGAGCGACGTCGCCTCACGCCACTTGGGCCAACCAGTGACCCGACAAAACGCACTCCCGCTCCATGGGAGAAACAGCCGGGTCATTTGCAATCTGCCTCGTGGATCATCCGAACCGCGCTCTGCGTCGAGCCGCGCGAAGGCAGGCTGCATGTTTTCCTTCCGCCATTGGCAACCACGGAAGACTTCCTTGATCTGGCGGCGGCCATCGAAGACACGGCGGCGGCCACGGGCTTGCCTGTCTGGCTCGAGGGCACGCCTCCATCTTATGATCCGCGCCTGAATGTGATCAAAGTGACACCCGATCCGGGAGTCCTCGAAGTCAATCTCCATCCCGCCGCGAACTGGGATGAACTGGTCAAGAATACCACCGGACTTTACGAAGAAGCGCGACTCTGCCGCTTGGGCACGGAGAAATTCATGCTCGACGGACGCCACAGCGGCACGGGCGGCGGAAACCACATCATCATCGGCGGCCCGACACCCGTGGATAGTCCGATTCTTCGGCGCCCCGATCTGTTGCGCAGTCTCCTTACCTACTGGAACAACCACCCTTCGCTGAGTTTTCTCTTCAGCGGATTGTTCACGGGTCCGACTTCGCAGGCTCCGCGGGTTGATGAAGCAAGGCACGATGCTTTGCGCGAACTCGAAGTCGCCTTCGCGGCGCTGGAACGCGATCTGCAACCGACTCCCTGGCTGGTGGATCGCGCCTTCCGCAACCTGCTCGTCGATGCGACCGGCAATACCCACCGCACCGAGTTCTGCATCGACAAGTTGTATTGTCCGGTCGGGGCGCAAGGCCGGCTTGGATTGCTGGAGATGCGCAACTTCGAGATGCCGCCGCATCCGCGCATGAGCCTGGCCCAACACCTCGTGCTGCGGGCACTGGTCGCGCGCTTCTGGAAGGAACCCTACGCGCAACCGCTCGTGCGCTGGGGCACCGACATTCATGACCGGTGGTTGTTGCCGCATTTTGTCGCCGAGGATTTCGGGGATGTGCTGGAAGACCTAACAGAAAGAGGATACCCGATGGATCCCGCCTGGTTCGCGCCCCATGTCGAATTCCGCTATCCACGCGTTGGCGATTTCCAGCATCGGGGTATCGAAGTGGAATTGCGCGTGGCCATGGAGCCATGGCATGTGCTCGGCGAGGAACCAACCGGTGGCGGCACGGCAAGGCATGTGGACAGCTCCCTCGAACGCCTGCAAGTCAAAGTGCGGGGCCTGACCGAATCCCGCCACGTCATTACCTGCAATGGCCGCCGCCTGCCCTTGCATCCCACGGGAAAAAACGGCGAGGCGGTCGCGGGCGTGCGTTTCCGTGCTTGGCAACCACCGCACTGCCTCCATCCGAACATCGGGGTCCACTCACCGCTGACCTTCGATTTGGTTGACCTCTGGAATACCCGCTCGCTCGGCGGCTGCGTTTACCATGTTGCCCACCCCGGCGGACGCAGCCACGACAGCTTTCCGGTGAATGCCTTTGAAGCCGAATCGAGGAGGCAGGCGAGGTTTTTCCGCATCGGCCACACTCCGGGGCGGGTATACCCGATTGTGGAACCGGCGGCAAAAGAACATCCTTTCACGCTGGACTTGAGGACGGTTGCGGAGATCTTCTAGGTGTCCGCTCCGAAACGCTGTCTCCATGCCCGCACCAACAGTCCCTCCCCGCCATCCTTCCGATGCCCCGTCCGCGGGTCATCCGGCCTATCGTGCTCACGGGGGCCGGGATGAGTTGTTCGACGCAAAGGCGCGACCGTTCGCGCACTGGGAAACAATGCTACCATGGTTCGAATCGGGCGGTTTACCCGGACTTGTCGAACGACAAACAGCCGCCGACCGCATGCTGGCGGATCAGGGCGCGACGATCAATGTTTACAGCGATGTCGGCGCGACCCGGCCATGGGAGTTCGATGTCGTGCCCCTGCTGGTTTCCCCGCAGGAGTGGGAAAAGGTGCAAGCGGGGGTGGAACAACGCGCCGTGCTTCTCGAGGCGCTGCTTGCGGACCTTCATGGTCCCTGCCAACTGCTGGCAGATGGTGTTCTTCCACCCGCTCTTGTGCACTCGAATCCCGAGTATCTTCCATCCGCCCGCGCGGTATTCCCCACCGGCGGGCACCATCTGAGTATGGTGGCTTGTGATTTGTTACGCGGCAGCGACGGGCTCTGGCGTGTGCTGCGTGATTACTCCGGCCAGCCGGCCGGCCTCGGTCAGGTTGTCGAGAACCGCTCCATCACCTCCGCGTTGTTTCCCGCGGAATTCAACTCCGCCGAAATCGGATTGCTCGGTTCGTTCTTCGAGATGGAACGCCATGCCCTGCGCGCGCTCGCCCCGCCACGACGCGATGGACCGACTGTGGTCGTGCTTTCGCCGGGCTTCACCCACCCCGCTTACTTCGAGCACGCATATAAAGCTCGGTTGCTGGGATTCCCGCTTGTCGAAGGCGCGGACCTGACCGTGCGCGAGCGCCGTTTGTTCCTCAAAACCCTCGACGGGCTCCGTCCCGTGGATGTGGTCCTTCGTCGGATTCCCGGAAGAGAATGTGATCCGCTGGAACTCTGGACGAGTTCCTTCAGCGGGGTGGCAGGATTGATCGAAGCATGGCGCTCGGGCAATGTCGCCATTGCCAATGCGCCCGGCTCGGGACTGGCCGGTTCGCCGGCGTTCATGCCTTTCCTGCCCGGCGTATGCCGCGCTTTGCTCGGCGAAGATCTGAAACTCCCATTCGTCGAGACATGGTGGCTCGGCCAACCGGGTGTATTGGGAAAGGTAACTTCCCAGATCGGTCATTATTGCATTTTACCCGTTGCCTCGAACTCCGGCGCCGTCTCGGTGCGCGCGGGCAAACTGGACGCCGCGGGAAAGCGCGAGTTGATCGCGAGGATCCGCGAGCAACCCCACGCGTGGGTGGCACAAAAGGAAATTCAGGCCAGCACCGCGCCCACGCTCGAAGGGAGAAAACTCGTGGCCCGTCCATTCGTCTGGCGCGCCTTCGCTCTCGCGGGAGGGCGCCAGGCGGTTGCCTTGCGCGGAGGTCTGGCTCGCATTGGGGATCCGGTGCAACCACCGGGAATGTGGGCCGAAGCAGGTGGACTTACCAAAGATATTTGGATTCCGGCACCTGGAGCACGGGGCGGGGTTTCTCTCGCGGAATCCGCGACAACATCCGGCACACCGATTGTCGCCCATCACCGGCCGGCTTCGGAAGTGCCGAGCCGGATCGGCGAACAACTCTTCTGGCTCGGTCGTTACGCGGAACGACTCGAATCAACCACCCGCATGTTGCGCGCCGGACTCCGCCGTCACATCGGTGAGGGGTTTGCCGACGGTCACCGCGGCTTCGACGCGTGCATCGCTCTGATTCGCGGCGAAGGCTTGCTTGCCGCATTGCCTCCAGCGAATGCGCCGGAAATGTTGGAACAATTGCTTGCCCATGGATTCGACCCCGCCGTCGAGGATGGTTTGCCGTGGTTACTGCAACGCCTGCGTGTGAACGCGGCGGGAGCACGGGATCGTCTGTCGGATGACACCTGGCGGCTTTTCTCGCGGTTCGGAGAAGGCCTGGAAGTCAGTGTGCGCACACCCGCTTTGTTAGCCCAGGCTTTGGATAACCTCATTCTCCACTTGGCCGCATTCTCGGGCATGCAGGCCGAGAATATGACCCGGGGCCATGGCTGGCGGTTCCTGGAAATCGGCCGCCGCGCCGAACGTTGCCTATTTCTTGCCGCCCTGCTCGAATCCGCCCGCCGTGCCGGACCCGATCAGCGGGCCATCCTCGAAGCCCTGCTGGAAATCGGTGACAGCTCCATGACCTACCGTCGCCGTCATTATTCCGCGCCACGATGGGATGCGGTGGTCGATCTCCTCGTGCGGGATGCCACCAATCCCCGATCGATCGCTCGGCAAGTCGCGGTCTTGAAAGAAGAAACCCTTCATCTGCCAGGGGATCCGACAAAGGGTTATCTGCCGGAATTGCGCGAATTGACGGATGAGATGACGCGGATGCCCGCCACGTCCGAAAGCAGCGCCGATGAACTTTTCCCCGCCGTCGTTTCTTCCATCGGAGTGTATTCGAATCGCCTGACGGAACACTATTTCAGCCATGCCTCGAGGAGGGTTTTCTGAAATGCGTTATCGTGTTACCCATCGCAGTTGTTATCGATACGCGAGTCCGGTCACCGTATCGCACCATCTCGCGCACCTGGCACCGCGCGCCCTTCCCTCACAACTTTGCCCCTGGCATCGCCTGGAAATTTCGCCGGTGCCGGTGGCACGCTCCACCTTCGCCGACGCGCACGGCAATCTCACCACCTACTTCGAGGTCGAAGGAGCACACGAATCCCTCACGGTCACCAGCACCTCCTTCGTCGAAGTGCGGCCTTCCGCCGCGCACGATGCCGATTCGACCCCGGGCTGGGATGACATCACCCGTGCTTGCGATGCCGAAAAGTTGAATGCGGATGCGGCGGCGGGTGAATTTCGATTCGCCTCGCCCATGGTTCCACTCGGCGGAGACTTCGCGGATTATGCACGCCCTTCATTTCCTGCCGGCAAACCAGTGCTCGCGTGTGTGAGCGACTTCATCGCACGGCTGCACGCGGAATTCCGCTTCGACACCCGCGCCACCGATGTGGCAACACCTGTCGCCGAGGTCCTGGTGAATCGGGCGGGGGTCTGTCAGGACTTCGCCCATCTCGCGCTCGCCTGCCTGCGTTCTATTGGGTTACCCGCGCGCTACGTGAGCGGGTATCTGGAAACACTCCCCCCGCCGGGCCAAGAGAAACTCATTGGTGCCGATGCCTCGCACGCCTGGATCGCCGTCTATTGCGGCGGCGAAGCAGGCTGGATCGATGCCGACCCGACCAACAACCTCCTTCCCGGTTCGCGCCATGTCACTGTGGCTTGGGGACGCGATTTCTCGGATGTAAGCCCTTTGCGCGGTGTGACCATCGGCGCGGGCGACCAATTGCTCGAGGTCTCGGTGGACGTGACTCTGATCGATTGAGCCGAGTTTCCGCTCACGCAACCGTGAAAGGCGAGGCCATGCGCAGCTTGCGCGCGGCCTTGGAAAGCACGCGGACCAATCGCTCCTGGGAGAAGGGTTTGGAGAGGCAAGCGTGGAACCCGGGCGGCGGCTCCTCATCGTCACAGTCGGAGAAGAGACCGCTGAAGGCGACAAGGAAAGCACTAGGGTCGTGGACGAGGATTTCCTGGGCGGCCTCTTCACCGGTCATGCCACCGGGAAAGGTGAGGTCGAGGAAAACCGCGAGCGGCCGTTTGCCATCCTGCAAGATCTGACGGTAAACACGCACACCATCGAGTCCGCTGTTGCCGGGATGCACTGTGTAGCCATGCGCTTCGATCTGATGTTTCATGGCCATACGCACGGCGTCGTGATCATCCACCAGGACGATATCGCCGCTGCCGGGAATGGGGCAGATGACTTCAGGGTCCACCGGAGCGATGGAGATCGGAGTGGAGGCGTCTTCTTTCGAATCGGCGAGGGGCAGCAGGACAATGAACGTGCTACCAACGCCCGGGCGCGAAGTGGCGCTGATCATTCCGCCATGTTCCCGCGCGATGGCGAGGCTCGTCGACAATCCGATGCCGGTGCCTTCCTTCTTCGTCGTATAGTATGGCTCGAACACACGGACGAGATCATTTTCCGCGATGCCGGTGCCGCGATCGCGCACCGTCCAGGAGATGTATTTTCCGGGAATCAAATCGACACTTGTCCCCTGCTCGACTTCGACGCGAGCCACTTCCACCTCGACGGTGCCACCGCCGGGCATAGCCTGCCGGGCGTTGATGAGCAGGTTGGTGAGCACTTGCACGAGCTGCACGGGATCGGCTTCCACCCGCCCGACTTCGGCAGGGGCATGCAGGTTGCAACGGACATTCGAGCCGAAGCTGGCCATGCGGATGGCCTCGTGCGCAATGGCCGCCGGGTCGAGCAAGTCGCGTTTACCTGCTCCGGCCCCCTGTGCGAATCGCAGCAGGCGTTGGGCGAAGGAAGCGGCGGTGTCGCAGCAAGCGATGGCTTCCTCGATATGACTGTTATGCTCTTCCCGGTTTTGGGCATCACGGGCGAATCCAACATTCGATTTCACGGCGAAGACCGCGTTCTTGAAGTCGTGGGCGATCCCGGTGGCGACCTGGGCCAAGGCCTCCAAACGCGCCGAACGCAGAGCGACCTCGTTCGTCAGGGCCGGAGGCGCTTGCTCCTGCCGGCGAAGCCCGAAAATGTAGCGCCGCGCATTGCCTGCGGCGTCACGCGAACCCGCACGCACCAGCCAGCGCAAGGTCTCGGTGCGACCATCGGCTTTGCGAACCGGCAAAGGCAGGTGGTAGCGCTTGTTGGTCTGGCCTACCAAGGGCAAGCGGGCAAGAAAATCTGCCAACGCGGGCTGCGGTAAAATCGCCTGCAATGGCTGGCCCACCAGGTCCTCCGTTGCCCACCCGGAAAGGAAAAGAAGCCCTTGGTTGACATAGAGAATCCTCGGGCCCGCACCCTCCAAAGGGGTTGCCTCCACAATCATCAAGCCATCCGTCGATTGGTCGAGGGCATGACGATAGTCTTGGACCAAATCGTCCAGTATCGCATCCCGTTCCTGGCTGATGGAGTCACTCGTTCCCAACCTTGCGCTAGTTAGCCCGATTATTTCACATTGCCAAACTAAATTTTCGATTCTGAGAGAAATTTTTTCGGTATCTCCCCGCCCGATTTACGGTGATTATAGGCAAAACCCAGGGGAATTCCGCCCATTGACCGGGATCGGCATGGCAGTCGGGGAAAGTGGGAAGTGCCCCCCATTCCATCCCCTCGTCTCAAGCGGTAAAGAACTCATCCACCGCCTCAACGATGCCTTCGACCGGCCACAGCCGCCCCGCGCCTTCGTAACCACAGGCCAGCATTCCGGCATCGGGACCGATGAATCGCGCACCACGAGCTTTGAGTGTGGCAACATTCATCTGGGTGGCCGGATGCTCCCACATCTTGCCATTCATCGCGGGAGCAAAAAGAAGCGGCGCGCGGGTGGCCAAGTGAATTGCCGTAAGCGCATCTGGCGCGAGGCCGAGAGCAAATTGCGCGATCACATGTGCGGTCGCGGGCGCGACCAATAACAAATCGGCGTCATCCGCTAGGGCGATATGACCGGGTCGCCAGCTTTCCTTTTCATCAAAGAGATCGACGGTCACCGGATTCTTCGAAAGCACCTGCAAGGTGAGTGGAGTGATGAACTCCGCAGCTTCTTTTGTCATGACCACGTGCACATCGTGGCCGCGTTTTACGAGTTGACTGGCTAGATCTGCCGCCTTGTAAGCGGCGATGGAACCGTTGATGCCGAGGATGATGTTCATGGCGGGAATCGGTCGGATAAGATTCAGCCCCCGAAAAAGTCCGGCTGACGGTTCAGCCCGGCGGGATCAGGGAGTTCATCAAAACGTGCTCCGTCGGCAAGCAATGATGCGGGCGTGCGCATGCGGCGGCCACGCAGTCGCTCGGCCTGGAGGATGGCGCGGAAGCGGGCCAGATCTTCGTCCGGCGAGCCGCTGAGAATGGCATACTGGTATTCGCGCCAATGGCGCATTTCCTCGAGAGCATTGTAGAGGCGCAAGCGCAATTGCTCCTCGCTCTCGGTATTGCGACCGGCCAGGCGGGAACGAAGTTCCTCCATGGTCGGAGGTAGGATGAAAATGTCCACGAGCGAGCGCCGGATAAAATCGTCCTCGCAGGCTCGGATCAAGGCCGCACCCTGCACATCGATATCCATCAGCACATCAGTGCCAACTTCAAGGTGGCATGTAACCTCCGAGCGCAGCGTGCCATAAAAATTTTCGTGCACCTTCGCCCATTCGAGAAACTCCCCCTTCATGGTGCGGTCGAGGAACTCCTGCTTCGAAAGGAAGTGATAGTCCTTCCCATCCACCTCGCCGTTGCGGGGTTGCCGGGTCGTGCAGGAGATCGAGTAGGCGCAGTGGTCCAATTCGCGCGCCTTACGGCAAAGGGTTGTCTTTCCCGAGCCCGAGGGCCCGGAAACGACACAGAGGAAACCGGTTCTGGATGCAGTCACTGCCATTGTCAACAACCCCTACAAAACACCGATTCCGGCCCCGGCGAAACCAAAAACAGCGGTTGGTCAAGATGATTCGGGCGGAAATCGGGAATCCGGTTAAGGATTCAGAAGGTTGGCAGGCGAGCCAGCCTGCAGCTTTCACGGACTATTCCGGGTTTAGGCCTGCTTTGCTGAATGCCCGCCGGTGGCACACTTTGCATACTCACCTCCCCACCAGGGTGAAGAACCGGGTCTCACACCAGCGGAATTCCTCGGCGAGCATGTCTTCGACGGTGGGTGAACGCAGGGATTCGGGCAGCACACCGAAGGTGTAGGTTTCCATTTCGAAATGGCGACAGGCAAGCGGATGGGCGTGCAGCCAGTGGGCGAGTCCTTCGAGGTGGGTGATGGTTGAAGACAATGGCGCGGTCGGTTCGGCGAAAAGCGGAATGTGGAAATGGGCGCGCCATTCGACCGAGCCATCCGGCCAGGCCGCGAGGGCATCGGGAATGTCGCGGTGGCGGACAATCGAGCCATCCTCGCGGCGACCGATCACCTGGTGCAGGTAAGTGGGTTCGTTGAAGGCGGCCAGCGCCGCGCGGGCACCATCGTCGGCAGGATTGAGACGCAAGGCATTCGAGAGGTGGATTTTTGACAAACGGATGCCGGCCGCATGGATGGCATCGAGGGCGGTCGGCGCGTCTTCATGCACGACAGCGAAGTGGCAGGCATCATAACAAATCCCGATGCGGCGGAGCAGCCGGTAGCGTTCGGAATCGGCGAGCCCGGCGGTCAGTTCTTCGAAGAAGCGGATGGTCCCTTCCATGTTGTCGAACAAGCCGAGGGGTTCCGGTTCGAGTCCGAGGTGGAGATCGAGTCCGTTGACCGAAGAAAGCTCTTCGAGTTCGATGGCGAAGCGGCGCAGGTTCGCGATGATGGCCGGACGCCGCGATGGATCGGCAGCGACGAATTCGGAAAAAGATCCGGGCAAGGTGGAGACCGAACCTTCCGCGCCTTCGGGCAGCAATTCCGCGAGCAAGGAAAAGAGATTCGATGTGTAAGTGACCCGCTCCGGTGTGCTCCAATCGGGTGCGAAGACTTGTTCCTTCACGCGTTGGCCGTGGAAGGGACCGTAGGGAAATCCATTGATGGTGAAAGCGAGCAGGTTTTCATCTTCGATCCAGCGGCGGAGCTGGCGCAGACGGGCTTTGTCGGCGCGTAGTTCAGCGGCGGCAACAGCGGACAAGCGCAGGCCGAGCGGAAAGGGATCGGTGGCGGTGCGGCGGATTTTACGCCGGACGCCTGGCACATGGCGGCGGAGGGCATCGAAGGTTTCCTCCCACGATTCGCCGGGGTGTAGGTTGGTGCAGTAGGAGAAGAGCATGGTCGCTGCTCCTTCTTATCGCGGGGAACGGAAAAACTCCACCAGATTTTCCGCCGCCCGGATCAATAAGCGCGGAATACTCTGGTAGGTGAGCGAACCGACATGGGGCGTGATGATGGCTTTCGGGTGCCGCACGAGGGGATCATCGGCATCCGGGGGCTCGGCTTCGGGCACGTCGCTGGCGAATCCGCCGAGATGCCCGCTTTCCAGGGCTTCGAGCACGGCGTTGTGGTCCACGAGGGCGGCACGTGAGGTGTTGATGAGCAGGGCGCCTGGCGGCATAGCCCGCAACAACTCGCGATCGACCATGCCGTTCGTCGATGGATTCAGCGCGGGGTGGAGAGTGAGCACGTCGGCAGTGCTCGCGAGATCAAGCAGGGATTCGGCGCGGAGGACCCCTATCTCTTGGGCGACCTCCTCCGGCCAATGGCGGGCGAAGGCGCGCACCTTCATGCCGAAGGCGCGGGCGAGGCGGGCGACTTCCTGTCCGATCCGGCCGAGACCGACAATACCGAGTTCGCGGTCGCGCAGTTCGTTGCCGGGCTCGCGACGCCAACGCCCGGACTTGATGGCTTCCGTGGTGGCGGGGATCTGACGGGCCAGTGACAGGATGAGTCCTATGGTCAGTTCCGCCACGGCATGGTGGTTGATGCCGGTCGTGGTGGCCACCGTGACGCCATGGCGTGCGCAGGCTTCCATGTCAATCGATGTGGTGGAGGACCCTACCTTGCTGATGATTTTCAATCGCGGGCAAGCCCGGTCGAGCACGGCGGCGGTCACATCATCATCATCGCAGAGCAGCCCGTCGTAGTCGCCGAGCGCGGCAAGCAATTCTGATTCGGGCAGCGGACCACGCAACGGGGTCACACGGAGGCCCGCTTGGCTGAGCACGGCCTGATGCGGTCCCGGGGTATTCCGGAACAGGCAGGAGGTGAGCAGAACCGAAGGTGCCATAGGCGGAACCGGTAGGAATGGGGCACCATAACGACGCCCTCGCCGCTTGGCACGTGAAAATTGGGATATTTTCATCGCGAAAGCGCCGCTGCGGGCTATTTTCGTGAATGGAAAATGACAAATCGGTCCGGGAATTCGGAGTCCAGCCCCTCGATGCCATCATGGCGGAGGCGGGATTGGAAAACCACGCGCTCGTGGAGGCTTCAGGGGAGTTCCTCACCCACAAGGAAGTCGCCAAGGGACGCAAGGGCCGACGCCTGACGCCGAATCTGATGGGCAAGATCACCCGCGCGCTCAACCGCGTGCTTCCCCGGGAGCCGGCATGGCAACCGAAGGATCTTTTCACTTATGCTGCAAAAAATCGGGCCGTGGAGGCCGGAAAATCGGAAGATTGAGGCGGGATGGGAGAAGGCTGACTGACTTTTTGTCCTGCACCCGGAGAACTTACGCATGGACGGGAAACTTGACAAATCAGCTAAAATAGCTAATTTTTTCCCATGCACACGATCCCGGCCACGGAAGCGAAAAATCGGTTCGGCGAGATGTTGGAAACAGCGGCGCATGAACCCGTGGGGATCGCCAAAAATGGTCGTGCGGTTGCGGTGATTCTCTCAGCGAAGGCTTATTCCGAAATGGAGCGGAGACTCCTTTGTCTTGAACGTCCGACAAAATTCTCCTCCCTCGACGCATGGCGGAAATCCCTGAAAAAGCGCAAGGCCGCCAAGCCGATGGAGGAGTCGGATTACCGGGAGCATCTTAGCCGGAAGTATGGACGCTGATGCGGGTCTTTTTTGACACCAATATCGTGCTCGACCAGCTCGACGACCGACGGGATGGCCACGCCGGCGTCGTGGAACTCGAGAAGTGTCTCAACCGCCACAAAGCGGTTGTCATTTGCTCATGGCACACGCTGTCGATTGTCGAATTCGTGGGAGCGAAGGCGTTTGGGAAAACGCAAATCCACTCCGCACTTCGCCATCTGCTGAAAGAATACCTCGTGCCGGAAACCGGGTCCCGTCATGCCCTGGAAGCTTTCACCTTCCTTCATAATGATTTTGAAGACGCCCTGCAAATCTCCGCTGCCATCGCGGGTGGGGCGGATTACATCGTGACGAATGACAAATCCGGATTCAAACGGAGTCCCGTGCCGGTTGTCACAACCGATGAATTGGTCGGGGTGCTGGAAATGCGGTAGTCAATATCTCTCACCCTTTTCGTGACCAGGAGCATGGACTCCGTCCCCCGCGTCAAAGTTTGGCGGCTGCAGCGCAGGCTTCCTTGAGCACTTCCTCGTCGAGCACGCAGACAGGTTCCGATTCACCGACATCAAACCGTTTCATCCATTTTTCGCCGAGGTTTTTGATGGGCAAGCGGGCCTGGCCATCCGTGTGGGTGAAAACAATGGAGTCGCGCAGGACGGCGCGGATTTTCACCCCTTGATAGACACGGCCCGAGGTGATGGCGAGGCTTTCCAATTCCTGGCCTACGGCGCGCACCCGCGATTGCAATTGGAACTCGCGACGGTAACTCTCGTAAGCTTCCTTCGATTGATCGAGTTCCTTGCGCAGCGTCTCGATTTTTGCCCTGTTTTCCTTGACCTCCTGGTCCAACCGCTCGCACTGCGCCTTTTCGACTTCGACCTCGCCGCGTAATTTCCGGTTTTCGTCCTCAAGTTTCTGTTTGTCGCTGTAAAGACGGTAATTCTCGGACTCCGCACGTTCCATTTTTTCCTTGGAAACCCCGCAGGAGCACAACAGCAAAGCGAGGCAAGCGGGCAAGGCGAGGACGATGGTGCGGCGGGGGGACATGTGCTGATCAATTGTAAGCCTCGCGCCGGGCATGACTGGGGGTCTTGCCGGTATAACGCCGAAATGCCGTCGCGAAATACTGGCTGGACGAGTAACCGAGGCTGGTCGCAATCTGGGTGATGGGCATCCCCGTTTTCCGCAGCAAGTCCATGGCTTTCGAGACTTTCTGCCGGGAAACATAATCCGCCGGGGGCACGCCTACCTCATCCTTGAAGCGTGCCTTGAAACGGGACACGGACAGACCGACGCGCCCGGCCAGATCCTCGAGCATGAAATTGAGTTCGAGGTTCTCCCGCACATAACGCATCACTTCGAGGATTTCCGGGCTGATCTGGCTCTGATCCTCGCGTTCGGCGGAGTGAACCACATCGAGCAGATAACGGATGAGCAGGTTGCGGACGTTGAGAATCTGCAGCGTGCCGGCATCGCGACCGTGCACTTCAAAGATACGGTAGAGGGTTTCACGCAAGCTCCGGTGGCTCCGGAAATGGTGGGGCAAGCCGCGCAGTTTCTCCATCAGTCCCATCCCCTCGCGCGCCGGAAGGTCGAGCAGCGTTTCGGCATTCTCGACGAGGCGGATCAACATCCAGAACATCACACCCTTGCCTTCCGGATAAGGTCCCGTGCCGTGCAACTCGTTCGGCTGGGTTACAAAAACATCCCCGCCGCGCATGTGGTATTCCTTACCGCCCACCACATAGGTTTGTTCGCCACGTTCGAGAAAGGAAATTTCCAGAATCGGACCATGGTTGTGCGTCTCGAGCGGCGGATGAGCCTTCGTATACTCGTAGCGCCCTACCACCACCACGTCCTGAAACCCGGACTTCCGCAGATCCAGAATGGTCCGCTCAGGTGTTGGATCGATGAGAATGTTTTCCATAGGACTAGAGGCTCAGCAAACGTGGCCATGGGCCATTCGTCAAGGAAATGTTCCAGATTCGGGTGGATATTTTTTGAACACGCGGGAGAAAATTCGTCTCCGGCAAGGCTATTTCAGCACATGGAATCATACTTTTGGCATCGTGAATGGCGGGCGATACACTTCATCAATCAGGTAGTTTGCCATTCTTCCCTGTTCGGATGTTTCGAGGAAGGATTCGCTCGTGGGATCGAATTGCAGGCTGGCCCCGAGGGTGAGCGGAGTGCGGGTGAGATCGACATTAACAGCCCCGATGTGCTCCTTAAAAGACTTCCAGGCCTCGGTGGCACTCAGGATTTCCTGGGGGGCTTCTTTTTCCACCGATTCGATGGTATGACCATGTTCGCCGGTAAGGTGGGAAATATTGGCCATGTGGGCAACACAACTTGAAAAGTGCCCCTCCTCGACTCCCCGCCTGAGGCTCTTCTCGTCGCGTGACCGCACGGCATCGATGAAATTCGCCATGTGGGTCGCGCCGGCGTCGCCAGGGAAACGTTTGATTTCCTTATCATCCTTTCCGAAGGCAGCGCCGCCACCCCGGTCGAAATAAAGCCATCCGTTCTCGCAAAATACGATGGTGCCCACGGTCCGCCGCATGAAACGTGAATCCATTTCCTTGCGCTCATTCGAAAAGGGAAGGTTGCGGGACTCGCAGGTGAAGGGAACGTCCCAACCAGGGAATTTCACGGCGGCGAGGAAGGTGTTCGGCGTCTCTCCATCGTCGTCCCACCCGATTCGACCTCCGACGCTGCGAACGGCCGTCGCATGCCCTTGAAGGCCTAGCAAAATGCGGGTGTGATCGATGTTGTGAACGAGGGTGTTGCCGACCTCGCCATTGCCGGTTTGCCACAACCAGTGCCAATCGTAATGCAGGTTCTCGCGCATGAGCGGACCGAGCGGGCGCGGCCCCTGGAAGAGATCATAGTCGATTTCTTTTGGCACAGGAGTCGGTTTCCTAACTTTGCCGATTGGGTTGCGGGTGCGATACCAGAAAACGTGGACCGCCTTGGGCGCTCCCAGCGCCCCCGATTGGTAGAATTCTTTCGCGGGCATCAGTCCTTTGTCGGAACTGTTCTGCAATCCAACCTGGACAATCCGTCCGGTTTTACGGGCGATTTCGGTGAGGTAACGCCCCTCCCGGATGTTGTGTGAAAGAGGCTTCTCCACATAAACATCCTTGCCCGCGACGCAAGCGGCGGCGGCGATAAGGACGTGGGTGTGATTCGGTGTCGCGATGATGACGGCGTCCACATCCTTGCGTTCGAGCACCTTGCGGTAATCGGTTTCCATCGGCACGTTTCCGCATTTGGAGGCGAGATCCCGGGCATGAGAGGGATCCACGTCACAAACCGCCACCACCTTCGCGTTGTTCGCCTTCGGGAGATCCTTGAGCGCTACTTGCGGGCCGCGGGATCCGCAACCGATGACCGCGACGCGGACCTCGTCGTTCGCTCCCCGACCTTGGCCGCGGCTGGTGGCGGACAAAACGGAACCCGCCACCGAAGTCACGGCGGCGGCGCGGGTGAGAAATGATCGGCGGCGCATGGGATTGAAGGTGAATTGCTTCCAGGGTTACGTGCAGCGTGTGGCGGGATCTTTCCCGGATTTCCCTCCGCTGATGAATCAGAGGGCAGAAAATTTTTATTTTTCCTTGATTCGCGCGCGCTGCCCCGCAACCCCCCCATTTATGAGGCTTGGCGAATTTGTTAAGGTATCATGATGATGTTAGGCACACCCTCCGCACGAAAAAATTCATAAATTCTCTTGTCGAACGCGGAAAGATTTTTATCATTCTGGAGGACGGACTTATCGATCCCCGTCTCAACCTCGCAACTTTTCACTCTCTCCCCACCATGAAGCAGATTAGCATCGTTGATTCGACCGCCACCCGTGCGGTCGCGGGCCGTCGCACAAACCTTTCAACCATGCATCTTCTTCAAGGGAAAGGGCGCTGATCGGATGACGTCTGGATTGGATGGACTATGGGCGCGTGCCAGCGACCGACTACAGTCGCGGCTCGGCCAGGAGAGCTTCGAGCGATTCTTCGACGGGGCCCGCCTCATCGAGATTGCCGATGAACAAGCGGTGATCGCGCTTCCCAATGATTTCCAGCAATGGTGGCTGGAGAGCAATTATTTCGATATCGTGCGCGAGGCCATCAGCGCCGACAGGAGCGACGACCAACCGGTGCGGCGAGTGCGTTTCACCGTGGAAACGCCCAAGGCAACCAACGAAACTCCGGCGGATCGCCGTGCCGAACATGCCGAGCCTCCGCACCGCAAGCCGCCGGCGACCAGCGATCAGGAGACTCCACCGGTTGCTCATCACGGCGCGGCGGCCAGCGACGAGGTCTATCTCAAGCGCGTGGGCGAGGTCGGCCTCAAAGTGGCCAATACTTTCTCCGCCTTCGTCGTCGGCGCGAACAACCGCTTCGCCCATGCGGCCGCTCTCAGCGTGGGACGCGCCCCCGGCGGCAGCTACAATCCCCTTTTCCTCCACGGCGGCGTCGGTCTCGGCAAGACCCACCTCATGCAGGCCATCGGGCACAAACTCCTCCGCAGCCGCCGCCGGATGCGTGTGCTCTACATGACCTCGGAGATGTTCACCAACGAATTCATCGAGGCCATCCGCCGCAATGCCGTGGGAACCTTCCGCGAAAAATGCCGACGCGCCGATGTCCTGCTTCTCGACGACGTCCAGTTCCTCGGCGGAAAAGAGCGTTCCCAAGAAGAATTTTTCCATACCTTCAACACCCTGCTCGACGGCCAGAAACAAATCGTGCTCACCAGCGACCGACCGGCCAGCGAAATCAAGAATCTCGAGCCGCGCCTTATCTCCCGCTTCGAATGGGGCCTGACCGCCGAGCTGCAAGCGCCCGATGAGGAAACCCGCATCGCCATTCTCCGCCACAAGGCCGAGCAGTGGGGCGTGCAGTTGCCCGACGATATCGTCTCGTTTATCGCAGCCGGCATCCGCAACAACATCCGCCGCCTTGAAGGCGCCCTCACCCGCCTCGCCACCTACGCGTCGCTGAGCGGAGAACGCCTCACGCCGCGCGTCTGCGAGACCATGCTGCGCGACTTCCTCCAGGAAGAAAGCGGTTCCGGCATCACCATCGACGCCATCCAGCGCCTGGTGGCCGAACATTTCGACATCCGCCTGGCCGACATGACCAGCAAACGCCGTCCTGCCCATATCGTTTTACCTAGGCAGATTGCGATGTATCTGGCCCGCGAGATGACCGACAACTCCCTCGCGGAAATCGGGGAAACTTTCGGCGGGCGCGACCATGGAACCGTCATCCACGCCTGCCGCCGCGTCGAAACCCTGCTGAATTCCGACGTCAATACCCGCCTCGCCATCGGTCGGCTTGAAGACACCCTCAAACGCGGATAATCCGCCCGGCCCCGGCCGACTTCACAAGGCCGGATCCCCTCGGGTTTCCGAGGTGGTAACAGCAAAACTGTCACACTTTTGCCCCGACGGATGGGGCGGAGGCGAAGAAATTTCCAGCGATACCTCTTCGGAACGGACAGGATTAGGCACCACGCCCCCCGCCGGTTGTGGTTCGGGGGTGCTCGGGAGGGGTTAGGCCCAATATCTTGTGGCCGAAAGATTTCTGAGGGCCACCGGATGAATTTTCCTTTCACATTGGCCGGAAATGTGCATGGTTCAGGCATGAAATTCCGGATTACCAAGGAAGACTTCCTGCAAGGCCTGTCGCAAGTCCAACACGTGGTCAGTTCCAAAGCCACGTTGCCCATCCTCTCGAACGTCATGCTTGAAGCGCAGGACGGCGAACTCCGCCTCACCACCACTGACCTCGACGTCGGGGTGAGCGGCATCGTGAAAGCCGACATCGAGAAGGAAGGTTCGACCACCTTGCCCGCACGCAAACTCGTCGGCATCGTGCGGGAAATGCCCGCCAACGAGATTTCCGTCGAAGTCGATGGCAAGGACCACGCTTCCATCAAGTCCGGCCCTAGCTTCTTTAAAATCCACGGCCTCAATGCCGATGAATTCCCGCGTCTGCCCGACTTCCACGACAGCCGTGAGTTCCGCGTCGCGCAGAAGAAACTCAAGGACGGCCTGCGCAAGACGTCGTATGCCATCTCGAACGACGAAACTCGTTATGTGCTCAACGGGATCTTTGCTTCCTTCCGTGATGGGAAACTGACCTTGGTTGCCACCGATGGCCGCCGCCTCGCCATGGTTGAAGAAGAGCTCGAATTCCCGCAGAGCCAGGAAATCGACATCATCATTCCCGCCAAGGCCGTCGCTGAAATCCAGCGCCTGCTCGGCGACGAAGGTGAAGCCCGCCTCTATGTGAGCGACAGCCAGATCGCCTTCGAGGTCAATGATGCCGTGCTGGTGAGCAAACTCATCGAAGGCAACTACCCGAACTACCGCCAGGTCATCCCCGCGAAATCGAAAGAGCGCATCGTGCTCAACCGCGAGGAAATCCTCACCACCGTCAAACGCGTATCTCTCCTCGCCACCGACAAGCTCAACTCGGTGCGGATGGCCTTCGGCGCCGATAACATCGAGGTGCTTTCCTCGTCGCACGACGTTGGAGAAGCGCGCGAAAGTGTGCCCGTGAAATATTCCGGCGCCCAATTCGCCATCGCCTTCAATCCCGAGTTTCTCATCCAGCCGCTGTCCAACCTCGACGAAGACGAGATTTTCCTCGACCTCACCGACGAGATCAGCCCGGGTGTCCTGCGGGTGGCCGGTTCCTTCCTCTACGTGATCATGCCCATGCGCGTGAGCTGAGCCCGCGACCACCAATTCGGAGATGAATCCCACGCGCGCCGGCGTCATCGGAACAGGCGGCATTGGTCGCAACCACGCCCGCGTCTATGCCGGATTGCCCGGAGTCACGCTGGCCGCTGTCTTCGATACCGACACCGCCCGCGCCGGCGAAATCGCCGGTCCACTCGGCGCGCCCGTAGCCGCCACTTTGGAGGAATTCATTTCCATGGTCGATGTGGCCAGCGTGGCCGTGCCGACCATCGCGCACCGCGAGGTAGCCGGTCGGCTGCTCGAAGCCGGCAAACACGTGCTCGTGGAAAAACCCATCGCCGACAACCGCGACGACGCCCTCGCCCTGGTCGAACTCGCCCGCGAACGTTCGCTCGTCCTGCAGGTCGGCCATATCGAACGTTACAATCCCGTCCTGCGCGAACTCGAGGCCAAACTCGGCACCCCGCGATTCATCGAAGCCAGCCGCCTCTCTCCTTTCCCGGGCCGCAGCACGGACATCGGTGTCGTGCTCGACCTGATGATTCACGATCTGGAAATCATCCTCCATCTCGTGCGTTCGCCCGTCGCCAGTGTCGATGCCGTCGGCGTGCCCGTGCTCACGACCCGCGAGGACATCGCCAATGCGCGCTTGCGTTTCGAGAACGGCTGTGTGGCCAACATCACGGCCAGCCGCATCAGCACCGACCGCCTTCGCAAGATCCGGGTCTTCCAAGAGGATACCTATCTCTCCCTCGATTACATGGATCAAAGTGGTTATCTCATGCGCAAGGGACCCGGCGGACTCCTGCGCGAGGAAGTGGAAATTGAAAAACGCGAGCCACTTGCCGTCGAACTGGCTGAATTCGTCGCCTGCGCGCGCGAAGGCCGCCGCCCACGGGTCTCCGGCCAAGAAGGAGCCGCCGCCCTCGACCTCGCCATCGAAATCACCCGGCTCGTCGAACAAGGAAGAAAACCATGACCGCGAAACCACCGCGCGTCTTCCTCGTTTCGGGTGAACGCAGCGGCGACGCCCACGGAGCCGCCCTCGCCCGCGACCTCATGGATCTCGTCCCCGGTCTGGAAATCCGCGGCCTTGGCGGACCGCTCATGGCCGCCGCCACCGATGGTGGCGTGGACGATTGGGTCGAGGAAGCAGGCGTGCTCGGTCTGGTCGAGGTCCTGAAAAAATACGGATGGTTCGCCCGCCGCATGGAGGAAACCGTCGCTGATATCAACCGCTGGCAACCGGACGCCGTCGTTTTTATCGATTACCCCGGCTTCAACCTCCGCCTCGCGAACCGCCTCCAGCCGTTGCGCCGGAGAACCAAACTCGTCTACTACATTTCGCCCCAGGTTTGGGCCTGGAACCGCGGACGCATCCCGCGTATGGCCGCCCTGCTCGACCGCATGTTGTGCATCTTTCCTTTCGAGAAGGAAATGTATGAACAATCCGGCCTGCCCACGGAATTCATCGGACATCCGCTCGTCGATGAACTCGCGCCTGTCCTCGCCGAACCGGTCGAACGTGATCAAGGACTTGCCGGATGGTTTCCCGGCAGCCGCCGCCGCGAGATTGATCAACATTTTCCCGTCATGCTCGGAGCCATAGGGAAACTCGCACAATCGCATCCGGAGCTCCGTCACATGGCATCCGCTGCCTCGGAGAAAATGGCCGAACCGATGCGCGCCATGATCGAATCCGCAGGGCTTGCGGATAAAGTCGAGCTGGTAATCGGCAACTCGCGCCTTTGGATGCGACGCTGTGGCATCGGCGCCGTCGCCTCCGGCACCGCCACCCTCGAAGCAGCCTTCCTTGGCCTGCCCTATTGCCTCGTCTATCGGGTTGCCCGTTCGACCTATCTCGTCGGGCGAATGCTCGTGCGTGTCCCCTACCTCGGGATTGCCAACATCCTCGCCGACAAAGGTATTGTGCCGGAATTAATCCAGGATGATCTGACACCCGATGCCCTCGCCGGTTGGATGGCCAAACGCCTCGCCCATCCGGAGGAAAATGCCCGGCAGCAACAAGACCTCGCGGCCGTCGTGGCCAGCCTCGGCGGTCCCGGTGCCCACCACCGCGCCGCACAAGCCGTGGCTGAGGCCATTGGAGCGTGAGGCTTGGGCGTCGTCAGCGTGGCGTTCCCTCCACCGCTCTTAGGGTATAGCTGCCTCTCCCCAAAAAGCTGGGAAGAATCCCAGCAGTCCGAAAGCCTGCGGCGCCCACAGGCAAAGTCGTCACGGAGATTCCTGCTTTGGATTACGAATCGACTCAAGCACAACCGCCGGAGGCTCTGGAGTGCGGTGCAATCGACTTGGGATTGGCGAGAAAGCGAATTCATATGGCCCGTCAAGCCAGGATGCCCATCGACCCATCCTGCCGATGTTCCGCCAAAGTTTTGGAGTGCGCCGGCCGCGACGGCGCTTTGGGAGTGGAGAGTCCTTTGCCAAAGCGGCGTGGCGCTTCGCTTCCCGCCGCAGTCCCACACACACGCTTCCCAAAAAAATAGCGCTTTGAGAATCGCCTGATGGTCCGACCCTTGAAGTCCGGCTTTCCCGCTTCCTTCCTTTCCTCTTGCCGCGGCCGTTGGAATCCGCCATCATGCCCGGGAATCGATACCAATCATGCAAGAAGTCAAAGACACGGCCCGGGCGACGGTGCACATCGGCTATGACGGCCGGGTGCACAAGACGTTCCGTGGCCACGAGGCGAAAGAGCGCTTCGAGAATGAGATTCTCGTGCTCCGATACCTTGAATCACGAGGATGTCCTTTCGTGCCGAGGGTGCTGGAAACCAAACCGGAAAAATTGCGCCTCGTCACATCCAACTGCGGGAAACGCGTGGATCACCTTTCTCCCGAGAAGATGAAATCCCTTTTCGAGGAGCTGGAGACTTTCGGCGTTCGGCATGATGATCAGGCGGTGCGCAACGTGACCTACCGCCAGACCGACGGGCGATTCTGCCTGATTGATTTCGAGTTCGCGACCATTCTCGATGATCCGAACCATCATCCGCCCGCTCCGATGCTCGTCAAGCCCGCATGAACCCGCATTCCCCCTCTGATTCACCGGCAGCCATGCGCTTGCACTGGTCGGGTCTGACCGATCGGGGCAAGGTGCGCGCGAACAACGAGGATGCATTCCTCGGCCTGGCCATCGGCCGGGAGGGGTTCCAATACCTCGGCAAGATTGGTGAAGCGGGATTCGAACACAACGACTTCGTCTTCGCCGTGAGCGATGGCATGGGTGGCGCCCAGTCCGGGGAATTCGCCAGCCGCATCGCCATTGAAAAGATCACACGTTTGTTACCCCGCGCTTTCCGCACCGGCGCGGCCGGGCTCGACGCCGGTTATGCCGATCTTCTCCAGGAACTTTACCATCAGACACACCGCGCCATCGAGCATCTCGGGGAAAGTTACGAAGAATGCCGCGGCATGGGCGCAACCATGACCATGGGATGGTTCACGCCAGGTTGGCTTTACTTCGCCCACATCGGTGACAGCCGGCTTTACTATTTTCCCGCCGAGGGAGGGATGCGCCAACTGACTCACGACGACACCCACGTCGGGTGGTTATTCCGCCAGGGCCGCATCAACGAACGCGAGATGCGCTCTCATCCGCTGCGCAACTCCATTCAGAAAGCACTCGGGGCGGGCCACCAGTTTGTTGATCCGCAGGTCGGTGCGGTAGCCTACCAACCCGGAGATCTTTTCCTGCTCTGCACCGACGGAGTGACCGACGGCCTGTGGGACAAACACCTCACGCCTTTGCTGCGCGAGCCCACCGAAGCCGAACGAGCATTGCCGCCAGCGCGAAGGATCGTCGAAGCCGCCATCGAAAAAGCCGGACGCGACAACACCACCGCCGTGGTTATCGAGGTGAGCGAATAATCAATCTCACGCTTCCGCCGGGCGCACAGTGTAGCCGCCGGATTTCGCATCGTGCTCCAAGCGCAGGAGACCGCGCTGGGCTGCTCCTTTGAGCAGATCGTTGAAGGACTTGAATCCGTGGAAGCGCTCGTTGAAACCCGGATTGCGGCGTTTGATGGCTTGTTTGATCATCGAACCCCAAATGCGGTCCTCTTCGTCGCGATCCTCGGCGAGCGCGCGCATGGTTTCCGCCACGAGATGGAAGGCGGCTTCCTGATCGCGACCTTCAACTTCCGCCTTCACAGGTGGTGCCTCGGCGGCTTTTTCCGTCGCTTTTTCAGTCGGGGGCGTGGGCGGAGCCTTGCGACCTCGCGAGGGAACGGCTTTCGGAGCCGGACGAACGGGCATCGCTTTGATCTCCTCGGCGCGCACCAGATCATCGTAGTAGATGAATTCGTCGCAGTTGTTGATGAAAAGATCGGAGGTCGAATTTTTCACTCCCACGCCGATGACGGTTTTCGCATTCTCGCGCAATTTGCTGACGAGCGGGGAAAAGTCCGAGTCGCCCGACATGATGACGAAGGTGTCGAGATGGCCTTTGGTGTAACATAGATCGAGCGCGTCCACGACCATGCGGATGTCGGCGGAATTTTTTCCAGATTGCCGGACGTGGGGAATCTCGATCAATTCGAAGGCGGCTTCGTGGAGGTCGCGCTTGAACTCCTTGTAACGGTCGAAATCACAATACGCCTTTTTCACCACGATGTGGCCCTTGAGCAAGAGCCGTTCGAGGACCTTGCCGACCGCGAACCGGGGATATTTCGCCTCCCGCGCCCCAAGGGCGATGTTCTCCAAATCCAGAAACACCGCCATTGTCCTGTCTGTGTCGATTTTACTCATGTCTGTATTTTTACACCCGGCCGGACCTTCCCGACACCGGAGAATTTAAACGCAAATAACTTGCATTAAAAGCCGGATTGGTGCAAGTTTTGGAATGAGCAAGAGCGATCAGAATCAGATTTCGGACGGGGCGTTGGTGGACCGTCGATTGCCGGTGACGGTTTTATCGGGATTTCTGGGGGCGGGAAAGACGACCCTGATGAACCATTTGTTGGCCAATCGCGAGGGTCGGCGGGTGGCGGTAATTGTCAACGACATGAGCGAGGTGAACATCGATTCGACGCTCATCCGCGATGGCGGGGCGTCATTGAGCCGGACCGAGGAAAAGCTGGTCGAGATGACGAATGGCTGCATTTGCTGCACACTGCGCGAAGACCTTCTGCGGGAAGTGGCGAAGCTGGCTCGCGAGGGCCGCTTTGACGCGCTCTTGATCGAATCCACCGGCATCGCGGAGCCATTGCCAGTGGCCCAGACATTCACCTTTGCCGACGAAGAAGGGAAAGGATTGCAAGAAATGACTCGACTCGACACCATGGTCACAGTGGTGGATGCCGCAAATTTCCTCGATCAATACATGGAAGGTGAGAGTCTCGAATCGCTCGGCCAGCAGGCCGGAGAAGGTGATGAGCGGACATTGTCGGATCTTTTCGTCGATCAGGTCGAGTTCGCGGACGTCATCGTCATCAACAAAACGGACCTCGTCGATGCGGAAACGCTTGCCGAATTGAATGCCGTGCTGCGGCGCTTGAATCCAGTCGCCCGCATCGTGGAAGCGAGTCGCGGACTGGTGCCGGTGGATTCCATTCTCGACACGGGTTTGTTTGACATGGAGAAAGCGTCAAGTTCGGCGGGATGGATACGCGAGTTGCAAAGCACCCACACGCCGGAGACCGAAGAATATGGCATCGGGAGCTTCGTCTATGAAGCGAGAAGGCCCTTCCATCCCGAGCGCTTTTGGAATTTCATCCATCGGGAATGGCCGGGGCTTTTGCGTTCAAAAGGATATTTCTGGTTGGCCACCCGGCACAATATGATCGGCATGTGGTCGCAGGCGGGCGGCAGCGCGGAATACCGTCCGATCGGATATTGGTGGGCGGCGGCACCAAAAGACCGCTGGCCGGAGGATCAAGAAACCGTCGATTCCATTCTCGATGTCTGGCAGGAGCCATTCGGCGACCGCCGGCAGCAGATGGTCTTCATCGGGCAAGATTTAGACAAAGAAGGAATGCGGCAATGTCTGGACTTGAGCCAATTAACGGATGCCGAACTGGCCCATGGCCCTGCCCGCTGGGAAAAGGAAATGGAGGATCCTTTCCCTTCCTGGTTGAAGGGTGATGACGAGTGAATCGAGCGATCGGCCCGATTCCCTCTCTGCCGCGTATGGTTTCTCTTGCTCCGGAGGCGGGATTGCTCCAACCGTAGCGTGCATGGTCGTTCCACTTTTCAGATTTTCCGCCATTGTTGCCGTCGCGGTGGTTTTGGCCGGGTGTTCCTCCCGTCGCGACGCGCCGGTTGCCAGCGGTCCGCTGACCGGGAGTCCTCCCGCGGCCAAGGAAGGCGAAGTCCACCGCGTTAACCTGACGCTCGAGGGAGGAAACTTCCCGCAACCCCGCAAGTTGGAGATTTCCCTGGCTCCGCCGTCCGCCAAACTCGAAACATTCGCCGATGGATTCCGCCTGTCAGTCGCGGACCCGGCTCTCGCGGGCAACAACCAACCGCACGCATGGGGCTTCTGGCTCTTCTCCGACGGTCAGCTCAAGGAAGATGGATTTCTCCGCTTGCGCACCGGAACTCAGTTGGTCATCGACGGCATTTCCTATGCTCCGGGAGCAAAGCCGAAGTCCCAGCCGCAGCCGAACAATCATGAGATCGAAGCGACTCTCGAGATCACCCGATTCGAGCCGGAACGCGGCATCTTTGAAGCCGAATTCAGCGCCCCATTGTTTGCTCCCGATGGCAAAACCACCGTCCAAGCCAAAGGCTCCATGTCTTTGCCTTGGCCGACCTCCACCACCGGCCAAGCTCCATAGCGCTGATTTCCCCTGCCATGCCCCCAGCCGCATTCAACGCCTTCGGGACCTCCCATCTGGCCGTGCTTGGGATTACCGTTGCCATTTCCGCAGTGATGCTCGGCGCGCGGCAGTCTGGAAAACCCTGGGCCCGGCCGGTCGAACTGACCCTCGGCTGGGCGGTCGCCGCTTCCCACTTCATCGCCGTCTTTTTCTGGTGGCGTGCAGGAATTCCCCTCACCCTGGACATCATCCTGCCCATGCACCTGTGCAACTGGGCGGGATTTGCGGTCTGGATCGCGCTCGTCTGGAAAAAACCCCTCGCCGCCGAACTGGCGTGGTTTTGGGCCATGGCCGGCACCATTCAGGGGATGATCACGCCGAACCAGCCCTTTGACTGGCCCCATCCGAGCTTTTTCACGTTTTTCCTGCTCCACTCCGGGGTCATGATCGGGGCATTCCAAGCCGTTTTCGGCCTCGGCCTCAAACCCCGGCCGCGCGCCTGGCTGCGGGGCATCCTCTGGACTGAAGCCTATGTGCTCGCCGCCGCCACCGTGAATATCCTCACGAAATCGAACTACGCTTTCCTGTGCGCAAAACCCGAAAAAGCCTCCCTGATGGACCACCTCGGCCCTTGGCCGTGGTATTTGCTTAGTTTCCAAGTGATGGGAGCCGCCATTATCATCCTGCTCTACCTGCCTTTCCGGGGATCTCCCCCGGAATCACCCGACAATCCGGCCGCCGGGCGGCGCTTGAAATGATGGACAAACCCCGTCCTTCCGTGTTTGGTATACCTGCGATTCCCCCGCGTTTCCTCATGATTCCCCGATACCTGTTTCCAGCCTTGCTCCTGGCAGTCGCTTTGCCCGTTTCGCTGCCTGCTGCCCGCGAGGTGAATGCCACTGCCGCCGTCGTCAATGGCGGAGTCGTCACCGAATCCGAAATCGGCCTCCTGCTCGGTGGAGCCGAAGCCATGCTTCGCTCCGAATACCAAGGCGAGGCATTGAAGAAGAAACTCGCCGAGGCCCGTGAGAAAGTCCTCAAGGACCTCATCGATCGCGAGGTCTTGCTCACCGAGTTCAATCGCATGGGTGGTCAGATCAAGGAACAGGTCGTGGACGATGAGATCAACCGCGTCATCCGCTTGGAATACAAGGGTGACGAGAAGAAGTTCAATGCTTATCTCGCCCGCATGGGAGTAACGAACCGCAAGTTCCGCGAACTTACCCGCAAACGCCTCATCGTTTCCGTGATGCGCTCGCAGGTGACCCGCAATGTCGGCCCATCCTCACCCGAGGAAGTGCGCGCCGAATACAACAAAATCGTCGCCAAGATGCGCGATCAGACCGGACGCGTGAAGATGAGCAAGATCTTCATTCCGAAGGTTTCCGACACCGGCACACCGGCGCAGCAGAAGGATCTGGCAAAAGAAATCCGCACGAAGCTCACCCAAGGTGCTGACTTCGCGAGCTTGGCCCGGCAGTATTCCCGCGATGCCATGGCTTCTTCCGGTGGAAGCTGGGATGTGATGGATCGCAAGTTCCTGAAAAAGGAGATTGGTGATGCCGCGTTCGCCACTTCCGTCGGCGAGCTTTCCCCCGTAATCGAAGACGAAACCGGTTTCCACATCATCAAGGTCGAAGCCAAGGAAGGCGGCAAGGTTCCTTCTTTCGAAGAACTCCGCGATCAGGCCACGCGTATGGTCGAAGTTTCGAAACGCGCGGAATTGTATGAGAAATATATTTCCGAGCTGCGCAAAAAGTCGGTCATCCGCACGTTCTGAACCCCCAGGCATCCCACCGCCATGATCTTCACGCGCGCCATCTCGACTGCCGTTCTTCTCGCCGCCTTGTTTCCCCTGCAACTCGGAGCCGAGCCGGGCGCCGCGCCGGTCGAGATGATTGACGAGGTTGTCGTGCCCGTGCCGAGGGAAATCTTTGCCGCTCTCGACGAACTCGGCTCGGTCAACTGGGGCGGTCTCGTGCGCCAGCCCGAATACACCGTGCAAGCCGATCGCAGCGCCACCGCCCTCATCTTCGGCGTGGTCATCGCGGAAGGCTTCATCGCCGTTCAGGCCAAGGACGAGGAATCGACGAAAAAACTCGGTCCGCGTGTGCTTGAACTCAGCGAGCTTCTTGGCGTCAAGGATGCCGTCAACGCGCATGCCAAGGCGATCGTCGATTCCGCCGACAATGGCGACTGGGACGGCGTGCGCCGTGAACTCGACCGCACCCAGGCCACCGTGCGCTCGACCATGAAAGAACTCCGCGATGAAGAACTGGCCCATTTTGTCAGCATGGGCGGTTGGTTGCGCGGCACCGAAGCCGCTTCCAGCGCCGTCGCCGCCGCCTACGATGGCGATAAGTCCGAGCTGCTGCATCAACCCGGCCTCGTTGCCCATTTCCAGAAAGTCGTCGGCGGTCTGGACGAAAAAGCCGGCAAGCTGCCCGCCTTCAAATGCATCCGCAGGGACCTTCCCCAATTGGAAACCGCCATGCGCAACGAACCGATGTCCCTCGAATCCGTGCGGGTCATCCATTCCCTCTGCGCCGGCATGGTGAAAGAGATCCTCGGCAAAGATCCCGAAGTCAAAGGAGGCAATCCGTGAACGCCTTTCATTCTCCGATGCGCAACCTGCGCGGGCTCGTTTTCGCCGCCGCCTTGGTCGGTGCGATGCCTGCCATGGCCACCGTGGACGATGCCCAAAGCTTCGCTCTCGAAGCCGCCACATCGTGGGTCGAAAAAGGTGTCGAGATCCGTTATGATTATGCCAACGGCAGCACCATCTCGGGTCGCAAGGTGCGCGTTTCTTATCAGGTCTTCAAAGGCAACAGCTACTGGTTCTTCGCCGGCGGTAGCGAAGACGGCGTGAAGTTCGACATGACCGTCAAGGATCCGGACGGCAAGGTTGTCGCTGGCGACTTGAGCAAAGGCAACAACAGCGCCACTTACCACTTCACCGCCCCGCGCACCATGCTCGTCTCCATCGAACTCACCGGCACCACTTCGCCCGGCCTTCCCTTCGATTGGGCCATTGTTTACGGATACAAGGGCAAAGGCAAGGCGGCGGAAAACTCCACGGGCAAAAAGGAATAATGGTCCGCGAGGAAATCACCTTCGAAAGCGGGCCTTTCCTACACTCCCTTTTTGGGGAAGACCCCGCCATGCTCACTCTCGCCGAGTCCGCGCTCGGCGTTTCGATCACCGCGCGCGGCGATCAACTCAAACTCTCCGGCGAAGCCGAACCCGTCGCCCGCGCCCGTCAATTTTTCGAGAAACTCGAAGCAGCCCGCCGCAGTGCCGGCGCGCTCGACAAACACGGTTTCCGCATGGCTCTCCAGGCCCATGCCCACGCTCCCGGCGAACCCGATGCTCTTGCCAAACCATTGCAAATGCGCCTCGCCGGTTTTGGCGGACGCGGCGGCGTGCGTCCGCGCAACCTCCGCCAAGCGTCCTATCTCCATGCCATGGAACGTTCGTCCGTCGTCTTCGGACTCGGACCCGCAGGCACGGGCAAAACCTACCTTGCCGTCGCCCGTGCCGCCGATGCCATCCGCGCAGGGCACTTCCGCCGCCTCATCCTCACCCGCCCAGCCGTTGAGGCCGGCGAAGCACTCGGCTTTCTTCCCGGGGATCTGAATGAAAAAATTCTCCCCTACCTGCGCCCGCTCTACGATGCCCTGCACGACATCCTCGGCCCGGAGGAAGTCGAAAAAATGATCGCGCGCGGGATGGTGGAAATTGCCCCCCTCGCCTACATGCGCGGCCGCACGCTCAACCACGCCTACATCATTCTCGACGAGGCGCAGAATACCACCCGCGAGCAAATGTTCATGTTCCTCACCCGCCTCGGTGAGGAGTCGCGCTGTGTCATCACCGGCGACCCGTCGCAAATCGATCTGCGTCCTGCCCACCGCTCCGGGCTGCTCGAGGCGGCGCGTATCCTCGATGGGATCGATGGTATCGAATTCATGCGCTTCGACCAGAATGACGTCGTCCGCCACCCCGTCGTGCAACGCATCATTCAGGCCTACGAGGCAAACCGGGAGCCGGAAAGAGAGTCGAAGTAGGTGGATGGGTGATGGTGATGGAACGGCCTTGCGGAAATTCATCCGGGATCTGTCGAAGGCCCGCTTCACGCAAGCCTCCAATCCAATCTTTGGCCAAGCACTTTTCCCGATACGCCCGGGCACGGCTTCCCTCATCCGATCTTCCGCACCTTCAGTTCCCTCCATCTCCGGGCATCGGCCGAGTGAGTGAATGCGGAAGCGAATTCCTGCAAACGTCCGGCGGCGGCGACATCCGCTCCGCCGACAAGAATCTCATTCTGCGTATCCGGGGCGGTGATGCCGCGGGTGCAGGAAAAATTCTCGCGGAACCATTTCCGGTAATCCGATTGCAAGCGGCGGTGACCGGCGCCGGTGACGAGGTTAACCACCAGCAATCCTCCGGGCGCGACGGCACGAAGCAGATTTTTCCGCACCTCGCGGTCTCCAGCGTGAGGACGAAACACATCCTCCGGACCGGCCAGATAACAATCATCGATCACCACGTCGAAGGTTCGCCGGTTGCGGGCGAGCCAATCCCGTGCGTCCGCGACATGGACACGCGCTTCGATTTCATCCAAGCCCATGTGGCGTTTTGCCAATTCAAGGATTTCCCGGTCGATTTCCACCGCCGTGAGCGCGGCCTCCGGCAGGAGATGTCGGAGGATACGGAACACCGTTCCCCCGGCTAGACCAAGCATGAGGATTCGCTTCGGCGGCCCTTGCGGACGCAGCAAAGCCGCGGCTGCCATGGCTCCCCAGGCCATGGAGAGATAACGATGCTCGTGCCTCCATGCGTGGACCGCGCCTTCGACCTGGAATTCCGTGACCGTGCCATCGCCGCGCACGACCACTTCCTGAAAGCGGGTGCGCGCGCGTTCGAGAATGGGCAGGGCCACGGCGGAATCAGAAGCTGGTGTAACGGCGGAACAAGGCAAGCCGTTCGCCGATTTCCTCATCAGTCAAAGCCTGCACCCGCCGCGTCGAGAACGCCTCGCAGGTGAAGGAAGCCATGATCGTTCCGCGCACAATGGCGGCTTTCAATTCCTCGAATCCGGGTTCTTCCGCACCGATGCTGGCCAGATGGCCGGCCATTCCGCCGAGGAAAGTATCACCCGCGCCCGTGGGGTCATTGACTTCCTTGAGCGGGAAAGCGGCGCAAGAGAAGAAATGGTGTTCGTCGCCACCGAAAAGGAAGGAACCGTGTTCGCCCAGTTTGATGACAACGTAACGAGGGCCTTTCGCGAGAAGGCGTTCGCCCGCCACGATGAGATTGTCGGAGCCCGCGAACTCGCGCGCCTCGCTCTCGTTGATGACGAGCAAGTCGATGCGTTTGAGCACATCGTGCAAACGTTCGTTGGCGATGGTGATCCAAAGGTCCATCGTGTCGGCCACCACGAAGGCGTCGGGAGAACATTGATCGAGCACGGCGAGCTGGTTGTCGGGCGACATGTTCGCCAGCACGACCCATTTGGCGGCTTGGGCTGCTTCCGGAACCACCGGCTGCCAATCTTCGAGCACATTCACCGCCACATGGCGGGTGACGCGCTCGTTCATGTTTTCGAGATATTCGCCGGTCCACGTGAACGACTCCCCGGTCGAACGGTCCAGCCCATCGAGCGAGATCCCTTTTCCTTCGAGCAAGGCGAGGTGTTCGGCGGGAAAATCGTGCCCCACGATACCGACCAACCCGACTTCCTGCGTGAAATAACTCGCCGAAAGAGCGGCATATGAGGCCGAGCCGCCGAGCAATTGGTTCGCCTCCGCGTGGGGGGTTTTGATGTTATCGATGGCGACGGTTCCGGCGACGAGAAGGGACATGGTTCTGAGGTTCGGATTGGTGTAATAGCGGCATCTTCACCGCCGCTGCCAACCATGGCAAGCCCGCACCCGGATGCCAGCGGATTTCCCCAAAAATCACCTCCGCTGCCCGGTCCCGCCACAGGTCCCGCAATTCTGGAATCTCCGGCCGTTACACGAGTTGCATTTCGTGTTGCCGAATATCCCCGTGCCCTTGCAGGCGAAGCACTGGAAGGCCCCGGTGCCACTGCCTTTGCAGGCGGGACATGGGCCTTTTGATACTTGCCGCCCCTGCCCGGTCCCGCCGCACGATGAACACTTCTGGAATCCCCGACCGAGGCAGGAGTTGCATTTCATCTTGCCGAACATGCCCGTGCCCTTGCAGGCAAAGCATTGGAAGGCTCCCGTGCCGCTGCCTTTACACGACGAACAGGGTTCCGCGCTCGAAACGGACGGAAAACAAAGGGTGCCCAAGGCCAGCAAAAACCGCCGCCGATCCACGGGCGAATGGTGGGAGCCGTTCATCTCCCTTCATCTTCATCCAATCGTGAGGCGTGTCAAGCCTTACCCGCCTTGGCGCGCTTCCCAGCCGGGCGCACCCGGAGTGATGGCCGGGATTTCCGCGACGAAACCCTCGGTCTCCAGCGGGACGATCGAACTGCCTTCCATGGCCTTGGCGAGGGCGGCTTCGACGACGCGGTCGAAGAGGCGAAGGAGGTCGGCCCCGGTGAATCCCTCGGTAAGCGAGGCGATATGGGCGAAGTCGATGGTGGCGGCCGGTTTGTCCTGGGCCAGCATGCGCAACATGATCTCGCGGGATGACGCATCGGGCGCGGGCACGAGCAGGGCGCGGTCGAGCCTTCCGCCACGCCGGAAGGCCGGATCGATCATCCATGGGGCGTTGGTGGCCGCGAGCACGAGCACGCCATCCATACGCGGTCGATCATCGAGTTCGGTGAGGAACTGCTGAATGAAGCTGCGGGGCACGGTGCCGCGCGTTTCCTTGCGGTCCGTAGCGAGTGCTTCCACTTCATCGAAGAAGAGCACGATGGGGGCGTTCTCTCGGGCCAGTTGGAAAATCTGGTGGAGATTTTTCTCACTGTTCCCGATATACATGTCGAGGATCTGATGCGGACGCACGACGAGCAATTTGGCTCCGGCTTCACCAGCAGTGGCACGCGCGATCAGGGACTTGCCGCAGCCGGGCGGGCCGTAGAGCAGCACGCCGCCGCCAGCCGCCTTGCCATAACTGCGGAAAAGATCCGGGCGGGCGAGCGGGTGCACAAAGACCATCGACAATTCGCGTTTCACCGCTTCGAGACCGGCAACATCGTCAAACCGCGTTTCCGGACGTTCGATGTCCTCGGCACCGAAGGGAGGATCGTCCTCGAAAGGGCCGAAGTCGTCATCCATGCCGGCGAACGGATCCGCATTTTCATCACGTTCTTCGCCGCCGGTTTGGCTCGGCTGCACGAGAGCGGCTTCGCCGGGGCGGCGGCGTTCGCCGAGCAGTTCCCTTTCCAGACCGGGATCGGAAATCGAAGAATCAATCTCGCGGGCACGTCGGAAAGCCGTCCGGGCCTCGCGCGGGTCGCCCTCGGCGAGGTGGACCCGTGAAAGCAGCAGGAGGGCGCGGGCATTCCGCGGTTGTTCGGAAAGCAAGGCCTCGACCCGAACGATGGCTTCGGATCCGCGCCCGCTCAGAGCGAGCACATGCGCGAGTCCGAGACGCGCGTCGAGGTTGCGGGCATCACAGGAGAGCACCTTCTGGAAGGTGGTCTCGGCCTCGTCGAGCGACCATTCCTCGAGGCACCCCTGCCCGTAGAGCAGGAGGAGGGGGATGTTGTCCGGAGCGGTTTCGAGGGCGCGCCGGATGGGGTCTAGGTCGGGCATGGGATAGGGTTTAGCGTTCCTTGTGCCATCTGCAATCCAAATTTCCATTTGGAAGGCGATTTTCCGCCCTGTAGGGGCAAAAATTCACGGATCGAGGGCCACGCGGAAGAATCGGCGGAGGTCGCCGGGGGGAATTTCGAGAGAAATGCCGAGACTGGTTTCGGTAGGACCGGCGGTCACCTGGCTGCCGGGCACGGTTTGCCATGAATTTGCCAGAAGTGTCGTGCTTGCCTCAACCCGGTAGGTTCGTCCGGGAAAAGCAGCCCAATCGAGATTGAGCGAGTTGGCGACACGATTGAATTCGGTCACGACAAACCCGACACCGGGTTCGAGACGGTCGTAAATGCCGTTGGCATCCTCATCCCTCAACACTTCGAGAGGAATGGCGAAAAGCTCCGAAGCTTCGACATCATTTCCCGCGACGACGGTCGCGGGAGCCTGGGCACCGAGCAATCCGGCATCGGCACTCTGGTAGGCCAGCGCGGTGAGATAGAGAGTGTTTGGCAAAGCCGGGAAAACGGAAAGATCAATCGTTCCTTCCATATGTTGGCTAGGGGAGCCACGTGCAAGAGTGGTTGCCGCCGACCCCGAGTTGAACCAGCCAATAAAGCTATTCGCGCTCTCTGCCGCCAGGTAAGGCTGGTTGTTTGGCACCGCCAAGCTCCCGGATTTGACCCAAGGCGCAGGTGTTGTCGGTGAGGACAGGGCGGCATTTCCGATCATGACGAAGTGGTCGTTTCCGAACCCGCCCGGCGCCCAGGTGCAAACATAGAGCTTGCCACCACGCACCGCGGCATGAATGACCATGCCCGGATTGGAAAGAAGATAACCCGGATGATCGGGCTGACCATCCATGGTAAAGGGCAAGGAAGCAGAACCCCCGCCGGAGCCAGAAAGTGTCGTAGCGGAAGCGGGTGCGCTGGCCGCCGAGTCCCCACCGGCATTGCGGGCTTTCACCGTGTAGGAATGCGTGCTCGACGGGGCAAGCCCGTTATCGGTCCAATTGCTGACCATCGTCGTACCGAGTTCCGTTGCGCCGCGGAAAACCACATAGGAAGTGGCATTCGCGACATCCGGCCAATCGAGGGAAATCGATGTCGTCGAGACGGCGGAGACCGTCAATCCGGTTGGGGTCGCCGGTGGCGGCGGACTTCCGCTCGAAGTTACCGAAAAATGCCAATCCTGGCTGCCATTGTTATCCCAGGTTCCGCCACTTCCTGAAGCAGAGGTGAAGGCCATGTCGAGCATGGTCGTGCCCGGCCAAGCGGCCAAGGTGTATTGCCATTTATTACCCACCTTGGTCATCGCCGGACGCGGCGTGATAACGTTTTGCCAGCCGTTGCGCCCGAGATGGATATAAACCTGCGAAGCGGACGAGAGATTCCGACCCGTCGGATCATAAGTGATGGTGATGGGCGCGTTGTCAGCAGGTTGCCCTGGTGAGATGCTCACCACTTCACCGGGCAGCGGGGGATCGACGATACCATCACCATCCTCAACAAAAACATGCTGGATTTCCGTCTTGTGCACGTTGCCCCGGCCATCCACCGACTCGATGTAGTAGTCGAGCAATTTGCCCTCGAAACCCGGCAAAGTCGATTCGTTGATCTTGGCAAAATAGTAATCGGCGAGTTCGGGCGGCGTGATGAAATAATTGATCTGCGAGTTGTTGGCGGCGGCATTGAGCGCGGCCTGCGAATTGGGCAGCACGCGTTTGGTCATGGCCAGCGACATCCAACCGCCAACATCGGAACCGCCAGCGTAGGTTTCATTCTGATCATTCCCCATCGTGTTCACTCCGTCACTGTCGAACCGCACCTTCAGTGTCATATTCGTCACACCCGAGAGATCATAGGCATGCGTCCAAACATAAAAATCGGTCGGCATGCGTTTGAGATAACGTGTGTCGCCACCGGGAACCGAGTTGAACCATCCGAACGTATATCCGCCCGGATTGTAAGGAAACCGCTGGGGCTTGAGCACGCTGGGAGCGGTGCGGTCATTGGCCCGCCGCCCGGGTGTCATCCAGGGCTGCAGCTTCTGCATGGTGCGGGTCGTGGCAAGCGCCGCTTTGACCTCGTCGTCATTGCCGAGCCCGCCATAGTAATTGAAGCCGGAATCCAACCCGCCAAGATAAATGTGCCACGCCAGTTCGACATCATTTGCTCCCGTATCCGCACCATTCCAATCGTAGGGAGCCTGGATTTTCCACGATTGCACGTCGCCGCCTTCGTCGCGCAGGATTTGTTCGGCGGTCTCGACCCAGTTGGCACCCGTGATGACCGGCGCCCAGGCCCAGAATTTCAAAGCGAAACCCGGAGTCTCCATGTCCACCACCGTGCCGGGATAACGGGCCGTCGCCGTCGCCGCCACCGGAGGCTCAATCCACTTCAGGAAGTTCGGCGAACCATAACAACTTTCCGGAAAGATCCACGCGCCATCTTCGATGTGCACGTATTGGCCGGATGGAGGCGCGTGATCATCCACCATGTCCTGCACCGCCGTGGGTTTGTAACCCGCGTTCGCAGAATCCTTGAAGAACTTCGGCGTCGCCACCATCCACGAATCGAATCCCCCGCCCCAGGCATTGTCACCATCGGTCGAAGGCATGACGAGCGACGGGCGCGCCGGATCCGAATACGGAGCGATGTGCGTGTTGATCTTGCTAATGCCCTCGTCACTGTAACCGTAGCGGTAGCTCAGCACGTCGTCCGATGGCACGAGGATGATTTCCTTCGCCGCGCCGGTGGTCGGATCGACGGTGCGGGCGCGGTGGAGTTGATACGCGAAGGGCGCGACATTCCACGCTGCGTTCCCGGGATTCGGTTGCGCATACCACCAGCCATTCGTCGGCGATGGGCCTAACAAATCCGCACGATTCGGAGGACTCGAAAAGATGCCATAGTTTCCAGTGGCGAGATTGAAGCGATCAAAATAAGTCGGGCAGGTGCGGCTCAGGTGATGGCTTGGCACGATGGCCCATTGGTAACCTTCATCCGCAAGGACGTCGATCATGTGCCGGGAAAAGGCCATTTCCGTGGGAAAAAATCCCTTCGAATGATCGCTCAGATTGGAATTCCCTCCCCACGCCTTCCACCACGCTTGTTTGAAGATCTGGATCTCCTTCCGGAACACCGCTTCCGGCAGCAGAGGCGCGAGCGAATGGTGGTAGGTGAAACCGACGAGGTCCATCCGCCGGGAGCCACCTGGAGTTGTCCAGTTGCGGGCCGTCCGGTTTCCATCCCACCATCCCGGACCGTAGCCATTCTCGTTGTTCGCTCCGTAGGAACGCACGCTGTCCATGAGCGACCCTGAGAAACTGACGCAGAATCCCGAGCCAGCCGGCATGTCGCCATGGGCGAGCGAGGCGCGCGGACGGTCTTGGTATGCCGCCCTCCGATCATCATTCCCAAAGATGTTCGTCACGTCATTTTCCGGATGATTCGACGCACTGCCCGCATACGAACGGGCGAACTTCAAGGCCATCGAATCGCGGGCGAATTCGATGCGTTTCGTCTGGCTCCCGTTCGTGTTCCATTCCGGCCAATACAACGGCTGGTGATTGTGCCACATGCGGGAGACATGCACCGATTGGGCGGAAAGCGGGAGGGCGGCGGTCGCGAAGACCAGCGACGCCATCGCGGAAAGACGTTTGGAAAACATAGAATTGGGCAAACGGGAAAATGGGGAGCCTTCAAGCACGACGGCCCGACACTCAATTAGGATATGTTGCGCCAGCCCTCGGGGTTTATCGGGAAATGTGCCGACGGGGCAGCGATTTCTGACGAAGGTGACCCCACTGACGTCATTGACACCCATCCCTTTGTCAATTACGTCAACATTGTCAATCCCGTCAAACAATCCCCCCTTCTACCATGCCACAGCCTCCCAAAACCCCCGCGACCTCCGAACTTTTCGACAAACACGGGGGTTTCCGCAAACTCCATTCCTTCACGCTCGCCACCATTATCCAGCTCGAGACCCTGCGTTTCTGCCGCAGGTTTCTCACTTTCGACCACCGCGATACCGCCGAAAAACTCTACGACCCAAAAGGCCGCCAATACGATCAAATGACCCAAGCTGCCCGCAGCGGGCGACAGAACATTATCGAAGGCTCCGAGCGTTCCGCCACCTCCAAGGACACCGAAATGAAGCTCACCGACGTCGCCCGCGCCAGCCTCAGTGAGCTGCGCGGCGACTACGAAATCTTAATCATAGACCGCGGCGAACTCCCGTGGTCCGTGCACTCGCCCGAGGCCAAAACCGTCAATGCCATTTCACTCGACGACCCGCCCTTTACCGACGACGTCGTCCATCAATCCGCCAACCACGCCCTCGAACAGCGCGCAAAATACGCACCCTGGCTCGACAGCACGGACCCCGTCGTCGTTGCCAATGCCATGCTTATTCTCATCGGCCGGGCCATGAACATGCTCAAGAGCCAGGTCGAGGCCCAGGGCCGAGTCTTCGAGGAGACCGGCGGTTTCAGCGAACGCCTACAGGCCAAACGTCTCCAAGCCCGCGACGCCCAACGCGCAGATCCCGAAGCCCCCGCCTGCCCGCTCTGCTCCCAACCCATGCGCAAACGAAAGTCCGCCAAAGGCGACTTCTGGGGTTGTCCCACCTACCCCGACTGCCGGGGCACAAGGCCCGCGTAAGTGGCCGTCAATGCCGTCAATCCGGTCAAGAACGCCAAGCACAAACCTATTGTCATCAATACCACTCCCGATATCTCGGAAATCGGCCTGCCGCAACCTGAAGGTTTTCAGGCCAGGCGGTTTGAAGTCATCATTCCGGGCGTCCGAAAAGCTGTTGCATTTTTGCATCCGTAATGCCATATTGCGCCTCAAAATGGAGACGACACCGCGATTTTTACAGCCCCCGAAGGATCACTTTTTCCTCCTCGGTCCTCGGGGAACGGGAAAAACCTGGTGGACGAGGCAATGTTTTCCCGATGCCTTGCGGGTGGATTTGCTCGAACCGGAGACCCTCCGGGCCTTGGCGGCAAGGCCGGAGCGGTTGGTGGAGATGGTGACCGCGATCCAAGGGCTGCGCGATGTGGTTATCGACGAGGTGCAGAAGCTGCCCGAATTGTTGGAGGTTGCCCATCTCCTGATCGAGCAAAAGCGGGGTTTGCGGTTTATCCTCACTGGCTCAAGCGCGCGGAAGCTCCGGCGAAGCGGCGTCAATTTGCTCGGAGGCCGGGCCGCGCGCAAGGCGATGCATCCTTTCATGGCGGCGGAAATGGGTGGAAACTTCAAATTGTCGGAGGCACTCCGGCTGGGAATGCTTCCGGTGGTTCGCGCCGCCGCCGACCCGGCGGAAATCCTTCGCGCCTACAATGGTCTGTATTTGCGGGAGGAAGTCCAGGCCGAAGGACTGGTCAGGAATGTGGGTTCTTTCGCCCGCTTTCTGGAAGCCATGAGCTTTTCCCATGGTGCCGTCCTGAATCTGGCCAACGTCGCCCGCGAATGCCAGGTGAACCGGAAAACCGTGGAAGGGTATTTGGAAATCATCGAAGATCTCTTGCTCTCCTTCCGATTGCCCGTTTTCACCCGAAGGGCGAAACGCGAGTTGGCCGCCCATCCGAAATTGTACTTCTTTGATGCCGGGGTTTTCCGGGCCAACCGTCCGACAGGCCCCCTTGATTCGACGGCGGAAATCGACGGGGCCGCCTTGGAAGGACTGGTGGCCCAGCACTTGCGCGCCTGGTGCGACCACAGTCATGGCGAACACAGTCTCCACTACTGGCAAACACGTTCCAAAGTGGAAGTCGATTTTGTCGTTTATGGCTCCGGCGGACTCTTTGCCATCGAGGTGAAAAACAGCAGCCGTTTGCAATCGTCCGACCTCAATAGTTTGAGAAGTTTCGGGCAGGACTACCCCGAAAGCAGACGGTTCCTCCTTTATCGAGGCCAAGAGCGACTGCTCACCGACGGCGTCCTCTGCCTTCCGGTGGAGCAGTTCCTCCGCCACCTCAGCCCCGGCGAATTTCCCGGCTGAACGAGGGCAATCTGCTACCGGAGCTGGACGATGGAGTTGACCGCGAGCTGGCGGAAGAAAGACGGATTATCTCGCGTCCATGCGTGTCAGGACAAACATTGGGAAGCGTCAGGATGCCGCGTCCCTCTAGGATGCTCTAATGCGATTCGATCCATGCCTCCACATCCCCCTCGTGATTGATGCCAATGACGAGCATACCCATGTCGCCGAGAGTGAACCATCGATCTGGATACCCGCCTGGTCCGTCCTCTGTAAAAAAATGTTTCTTTGCATGCGCTTGTGCATCCTCGGCTGATTCGTCCGCATTGAGCCAGGCAAGTTCCGTCGCGAGATACGGGTTAAAACTCCTTATAGCGGAAGCAATGACTTGGAATACGCATGATTTGGCAGTGCGGAGAAATTCAGCTGAGCGATGAGTGGCAATGGCTGCCCGCGCTCCCCGCGAGGCCAACGAAGGCCTGCCGGACGAAAGGGCATCCCGCCGAATTTTGTTTGAGAGGGCAACGGAGGCTCACCTTTGCCCCAAATTAGCAGGCCCAGGCTGCTTTCAGATTTCCCGAAGTCAACAAGCTTGTTAGCGTTTGTGATCCGCCAACAATAGTGAAAGTAACTGAAGGGCCCAACGATGGGGAAGATAATTCAAGGAGGCGCACCGAAATTCTCGATAGCGCGCTTGGCTCTTTCGGCATACTTCGCCGGGTCGAATATTGGTTGGAGTGTTTTCATTTTGCGATTTGTTTCACCTTCTCCCTCCGCGCCTCAGCGCTGGCAAGCGCCTCCCGGTAACAATTCTCGAGCCGGCGCAGGCTGGCTTCGAGCCCGTAGGTGGCGCGCACGGACGCGGCGGCATTGCTCCCGTAGCGGACGCGCTTATCGCGGTCGCGCAGCAATTCGAGGATAGCGGAGGCGAGGGCGGCGGGATCTTTCTCGGGGACGAGTCGTCCGTCTTCTCCGTCGCGCACGGCTTCCGGGATCCCGCCATGGAAAGTCGCCACCACGGGCAGACCAGTGGCCATGGCTTCGAGCATGCTGTTCGGCACACCCTCCTGGTCGGAATTTGCGGTCATTTCACTCGGATGCAGGAAGAGA
>JBJTQJ010000001.1:0-22673 GCA_046075565.1 Verrucomicrobiales bacterium | reverse complement strand
GCGACGACCAACATTGGGACCAACATCGGCAGCAATGCCGGTCGGGATGTCGCTTACAAGGTTTCCGGCACCGGGACGCTCAATGTCGTCGCCAGCAATACCAGCACCGTCGCCTACAGCATGCACTTGGGGCGGAACATGGGCAATTTCAAATCCTCCCTCATCCTGCAAAGTGGCGGCACCGTCAATGTGGGCGTGACCGCGAACAGTGCGGGGCAGATCAATCTGGTGTCCGTCGATGGCAACAGCAACAGCCTGCTCGATGTGCAGGGGGGCGCCCTGACGGTCGGCACCGGCAAGACCAGCAACAAGCTCTACTTCTTCGCGGCGGGGGCCAACGCCGGGAAGACCTCCACCATGACCCAGTCCGGCGGCACCGCCACCCTCAACGGCATCCAGTTCGGGGCCAACACTGGAGACGATGTTGGCGGGCTCAAAGGCGGCAATGCCTATGACGCCACCGCGTTGGCCACCCTGCAGTTGAGTGGCGGCAACCTCTACATCGGCGCGCAGGGCATCACCCGCGGCTCGGCCGCCGCCGCGCTGCCGGTGACGATCCAACTCCAAGGCGGCACATTGGGGGCCTCGCAGAATTGGTCGTCTTCCATGGGCATGAAACTCGGCACCGCCGCGACCGTCCAGGCGGCCGACAGCGGAAGCACCGCCCGCAACATCACCCTTTCCGGAGTTCTTTCGAATGACGATGCCGTCACAGGCAGCCTGACCAAGACCGGAGGGGGCAGCCTGACGCTCGCCGGTGCCAACAGCTACAGCGGCGCGACGATCATAAACGCGGGTGAACTCAAGCACTCGACCGCCGGTTCAGCCACGACAGACATCACCGTGGCCGACGGTGCCACCAACGGCGTGCTCGTCGCAGCCGCCGACGGTCAGTGGGTCAACACCGGCAGCCTGACCTACGCCGACAATAGCACCCTGCGTGTGGATTTCGGCCTCGTCTCCCCCAGCACGACTATGGCACCTATGAAAGTGGCAAGCCTGGCGCTCGGCACCGGCATGACCATGCGGATTGACGGTTCAGTGGGTGGCTTCCTACCCGGTCTGACCTTCCCGCTCGCCACCTGGACTGGTAGCGGCCCCACGGATGCAACGGCGTTCACAACCTTGACTCTGCCCTCTGGCATTTCCGGCACGCTCGGCGTCACGGGCAATACCCTCACCTTCACCGTTACGGGCAACACCAGCCTGTTGGCGTGGAACAAGGGCGACGGCGTTTGGGATACGGCTACCGCCAATTGGGTGGACAGCACTCCGGCAGCCGCCTCCTACGTGGATACCATGAATGCGGTGATGTTCGGCGACGCGGCGGGCGTCACGGGCAATCCCACGGTCACTCTCAACGACACATTTTCACCGCTCGGCGTGCTGATGAAGAGCACCAGTCACGACTACACCATTTCCGGCACTGGCACCATCGCGGGCAGCGGCGGAGTCGTGCTTGACACGACCAACACCCGCACTCTCACCCTGGCCAATACCAACAACACCTTCACCGGCAGCACGACTGTCGGTGGCGGCAAGCTGCAACTGGGCGGGGTCGGCAAGCTGGGCGGCGGCAGCTACGCGGGTGCCATCAGCATCGGCAGCGGGGCGACCTTTGAAAACGCGGGTTCGGCGACCCAAACCCTGAGCGGGGCGATCAGCGGGACCGGCGGCACCTTGAGCCTGAGTGGCATCGGCCAATTGATTCTATCGAATGGCGGCAACAGCTACGGTGCCCTGGCCATCGGGAATGGCCGCGTTTTCATCAACACCAACGCCACGGCTCTGCCTGCCGCCGCAACGGTCAACATTACTGGAGGACTCTTGGTTTTTGGCACGGGTGCCAGTTATGGAAATGCAATCACTTTCGGCAGCGGCGCCGGCCTGGTCTCTCGCCGCAACGGAGGGACGGTTCTAACCGGCGACGTAATCTTGCCTGCGACGGGCAATGTCATCTTCAACAACGACGATGCCTCCACCTATCAGCTCACCATCAGCAAGGACCAAACCTTGACCGGCCCGTTGACCGTCCAGGTCGGCGGCAGTAGAATGACAACCTCGACCGGCGTCCTCGGGGCGGTGACCCTTTCCGGCAAACTCACCGGCAACGGCTCGCTGGTGTTGAACAGTGGAGGCAACCCCGGCAATACCAACGGCCTGTTCGGCACCGGCGTGCTCACCCTCACCGGCAACAACGACTACACAGGCGACACCACCGTCAACAGCGGTGTGCTCGCCGTCACCGGCACCTCCATTCCGGATGCCGGTAAACTGGTCATCAATGCTCCCGGCAAGATGAGCCTTACCGGCGCTGAAACCGTCAACACGTTGTTCTTCGGGGCCGTGCAACAACCCGACGGCACCTACAGCTCTACTAGCGTTCCTCCCGGTGCGACGATCACCACCGCCAGTTTCACCGGCGGCGGCAGCCTTATCGTCACAACTGGCCCGGCCGGCTTCTCCTCTTGGATCACCGGCACATTCGCCAACGGCACGGTAACCGACCAGACCCCGAACGGCGATGATGACAAGGACGGCATCACGAATCTGATTGAATACGCCATCGCGGGCCAGGATCCGACCGTGCCCAACCCGAACATCGGCAGCTTTGATGGCACGACGCTGAGCTTCACCAAACGCTCGGGCACCAGCGGCCTCATCTATGCCATTGAGGAATCCATCAGCCTCGGTGTGGCACCCACGCCTTGGACGGAAGTCACGGACAATCCGCCTTCCAATCCTTACGTCAATGATAGCACGACCATCTCCTACAAGCTTACGCCCGGCACCCCGGTGAAGAACTTCGTCCGGCTCAGGGTCTTCGCAACGCCGTAAGCGGTCGTGGTTCACCCGGCCAAAGATTTTCCGGAGTTATTGGATTTCTCCCGGAATCAGGGGGTCGCCGCCTGGGGGGGCGGCGGCCCCGCAATTCGTTTCCGGCAAATCCCTCCGAGAACATGATCTCTAAACGACTATCATTTGTCCCGTGCTTTCTTGCCATGCTTCTGGCAGGCGTGTTGGGGATGGGTGCGCCCGTTGGTGCTGCCGGGGTGGAGATCAGCGAGTTCATGGCCAGCAACAAGACCACTCTGGCCACTGCCCAAGGCTTGTATGAGGACTGGGTGGAAATCCGCAATGGAACAGGCGCGGCGGTGGACCTCGCCGGTTGGTATCTCACCGATGATCCCGCCGATCCGCGCAAGTGGAGGTTTCCCAGCACCGCCGCTACCTCACCGCTGCCGGCCGGTGGCTACCTGATCGTCTTCGCCGATGGTGCTGTCGATGCGGTTGTCGCAGGGCAGTTGCACGCGAACTTCAAGTTGAGCGCGGGTGGCGAATATCTCGCATTGATCGAACCCGACGGCGAAACCGTGGCCTATCAATACGCCCCGGTGTTTCCTCCGCAAACCACGGACCGCTCCTACGGGATCGACGCCGGAACCGGCACACACACCTACTTCACCACCGCTACCCCCGGCTCTGCCAATGCCCAGGCCACGGCTGGTGCGGTGCAGTTTTCCGCCACCAGCGCGACCTTTACCACGACCTTCAACCTGACGTTCTCCGTAGCCTCGCCCGGCACCACCTCCATCCGTTACACCCTGGACGGGTCGGTGCCGACCGCCTCGTCCACTCTCTATGCGGCCCCAATCCCGATCAGCGCCACGACAAGGGTCCGCGCACGGGCTTTCAAATCCGGCCTAACCGATGGCCCGGTGCGCAGCGAAACATTCCTGCGGCTGGCGAGCGATGCGGCCAGCTTCGTCTCAGAGATCCCGGTGGTGGTGCTGGAAAACTTCGGGGGAGGCGAGATTCCTCTTCCCGATAGTCCCACCCGGCAACCCAGCCAGATGATGCTGTTCGAACCCGTGAATGGTGAGTGCCGCCTAACTGCCATCCCCACGGTCACCTCGCGCGCGGGACTCCGGCGCCGCGGCGAATCCACGCTTCGCCCAACCAGCAGCAAACCCAACATTTCTTTGGAAACCTGGGGTGATGTGGATGAGGAAGGCCGGGCGATCTCGCCATTGGGGATGCCGGCGGATTCCGACTGGGTTCTCTATGCGCCGTGGACCATTGACACCGCGATGATCCGCAATCCCTTCATGTACGAAATTAGCAACGAGGTCGGTCGCTACGCCGTGCGGACGCGCTTCGTGGAAGTTTTCCTCAACCATGGAGGCGGGAATCTCAGCCAGTCAGGCGACTACTATGGACTGTATATCCTGATGGAGAGAATCAAGCAGGGGAGCGACCGGGTGGATGTGGCGGAATTGCCTGCCAGCGTCGCCACCGAGCCCGCCATTACCGGAGGATATATCTGGAAGAAAGACAAAGTGGAGAGTCTAACCGATCCCGATAACTTCGCCGCTGCCGGACTAGCCCTGCCGACCGACCCGGAGTTGAAGGAGCGTCTGCTTCAATATGTGTATCCTGGTGGAGACAAGATGACGGCAGCTCAGAAGACCTACCTCACAAGCCATCTCGACGCCATTCATGCCCTGATACCAAACGGAAACTATGAGTCGATGATCGATGTGGGATCGTTTGTGGATAATCACATTCTCAATGTCTTTGCTAGCAATGCGGACGGATTGAGCGCCAGCACCTATTATCACAAGGATCGCAACGGTCTCGTCCAAATGGGCCCGGTCTGGGACTTCGACCGCTCCATGTCCTGCGATAACGACACGCGCGCCTCCAACCCGGAAGTCTGGGGTCTTGCCTCAAGCACATCGTATTTTTTCAACAATTCAGGCCACCTGTGGTTCACTCCACTGGCTCAGAACGATCCGGATTTCTGGATGGTATGGGTTGATCGTTGGCAGGCCATGCGGCGCGGACCGCTGAGCGATGCGGCGATAAACGAGCGGATCGAACGCTACCGGGCGGAGATCGCAAACGCCGCGGCTCGGAACTAGGCGAAATGGCCGGGCTCACTGAATGCCGGGACTCCCCTGGTCAATACCAATTGGTCGGGCAAAGTGGATAAGATGAAATCCCATGTGCTGACCCGGGCCAGTTGGATCGACGAACAGTTGATCGAGCCTCCGGCGTTCAGCCATGCCGGAGGACGGGTGGCGTCGGGATTCCAGTTGAGCATGACTGGACCGGAAACCAAATACTTCACCCTTGATGGTAGCGATCCGCGGGCACCGGGTGGGGCCGCCGCCGGCACGGCCTATGGCACCCCGATCACCATCACCGGCAACACGCTTGTTCGATCGCGGGCGGGAAATGGCGTGGCCTTCGTCAACGCGCCAAGCACCTGGCCGTGGAGCGCGATCACCGAGGCGATGTTTGTTGTCGAACCGGCACCAGTTGCGATCACGGAGATCATGTATCATCCCCGGTCGCCGCAAGGTGCCGCTGAAGCCGCCTATTCCTCCTCGGACTTCGAGTTCATCGAAATCCAGAACACGGGCAGCACGCCATACAGCCTGGTGGGTGTGAAATTCCTGGCCGGGGTGGCTTTTGATTTCACCCGCGGCAGCACCACCTCGCTCGCTGCGGGTGACCGCGGCGTCATCGTGGCGAATCTGGACGCCTTCAAGGTGCGCTACCCGAATTGGGCATCGCTCAATATCCTGGGCGTGTTCGAAGGCAGCCTGAGCGACGGCGGTGAGCCTTTGTTGTTGGCCTATGATACGCCCGACCGGATCGCGCTGGCGGATTTTGATTACGAAGATGATTGGTATCCGTGCACCGACGGCGAGGGCTACTCGCTGGTGCTGAAAGATCCGCTTAGCCCGCCCGCATCGTGGGATACGAAATGGGCGTGGAGCTACTCCCCGATGACTGACGGCTCGCCCGGAGCGGCGGACCCCGCGCCTGCCTACCCGTCGGGAGCCTTGGTCATCAATGAGGTGCTTTCCCATCAGGATGCGAACAACCCGGGCGATTGGATCGAACTGCACAACACAACGGGCACGGTCATCAACATCGGCGGTTGGTTCCTGAGCGACAGCGGGGCCAACCTGCGGAAATACACCATTCCTAACGGCACGGTCGTCCCCGCCGGTGGCTTCATCGTGTTCAACGAGCACGACCATTTCGGCAGCGCCTTCGCCTTGAGCGAGCATGGTGACTCGGTCTATTTGTCGTCCGGCAGTGGCGGTGTCTTGAGCAATCCCGCCTATCGCGAATTCCAGGTGTTCGGCGGCCAGGACCGGGATGTCACCTTCGGCCGGCATCTCCGTTCGAATGGCACCAGTGCCTTCCCCAGTCAGGCGGCGGCCACCCCGGGTGCCGCCAACGCAGGCCCCCGCGTCGGACCGCTGGTGTTCAGTGAAATCATGTATCACCCGCCGACCGGAGGACATGAGTATATCGAAATCAAAAATATCTCGAACCAGACGGTGAATCTGTATGACCCTGCCAATCCAGCCAATGTGTGGAGTGTGTCAGGAATCGACTTCGGGTTTCCCACCGGCACCAGCCTGGGTGCCAACCAAACGCTTCTGCTGGTGCGCAATACGATCACCCCGTCGGCTTTCCGCACCATCAATCAAGTGCCTTCCACCGTGGCGATCTTCAGCTACAGCGGAGAACTCGATGACACCTCGGAAACGCTCATTCTGAAGAAACCGGGAACCCCGAGTACTGCCACCGGCTATGTGCCGTCCATCATCGCAGAGGAAGTGGAATACCATGACACCGCGCCCTGGCCCACCGCAGCGGATGGCACGGGCATGGCCATGGAGAGGATCAATGCCGGCACCTTTGCCGACGACCCGGCCAACTGGCAGGCGGCGGCAGCCGGCTACGGTCCAGTCCTGTTCCCACTGGCGGTCATTTCCGGAACCGGCGATGGCGCCTACACGGCGGGAACCGTGGTGACGATCCAAGCCGACACACCCGGGTCCAACCAAGCGTTTGTCAAATGGATCGGAAACGTCGCCGCGATCACCAATGTTGGCAGTGCGTCGATCTCGTTTGTCATGCCCCCAAGGGCCGTTACGATCACTTCACTCTACTCGGCCGAGACCACTTTCATCGCAGATAACGCCGAGTGGAGATATCACGACCAAGGCCAGAATCTCGGCACCGCTTGGCGAGCTTCCTCCTACAATGACACGGCGTGGCCAACCGGTAACGCCCAGCTGGGCTACGGCGACGTGGATGAGGCAACCGTGATCGGCTATGGCGGAAACAACAGCAACCGCCATATCACCAGTTATTTCAGGCGGCAATTCTCAGTCAACGCCGGATCCGGACTGGGCAATCTCTCGTTGGAACTGCTGCGCGACGATGGCGCGGTGATTTATATCAACGGTCAAGAGGTGAAGAGGGACAACATGCCGACGGGAACGGTGAACTACCAGACATTGGCATCTTCCGCCGTGGCCAATGTGGCGGAAGACACATTCTATCCCTTCAACCTTCCGCCCTCAGCTTTGGTGGACGGCGTCAATGTAATTGCCGTGGAAGTCCACCAGCAAAGGGTCGACAGCTCCGACCTATCCTTCGCCCTGCGCCTTAAGGGCTACCAAACCGTCAACGAAGCCGTGCTCGACGGCGATGCCGACGGTATGTTCGATGCTTGGGAGGTCACGCACTTCGGTTCCACCGAGGCCGCCCTCCCCGGCGCGGATAGCGATGGCGATGGTGTGCCCAACTCCGCCGAGTTCGTAGCCGGCACCTTGCCAGGCGACGGTCGCTCTTTGTTCAAAATCGAAAGCATTGAAAAGCTTCCGGCCGCCGGCGGCTACCGCCTCATCTGGGTCGCTGTTCCGGGACGCACCTACTCTGTGGAATGGACCCCAGATCTGCAGACTCCCTTCATCACCCTTACCAGCAATGTTGCGGGTGGCACATTCACTGACACCCTTCACCACGCCGCGGCGGCGGGGTTTTACCGGACCAAAGTTGAGTTGGACTAGTCCCGGAAAAAGTCCACTATGAATCCGATGAAGCTCACTATATTTGCCTTTTCCGTCGCGCTTCTTGCCGCTTCTTGCCGGACGCATGAACCAGCAGACACGCTCACGGCGGAAGAGAAGGCTACCGCCCGCAAGCCCAACGTCCTGATCATTCTCGTTGACGACATGGGCTACGGCGACCCCCGGTGTTTCAACCCGGAGTCGAAGATTCGGACACCACACATCGATCGTCTGGCGAAAGAGGGCATGCGTTTCACCGATGCCCACGCACCCGGCCCGCTCTGCCATCCTTCGCGTTACGGATTGATGACCGGCCGCTATCCATTCCGCACCAACACTAAACGCTGGCCGAAGGAGCCGCTGATTGAGAAGGATCAAATGACCATCGCTTCATTGCTGCGCGATGAAGGCTACGCCACCGCGATGGTCGGCAAATGGCATCTCGGTTTCCGTGAAAACGGCTACGATAAGCCGCTGCCCGGCGGGCCATTGGATTGCGGCTTCAGCTCGTTCTTCGGGATGCGCGCATCAACCGACATCCCGCCGTATTTTTACATCCGGGGAGATCGTGCAATTACCCCGCCAACCGCGCATATTGCGGAGAACCACAGCGAAGGCTGGGCGCCAACCCAAGGGGCTTTCTGGCGGGAAGGCGGTATTGCGCCCGATCTGGAACTGAAAGACGTTCTGCCGAAACTTACAGACGAAGCATGCAGTGTCATTCAAAGTAATACCGAGCGGAAGCCGTGGATGCTCTACCTCGCCTATCCTGCACCCCATACACCCTGGTTGCCGTCGGCTGAATTCACCGGGAAGAGCGGGGCTGGAATGTATGGTGACTTCGTCATGATGGTGGATGCCCAGATCGGGCGGGTGCTGGATTTGTTGGATAAAACCAACATGACCCGCGACACGTTGGTGGTCTTCACCTCGGACAACGGCCCGGCCTGGCGTCCGAAGGATGAAGAAAAATTCGGCCACAAGGCGGCTGGCGGCTGGCGCGGTATGAAAGGGGATGCTTGGGAGGGGGGGCACCGGATGCCATTCATTGTCCGCTGGCCGGAACAAGTCAAACCCGGGACCGTGACCGACCAGACGATTTGTTTTACCGACCTCTTGGCTACCTTCGCCGATATCTGTGGCACGACGCTCCCCGAAGCCGCCGGTCCCGATAGCTTCAGCCTGTTGCCCGTGCTGAAGGGAGAGCAACCCGAGGGTCAGCCTGTCCGCGGCCCGATTGTCATGCATGCCGGCAGCGCACCCGCGATGATGATCCGCTCGGGCGACTGGAAACTCATCAACCGGCTCGGTTCCGGTGGATTTTCGGATCCCAAGACCATCGAACCCGAGCCCGGCGGACCCACGGGCCAGCTCTACAACCTCCGCAACGACCCGGCCGAGACGAACAACCTCTATCAGAAGAATCCGGAAATTGTTGAGCGGCTGGAGGCCGAAATGCAAGGTATTGAGAAAGCCGGTCGCAGTCGCAAGTAGTAGGAAAACATGCGGTTCCTCCCGCCAGCCGCATCACCTTTGTCGCGCTTCCGGCCATTTCTTTAGCTTGAAGGTGACGGCTGGAGGGTGAATTTATCATCTCCAAGTCCGAGATGAACTTTATCCCTCCCCGGAGACCTGACCTATGAAATGCCTTCCCATCAAAGTCCTCTCATTCGCTGCTCTGCTGTTGGCCCAGACCCTCGCATGGGCTGCCCCTGCTGCCGCTGGTTCGCCGAATGTTGTGGTCATCATCGTCGATGACCTCGGATTTGGCGACATCGGGGTGCACGGTTGCAAAGACATCCCCACGCCGAACATTGATGCCTTCGCCCGCACCGGCGTCCGTTTCTCCAGCGGCTATGTGAGCGCGCCACTGTGCAGTCCGACGCGCGCCGCATTGATGACCGGCCGATACCAGGCACGCTTTGGCCATGAGTTCAATCCGCCGGCCATCACCGAACCGAATCCAACCAAACTCGCCCTCGACCTGAATCAAACCACCTTCGCCCAGCGCATGAAAAGCGCGGGCTATGTGACCGGTGCACTGGGCAAGTGGCATCTCGGGGAAGGGGAGGCATTCCATCCACTCAGCCGCGGGTTTGATGAATTCTTCGGCTTTACCGGCGGTGCCCATTCCTATTTGAGGGCCAATGACAAACGTTACGGCCCGATCGTGCGCGGTCGTGAACCGGTGGAACTGAAAGGTTATCTCACCGACGTGTTGGCGGATGAGGCGGCGGACTTCATGAGGCGGCACCGCGAAGAACGGTTCTTCCTCTATCTCGCCTTCAACGCTCCTCACACGCCGATGGAGGCTCCCAAGGAAGCCTTGGAGAAATTCTCCTCGATCGAGAATGAACAGCGGCGGATTTACGCGGCCGTGACCTGGAAGCTGGATCAGGCAATCGGACGCGTGACCAAAGCGATGCAAGCGCTTGATCTGACCAACAACACGCTGGTGTTTTTCCTTAGCGACAATGGCGGGGCCCTTCTTCGCGGCGTGGCCAAGAACGGCGCGACCAATACCCCCTTGCGTGGCGGGAAAATCCAACTTCTCGAAGGCGGTATCCGCGTGCCGTTCATGGTTTCGTGGCCCGGTGTCATCCCGGCCGACAAGGTGGACGACCGTCCTGTGATCCAACTCGACCTGATGACCACCGCGCTCTCCGCCGCCGGTGTGGAAATCGATCCAGCGTGGAAACTGGATGGCGTCGACCTGCTGCCTTATCTGACCGGCAAATCCACCGGTCTTCCCCACGAATCCCTCTGCTGGCGGCTAGGCCAACAATGGGCGGTGCGCAAAGGACCATGGAAACTGGTCCGTTGGCATGACCGCCGAGATAATGATGACGAAAGCAAGATGATGGAACCGCAACTCTTCAACCTTGCGGAGGACATCGGCGAAACACAAGACCGCATGGCCAGCGAGCCGGACATCGCACGCGAACTACAGGCCGCGTATGACAATTGGAACAAGGACAACATCCCGGCCATTGAAGCCACGAACCTGCAGGGGAAAGAAGGCTCAACCAAAAAGAACTGAATCCAAGCAGGACTGGTAACGGCGTTAATGCATCCCCCTGTGAGGCGTGCTCGGCAAACTCCTTTGCATCCGCCGAAGATCATCGACCTCACCGTTTCTCTCATGGCATCGGTGGCGGCACCACACTCTGCGGACGCGCCAAAGCCGAATCCCAACACCGTATGGATGCTAAATGAATGATTGCATTTTGATATCAAAGCGCTATCATCATGCCATGCCTGATCTTCTCATCCGCAACCTCCCCGCCGCTCTCCACGCCCGCCTCAAAGCGGCTGCGGAGGCACATCGCCGTTCCGTTACCCAGGAAACCATCGCCACCATCGAGGCGGGACTACGCGCCGCGCCGCAGCCACGGGCCATCGACCTGCCAGCACCCATTCGACTGAAGGGACCAAAACTCACCACCGAAGAAACACAGCGGTTCATCGATGAGGACATTGAACTCAGGGGCTATTAATCACACCCTTTTATGCTCATCGTCGATACCAATCTGGTCATTGCCCTTGTCCTCACCCATCCGCTCCACGAGGATGCCAGCGCCCTGCTAGCCAATGATGCAGACTGGCACCTGCCCGACTGGTGGCAAATCGAACTGAGCAACGCTTTGCGCAATTATCATCGTTCCGGACAGCTTGAAATCGCCGATGCGCTCGCCGCACAGAACCGCGCAGTGACATTGTTCCCGCCAGCGAATCACCACGAAGTCGACTTGGGCGCAACCCTCCGCATCGCCTGTGAGCGGAACATCTCCGCCTACGATGCCCGCTTCATTGCACTGGCCCGCAGCTTCGGCCAGAAACTCATCACCGAGGATGGCCGGCTGCGCAAGGCCTGCCCGGATGACACGCTCTCAATTGCTCAAGCACTTGCCACTTTCCAATGACATGATAAACCCGCTCCGACTTCTCCTCACCGCCCTGCTGCTGCTCTCCCACAGCAGGTGATTGGGGCCAATTCTAACCCATCACTCCGGCCGTTCTTCCCAATTTCTCCCTTGGTTGGCAAGGGCGTCGAGGTGCTTCATGTGGCCGAGTTCGCGGGCGTGCGGAATGTCGGGTGTCCAGAGGCGCCGGGGTGGGGCGTTGCCCCAGGCGGGGCGGTTCATGCCGACGTAGTGGTCGAAGACGACTGGCGGTTTGGCCTGATGATCGGAGATCATTTCGCAACGGATCGGATCAGGCTTCTCATCCAGACGCAGGATGAAATGGAAATCATGCGAGCCTTGATCGGAGTGCTGGCGCGAAAACGCGGGATCAAACTCGCTATCGCCAGTCCAAGCCATCAACGGTGAACGCAGCAACGAGAACTGCCAGACATTCTCATGCAAACGCGAGCTGTAGGCATCCGGCGTGTGCATGCTGAGGCTGTGACCGGCCCCTTGCACGCTATCCCATCCGCAGAACGGCATCTCATCGGGTCCTGGATTGCGTTTCACGTAACCACCGGCCAATCCGCTTGTCCATCCGGTAGCGGCGGAAGCGAGCTGTATCGGCATCTGCAGCATTTTGTGCTGTTCGGCGAAGATGACTTGCAGATGAAGGTGGATTTCCGGTTTTCCGGCGTAAACGGTGATGCCAAGGCGCACCTTCGAACTCCCGATGGTCTGATCGGCGAAGATGCGCGCACGCAGCGGGCCGCTGTCCTCGACAATCCACTCGAGTCCTTCCAACTTGCTGGTGATGTCCTCGTTGAATCCGGTTTGGTGGAATACCCAGGTGTCGCCGTGTTCTTCGCGCAAGTGAAGCGAGATTCCGTCAGTTCCTAACAACTCACGATTCTTCCAACTCAGCGCGGCAATCCCTCGCGGCCCGGCCGTGAGGGATAGATCTCCCGTGCTGATGGTTGTTGCTTTGACGGTGACTGGCGGGGAGGAAGAGAGGGCAGGGGAGTTGGCGTCATCAAGCACGCGGAGAACTCTTTCGCCACCCGCGGGGATGGCTACGGGCAGGACCACCCGGTGGGTCATCGCCCCGGCGTTCGCTTCGGGAGTGACGAGTTGGAAAGGAATGGCAATTCCACTTTCGTCGGCGAACCAGCGGTTCCCCCAATCATCGAAATCGATAAAGGGTTCGCATTCGATCATGCCATCAAAATCATGCTTGGAGCCGTTGAGCAGGACCAGCCGCTGATTGTTCTCGCCTGGCAAAGTAACACGGGCGTGACGACGGGATGCGCGCACGACTTCCTCCTCGCCGACAATGGAAGCCCGTCCCTGCATGTGGTGGGTCGAGAGCACCGAAGAGGGCACACTCGTTCCGGCGAGGATGTCGTGGAACTGGGTGAAGGCGAGATCTTTCCAAGCCTCGTCGATGCGGGCCAGCGCGGCGGTCGTGCTTTGCTTATCGGTTCCGAAAGCGCGCACGAGTTCCTCGGCCTGTTCGAGCAGGCGCTCGCCGCGGTGCTGGTTCTGTTTGATAGCGTGCATCACGCTGTAACAACCGGGAAAGGTCTTCTGCAATTCGTAATCCACCATCGGCATGAGATCGCGTCCGGCCTCCGCTTCGCGGAAGAAGTCATCCACCGTGCTGAAGCGGAGTTCCACGTCGCTGAAGGCGTCGCGGTGTTCGAGGAGCCATTCGATATTTGCCTTGGTCGGGCCTCCACCGTGGTTGCCAAGACCGTAGAACATCATGGTGTGTCCGAATGCCCGGTCGGCCGCCTTTACCGTCAGGTCGATCTGGCCGTGGAGATCATCGCTACGGGTGACGTAACAGGGAGCGATGCGGAAACCGATCACCTCGGCCCCACCAGTGCCGCGCCATCGGAAGGTTTGGGCGGGGAGGGAAACCTGGTTTTCATTCGGGCGATGGAAGACGTAGCCATTGCACCCGACTTCCCTGAGCAGGTCCGGCAGCGTGGCCGGGTGTCCGAAGGTATCGACATTATAGCCAATGGTGGGCCGGATTCCGAAGCGATCCTCAAAGTAGCGCTGACCAAGGGCGAATTGTTTCCTCCATCCGGCGGCGGTCGGGAGATTCGCATCCGGTTGGACCCATTGGCCGCCGACCACCGACCAGCGACCCGCGGCAACCAATTCCCGGACGGCCGCGAAGAGACCGGGGTCGAGGTCTTCGACCCATTGGTAAAGCCAGGCCTCCCCCCGCGTGTAGCGGAATTCCGGATATTCATGGCAACGATCCACGGCCGAACGGAAAGTGGCCAGCGCCTCGTCCACACCCGCTTGCCAGTTCCACAGCCAAATGGGGTCGAGGTGGGCGTTGGCAATCAGGTGGACGACGGTCTTTTTCGCCGCGGCCAATTTGCGGGAGGCAGAAGGGACAGGACGAATTGCCGTGGCAAAGGGCGATTCTTCGTTCAAAGGTTTCATATTCTATGGCAGTGTCCGCCTGTGGCCTTTGTCTCCCTAAAAACGTCTGGGCCAGCTTGCGGGAAATGAATGTTTTCCTAGTTTGAAGCATTTCTCGGAAAACACAAGGATTTTTGATTAATCCTTTTTTCTGAGGAGTTTTTTGGGGCGACTTTGCCTCCCTCAAGCCCAAGGGGCCATGTTGGAACAAAATTCCCCGGCTGCGGAGTTGGGAAAGAATTCCGGATGTTTGCCCTTTACAGTTTCGACTTTTGAGTAAAACGTTTCACCGTGGGCGTGTTTTCAGAAAAGCACGGGCCCCATTCAAGCGTACCAAATCCCAAACGACCAGACATCCCATGTCCACATCTCCCACCCGCCGCCGCTTCCTCAAGTCCGCCAGCGCCCTTACCGGGAGCATGTTCGCTCCGAACGTCCTCCTTGGACAAGGCGCTACTTCCGCCCTCAACGTCGCAGCCGTTGGTTGCAGCGGCAAAGGTCGGAGCGACATCTCGGAAATCTCGTCCGGAAACCGGATCGCCTTCCTCTGCGATGTGGACAAGAACTCTGCAGCGAAAGCCATGGCGCAGTATCCGGAGGCCCGGTATTTTTCGGATTTCCGGCAAATGTTCGCCGAAGTCGCCGACAAAATTGATGTTGTTACCGTTTCGACGCCCGACCACATGCATTTCCCCATCGCCGTCGAGGCCATCCGCCATGGCAAGCCGGTGATGGTCCAGAAACCGCTCTCTAACAACCTGTGGGAAACCCGTGCCCTCGCCGACTATGCGAAGAAGAAAGGCGTCCTGACCGTGATGGGCAATCAGGGAGCAACGCTGCAAGGCACCCGCCTGCTCCGTGAGTGGGTCGAAGCCGGTCTCATCGGCGAGGTCAAGGAGGTTCACTATTGGACAAACCGTCCGATTTGGCCGCAAGGTGTTGGTATCGTTCTGCCATCGACTCCCGTGCCGGATACCCTGAACTGGGACGTTTGGCAGGGCACGGTTGCAACCCAACGACCCTACAGCCCGGCCATCCATCCATTTAAATGGCGTGGTTTCTGGGATTATGGCTGCGGTGCCTTGGGGGACATTGGTTGCCACTGTATGAATTCCGCCTTCTGGGCGCTCGACCTCAAGGGGGACTTTGTCGTTGAAGCGAGCAAAGTCACCGAGTTCGACGGCACATTCGCGCCGAAACGCAGCACCCTTGTCTATGAATTCCCGGCCAAAGGCAAACGCGGCCCGGTCAAGGTTGTCTGGCAGGATGGGGTGGCCGACGCCAACTCTGACAAGGACTTCGTTCGTCCCCCCGGACTACCAGCCGATGTCGAATTGAACCCCGAATTCGGCCAGGTCTTCATTGGCACCGAGGGCATCATCTTTTTCAACGACGCTTACTGCGAAACCATGCCAAGCATCTTCCCTGAAGCGCTGCGTGAGAAGGCAAGGTCCGTTCCGAAGGTTTATCCCCGGGTCAAAGGTGGCCCGACTCAGGAGCTTTGTCTCGCGGTACGCGGCCAAGGGCCGAAACCGGTTTCCAACTTCGAGGATCATGCCGGTCCATTGACGGAAATGGTCTTGGCCGGAAATCTCGCCGTGCGCAGTGGCAAAAAAGTCGACTGGGATGCGGAAAATCTCGCCGCCCGCGGGCTGCCAGAAGCAGGGGGAATGATCAAACGCCAATACCGCGCGGGCTGGGAACCGAAACTCACTTGATGGCAGTCATGAGGACGCCTCGTGCCACCCTAAGGGAAGCACCGGGCCGTCCGGGTTGCTAAAGCCACTCCCATTCTAAACGTCTGCCGAGCATGTTGCTAGATCTCAGTTCGTCCTGGTCCTGCCGCTCAGCCCGGCGGTCGTTCGCTCTGACTCCCCAGCCATGGCCTGCAGCGAGGCAAACAGGCCCAACTTGAACTTCATTCACACCGACGACAAGACACCTGCGAATCTCCCATGACTCTTTCCACCTACTTCGGCAGCATCGACTACGTCTTCATGGGACTTTACGTCCTCGTGCTCATCTTCCTCGGTTTCTACCTGAAGAAGCTCGCGTCGCGCAGTCTCGACAATTACATCACCGGTGGGAAGAACATCCCTTGGTGGGCCATGGGGATTTCCGGCATGGCGAGTTTCCTCGACCTTGCCGGCACGGCAGTGATTGTCTCGTTTTTGTTCCTGCTGGGGCCACAGGGATTGTTCGTCGAATTCCGCGGAGGCGCGGTATTGGTGCTTCCCTTTATGATGCTGTGGACCGGCAAATGGCACCGACGCTCGGGTTGTCTGACCGGCGCGGAGTGGAATATCTACCGCTTTGGCGACTGCTGGGGCGGGCGTGCTTCGCAATTGATGGGCGTCATCGCCACCGTGCTCACCACCATCGGCATGCTCGCCTATCTTATCATCGGCGCCGGAATCTTCCTCTCCACTTTCCTGCCTTTCTCTCCCGAAGCGTGCGCGTTGACCCTGCTTGTCCTCGCCACCCTCTACACCATGATGTCCGGCTTCTACGGCGTGATCTTCACGGATCTGTTCCAAGTCTTCATCATCCTCGTGGCGGTGATTTACATCTCGGTGAAAGCCTTTACAGATGTCGGTGATGCCGGCGAGATTTCGCAAATTGCCACGGCGGTGACAGGGAACCCGGACTGGATCAGTAGCGTGCCGAAATGGAACGTCCATGTGCCGGAAGGATATGAGGTTTACAAACACCTGCTTATCTTCGCTTCGTTCTATCTCGTGCGCACCATTGTGGCCGGCCTCGGCACAGGTGCGGATCCGCGTTACTTTGGTGCCAAAAACGACAGCGAGTGCGGCAAGCTATCAATGCTCTGGACGATTCTCATGACCGTGCGCTGGCCGATGATGATCGGTATCGCGGTGATGGGTCTTTACCTCGTGAAGGACCTGCTGCCCGAACAAGCAAAACTCAAGGAGGCGGCCGCTCTCATCCACAACGCCCATCCGGAAACAGCCAAGCCTGAATGGGGCACACTCATCTCCTCAATTGCTAATGTTCCCGACAAAGAAAAGCCGGAGTTGGTGGCTTCGCTCAAAACCCTGCTCGGAGAAGAAAAATGGGCAGAGAAACTGAATATGATCAGTTTCGAAGGGACGGTGAATCCGGAAAAAATCCTCTCGGCGGTGCTGATGATGTCGGTGGGCGATGGCATGCGCGGCGTGCTGGTAATCGCGCTTATCGCCGCCGCACTCTCGACGTTCGGCAGTTGGGTGAACCTCGCCACCGGACAGTTCGTAAACGACTTCTACCACAAGTGGCTGCGCCCGAAAGCGCAAACCCGCGAATTGATCTTCGCCAGTTGGGGCACCGTGGTGGGCATTGTCGCATGCAGTTATCTGTTTTCGCTCACTCTCGACAGCATCAACGACATCTGGGGCTGGATGATGATGGGCTTCGGCGCTGGTTTCCTCGTGCCCGCCTTCCTCCGCCTCTACTGGTGGAGGTTCAATGGCGCGGGCAGCGCCATCGGCACGCTCATTGGCATCGTGGCCGCGATCATCCAACGCCTGGTCTGGCCGGATCTGAGCGAACTCTGGCAGTTCATTTTCGTGCTCAGTGTCGGCTTGTTTGCCTCTGTCACCGTCGCATTATTGACTTCGCCCACCGACCCGGAGGTTCTTCGCAAGATGTATATGGAAACCCGGCCGTTCGGCATCTGGGGTCATCTCAAGGAAACCCTGTCTCCGGAAGAACGAGCCAAGACGACCCGCGAGCACCGTCAGGATATTCTCGCCCTGCCTTTCGCCCTGATTTGGCAAACCTGCCTCTTCCTCGCGCCGATGCTTTTCATCATTCACAACTGGCAGGGCTTCGCCGGGTCTGCCGCCCTTGGCTTGGCCAGTTTCATCGCCATGTGGTTTGTTTGGATTCGTTACCAGCCGAAAGGGAATCTTTATGATTGACCGGATCCACGCCCTGCGGGAGATGGGGGTCACACTGCTGTTTTGCGGATTCATCGGATGCACAATCGCTTCGTGTCGAAAAACCGAGCGTCAGCCTGCGGGCAAGCTTGAAGTGCCCAAGACGGAATCTGTTGCTGCTAAAGTCCGCGTCGATTCTTCAACACTCAACGGTAAGGTGATGTGCGGCTACCAAGGATGGTTTAATACACCGGGTGACAAGGAAGGCCATGGCTGGCGTCACTACAGCCACCCGGAGGATGGATTCAAACCCGGCGCGGCCGGCATCGAGTTCTGGCCGGATATGAGTGAATTCGCTCCGCACGAGCGATTCGACACTCCCTTCCGGCACGCCGATGGCCGCGTCGCCCAGGTCTTCAGTTCGGCGGTGCGCGATACCGTGACGCGCCACTTCCAATGGATGGAGGAATACGACATTGACGGTGTCTTCGTGCAACGCTTCGCCACCGAAGTGACCACCAAGAACGGTCGTGCCGATACACCGAAGTCGCGGACGGTTAACAAAACCCTCGACCACTGTCGGATCGGAGCGGAAAAACACGGACGCAACTTCGCGGTGATGTATGACCTGACCAACATGCAGGCCGAGCGAATCGCCAGCGTGAAAGACGACTGGCGGTTTCTGGTGAAGGAGATGGGCATCCTCAAGGACAAATCACACCAGAGGCACAAGGGTCGTCCGGTAGTCGCTCTCTGGGGTGTGGGATTCGGCGGTCGCGACTACGGGCCGAAGGAAGTCGCCGATCTGGTCGGTTTCCTCAAGAATGATCCGGAATGCGGCGGGCTTACCGTGATGCTGGGCACCTCCACGCATTGGCGCGAGGGAGGGAAAGACGCCGGTCCATTCCCGCAATGGAAAGCGGTTTATCAAATGGCCGACATCATCTCGCCATGGATGGTCGGGCGTTACCAGAAGGCAACCCAGGCGAGGGAATACGCCAATACCCGCGCGAAGGAGGATCGCGCCTGGTGCGAAAGGTTGGGCAAGGATTTCATGCCGGTGGTTTTCCCTGGCTTTGCATGGTCGAACCTGAAGAAAGGCACCGACATGAATCCCAACTCCTTTATCGACCGCGAGGATGGCAAATTTCTCTGGGCCCAGTATGATGCCCACATCCGCGAGGGCGGTGTGAAGATGATGTATCAGGCGATGTTCGACGAACTCGATGAGGGGACCCAGATTTTCAAAGTCACCAACGATGTGCCGGTTGGAGAAAGCCGCTTCCTAACCTATGGCGAGCTGCCGAGCGACCACTACCTCTGGCTGGTCGGCGAGGCCGCCAAGCGCCTGCGTGGTGAACTTCCTTCCACTCCCCAGCCGCCGGTAAGGGCATCCGGAAAATGAACAACCTGACCATGAACCCACCCGCTCGCCTCGTCCGCCTGCTCCTTGCCGTTGCTTTCGTTCTGGGTGCGGGCACTGTTACTTCCGCGGAACCTCCCAATGTCGTATTCCTTGTCCTCGATGACCTGCGGCCAGAGTTGGGTTGCTACGGGGTCAGCGGCGTGATTTCCCCGAACATCGACCGTCTGGCCAAACGGGGTATGCTCTTCCAGCACGCCTATGCCCAGTATCCTGTCTGCAACCCGAGCCGATCGTCTCTCCTGTCAGGCTTGCGACCGGATGAAACAGGTATCGTCACCAACGAGGTGTCTTTCCGGCAAAAACTGCCGGATCTTATCTCCTTGCCCGAACTCTTCCGCCGCAATGGCTATTTCACGGCTGGCATCGGCAAGGTCTTTCACCTCGGCAAGGACGCGGAGGGTAAGGAGGCGTTGTTCCAGGATCCGAAATCATGGAATCACTTCTTCGACTGTCTGCGCGACGCCCCCAAGGTCGGCCGCGAGGGCGAGGGCCGCAACCTGACCGGCGGCCGGCTGAAGTGGTGTGAATGGCGCGCCGCCAAAGGCACCGACAACGACCAACCCGATGGCATCAACACCACCGAAGCCCTGCGCGTGCTCGATGAACATCACGGCAAGCCGTTTTTCCTCGCCCTCGGTATTCATAAGCCCCATGACCCGTTCATCGCGCCCCGGAAGTATTTCGACATGTATCCGGAGGGTTCCACGAAACTGATCAAGGATCCCGCCGACCGCAGCCCGCTGCCCCGATATGCCATTCCCAATCAGAAGGACTTCGCGACCTTCACCGACAAGGAGCGTCTCGAATTCAAGCGCGCCTATCTGGCCTGTGTCAGTTTTGCCGACGCCCAGGTCGGCCGCATCCTCGACGCGCTGGACCAACACAAACTGTGGGACAATACCATTGTGGTCCTGATTGGCGACCACGGCTACCATCTTGGCGAGCATGACTGGTGGAACAAAGTTACCGTTTATGAACTCGGTGTACGCAGCCCGATGATCGCGTGGATCCCAGGCGCGAAAGGCATGGGACGGCCTACCGAAGCTCTCATGGAGTTCGTCGATCTTTACCCGACTTTGATCGACTACGCCCGCATCGAAGCCCCACACCAACTCGCGGGCACGAGCTTGCGTCCGGTCTTCGACAATCCGGATCACCCCGGCAAGGAAGCCGTTTTCACCCAAGTCAACCGTGGGCCAATCGGCAGGAGCGTGCGGACGCAGCGCTGGCGCTACACCGAGTGGGGGGATAAGGGAAAAGCAGGTGCTGAACTCTACGACCACGAAGCCGACGCGGGGGAATATCACAACCTCGCCGAGGATCCCAAACACATCAGTACGCGGGAACGTTTGGCGGGAATCCTTGCAAGAGGATTTCCAACCGCGAAATAAGAGCATGCATCCATCGGGCGGTGTCTCATCTCCACCCCGGCAAATTTCACACACCATGAAAAACCTGCTCAGATACCTGATCCTCTTCCCGGCCGCCGCGTTTGCCGCCGCGCCCATGCCCACCGAAGTCGTGCCCGAGCGTATGCCCGGTGCAAAGCCGCGCAATGTCGTCTTCATCCTCTCTGACGACCACCGCTACGACGCGATGGGTTTCCTCGGCCACCAATTCGCCAAGACTCCGGTCATGGATTCGCTCGCGCAAAACGGGGCTTACTTGAAGAACGCGCTGGTCACCACCGCGCTCTGTTCACCCAGTCGCGCGTCTATTTTAACCGGCCTCTATACCTTCCGACACCGCGTCATTGATAACAACCGTCCCATCCCGCCCGGCACCGTCTATTTTCCGCAATACCTCCAGAAGGCCGGTTACACCACAGGCTTCTTTGGAAAATGGCACATGGGCGGTGAAAGCGACAAGCAGCAACCCGGTTGGGACCATTGGGTGAGTTTCGTCGGACAAGGCGAATACCTGCCGCCTTCGCCCGACTACACGCTCAATGTCGACGGCCAACGCGTGAAACAAAAAGGCTACATCACCACCGAATTGACCGACTACGCCATCGACTGGCTCAAACAGCAAAAGCCATCGGAGAAACCCTTCTTCATGTATCTCTCGCACAAGGCGGTGCATGCCAACTTCACGCCCGCAGACAAATACGAGGACAGTTTCAAGGACCTGCCATTCCAACGCCCGCCGTCGGAATCGACCACCGCCGACGACCTTCTCAAACCGCGCTGGTTGCGCGACCAGCGCAATTCGTGGCACGGTGTCGATTTCCCCTATCACAGCAAGCTCGACATCGAGCGTTACTACAAGAGATATTGCGAGACCTTGCGCTCGGTGGACGACAGCATCGGGCGTGTGCTCCAGCAGTTGAAGGACATGGGCATTTACGATGATACCCTCGTCATCTACATGTCCGACAACGGCTTCATGTTCGGCGAACACGGGCTCATCGACAAACGTGTCGCCTATGAAACCTCGATGAGGGTTCCCATGCTCGTGCAATGCCCTGCCATCATCAAGGGCGGCACGGTGACGGAGGAAATGATTGCCAACATCGATGTCGCCCCGACCGTGATGGAGGCGATGGGTTTGCGCACGCCGCCGCACATGGACGGCGAGAGTTTTCTCCCGTTGCTTCGCGGCGAGTCTGTCCCATGGCGCGAGCAATTCCTCTACGTATATTACTGGGAGAAGAATTTTCCCCAGACACCGACCACCTTCGCCCTGCGCACACCCAAGGCCAAATACATCACCTACTACGGACTCTGGGACTCCGACGAATTCTACGACCTCGCCGCGGATCCAAACGAGTCGAAAAACCTCATTTATGAACCAGTCCGGTCCAAGGAAGCGAAGGACATGGAAAACCGGCTCTACCAAATGATGGGCAAACTCGGGGGCATGGAAATCCCTCTCAATCAACCGGTCGGTGGCTTCAATGACAAACGACTGCGCGGGCGTGGTGGGGAAAAAGCCGCCGATTTTCCCTCTCCCAAGGTGGTGGATGAACCGCTGAACCAGGATGCGAATTGAGCCCGACTCCGGCAAACCAATTCACAGGCATCCCATAGGATTTCCTGAAATTTGGTGAAAAGTGGGCTGGCGCCCGGTTTGAATCCCTGCCACTCGGTAGGGTATGAAAAACAAAAACAAGCGGCCAACCCGTGCCAACAAT